>DASRRI010000120.1:0-52389 GCA_035695765.1 Dongiaceae bacterium
TTCGCCATCGATCGTCACCGCATCCTGAGGGAACACCGCGGAAGCGTGAAAAAGGGCCCCATGATGCTTGCGGCAGTCGAGACAGTGACAAAGGCCGACCCGGTATGGGAGTCCCGACGCCACAATTCGGACGTTGCCGCACAGGCAACCTCCGGTGAATCGGTCCATGCTGCGTCTCCTCCAAAATCAAGCGGTCGGAATGGTTACAACGAACAATGGCCAGCAGCTTCGCCACGATCGCGTCGGCCAGATAGAGCGGCAGGCGCCGGTCGAACTTAGGTCCCAGGTGCCGGCGCAGCACTTCCTTCGCGGCCCAGGCGATGGACCATTCTTGGGTGTTGGGCGTCGGCCATGAGCCGAGCGTGAACAGAGCGAGAACATTAGGCAAGCGACTGGCGGTTGAATCCCGTGGACGCCGACGGAACATCGTAGCAGGGAGGTTTGCGGGGAGGTTGCCTGTGGATGAAGCCGCTAAGCAATGGTCGGAGTGAGAGGATTCGAACCTCCGGCCCCTGCGTCCCGAACACAGTGCTCTACCAGGCTGAGCTACACTCCGACACAGAGAACGGGGCTGTGAGCCCCGTCGGGAACTTCTGGGCGAGGCGGTATATACAGAGGCTGCCGGCCTGAGGCAAGCCCTGGCCGGCGGGTTCCCTCCGGAACCTGAAAATCCCGCGGAATCAGCGCTTTCGGACGTACTTTGTCGGCGGTCGCGGCGGGCGTGGAAGGGCGCCCGGAGGGGCCTTGTTCGCGAAACCTTAATCCGGTTGATTCCTCACCGTCATCATTCGCGGCGACCATCGCTGCCTTGCACGAACCCAAAAGGAGAGTCGCGATGCCGCGCATGTTGCCGTCACCGTCTAGATCCCGGCGCAATTTCCTGAAGCTCGCCGGTGCCGGCGCGGTCGGGCTCGCCATGCCGCGCCTCTCGCGCGCCGCGACGCGGCCGCTGGTCACCCACGGGCTCCAGTCGGGCGATGTCGGTACCAACCACGGCGTGCTGTGGGCGCGGACCGATCGGCCGGCGCGCGCGATCTTCGAGGTTGCGGCCACCGAAGGCTTCAAGGATGCGCGCACTTTGCCGTATGTCGACGTGCTGCCGGAGAGCGACTACACCGCCAAGCTGCTGGTGGAGGATCTCCCCTCCGGCCAGGACATCTTCTACCGCGTCAGTTTCTCCGACCTCACCGACGTCAATGCTGTGTCTGAACCGGCCACCGGCCATTTCCGCACCGCGCCCGCTGGCCTGCGCGATGTCAGCTTTACTTGGTCCGGCGACACGGCGGGGCAGGGCTGGGGCATCGATGTCGACCGCGGCGGCATGAAAGCCTACGCGACCATGGCGAAGCATGCGCCGGATTTCTTCATCCATTGCGGTGACACGGTCTATGCCGACGGTGTCCTGAAAGCGGAAGTCGACCTGCCTGACGGAACGAAGTGGAAGAACCTGCTGATCGACGAGAAGGCCAAGGTCGCCGAGACGCTCGACGAGTACCGCGGCCAGTACAAATACAATCTGCTGGACAAGAACGTCGTCGCCTTCAATACCGAAGTGCCGATGCTGGCGCAGTGGGACGATCACGAGGTCAGCAACAACTGGTCGGATTCCAAGCAGTTTGACGACCGCTACACGGAAAAGAACGTGCGCCTGCTGGCGGCGCGCGCGGCGCGGGCGTTCCACGAATACATGCCGATCGCGCCGATCGCCGCGGAACAGAACCGGGTCTATCGCAAGGTCGCCTATGGCCCGCTGCTCGACATCTTCTTCATCGACATGCGGCGCTATCGCGGCCCAAATGGCGACAATCTGGAAACCGCGCCCGATGCAAACACGGTATTCCTCGGCCGCGACCAGATCGAATGGCTGAAGCGCGAGCTGCTGGGCTCCAAGGCGACCTGGAAGGTCATCTCTGCCGACATGCCGCTCTCCCTCCTGGTCTACAATGACTCAAAGGCCAAGAAGGGATTCGAGGCGGCCGCGAACAATGATCCCAGCGCGCCCAAGGGTCGCGAGATGGAGTTCGCCGAGCTGCTCTCCTTCATGAAGGCCGCCGGCATCCGCAACACCATCTGGCTGACCGCCGACGTGCACTACACTGCCGCCCATTACTACGATCCCAACAAGGCGGCGTTCCAGGACTTCCATCCGTTCTGGGAATTCGTGTCAGGCCCGATCCACGCCGGTACCTTCGGCCCCAATGACCTCGACATGACGTTCGGTCCGGAGGCGAAGTTCGTGAAATCCGCTGACGGCGCAGCCGATGGTCTTTCACCGGTTGCCGGCATGCAGTTCTTCGGCCACGTGAAGATCGCCGGCGATACCGGCGTGATGACCGTGACGCTGCGCGATGTCGCCGACGCGGCCTTGTGGTCGATCGACCTGACGCCAGAACAGGCGTGAGTATCAGCGGGCGCAGCGTCGGCGCTCGCGGCCGACACCCCGCCGGGCCGCGGATGTACCGGCCCGGCGGGAGTCGGCGCTTACCGGTCTCCCGCCTTCATTGCCGCCGGCTGCACCTTGCGGCGGGCAAGCAGGTTGGTCAGCCAGTCCGGGTCCATCTCGGGCACGGATGACAACAGCAATTCGGTATAAGGCGGGTGCGGCGGCGAGAGCACCTGGGTCTTCGGCCCCTGCTGTACCACACGGCCCTGATACATCACCACGATCTCGTCGGAGATCGCGCGCACGGTCGCGATGTCGTGGGTGATGAAGAGGTAGGAGACGTTGAGCTCCCGCTGCAGTCGCATGAGCAACTGCAGGATGCCCTCCTGCACGATCTGATCGAGCGCCGACGTGACTTCGTCGCAGATGATAAGCTCGGGCTCCGCCGCCAGCGCGCGGGCGATGCAGATGCGCTGCTTCTGTCCGCCTGATAGCTCGCCAGGAAACCGATCGACGTAGCTGTCATCCATCTCGATCAGGTTCATGAGCTCGGTGATGCGCGCTTCCTTCTTTGCACCGGTCAGGCCGCGATAGAACTCGATCGGCCGGCCAATGACTTCATAGACCGTCTGGCGCGGATTGAGCGCGGTGTCCGGCATCTGATAGATCATCTGGATGCGCCGCAAGGTCTCGGCGTCGCGGTCCTTTAGCGCGGGCGGCAGCACCTTGCCGTTGAAGACGATCTCGCCCGCGCTCGGCGGCAGCAATCCGGTGATGACGCGCGCCAGCGTCGATTTGCCGGAGCCGGATTCGCCCACCACCGCCACGGTGCGTCCACGTGGCACCGTCACCGTCACGTCGGCCAGGACCCGCACCGCGTTGCCATAGGCCGCTGTGACGTTCTTCACCTGGAGCACCGCCTCGCCGGCAGCCTGCTCCTGCTTGCCGAGCTTGCGCACCGACCACAGCGACTTGGTGTATTCCTCGCGCGGGCTGGCCAGCATTTCGCGAGTCGGCGCTTCCTCGACCGACTGGCCGTAGCGCAGCACCTTGATGCGGTCGGCCATCTGCGCCACCACTGCCAGATCGTGCGTGATGTAGATGGCGGCGGTGTGGAACTGCTCGACGATGTCGCGGATCGCCGCCAGCACCTCGACCTGCGTGGTGACGTCGAGCGCGGTGGTCGGCTCATCGAAGATGATGAGGTCAGGGCGGCAGGTCATGGCCATCGCCGTCATGGCGCGCTGCAGCTGGCCGCCGGAAACTTGGTGCGGGTAGCGAAACCCGATCTCCTGCGGGTTGGGCAGGCGCAGGCGGCGATAGAGCTCGATCGCGTCCTTTTCTGCCTCGGTGCGGCTGCGCTTGCCCTGCCGCATCTCGGTCTCGATGGTCTGGTCCATCAACTGATGTGCGGGATTGAAGGACGCTGCGGCGCTCTGCGCGACATAGGCGATACGGGTGCCGCGCAGCCTGCGCCTCTCCTCGATGCTGGCTGCCAGCAGATCGATGCCGTCGAACACCACGCCGCCACCGGAGATGCGGCAGCCGGCGCGGGCATATCCCATGGCGGCCAGCCCCATGGTGGACTTGCCGGCACCGGACTCGCCGATGAGGCCCAACACCTCGCCGCGCTTC
The DNA here is from genome assembly GCA_035695765.1 of Dongiaceae bacterium. Taxonomy (GTDB): domain Bacteria; phylum Pseudomonadota; class Alphaproteobacteria; order Dongiales; family Dongiaceae; genus Dongia_A. The sequence goes on from DASRRI010000120.1 coordinate 4,019, forward strand.
AATGTCAGATCGACGCCCTTGATGATCGGCCGCCAGACCTCGTCGCTCTCGCCCTCGATCTTGAGGTCGCGGATCTCCAGCAGCACGTCGCCCTTGGTGCGGCCGCTGCCGGCAGCTCCCGATGGCCTGGCGTTGTCGTTCATTCCTTCAACCCGCTCGTCTTGTGCAGGAACCAGTCGACCACGAAATTGACGCCTACCGTCAGCAACGCGATCGCGCCGGCGGGCAGCAGCGGCGTCAGCCGGCCGACCGTGATCAGCATCTTGTTCTCATAGACCATGGAGCCCCAATCCGCCGTCGGTGGCTGCAGGCCGAGGCCGAGGAATGAGAGGGCGCTGATGGTCAGGAACACGAAGCAGAAGCGCAAACCGAACTCCGCCACCAGCGGCGCCATGATGTTGGGCAGGATCTCCCGCCGCATGATCCAGGGCAGCTTCTCGCCGCGCAGGCGCGCCGCCTCGACATAGTCCATGACGACGATGCTCTGCGAGACGGCACGGGTCAGGCGGAACACACGGGTCGAATCCAGCACCGCCATCACCAGCACCATCTTGATGACCGATGTGCCGAAGATCGAGAGCAGCAGCAGCGCGAAGATCAGCACCGGGATCGCCATCAGCGCATCGACGATGCGGCTCAGGATCTGGTCGGTCCAGCCCTTGGCGATGGCGGCGAGCAGGCCGAGCGAGCCGCCCAGCGCGAAGGAGAGCATGGTGGTGAGGAACGCGACGCCGACCGTGTTGCGGGCGCCATAGATGAGACGCGAGAACAGGTCCCGGCCGAGCTGGTCGGTACCCATGAAATACTGCCAGCTCCAGGGCTGGTAGCCAGGCCCGATGACCTCTGCCTGACCATGTGGCGCGATGATCGGCGCGAAGATCGCGGCAATCACATAGAGCGCGATGATGAGCATTCCGAACTTGGCGCTGGTCGGAGCCTTCACGAAGCCGCGCCAGGCATTACCCAACTTGGATCGCCGGCGGCGCTGGCTGATGCTGGGTGCGGCCTTGGCCGTGACGGAGGCGGCTTCGTGGGTCGCTGTCATTTCGGGTGCAGCAATCTGGGGTTCGTGACGATCCCGAGCACGTCTGCGATCAGGTTGAGAAGGATGTAGGTCGCGGCAAATACCAGGGCGCAGGCCTGCACCACCGGCACGTCGCGGGAGGTGACCGCGTCCACCATCATCTTGCCCATGCCCGGATAGGTGAAGACGAATTCGACAACCACCACGCCGACGATGAGATAGGCAAGATTCAGCGCGATCACCGTCACGATCGGCGCCCAGGCGTTCGGCAGCGCGTGGCGCACAATGATCTGCCACGGCTTGGCGCCTTTGAGCCGTGCCATTTCCACGTATGGGCTGGCGAGCACGTTGATGATCGCGGCACGCGTCATCCGCATCATGTGCGCAACGATGACCAGCGTCATGGTGATCGCCGGCAGCGCGCAGCGGTAGATCCGCTCGCCGAGCGAGGCATCATCGTCGACCTTGGCAAGGCTGGGCAGGATATTGAGGAAAGCCGGCGAGGCCAGCAGCACGATCGCGATATAGGCGATGAAGAATTCCGGGAAGGAGATGGAGACCAGCGAGATCATATTGATCCCCCGATCGAACCAGGTGTTGCGGTAGAGCGCGGCCAGCAGTCCCAGCCCGACCGACAATGGCACGGCAATCAGCGCCGTCATGCCCGCCAGGAACAAGGTGTTGAAAGCGCGCGGAGCCAATATATCCGCCACCTCGCGGCGATAGCCGACGCGGCTGGCATAGGAGGTGCCGAAATCGCCCTGGAACACACCGGCGATCCAGTAAGCGTAACGCACGATCGCCGGCTGATCGAGGCCGATCTCCTTGTTGAAGGCGGCGACGGTCTCCGGCGTTGCGGCCTGCCCGAGAATTGCCTCCGCAAATCCGCCGGGCAGCATCAGGATGGCGACGAAAATGATCACCGAGACCACAAACAGGGTGATCAGGCCGAGGCCGAGCCGCTGAAGCACGATCTTGAGGACGGCATTCATATCGCGCGATGTTCCCCCGTTCGGCTCCCGGATTCAACCGAGAATCGAGACGGGCCGCATTACCGCGGCCCGCCCCGCTTGCTGACTTAAGCGAACCACCAGCGGGATGCGATCTTCATCCCATCGATGTCCCAATTCGCGGCAATGTCGCCGTGGGCGAGCTTGTCCGAATGGGCGCTCACGTAGTTGTTGAACATAATGACGACGTTGCCGCCGTCTTCCTGCTGGATCTGCTGCATTTCGGCATACATCTCCGCGCGCTTCTTCTGGTCGGTCTCCGAACGCGCGGCTTTCAGCAGCTCGTTGAACTTCGGATGCTTCCAGAACGCATCGTTCCACGCCGCATCGGCGGCATAGGCGGTCTGGAACATCCAGTCGACGGTCGGACGGCCGTTCCAGTACGACATGACCCAGGGTTTCTTCATCCACACATTGTCCCAGTAGCCGTCATCCGGCTCGCGGACTACGTTGATGTCGATGCCGGCTTTGGCCGCGCTCTCCTTGTAGAGCACCGCGGCGTCAATCGCGCCGGCGAAGGCCGCGTCGGCCGTGGAGAGATCGACCTTCAGCGAATCCAGGCCTGCTTTCTTCAGGTAGGATTTCGCCTTTTCTGGATCGTAATCGTGCCGCGGCTGCGGATCGATCGCGAACTGGATGGTCGGTGCGATTGGATTGTCGTTGCCCGGCGTGCCGTGACCGAAGAAGACTTTTTCGACGATCGCCTTGCGGTCGATGGCGTATTTGAGGGCCAGGCGGACATTGACGTCGTTGAACGGGGCGACCGTCACGTTCATCGGGATGACATAGTGGCCATAGCCGGTCACTTCGGTGATCTTGACGCCCGGCGTCGCCTTGACCAGGTCAAGGGTCTTCAGGTCGCAGCGATCCATGTAGTCGATCTCGCCGGCCGTCAGGGCGGCGGTGCGGGCGGCGACGTCCGGGATGCACAGCATCTCGAACTCGTCGAACCAGACGTCCTTATAGAAATTCTCGTTGCGGACCATCTTGGCGCTGACGCCCGGCTCGAACTTCGCCAGCTTGAAAGGGCCGGTGCGGATGCCGGACTGCCAATCAACGTCGCCATCCTTGGCCGGCATGATCGGCGTGTGGTAGTCGCTCGCCAGGAACGGAAAGTCGGCATTGCCGCCATCCAGCGTGAAGATCACCTTGTCGCCGTCCGCCTTGATATCCGTGATGGATGACAGGATCGACTTGGCCGCCGACTTCGAATCCTTGCCCATGTGATGGCGATAGGACGCGATGACGTCGTCGGCCGTGACGTTCTTGCCGTTGTGGAAGGTGACGCCCTTGCGGATCGTGAAGACCCACTTCTTCGCCTCGTCGGAAGGCTCAAAGCTTTCAGCCAGGTCGGGCGTGATCTCGCCCTTGGCGTTCATTTCGGTGAGGCTGTTGCCGATGGCGCCCCAGCCCATGGTGCCGGTGAACTGATCGGGATAGGTCGCCGGGTCCAGCGAATCCGTGGTCGCGCCGTGGCCGACGCCCATCCGGAACGTGCCGCCCTTCTTGGGTTCCGCGCGTGCGGCCTTGACGAACATTGTCTCGGCGGTTGCGGCGGTAATGCCGGCGGCGAGCGCCAGCTGGACAAACTGCCGGCGCGAGACCTTCCCGCGACCGACCAGTTTCTCGGCCAGCTTCAGTTTCTCCATGCTCTCAGACATCGATACTTCCCTCCCTTCGAGTTAGGCGAAAATAACCCTGCCCGCTGCCTCGCGCGGGTCAGTTGGATTTTCTTCGTGGAGGCCAAGCCGGCGGTTGCTCCGCATCAGCTCGTAGGCCCTCCCTGTGTCTCAGTTCTTGTTTGTTTTCCGATACGTGGCGCCTGATCTCGCCCGCTCGGCCGATATCACAGTACGCTGTCACGGGCCCTCAGGCCCGTCAATCTATCCCTACGGCAATCAGCTGCAGCTTCTTGACTTATTCCGACGGTATCGAGCCTCCACGCGCCGCGGCCTCATTGGTTCGCTTGGTTTTTCCCAGCTGTCCGATTGGTCAGGCTTTTCGAGGCTCACGCCTCTTCCCGGCGCAGCGCCTGCGCCATGCAATGGATTCCGCCGCCGGTCTTGGAGATCTCGCTCATGTCCATCTCCGCGACCGTGAAGCCGCGCGCCTTCAGCGCTTCGATCAGTGTCCGGCTGTGCTTGGGAACGATCACGCGATCCTTGCCGAGCGACATGACGTTGCAGCCGAGCGTCACGGTGTCCTGGAACGGCACGGGAATGATCTCGATCTTCTTGGCCTTGAGCCACGCGACCACGTCCGGCGCCGTGGTCTCCAGGCACACCGCCGCCAGCTTCTCGGCGATCATCACCACCATCAAGTCGATATGGACGTAGAAGGGATCGAAGTAGGTGGGCTTCACTTCCCACCCTTCCTTCTCGAACCAGCCTTTCACCTGTTGCACGGCCTCGTCCTGCGTGCGCTCGCCGCCGCAGCCGATAAGGACCGAGCCCGGCTCGATCACGTTGAAGTCGCCGCCCTCGAAATGCCCGGCGGTGATCATGTCGTAGATCGGGATGCCCATCGCCTGGTAGGTCCGGATGGCGGCGAAATTCTCACCCCGGCGCCACCAGTTGGCCATGTTGGTGATGACCGCGCCGTACGGCGTCATGAAGCTCGAATCCCGCGCATAGACCTGATAGGGCAGATTGGGATCCATCTGGTGGAAATGCACCCGCACGCCGAAATGCTCATAGGCACTGATCAGCGCGGCATGCTGCTTCTTCGCGACCTCGATGTTGCACGGCGCCTCGCGCAGATACTTGCGCGACAGGGACGAGGTGGAGAGGTGCTTGATATGATCCGCCTTGGCCAGCAGCACGTCGGTCAGCACGCCATATTCCGACTTGCAGCCCCAGTAATTCATCGCCGGCGTGCCGCCGCCATCGGCGCGGCGCTTCAGGCTGAAAGTTTCGGTCGTGGGGCTTGTAAGGGGTGCGTTCACGGGCGTGGCCTCCTCTAGGACGGACAAGTCAGCCTAGCGTGAATGCGATTTGCTGAAAATCGAATAGATTTCGCTGAATTGGTGAGTTTTGTTCACCTGACGATGACATTTTTAGTCCTCAGCGCTTGCCTCGGCCAGCCGCGCCGCAATCCAGCTGCGGAACGCTTTCACCAGCGGCTGCCGCAAGCGGCCGCGCTCCGCGACCAGGTAGTACGAGTTTGGCGCGCGGATCGCGAGCGCGAAGGGCCGCATCAGCCGGCCCGCGGAGAGCGCGCCGCCGGCGATGATCGGATCGCCGATCGCAATGCCTTGCCCCGCCAAGGCAGCGGCGATCACCAGATGCATGTCGGAAAAGACGATGCCTTGGGCCGGATCGACTTCGTCCGCGCCCGCCGCCATCAGCCACTGGGTCCAGTCGCTGTGATCGGCGAGATGCAGCAGCGTGACCTTGGCGATATCGTTCGGTTCGGCAAGCCCGCCGCAGGCATTGATCAGCGCCGGCGAGCACACCGGCGTCTCATGCAGGTTGGCGAGCAACTCGTACCATTTGCCGCTCCACCCGCCTTTGCCGAAGGCGATGAAAATATCGATGTCCGCCGCGCTGACGTCGTCGAATCGCTTCGGTGTGACGATTGTGATGCGGGCCTGCGGATGCGCGTTCTGGAATGCGCCGATCTCCGCGCACAGCCAGAAGCTGGCGAAGCCCGGCGCGCAGCTGATGACAAGCCGTCCGCTCAGCGCCGCATCTGCCGACTTTGCGCGGGCGTCGGACAGAGTCTGCAGCGCCTTGCGCACCTCGCGCGCATAGGATTCACCGCGCGGTGTCAGGGCGACCCCGCGCCCGTCGCGTTCGATCACCGCGAAGCCAAGCTCGCGCTCCAGGAATCGCAATTGATGGCTGATCGCGCTGCGCGTGATGTTTAGCTCGGCGGCAGCCCGCGTCACGCTCCCCACCCGCGCCACCGCATCGAGGGCACGCAGGGCGGAGGTGGAAGGCAGCGCCAGCTAGTGTCCCCTGCGAATGCAGAAGTCGACCACCTCGATCAGCGCGCGCTTGTCGCCGCTGTCGGGGAAGATGCCGAGCGCGTCGCGTGCGACGGCGCCATAGTGCGTGGCGCGTTGCACGGTGTCGCTGAGGGCATTGTGCTTGGCGATCAGGCGCTGCGCCTCATTGAGGTCGCTGTCCGCCTGTTCCTGCCGCTCCAGGGTGCGGCGCCAGAATTCGCGCTCGGTTTCATCGCCGCGCAGGAAGGCGAGGATGACGGGCAGGGTGATCTTGCCCTCGCGGAAATCATCGCCGATCTTCTTGCCGAGCGCTTCCTGCTTGGCTGAGTAGTCGAGCGCATCGTCGATCAGCTGGAACGCGATGCCGAGATTGAGCCCGAAGCTCGCCAGCGCTTCTTGTTCGCGCTTCGGCCGATCGGCCAGGACAGCGCCGACTTCGCACGCGGCCGAGAACAGGATCGCAGTCTTGCCCTTGATGACTTCGAGATAGGCCTGCTCGGTGGTGGCAGTGTCGTTACTGGTCATCAGCTGCAGCACTTCGCCCTCGGCGATCTTCGCCGAGGCGCCGCACAGGATCTCCAAGATTCGCAGCGACCCATCGGCGACCATCAGCTGGAACGCACGGCTGAACAGGAAATCGCCGACCAGCACGCTCGCCTTGTTGCCCCACAGGACGTTGGCCGAGGCCTCGCCGCGCCGGAGGTCGCTTTCATCGACCACGTCGTCATGCAGCAGGGTAGCGGTGTGGATGAATTCGACGCAGGCCGCCAGGCCCGCTGCCCGTGGGCCAGGGTGCCCGCACAGCCTGGCGGCGGCCAGTGTCAGGACCGGGCGCAGCCTTTTGCCGCCGGCGGCGATGATGTGCCCCGCCAGCTGGGGGATCAGCGCGACCGGGCTTTGCATGTGCTGGACGATCAGCTCATTGACCCGGTCCAGGTCGTCGCGCACCAGTTGCGTCAGGCGCTCCAGCGCGTCCGGCTGCTTCTCCCGCCCCGTCTTGTCCCGCTCGGTATCCAGATTGACGATGACCGCCACGCAATCCCTTTCCGGCAGCGCCTGATGCACCGCCTCGACCCTGAACCCTGTGACAGCAGCCCGCCGCAATCACTTGGTGCGGGACGCCGGTTCGCAGCATAATGCCCGGATTCGGGAACGCAACGGCAACAATCGACGCAGGCTCTATGGTAAACAGCATGGGGGACGGCCAGTGAAAGAGATCGCGCGCAGCACCGATCCGGTCCGGCTGTCCTTCCTAACGGCCCTGCTGTCGGATGGCGGCATCGCGGCCATCCTGTTCGACACCCATGCCAGCATCGTCCAAGGCAGCCTCGGCGTCTTGCCGCAGCGCCTGATGGTGGCCGATGACGATTATGATGAGGCGGTCGCGATCCTGAAGACCGCCAATGAGTGGCACGAGCCGGAACGGAGCAGATGGTTGTGAGTGACGGCTCATGAACGATGCACCGAAGATGGCGACCACCCTCGATACTGTCCTTGGCGGGCGCGTGACCTTGCATCAGCCGGCGCTCGGCTATCGCGTCGCCATCGATCCGATCCTGCTGGCGGCCGCTTGCCCGGCCGAGGCGGGGGAGACGATCGTCGATCTGGGCTGTGGCGTTGGCACGGCGGCCCTCTGCCTCGCGCGCCGCGTGCCGGACGTGCGATGCGTTGGAGTGGATCTGCAAACCGAACTGGCGGAGCTTGCCAACCAGAACGCGCGCGAGAACAATCTCGCCGATCGCGTGCGCTTCCTGGCCGGCGACATTCTCGACCGCACGCTGCCGATTTATGCCGAGCCGTCGCATCATGCGATCGTCAATCCGCCGTACCTGAAGCGCGGCACGGCGACTCCATCCGGCAATCCGGTGAAGGCGCTCGCCAACATCGAGGGCGACGCGGACCTCGCGACCTGGGTGGCGGCGGCTGCGAAGGCGGTGCGGCCGGGCGGCACCATCACTTTCATCCATCGCGCCGATCGCTTGCCGGAGCTGCTGGCGCTCCTGGGCGCGCGCTGCGGCGGCCTCGTCATCCAGCCGCTGCATCCGAAGGCAGGGGCCGCCGCACATCGCGCTATCGTCGCCGGCCGCCTCGATCAGCGCCTGCCCTCGATCCTGCTGCCCGGACTTATCGTGCACGAGGCCGATGGCAGTTTTTCAGCGCCGCTGGAGCGCATCTTGCGCGACGGCGCGGCGCTGCCGATGTCCGTAACCGCCTGAGGGTTTCCTTGACCCGCGGCCATCACCGCCGCTATATGGCCCGATGTTCTCGATCCCGACCCTGCCCAAGCTGCTTCTGCTGGTTCTGATCGTCGGCGCCGTCTGGTGGTGGCATCGCCGCAACCAGGTTCGCGCGCGCGAACAGGCGGAGCTCAACCGCAATCCACGGACGTCCGCGAAGAACAAATCGGTCAAGCCGGTCGAGGACATGGCGCAGTGCAAGGTCTGCAACGCCTATGTCCCCGCCAAGGGCGCGATCCGCTGCGGCCGCGATAATTGCCCGTTCTAGCTCGGAGCATTTTCCGCCGAAGTGGATGCCGGTTCGGCGCAGAAAATGCGACCAACGCTATGACCCGGTTGGGTGCAACTCGGCGTACAGCGCCTGGTTTTTCGCGAACGAGCGCTGCAGGGCGGGGCGCTCGCGCAGCCGCCCGATATAGGCGCTGAACTCCCGACGCTCCGGCACCGCTTTCATCATGGTGCCCCATTGCAGTCCTGAGCCGATGACAACATCGGCGGCGGTGAATTGCGCGCCGACCAAATAAGGGCCTTCCGCCACCGCCTGCGCGATCGTCTCCATCACCGTGTCGTATTCGCCATAGGACGACGCGCGCGGCGGCGCCAATGGACGATCGTGCATGCGGTCGATGATCGCCTGCTCGAGGCAGCTGGGCCCGAAGAACAGCCACTTGAGATAGAGGCCGCGCCTCGGATTTCCGATCGGCACCGACAGCTTCGCCGCCGGGAACTCGTCCGCGAGATAGGTGCAGATCGCCGCCGCCTCGGTGATCGTCACGCCCTGGTGCGTGATCGCCGGCACCTTGCCCATCGGGTTGATGGCGAGATAGCCGGGCTTCTTGTGGTCGCCGCGCTCCAGGCTCAGGACGTCCAGCTCATAGGGCACGCCGAGCTCCTCGAGCATCCAGTGCGCGATGTTGCTGCGCGACATCGGCGCGTGATGAAAGATGATCTTGTCCATGTGGGTCTCCATCGCAGAAACGAAACTGACCCGATGCTACTTCGGCATGCTGCCAGAAAATGTCAGGAGCTTGCCTTGGGCGAACCATAGCTCGGCCGCGGGATTGCCAAGTGCGCGGTCTTCAGCGCCTCGGACCAGCGGTGGCGCAGATCCTCGAAATAGGGATCGCCCGCCTCGACACGATGCTTGAGCTCCGTCTGCATGGTATCGCGGCGCAGGATCATGATGTCCAGCGGCAGTCCGACCGCGAGGTTGGAGCGCATGGTCGAATCCATGGAGATGAGCCCGATCTTCAGCGCATCATAGAGATCACTGTTGTAGGTGACCGCGCGGTCCAGGATCGGCTTGCCGTATTTCGTCTCGCCGATCTGCAGGAACGGGGTGTCCGACGTGGCCTCGATGAAGTTGCCGGCCGCATAGATCATGTAGAGCCGCAACCGCCGCTCCTTGATCTGCCCGCCCAGCAGGAACGAGACCTCGAACCGCCCACCCTGCTGCTCCAGGCTCGGCCCGTCGGTGCGATAGACTTCGCGGACAGCGCGCCCCACCAGCTGCGCCGCCTGGAACATGGTCTCGCATTTGGACAGCAGCAGAGTTTCGCCGCTCTCCGGATGCGCGAAGCCCTCGGCCAACAGCGACAGCACTGATTGCGTGACTGAGAGATTGCCGGAACTCGCCAGCGTCAGCACGCGCTCGCCCGGCTCCTCGAACACATGCAGTTTGCGGAACGAGGAGATGTTGTCGATGCCCGCATTGGTGCGGGTATCGGAAATCATCACCAGCCCCTCGCGCACCAGCAGCCCGACGCAATAGGTCATAGGGTCCCTCGTCTAACCGCCGGATTTATAGCGGGACGGGGGAACAGGGGCAATTGCCGATGGCGTTTGTGCGCTGCCCACCGTGGACCATCATGCTAGGCCCAAGTCGGGAACCGGCACGCGCATGTCCCCATCCGGCCGCCTCAACTGTTGACTCCTGGACCCTTTGCGGGTTGGCCATCAAGTGTTAGGAAAGGAAAGGCAATCCTTGTGATACGTCGAATTGGGGGGAACGTGCTCGCGTGGCTTGGCCAAATCGCCGACCGATATGTCATCACGCTTCTGTTTACATTCCTTGGATACCTGAACGCACAATCGTGGCCGTTCCTGCTGCCCTTCGTCGCCTTCGGTGCCGCAATCGATATTTGGCTCGTCCAACCGAGCCCGGCTGTAGGTTACGAGCTCAAGCCCTATCAACTCCTGACGGATGAAGAGAAACGGCTCGTCAGCGCTCGTTACAAGAAACTCCTTCCACTCGCCATCGGCTGTCCAGCTCTCGGGATGGTCTTCCTTTTGACCACGACGGTCCTGGAACACAAGACCCCTCAAGTGCTCGCAGCCATCGCACCGACAATCTATGACTTAACTTCGCCTTTCATCGCTTTGCTGCGCAACCACTACCAGGATTTGCTCGCGCGCGGCTTTCCCGATCGCGCAAACCTCGTTGCAGTCAACTATGGGGGCGTCTTCTTGCTGTTCTACGTCGGTCTCGGCTTCTGGCTCGCAAAGATCAGAAACGCGGGCGTGCCGAGCGACCTGCACCTGGATTATTCAAAGCGGACGAAGCTCGCCTATATCTTTTCTTTCGTCTTGTTTATCATCCTTTTGCTGTTCGCGCTGTACATCATCGTTTGGGTGAACATCGACTATAACGGCGAAGGATTTGGTCGGCGCCATCTCAATAAGAACATTGCAAAATACGATTCGTTCTTTTGGTACCTTGCTTTTCTCCAAGGTTCATTTGGGTTTTTTCTCCCTTTGCTTTACGGTGTTGTTCGAATTACGCCGCGACTGTTTGCGCGTAAGGAGAAGCTCCAAGCTCATCATAAGTAGATAACGATCAACTCAACTCTGCCACTGCGCCCGCGCCTGATTGATCTGCACGGCGACCCGCATCTGCTCCTCGGCGCCGCCCTGGCGTGTGCCCCGGATCGGGGCTGCCCCGAGATAATCGAGGCCGGCAGCGACCCGCACGTGGCCCTCTGTCGGGCAGATGCCATTGGCGGGATCGAACCCGACCCAGCCCAGCCCCTCGACGTCCGCTTCCGCCCAGGCGTGGCCGGCTTCCTGCTGCGTGACGCCGTCGTTGCGCAGCATGTAGCCACCGACATAGCGCGCCGGTACACCCAGGTGACGCGCGCAGGCGAGGAAGATGTGCGTCAAATCCTGGCACACGCCGCGCTTCAGCTTGAAGGATTCGGTCGCCGCCGTCGCGCTGTTGGTTGGCGTGGTGTCGAACTTGACCGTGCTATAGATGCCGACCAGCAGGCAATGCAGCAGCTCCAGCCGGTCGTTGCCGGCTTCCGATGTGACGTCATGCGCGAACTCCTTCAGCGCCGGATCGACCGCCGTCAGCGGGGTCTCGCGCAGGTAGAGCTCAACCGGGAACCGCTCGTAGCTTCCGCGCACGATGCCGTGGCGATCCTCGGTTTCCACTTCGCCCTGGACCGTGACCTCGAGGTCGGAGAGCGGCCCGCCCAGCGCCAGTGTATGGGTCAGGTTTCCGAACGGGTCTTCACCAGCCTTCAACGTCCCGTCGCAATTGAGATCGATGCGCCAGCGTTTCACGGTCTGGCCGTCGTGATTGCGCGGCGTCAGGCGCAGGAGCTGCATGACTGCCTTGGCCGGGCTGCCATAGGCATAATGGGTGCGATGTCGGATGGCGATGCGCATAAAGGATGTACCTAGACCAGATATTGTTCGCTGATGACGGCGCCGAGGTGGCTGTTGTCCTTGATGGCGGTTTCGCAGAATTCATGCAGCCCGGATTCGAATATCTGCTCGATCCGGCAATTCTCCAGCCGGTTGCGCATGCCGCGCGCCAGGCGCTGCGCCTCGCCCTGCTTGCCGTAGGCTTCCGCCAGGCTGTCGAGGTTGGCGCAGATCGCACCATAGCACGAGGCGAGGGAGCGCGGCATCTTGGCATTCAGCAGCATCAGGTCGGCGATGCGCAGCGGCTTCAGGCTCTCGTGATAGACATGGTGATAGGCGGTGAGGGCGGAGACTGCGCGCAGGATCGCCGCCCATTGCGAGTAATCGAGCCCGCCGCCGACCTCGACATTCTCCGGCAGCAGCACGTGGTACTTGACGTCGAGGATGCGTGCCGTGTTGTCCGCGCGCTCGAGGAAGATTCCGAGCCGCGCGAACCAATAGGCGTCGTTGCGCAGCATGGTGCGATAGCCCGACCCGTCGATGCGCAGCGAAACCTCTTTCACCCACTCGAGGAAGCGCGCCATCGCGCTCACATCCATGTTGTCGAAGTCGAGCTTCTGCAGCTCCAGCCATGCGCTGTTGATGGTGTCCCACATCTCCGCGGTGAGGGCCGTGCGCACTTGCCGTGCGTTGCGCCGCGCGATGCGCAGGCAATTGCGGATCGAGGTCGGGTTGCGCTTGGAAAAGGCGAGGAAGCGCGTGACCTTGGCCGGCGAAACGCGGTCATAGAGCGCCGTGAAGTCGTCCAGGCAACCGGCTGTCGCCAGCGCGCTGGCCCATTCATTTTCGGCATCCTCGCGCCGGATCGGCAACGACGACAGGCGCATCGCTGCTTCCAGCACGCGCGCCAGATAATCCGCCCGCTCCACGTATCGCGAGAACCAGAACAGGCTGGCGGCGGTGCGGCTCAGCATTCGATGACCCAGGTGTCCTTGGTGCCGCCACCCTGGCTGGAATTCACCACCAGCGATCCCTCGCGCAACGCGACGCGCGTCAACCCGCCTGGCACGATCCGCACGCCGTCCGCGCCGGTCAGCACGAACGGACGCAGATCGACATGGCGCGGCGCGACGCCGTTGGAGACGAAGGTAGGGCAGGTGGAAAGTGCAAGCGTCGGCTGCGCAACATAATTGTCTGGATGCGCCTTCAGCCGTTCGGCGAAATCTGCACACTCCTGTTTGGTGGCGTGGGGACCAACCAGCATTCCGTAGCCCCCGGACCCATGCACTTCCTTCACCACCAGTTCGTTCAGATGGTCGAGCACATAACGCAAATCCGCGGCATCGCGGCAACGCCAGGTGTCGACATTCTTCAGGATCGGCTCTTCGCCCAGATAGAAGCGCACGAAATCGGGGACGAAGGTGTAGATCACCTTGTCATCGGCCGCTCCGGTCCCCATTGCGTTGGCGATGGTGACGTTGCCCGCCGCATAGGCGCCGTAGAGCCCTGGTACACCCAGCGCCGAATCCGGACGGAACACCAGCGGGTCGATGAAGTCGTCATCGATCCGGCGATAGATTACATCGACCCGTTTCGGCCCTTCGGTCGTGCGCATGAAAACCATGTCATCGCGCACGAACAGGTCATAGCCCTCCACCAGCTCCACGCCCATCGCATCGGCCAGGAACGAGTGCTCGTAGAAGGCGGAGTTGTATTGGCCTGGCGTCAAGAGCGCGATGGTCGGCTCGCCATTCGCCCCGCGCGGCGCCACCGATTGCAAGGTCGCCAGCAATTCGTTGGGATAGTTCTCGACCGGCGCGACACGATGAGAGCGAAACAGCTCGGGCATCAGCCGGATGGAAATCTCCCGCCCGCCCAGCATGTAGGAAACGCCGGAGGGCGTGCGCGCATTATCCTCCAGAACATAGAAATTCTCCGCGTCCACCCGGACCACGTCAACACCGGCGATATGGATATGAACGCCGTGTGGTGCCTCGATCCCGCACATCTCCGGCCGGAAGGCAGGGTTGCGCCAGACCAGGTCGGGCGGAACGATGCCGGCTTTCAGGATCTCCTGCGGCCCGTAGATGTCACGCAGATAGGCGTTGAGCGCCTTGACCCGTTGCTCCAGCCCCATGGACAGCTTCGCCCATTCCTGGGTCGAAAGGATGCGCGGGATGATGTCGTAGGGGATGATGCGCTCTTCGCCCTGCGCGTCGCCATAGACGGCAAAGGTGATGCCGCCGCGGCGATAGAACAGCTCCGCCTCCACCCGCCGGCGTTCGAGCTGCTCCGATGAAACGGTGGTCAACCATTCCGCCACGCGCGCATAGGGCCTCCGGATGCTTCCATCCTCGGCATTCATTTCGTCTAGGGACATGTCTCCCTGATCTCGCCCCCTTGTTTTGAAGGGAGTGTAGCACGCTCTATGCCAGCCTTAAGTTCCAGAAAGAACAGCAATAGCCAATGTGCGCCGCCCAATTCTTGGGCAGCGCCAAAGTGGCTTGGCGCGAATCCGCGCAATGCGCTGGGGCCTTAACTGTTTGAAGACCATCCCGCTCAGGAGGTCATGATGCTCTCAAGACTGATTCCTGCTTTGGCCATCACCGCACTTCTCGGTGTTCCCGCCGTGCTTGCCAGCCAGCATGGCGCGGCCGAGGCCTACAAGGAAGCGATGGACAAGATGCATCAAGCCATGCCGATGGAATTCTCTGGAAACGCCGATGCCGATTTCGCCAATTCCATGATCCCGCACCATCAGGGCGCCATCGACATGGCCGAGATCGAGCTGCAATACGGCAAGGACCCGGAACTGCGGCAAATGGCGGAACGCATCATCGCGGACCAGGAGCGCGAGATTGCGGAGATGAAAGCCTGGCTGCAGAAGAACGGCTCTTGATCCTATGAGCGGAAACCCTCCCACAGGTCGAACTTGTTCGCAGGGCACCAGGGTTCGTAGGTACGCCAATGAAGCGAGGTCACCATGCATAAGCTCTCCAAAGAGATGAAATCCTGTATCGAGGCGTGCCAGCGCTGCTACGCCACCTGCCTCCAGACTGCCATGCAGCATTGCCTGGAAGCCGGCGGCAAACATACCGAGGCCAAGCATTTCCGGCTGATGATGGCGTGTGCGGAGATCTGCCGGACTTCTGCCGCCCTTATGCTGATCGGCTCCCCCAGCCACCTGATGCAGTGCGACCTGTGTGCCAAGATCTGCGAGGAATGCGCCACGGACTGCGAGCGGATCGGCGGCATGGAGGATTGCGTCGCCGCCTGCCGTGCCTGTGCCAAGGAATGCCGCCAGATGGCCAGCCACGCGCTAGCCGCCTAGAGAGCGCCACGCGCCGGCAAAAGGGTTAATTTCCGCCCTTTCCTCGCCTTGCAGACTCCAGCCCTGGTCATTATGGTGCGCCGCACCATGACAAGGGGACGGGCATGATGACCGGGCGGAAGCCCAATCCCGAGACCTGCCTTCAGAACGCGATTCTGAAGCTGCAGACTTATTGGTCGAAGCAGGGCTGCGTGATCCTGCAGCCCTACGACATGGAGATGGGCGCCGGCACCTTCCATTGGGCGACGACCTTGCGCGCGCTCGGCCCGAAGCCATGGCGCGCCGCCTATGTGCAGCCCTCGCGCCGGCCCAAGGACGGGCGCTATGGCGAGAACCCGAACCGGCTCCAGCACTATTACCAGTTCCAGGTCATCCTGAAGCCGTCGCCCGCCGACAGCCAGGATCTCTATCTCGGCAGCCTCAAGGCGCTGGGCATCGACCTGATGGCCCACGACATCCGCTTCGTGGAGGATGATTGGGAGAGCCCGACCCTCGGCGCCTGGGGCCTCGGCTGGGAGGTCTGGCTGGATGGCATGGAGGTGTCGCAGTTCACGTACTTCCAGCAGGTCGGCGGGCTCGAATGCAACCCGGTCTCCACCGAGCTCACCTACGGGCTCGAGCGCCTGATGATGTATGTGCAGGGGGTCGAGAACATCTTCGATCTCGACTTCAACGGCCACGGAATGACCTACGGCGACATCTATCTGCAGGCCGAGCGGGAATACTCAGAGTATAATTTCGAAAACTCGGACAGCATCTTGTTATTGCAGCATTTCAAGGATGCGGAGCAGGAATGCGGTGCGCTGCTGAATGGCGCCCAGCCGCTCCCGCTGCCGGCCTATGACCAGTGCCTCAAGGCGAGCCACATCTTCAATCTTCTGGATGCCCGCGGCGTCATCTCGGTGACCGAGCGGCAGGCTTACATTGCCCGCGTGCGCACACTCGCGAAGGGGTGCTGCGAAGCCTGGGAAGCCACCCAGCGCCCAGGGAAAGCCGGCGGGGGGAAAGCCTGAGCCATGTCGGAACTGTTGCTCGAGCTTTTCTCCGAAGAGATCCCCGCCCGCATGCAGGCTCGTGCCGCCGAGGATCTGCAGCGCCTGATGACCGACAAGCTGCATGCTGCCGGCCTCCATTTCACCCTGGCGCGCACCTATGTGACGCCGCGCCGCCTGACCCTGGTGATCGAGGAACTGCCCTCCGCTCAGCCCGATGTGCGCGAGGAGCGCAAAGGCCCGCGCGTCGGCTCGCCGCAGCCCGCGATCGACGGGTTCCTGAAATCGGCAGGACTCAAATCGGTCAAGGAGTGCGAGGAGCGCGACACCGGCAAGGGCGTGTTCTATTTCGCCACCATCGAGAAGAAGGGCCAACTGACTGGCGAGGTCCTGCCGTCGATCGTGATCGAATGCATCCAGCAGATGCCCTGGCCCAAGAGCATGCGCTTCGCCGATCTGACCCAACGCTGGGTGCGGCCACTCCATCACGTGCTGGCGGTGTTCGATGGTGCAGCGCTGGCGGGCGCGGTGCCGATGGGCGGCACCACCAAGCTCGCTTTCACGTCCCGCACACGCGGTCATCGCTTCCTCAGTCCGACGGAGATAAATGTCGCAAATTCAAGCGACTATCTGATCAAGCTCAAGGCTGCCAAAGTCATTCCTGACCCCAAGGAACGGCGCACCCTGATCTGGGCGCAGTGTCGCGACCGCGCGCTCAAGGAGAATCTGACCGTCAAGCTCGACGATGCGCTGCTGGACGAGGTGACCGGCCTGGTTGAATGGCCCGTGGTCTTGATGGGCAGGATCGATCAGCAATTCATGACGGTCCCGCCGGAGGTGCTGACCACCTCGATGCGCACGCATCAGAAATACTTCGCGCTCCAGGACAAGAACGGAAAGCTGGCGGCGCGCTTCCTGGTGGTCGCCAACATGGATACCGCCGACAAGGGCGCGCAGATCATCGCCGGCAACGAGCGGGTGCTGCGGGCCCGGCTCAGCGACGCCATGTTCTTCTGGGAGCAGGACCAGAAGGTACATCTTGGCGAGCGGCTGCCGGCGCTCAACGACATCATCTTCCATGCAAGGCTCGGCACCGTGGGCCAGAAGGTCGCGCGGATGGAAAGTCTGGCGCGCCACCTCGCGGGGCTCATTCCGGGCTGCAATGGCGACCAGGCCGCCCAGGCCGCCCGCCTTTCCAAGGCCGATTTGACCAGCGGCATGGTAGGGGAATTCCCGGAACTCCAAGGCATCATGGGGCGTTACTACGCCGGGATCGAAGGCCATGCCCCTGAGATTGCGGATGCGATTGCAGACCATTACCGGCCTCTTGGTCCCACCGATCTGTGTCCCTCGGCGCCGGTCAGCATGGCTGTCGCCCTGGCGGATAAGATCGACAGCCTGGTCGGGTTTTTCGCGATCGACGAGAAGCCAACCGGCTCCAAGGACCCCTTTGCATTGCGGCGCGCCGCATTGGGCGTCATCCGGCTGATCCTGGAAAATGGCTTGAGGTTGAAACTGCGCGACGTGTTCGCCTTCGCATATAGCGGCTTCTACGATCAAGGCGGGTTCGAGCAGAACCAGCCCAAGGCCGTGATCGCCCAGCTGCTCGACTTCTTCGCCGACCGCCTTAAGGTCGCTTTGAAGGAGCAGGGGCTGCGCCACGACCTGATCGCCGCGATCTTTGCGCTGGGCGACGAGGATGACCTTGTGCGCCTGATGGCACGGGTGAAGGCGCTGCAGGATCTCGTGGAGAGCGACGCGGGCGCCAACCTGCTGGCCGCCTATCGCCGTGCCAGCAACATCGTGCGGATCGAGGAGAAGAAGGATAGCGCCACCTATGACGGCGCCGCCGATCCCGCCCAGTTCACGCAGGACGAGGAGAAGGTACTCTTCAAGTCGCTCACTCAGGAATCCGAGGTGGCGCGCAAGCGCGTCGTGAATGAGGAATTCGTGGCGGCTATGGGATCCCTCTCCAACCTGCGCGCGCCGATCGACGATTTCTTCGACCGCGTGACGGTCAATGACCCCGACACATCGCTGCGCGCCAACCGTTTGCGTCTGCTTTCCACCATCCGCGCGACGCTGAATGCGGTCGCAGACTTTTCCAAGATCGAAGCCAAAACCGAAGCTTAACGACCAGCCGAAGCTTAACGACCAAAGGGTAGGTGATGATGGCGAAGTGGGTCTATCGGTTCGGGGGTGGTTCCGCCGAGGGCGGCGCGGACATGCGCAACCTGTTGGGCGGCAAGGGTGCCAATCTGGCGGAGATGAGCGCGCTCGGCCTGCCGGTCCCGCCCGGCTTCACCATCACGACCGAGGTCTGCACCTATTTCTACGCCAACGGCAAATCCTATCCTGCCGAGCTGAAGAGCGAGGTGGAGGACAGCCTGCGCCAGATCGAGGAGATCGTCGGCGCCAGGTTCGGCGATCCCAAGAAGCCGCTGCTGGTCTCAGTGCGCTCCGGCGCGCGCGTCTCCATGCCGGGTATGATGGATACCGTGCTCAATCTCGGGCTGAATGACGTGACGGCCGCGGGCCTCGCCAAACAGGCGGGCGATGAGCGCTTCGCCTACGATTCCTATCGCCGCTTCATCCAGATGTACGGGAACGTGGTGCTGGGCGTCGAGCATCACACGTTCGAAGAAATTCTCGAGTTGCACAAATCCGACCTCAATCTCGAATCCGATACCCAGCTCAAGGCCGAGCACTGGAAGAAAGTGATCGAGGACTACAAGGCGAAGGTCGAGGAAGAGCTCGGCAAACCGTTTCCGCAGGACGCGAAGGAGCAGCTCTGGGGCGCGATCGGCGCTGTCTTCGGCTCCTGGAACATCCCGCGCGCGGTCACCTATCGCAAGATCAACGACATCCCCGAGGATTGGGGGACAGCCGTCAATGTCCAGGCCATGGTGTTCGGCAACATGGGCGATGATTGCGCGACCGGCGTTGCCTTCACCCGCAATCCTTCGACCGGCGCCAAGGAATTCTACGGCGAATATCTCGTCAACGCGCAGGGCGAGGATGTTGTCGCTGGCATCCGCACGCCACAGCAGGTGACGGTCGCCGGCAAGAAGGCGAACAATTCCACTCTGCCGGCCATGGAAGAGGTAATGCCCGCCGTCTTCAAGCAGCTGGACGAGGTGCGCCAGCAGCTCGAGACGCATTACTGCGACATGCAGGACATCGAGTTCACGGTGCAGCAGGGCAAGCTCTATATGCTGCAGACCCGCAACGGCAAGCGCACCGCCGCGGCCGCGCTGAAGATTGCCGTCGATCTCTGCAGCGAGGGCCTGATCGACGAAGCGACCGCAGTCGCGCGGGTCGAACCAGCTTCGCTCGACCAGCTGCTGCACCCGACGCTGGATCCGAAGGCCAAGCGCGAAGTCGTTGCGCGTGGCCTGCCGGCCAGCCCCGGCGCTGCGTCGGGCGAGATCGTCTTCACCGCCGACGAGGCCGAGGACCGCGCTGCCAAGGGCGCGGACGTCATCCTGGTCCGCGTCGAGACCAGCCCCGAGGACATCCATGGCATGCACGCTGCCGTCGGCATCCTGACGACGCGTGGCGGCATGACCAGCCACGCGGCCGTTGTCGCGCGCGGCATGGGCCGCCCCTGCGTCTCCGGCGCCGGCGAGATCCGCGTCGATGCCGATAAGAAGGTGATGGTCGTAAAAGGCCAGCGCGTGAACGAAGGTGAGATCATCACCATCGATGGCGGGACTGGCGAAGTGATGATCGGCGAGGTGCCAACCATCCAGCCGCAGCTCTCCGGTGATTTCGCCAAGCTCATGTCCTGGGCCGACAAGGTGCGCAAGCTGAAGGTCCGCACCAATGCCGAGACGCCGCTCGATGCCCGGACCGCGCGCGAGTTCGGCGCCGAGGGCATCGGCCTCTGCCGCACCGAGCATATGTTCTTCGACGGTTCACGCATCGTCGCGATGCGCGAGATGATCATGGCCGACACGGTCGAAGGCCGGAAGAAAGCCCTCGCCAAGATCCTGCCGATGCAGCGCCAGGATTTCATCGAGTTGTTCAAGATCATGCGGGGCCTCCCCGTGACGATCCGGCTGCTCGATCCGCCCTTGCACGAGTTCCTGCCCAACACGCGCGAGGAGATGGCGGAGGTCGCCGCCGCTGCCGGTGTGTCGGCCGATGCCGTCGCCGCCCGCGCGGCACAGCTCCACGAATCCAACCCGATGCTCGGCCATCGGGGGTGCCGTCTCGGCATTACCTATCCCGAGATCTACGAGATGCAGGCGCGCGCCATCTTCGAAGCGGCGGCCGCCGTCCATAAGGAGATCGGCGAGACGGTCGAGGCGGAGATCATGATTCCGCTGGTCAGCGTTCCGAAGGAATTCTCACTGATGAAAGCGGCGGTCGAACGCGTCGCCGCGGAAGTCGAGAAGGCGACTGGCTTCAAGTTCCCGTACCTCATCGGCACCATGATCGAGCTGCCGCGCGCCGCCTTGCTGGCGGGCGAGATCGCCAAGGACGCGCAATTCTTTTCCTTCGGCACCAACGATCTGACCCAGACCACCTATGGCCTCAGCCGCGACGATGCCGCGCGCTTCATTGCGTCCTATGAGCGCCAGGGCATCATCAAGCAGGACCCCTTTGTCAGCCTCGATCCCGATGGCGTGGGCGAGCTGGTGAAGATCGCCGCCGAACGCGGCCGCAAGACCCGCGACAAGTTGAAGCTCGGCATCTGCGGCGAACATGGTGGCGATCCCGCCTCGATCCACTTCTGCGCCAAGGTCGGGTTGGATTACGTCTCCTGCTCGCCCTACCGCGTGCCGATCGCCAAGCTCGCCGCAGCGCAGGCCGCACTGGCTGGCACGGATGGACGCAAAGGGGAGGGGTGAGGCTGTCTAGCGCGGTTCAATCCGCTATTCTGCGGAGATGAATCGCGCCACATTCAAGCTCTCCAGTACCGTCACCCCGGCCAAGCGCAGCACGAGCCGGGGTCCACTCCTCCGCTTGGCGCCTGGCCTAACCATGGATCCCGGATCACGCCGCATCATCGCTTCGCTCGACGCGGCTGTCCGGGATGACGTGTGGAGTGGGTGGCGGGCATGAGCGCGCTCTCCATTCTCCGCACCGGCGGCAAAGCCGCGCTCGCCCAAGCGCTCGCCGCGCTGGAGCGCAACCCGGACTCCGCCGGCACTCTCGCCCTGCTCGACGAGGCCTTCGCGCAGCCCATGGCGCAGGTGATCGGCCTCACCGGTCCGCCCGGTGTTGGCAAGTCGACGCTGGCTGGCACTCTCATCCAGCTCTATCGCAAGCAGGCCAAGACGGTCGGCGTGATCGCCGTCGACCCCAGCTCCCGCCGCAGCGGCGGCGCCTTGCTCGGCGACCGCACGCGCATCCGCACCGATCCGGACGATCCCGGAATCTTCGTGCGCTCGATGGCGGCACGCGACCGGCTGGGCGGTCTCTCCGACCTCACCTACGGCACCATGGTCCTGATGCGCGCGCTCTATGACGTCGTGCTGGTGGAGACGGTCGGCGTCGGCCAGTCGGAGACCGAGATCGCAATCACCGCCGATACGGTCGTGTTCTGCGTGCAGCCGGGTTCCGGCGACAGTCTGCAATACATGAAAGCCGGCATCGCGGAGATTCCTGACATCGTCGCCGTCACCAAATCCGATCTCGGCTCCGCCGCCATTCGCGCGAAGGCAGACGTGAAGGGCGCGCTTTCCTTGTCTTCATCTGACACCGGCGGCTGGCTGCCGCAAATCCTCCTCCTGTCAGCACAGACTGGCGATCATCTCGACCGCTTCGCGCAGGCGATCTACGATCATTGGGCTTGGCTGTCCGCCGACAATCGGCTTGCGCACCGACGCAGCGCCCAGGCAGCCGCATGGCTTGAGCTCGCCGTCAAGGAACGGTGGGGCAGGGATGGACTCCGCAAGGTCCAGTTGGAGCGCCGGAACGACGATCCGGGAACACCGTTCCGCCGCCTCGCCGATATACTGCGCGCCAGACAAGGAGGAGGAGGTGTCTCATGAAGGCCTATTGCATCGTCTATGAACGTCTGCACGACCCGAAGATGTTCGAGGAATATCGTAAGCAGGTGATGCCGACCATCGACGCCTACGGCGGCAAGTTCCTGGTGCGCGGCGGCAAGTTCACCGCCCTCGAGGGCGACATGCCGTTCGAGCGTATCGCGATGCTGGAGTTCCCCTCGCGCCAGGCGGCGGAGGATTGGTACAATTCGCCAGCCTATCAGAAGATCCTGCCCCTCCGACTCAACGCCACCAGCTGCCAATTCATCGTGGCGGACGGCGTCGAATAGCGGAGCGTCAGCCGGCTGGCGCGAACACTTCGATCTCGCCCTCGAGCCCGCGCACGCGTTGCCCACCCAGGCTGCGCAGTACGCGGCTGGTGGCCGCGGCGAAATCGGCGGAAGCGAGAATAGGGACACCGACGCTCTTGGTCAGGTCCTGCAGCCGGCTCGCGAGATTGACCGCCGGTCCGATCACCGTGAAATCGAGGCGGTCGCGCGTCCCGATATTGCCGAACTCCACCTCGCCCCAATGCAGCCCGATGCCGAAGGCCAGCGGCGCGCGCCCTTCCTGCGCCAGCGCCCCGTTCAGCGCCTCCGTGCCGGCGAGTGCCGCCACGGCCGCATCGAGCGCCCGGTCACACGTTGCACCGCGGCTCTCTTCCAGCGGAAACACCGCCAGCAACCCATCTCCCATGAATTTGAGAATGTCGCCGCGATGCGTGCCGATGGCGTCGCCGATCACCTCGAACCAGCGATTGAGCAGGCTCACGATCTCGCCATGCTGCGCGCGGTCCGTCATGGCGGTGAAGCCCCGCAGGTCGCAGATCAGAATGGCGGCCTCGATCCGCGTGACGTCGCCGCGCTCGATCTGCCCGGCATAGACCCGCTCCGCCGGCGCGCGTCCCAGATAATGCGCCAGCAGATCGAGCGCGATGTGGCGCAGCACCCAGCGCTCGGCGATCGACGACCATAACCGCGCTGCCATCTGCAGCCGCTCGAGGTCGAGATCGGAGAATCCGCCCGCGCGCGTGCTGGCGAAGCTCAAGGTCGATGTGCGGGTCGCATCCTGGAACGGCAGCGGCATGACGAAATAGTCGCTCAGGCCGAATTCCTGGAACTGCTGGATCAGCTCCATGTCCGGGACCGGCTCGGGCTTGTGCCAGCGGAACGGCCGGTTGGTGGTATCGACGACATAGATCGCGCTCTTGAGATAGTCCGCGCGCGTCGTGATGCCGGCGCGGTTGACCTCGGTCCGCGTGAGCGCGCCATCGCGCCAGATGAGTTGCGAGCCGCTGAGCTCGGGATTGAGCACTTCGAGACCCAGCGTGCAGCGCCAGAGCGGGCATATCCAGTCCGCGATGCGGGTGCAGAATCCGGCGAACAGCTCCGGAAAGGCCAGTGCGCCCATGTTGTTCTGAGCGCGGCCGTCCGCATCCATGCCCGTATCGCCCAGCGCATGTACCGCCAGCCACGCCGCCAGCCTGCCATAGATCGCATCGCTTTTGTCTGATTCGCCGATCGCCATGGCTCAATCCTAGATCGAATTGCCGTGGTGGCAACCCATGGTGCCGTCAGCGGACGGTCATGATCGGCGTGGTTCCGTGGGCATCATATTTGGATGCTCTACGAGAGGGTTCATGACGGCTCTAACCCCCAATTTCCTCATGGATGTTGGCGGCACCGGGAAAATCTGGTCTTATTCAGGCTGACCGGGCGGACGCGTGCCATCTGATGACCCCGCACGGCGCGAGATCATGCGCCTTTTAATCGTCGAGGATGAGCCAACTCTGGGTGAGCTGCTGCGCCGTAACTTGACGGCACGCGGCTTTGCCGTCGATCTGGCGCAGAGCCGCGCCGATGCTGCCGCCTTCCTGGACGTCGAGACCTATGACGCGGTCCTGCTCGACCGGCGCCTGGGCGATGGCGACGGCCTGGCGCTGGTGAAGCAGATCCGCGGCAAGGGGTCGGAAGCCGGCATCCTCTTCCTGACCGCCCGCGATTCCCCGGTCGACCGGATCGAGGGCCTGGATTCCGGCGCCGACGATTACATCGTGAAGCCGTTCGACATGGACGAGTTGAACGCGCGGCTGCGCGCTGTGCTGCGGCGGCCGGGCAAGCGGCTCGCGACCGTACTGGAGGCGGGCAACCTCACTTTCGATGCGGCGCAGCGCCGGGCTGCGGTCGGCGGCCAGGCGATGGAGCTGCCTCGCCAGGAAGCTGCCTTGCTGGAGCTTTTGCTGCGCAGCCAGGGTGCGGTCGTGAAGCGCGAAGATATACAGCGCAGCCTCTATGGCTTCGATGACGAGGTGACGCCCAACGCCGTCGATGCCGCCGTCTCGCGCCTGCGCAAGCGGCTGCGCGCGGCCGGGGCGGGGGTGGAGATCGCGGTGCTGCGCGGCGTCGGATGCATGCTGGAGGTGCGTTCGCCGTGAGCGCCGTCCATGCCCTCGAACGACGGGACTGGCTGGTCATTCTCGGTGTCGCTCTCATCGGACTTGTCGCGATGCTGACCGGCTGGTGGACGGCTGAATACCGCGTGCGCGAGGCTGTGCAATCTTACGCCCTATCGGTCGGCGAGCGCGTGACAGAGGCTGCTGCCGACATCCTGGATCCGAATGGGCCCGAGACCGTCTACGCCAAAGACCGCGAGGCGCACGCCGTCGCGCTGGAACTGCTGCAGCGCACCTCCGGCGTCTTGCGGATGGTGGCATTTGACCGCAATAGCGTGGTCTGGTTGGACTCGACCGGTGCCGCGATCGGCCGCCACTACGACCAGGAGGACGTGTCCGAGGTGTTCGCCACGGGCGAGCCCGTGATGATGCTGCACGTGACGGGCGGCGAATATCACGTGCTGGGGTTGGACGAGGGCACCAGCGCGCTCGCCGAGATCTACGTGCCGATCCGACGCAAGGGCCAGATCGTCGGCGCGTTCGAGCTCTATATCGATGCCACCGATACGCTGGCCGCTGCGACCGGCATCGCGCGCATCGCCTATGCGGTGTTCGTCGTGACCATCCTGCTGGCGATGGCGGCGATCCTGCTCCTGGTCTGGCGTTCGCTGCGCCGCCGCCGCCGCGATCTGCTTGCGATCGACGCACTGCGGCGCAATGCCGAGGCGATTTCCGCCGAGCTCGCTGCCGCCAACAAGCGCCAGGAACGCTTCAACGCCAATGCCGCGCATGAGATGCGCACGCCACTCGCTATCCTGCGCGCGCGCCTCGATGCGATGAAGGAAGATGAGGATGTGCTCGCCTTGAAGCGCGACATCGACGGCATGATCCGCCAGGTCGAGCTGCTGCTCGAGCTGGCGCGGACCGAAACCGCGACGGTCAGCGCCAATGCGGAGATCGACCTCGCCGAACTGGCGCAGGACTTGGCCGCCCGGCTCTATCCGGTGGCACGCCGGGCCGGCCGCGACATCGCGGTTGAGGCGCCGCGGCGTGCGGTCATGGTGGCGGGCGATCGCGGCTTGATGGAAAGCGCCGTGCGCAATCTGCTGGAGAACGCGCTGAGAGCCTCGCCCGCGGGCGCTACCGTTCGCCTGGTGGTGGCCGAAGACCCGCCGCGCCTCGCCGTCGCGGATCACGGGCCGGGCCTCGATCCCGCCGATCTCGCCGAAATGACGGAACCGTTCCGGCGCGGACCGAAAGGCGGCTCGGCCGGCCTCGGCCTCGCGATCGTCGCGGAAGCCGCCAAGCGACTGAAGGCGCAGCTCTCCCTGACGCCCACCGATGAATCAGGCGGTGCGACCTTTTCCTTGACCTTCCCGCGTTAGGATTGCCCATGCGCATATCGAGGATCGTGCTGACACTCTTGGGCAGCTTATCGGTCGCGGCGAGCGCCTACGGCGCCAACTTGCAGTGCACCACCGCGGACAAGTCAAAGTGGCTACCGCCCGCCACGATCAAGAAAATGCTGGAACAGCACGGCTTCGCCAATATCGGCGCCATCAAGCCGAACGACGGCAATTGCTACGTCGTCCAGGCCACCGACCAGACCGGCGCTAAGAAGACGCTCTATCTCGATCCCACCGACGGCGCACTGATGGGGATGGAGTAGGGCCACCGCGCCCACCGGTAAAGCGTGACAAATCCGCCTGTCCCCAGGCACTATCTGCGCCGCACAGCGGGGACACATCATGCCATCCAAAGGAAAGAAATCAGCACCGCGCAAGGCGGCGCCTACCGGCAAGGCCGCGATTGCGGCAGCGTTTCAGCGCGCGTCCGCGAAAGCCGCGCAATCGCCGTACCGCGTCGTACGGCGGGTGGAGCGCATTCTCTATGATGATGTCCCCACCTTCATGGAGGCGCCCTACGTGGACGAAGCGCCCGATGCCGATATCGTGGTGGTGGGGCTGCCCTATGAAGGGGTGAAGATCCTCGATCCGCGGCGCTTCCTGCCTGCCCAGGCGATCCATCAGGCGGAGATCTATTCGCGCACCGGGGCGACCGGCGCCCCGGCGGCTATCCGCCGCAACGCGATCTATTATTCGCTCGATCACTCGGGCGGCCTGTTTCCGGAGCGCGGCCCCGATTTCCAGATCGCGGACTGGGTCAAGATTGCGGATGGTGGCGACATCCGCGTCGATTACGAGATCGATGCCGAAACCATGCTGCACAAGGCGGGCGACCGCATCGAGCGGCTGATCGGCCGCGACAAGGCGCTGATCCTTCTGGGCGGTGACGACACTGTTCCCTATGTCGGCGTGCGCTCGGTCGTGCGGCAACGAAAGCAGCGCATCGCCGTCCTCAAGTTCGATTCGCACTACGATCTAGCGTGGGAACCGCGCTATTGGGCCGGCTCGCAATGGGCGCGCTGCTTCGAAGGCGGCTATCTCAATCCCGCGAACTTCGCCGAGATCGGCATCCGCGGCACGCGCAACTCGCTCGCGTGGCACGAAGCCGCGCGCGAGCTCGATATCGGCATATGGACCCTGCAGGACGTGGAGGAGAAGGGAATCCGGCAATGCGTGCGCGAGGCGCTGGCGCGCATCTGCCGCGATGTCGATGCGCTCTACCTCTCGCTCGATCTCGACGTGATCGATCCCGCCTTCCTGCCGGCGCAGAAATATCCCGACCCGGCCGGTCTCACGGCGCGCGAGATTCTGCAGGCGCTGCGCTTGGGCGTCGAGGAGGGGCCGCCCGTGATCGGCTTCGACATGGCATGCCTCGGCCCCGATTTCGACATCAA
Organism: Dongiaceae bacterium; assembly: GCA_035695765.1. Lineage (GTDB taxonomy): Bacteria > Pseudomonadota > Alphaproteobacteria > Dongiales > Dongiaceae > Dongia_A. The sequence continues at coordinate 31,401 of DASRRI010000120.1, forward strand.
TGGCCTTGGCGCCCAGCTGGCGGCGCGCTGCGCGGTGGAAGTGATCGGCGGTCTCGGCTGGAAAAAGGCGCAAGCAGCGAAAAAGCGCGCGCCGAACCAGCGGCGTTAAGGCTCACTGCGCCGCGACGATCCGCAGCTTGCGGTCCTCGGCCGCTGGACGTTCGATCTCATCTGCCGGCGCCGCGAGCGCATCCTGCGCGGCGCTGCGCGGGCGGGTGCGCGCCGCCGGGAACAGGATCCACGCAGTAGTGCCGACATTGACCTCGCTCTCGATGGTGAGGGTGGCGCCATGCAGCCGCGCCATCGAATTCACCAGCGGCAGGCCGAGCCCGATGCCGTCGAAATTGCGCGCGAAGGCAGTCTCGACCTGTTCGAACGGCTTCACGATGCGCGGGATGTCGTCCTTGGCGATGCCGATGCCCTGGTCGGCCACCGCAAAGATCACGCCGCTGTGGGCCTCGGGGCCGGCCGGCGTCACGTTGATCTCGACCCGCCCGCCCTTGGAGCTGAACTTGATCGCGTTGCCGACCAGGTTGATCAGCATCTGCTTCATCATGCGCCCGTCTGCGAACAGCAGGTCGGCCGAGGGATCGACGCTGACGGCGAGCTTCACCTGCGCCTGGTCCGCGCGGCCGGAGACGAGCGCGACCACCGACTGGCAGATCTGCTCCGGCTCGTGGATGCCCTCATAGAGCCGCGGCGATCCGGATTCGATCGATGAGATGTCGAGGATGTCATTGATGATGCCGAGCAGGTGCTTGGCGCTGTCATGGATGCTGTGGCTATAGCCGCGATAGGTTTCCGTCCCGATCGGCCCCAGCAGCTCGGTCTTCATGATCTCGGAAAAGCCGATGACGGCATTGAGCGGTGTGCGCAGCTCGTGACTCATGTTGGCAAGGAACTGGCTCTTGCTGTTGCTGGCTGCCTCCGCCTGGTCACGCGCCGCGCGCAGCTCCGTCTCGCGCATCTTCATTTCGGTGACGTCGTGCAGCAGCGCGACGAAGGCGGCGCTCGGCTGGTCGGGCAGACGCGTCAACGCGACGTCGACGATCAGGGTCGAGCCGTCCGGCCGCGTGAGTTCGACCTGGCTCGGCCGGTCCGCATAGACCATGCGGGACAGGCTGTGAATCGGCGGCTGATGGCTGGGCGTCGCGATGATGTCGAAGAAGTGCTGGCCCAACAGCTCTCCGCCGCGCTGGCCCAGCATGCGTTCCGCCGCGGGGTTGGCCGAACGGACCTTGCCATGCTCGTCGATGATCAGCAGGCCGTCCGAGCTGTTCTGCACGACCTGCCGCATCAGCGCGTCGGTTCGGCGCAACAGCAGCGCCTGACCGATCAGCCGGAGATCGAGGTCGCGCAGCCGTGCGAGCAGCGCAACCAGGAACGCTGCGGCCAGCGCCACCAGGAATGGCGCGGTCTCGATCATCAGCGGCAGCTGTGCCTGGACCACCAGCGGCATCGCGATGATCGCGGCCAGCGCGCCCGCACCCACGGCCAGCCCACGCCGCCAGCCGCGATGACGGCAGATCGCCGCGATCAGCAGGAACAGCAGGCAGGCGGCTGCGAGCGTGAGCCAGCGTGACACCTTGTGCAGGTCGCGGTGCTGCAGCAACGATTCCGTAGCCAGCGCCTGCACCATTACGCCCGGCATCACGCCGCCGGCCGGCGTCGCCACCGTGTCACCGAGCTCTCGCGCCGTGGCACCGACGAAGACGGTCTTGCCGGCAAAGATCGCCGGATCGAATTCGCCGCCGAGTACGTCGACATAGGAGATTGTCTTGATCTTGTCGGCCCGGATTCCGAAGTCGACGTAGAAGCGGCCGATCTCCGTGGGCTGCAATCCCGCCGCGGCGGCTGCGACCGTCGGGACCAGCTCGCCCGACCAGAGTTCCACGCGCGCGATGCGCCGGACGATGCCGTCGCTGTCGGGATGGATATTGGCGGAGGCGCGCCGCGTGTAGCGCGCGAATTGTGGCAGCGGCAAAGTCGCGGCCATATTGTTTTGGCCAGGATTGTTCTGGGCATCGGCGGTCTGTTCGAACACCGGCAAGATCACAGTGCCGCCCGCGCGGGCAAGCGCGGCCGACAAGGCATCATCCTCGATCGTTATCGATTTGGAGCTGAAATCGATATCCATGGCGATCTGCCGGGCACCGGCGGTGCGCAGGTTGTCGATCACCGTGGCGTGCCGCGAGCGCGGCCATGGCCACATCGATATTTCCTTCAGGCTGCGAGGGTCGATTGCGACAACAACGACATTGCCCGAAGGATCGGACTTCAGCAGCTGAAAGCGGGCGCTGGTTAATGGGCGCTCGATAAAGGTGAGGGAGCCGCTGAGATAGAGCGCGGCGATCGCAGCGCACACACCGAATCCGGCGAGCCAGCGCAGGAGTTGCGGACCGTGTCGCTGAAGCGAACGCATCGCGGAAATGATCGGCACTGCCAGGAGCCTAGCGGTCGCCCGGCTGGCGTCCGCCAGCACCGCCAAGGGCGCCGCCCACGCCACCCAACGCGCCGCCGACTGCGCCGCCGATGTCCGAGACAGCACCGCCCACGGCGCCACCGACGCCCGAGACAGCGCCACCCACGGCGCCACCGACCGCGCCACCCACGGCGCCGGTGACATCGCTGACGGCACCACCGACTGCGCCCGAAGCGCCGCTTACCGCGCCGCCCACGGCGCCAACCGCGCCACCCACCGCGCCGCCGAGGCCGGATCCTCCGCCTGAAGTCGAGCCACCGGAGCCGCCGCCGCTGGAACCGCCGCTATTCGAGCCGCCGCCAGTGGAGCCGCCGCTGTTGGAACCGGCGGATTTTCCGCCATCGTCCTTGCCGGTGTTCGCGCTCGCGCCCTCCAGATTGTTGTCAGCGCCGATGGTGCCGGAGGTCCCGCCAGCCGGCGTCGAGGTGAGGGTTGGCGCGCCGAGAGTGCTGCGAGATACGATCGCGGTGTTGCCGACGGTCACGTCGATGCTCTCGCCACTCTTGACGGCGGACACGGCGACAACGCCTTCGGTCACGGAGACTGTCGATGCCTCGTTGGATGTGCTGACATCGAATTTGGTACCCTTGACGGTCGCCACCAGATAAGTCGCGCCGATCGAGAAGGTCTGGCCCGGCGTGCGCTTTCCGACCTCGACATGGATGGTGCCGGAGAGGACGTCGACATTGGCTTCGGCCGTTGCCGCGTCATTGTCGCCGATCGAGATCGTGCTGTTCGGGCTGACGTCGACCAGATCGCGCCCGTTGACCAGCACCATGTGTTGGCCGCCGGTGGAAATCCGCTGGCCGGTCGTCAGGGCCGTGCCGATTTGCGGCACCTGCATCGCCGAAACCGGAATCAACTCGCCGTCTTCATCCGCGGAAATGGATTTGACGATCCAGGTCAGGAGTCCGTCCTCGGCCCGCGCGCTGGTGGCCGGCGTGACTGCCGCCGCGGCGGCGAACGCGAGCAGAATAGGGGCGCTCCAATGCGGCAGGAATCGGTGGCCAGCAGCGCGATCAGCAGAATTGGATGAGATTTTCATCAACCGTCTCGCCATTGCGTTTCGATGTGGATCTCAGCGGAAACGCCGTTTGCACAGCGCTTCCCGACAGCTCCAACCTGCGGGCAAACTCTTAATCGAATCTAACTTTTCGTAGTTAACATCGGGGCGCATCGGCCCGTGCGACACAGGCCGATGTATGGGATTGCTCTATCGGAAATTTCGCTTCAAAAGCGGTGCAGAAGATCAATCGAATTTTAGGAAAGTGCTATCTGCATCTGCTGCCGCCGCAATGGGCGGCCGGGTCGTGCAGTCGTCGCGGCACCGTCGCGCCACACATTTTTTCCATTGACCCATACCGCGACGATGCCAGCGGATACCTGCTTGGGATCCTCGAATGTAGCTCGGTCTTTCACTGTCTTCGGATCGAACAGCACGAGGTCTGCAGCGTAGTTCTGCTTGAGCCGGCCGCGTCCCGTGAGGCCGAAGCGCTCGGACGGCAGCGACGTCATGCGGCGGACTGCTTCTTCCATCGGAAACAGGCTGAGGTCGCGTGCATAGTGCCCCAGCACGCGCGGGAAGCTGCCCCACAGGCGGGGATGCGGATGTGCGTCGTGCGGCAATCCATCCGATCCGATCATGGTATGCGGATAGCTGAGGATGCGCCGCACGTCCGCCTCATCCATCGCGAAATAGACTGCGCCCGCCGGCTGCAACCTCTTGGCCGCCTGCTCCAGCGAACAGCTCCATTCGGCCGCAACATCGTCCAGCATGCGCCCGGTCATCTCAGGATGCGGCGTGGACCACGTGACCATGACCTTCGGCGCTTCGCCGATCTCCTGCGATTTCAGCACCGTCGAGGAGGCGGAATAAGGATAGGCATCCAAGGCCAGCGGCTGGCGCGTACGCTGCGCATCGAACTTTGCCAGCGTCTCGGCGGAGCGCCCGAAATTCGCTTTGCCATGCACCTTGAAGTGCGAGATCACCACCGGCACGTCCGCCGATCGGCCGATCGCGAACGCCTCGTCCATCGCCTCAATGACACGGTCGCCTTCGCTGCGCATATGCGTGGTGTGGATCGCCCCGGCCGGCTTCAGCAGTTCTGCCAGCGCCTGCACTTCTTCGGTCGGCGCTGCGGCGGCGGGCTGGTAGTCGAGTCCGGTCGACAGGCCAATGGCGCCGGCATCAAGCGCTTCTTGCAGCCGCGCGCGCATGGCCACTATTTCCTCATCCGTCGCGGCGCGGTCCAACCTATCCATCACCCCGATCCGCAAAGTGGAATGACCGAGCAGGCACGCGGCATTAACGGCGGGCGGTTGCCGGTCCAGCGCCGCCATATAGTCCGCGAAGCGCGGATATTTGAAGTCGCCTTGGGCGCCGATCAGATCCAGGGGCGGTGGTGGCGCTGCGCGCAGGGTCAAAGGCGCCAGCGAGATGCCGCAATTGCCGATCACGACGCTCGTGACGCCCTGGCTGGTCTTGTTGGACATGTCGCCGATCAGCAGCGCGCGGTCGTCATGCGTGTGCACGTCGATGAAGCCGGGCGCGATTGCGAGGCCATCGGCATCGATCGTCTCGGCGGCACTCCAGTTCCGGAGATCACCGATCACCGCGATCCGGTCGCCGGTCACTGCCAGGTCGCCGATGATGGGCGCGGTGCCGGCGCCATCAAACAAGATCGCACGCTGGATCAGCAGGTCGCAGGTGTTGGGATCGGTCATGCCAGTATCACAAAGATCTTCTTCACGTCCTGCCTATTTCGCCAGCCGAGCGGCGTGCCCTTGGGCACGAAGATGGTCTCACCCGCCTGGAGTGCCTGGCCGCTGGTCCCGCCATTGTGCAGATCGACCTGGCCCTCCAGGAAATGCATGAGCTCATAGCGCCCGAACGGCGTCGCCTTGCGGTCGTAGGGTGTTGCCGACCAAAGGCCGACTGTCAGCTGTCCGCCGGCATCCGTATAGACAACATGTTCGGCGCAATGCGGCTCCGGCCCGTTCAGTAGCGCTGGGTCCGGCCCGGCGCTCGGCGCGAGAGCTGCGTTGAGATCGAGCCTGATGACGTGATCGGCCGCCGGCTTGGCCGGCATCGGCGCGGCTGGATCCTCATAGATCACGAAGATCTTGCGGACATAGCCCTCCTGCGTCCACGCGCAATCGAGTCCGCGCGGAATGACGAAGCTTTCACCGGCCTCGATGCGCGTGACGCGGCCACTCCTCTCCGTCACCGTGACGGAGCCTTCCAGCAAGATCATGAACTCATCGACTGGGTAGAGGCCCATCTTTCCTTCGAACGCGGTGCAGTCCCAGACGCCGGCGCTGAGGCCGATCTCCGGCGCATTGAAGTAGGAGCGCCCGCGCTGCTTCGGCGCGCCGCTGACCAGTTCCGCCGCCGGAATCTCGCCCCAATCCTCGAGCCCACCGCCGTCCGGATGAGGAAACATCCGCATCAAACGCACCGCAATCATGAGGCCGCTCCCGTCACCTGAAGAACCGGCACCCTAGCAAGGGCATGCAGCGCGGACAATCGGCCTCGCTTCATGCTCGACGGCAGCTTTGCACTCAATGGCCAGATGATCGTCTCCGACAGGTTCAAGCAGTGCTTCGAACAATCCGGCCTGACAGATCTGTTCTTCACGCCGACGGACGGCAGCGAAGCCGCGTCACCTGAACCGGGCGCCATTCAGGTCCCTGCGCGATAGATTGCGACCAGGAACTGGTCGATCGTCTCGCCATCCGCCGCGAGCGGCAGGATCAGGCGCTCGAGCTTGGACGAGATCGCCGTCTCGGAGCCGCTATAGAACGCGCCATAGACTGGCGCGCGCGTTTCTGCGCTACGGTCATAGTCCGTCAGGACTTCATCGAGTTGGTCGGTGGGAATGATGTCGTCTAGGAACAGGCCGGTGTGGTCGCGTCCTTCGTAATAGACGATGCGCGTCCCCACCAGGCGCACGCGATACCGAACTGTATCGCCTTCACAGACGCGCTCCACGATCTGGATATGGCCCATCCACGGCGCCAGGCTTTCGGGCGGAAAATCCGCGCGCGCGGGCAGGTGGCCGTTGTGGCAAAGCGCTTGCCACCGGCCTTGGATGGCCTCGAACTCCTGGCGAAGCGGCTCCGACACGCGCATGCCCCGATTTCAGTTTCCGCCGCCTCTCGCTGATCGCGCTCGTGAGCGCGCGACTCGGCAGTGGATCGACTCGGCGGCAAAGCTAGCGTCCTTCTCTGCGCCATGCATCGTGAAAAGACAGGAGCATAAAAAGGACCGGCGCGGCCTCCCGGGACAGTTGGGGAGAAGGCCGCGCCGGACTCCGGCGGCCGACTCAGCTGGGATGGCTGAGGGGATGAGGCCGCCTGTCGATCTCGAGCTTGTCGGGGGGCGCACTCGAGATCCCTAGGGAACCGGTCATGACTGTCCGATCTGCACCGCTACAAAGTGGTCGCTGCCCTCTCGCGCGATCAGCATCACTGCAACCGAACGCTTGTCGGCGCGCGCTTCATGCAGCGCCTTGGCGACATCGCTGGGGTTCACGACCTTGCGGTCGTTGATGCGTTCGATCACGTCGCCGGGCCGTACGCCCTGGTCAGCCAACACGCTGTCCTGCTCCAGGTCGGCGATCACGACGCCCTCGGCATCCTCGCCCAGGCCGAACTGCTGCCGCGTCTCGTCCGTTACCGGCGCCAAGGTCGCACCCAGCTGTTGCATGGTGTCGGGCGCCGCCGGACCGCTGTTCGATCCCTTGTTATCACCTTCGGCGCTGGCGACGTCCTCCTTCATCTGGGCGATCTTGACACTGATCGTCCGCTCGCTGCCGTCGCGCCAGATTTTCATCGGCATGCTGCTGCCGCTCGGTGTCTCGGCGACCACCCGCGACAGGTCCTTGGGCGAGGCGATGGTGTGATCGCCGAAGCCCAGGACGACGTCGCCCGCTTTGATGCCTGCTTCCGCGGCCGGGCTGTTGTCCTGCACCGAGGCAATCAGCGCGCCCTTGTCCGAGCTGAGGCCCATGCCCTGCGTCAGGTCGGGCGTCAGCTCTTGGATCGAGACGCCGAGCCAGCCGCGGTCGATGTGACCTTGCTCCTTGAGTTCGGCAATGATCGGCTTCGCGAGGTTGGAGGGGATCGCGAACCCGATGCCGACCGAACCGCCGCTCGGCGACACGATCGCGGTATTGATTCCGATCACGCTGCCGTCGGTGGAAAAGGTCGGGCCACCGGAATTGCCCTGGTTGATCGCTGCGTCGATCTGCAGGAAATCGTCGTACGGTCCTTCATGGATGTCGCGGCCCCGGGCAGAGATGATGCCGGCCGTGACCGAACCGCCGAGCCCAAACGGATTGCCGACCGCCATCACCCAATCGCCGATCCGCATCTTGTCGGAATCGCCGAGCGAGACGAACGTTAGGGGTTTCTTCGGCTCGACCTTCAGCAGGGCCAGATCCGTCTTGTTGTCGGTCCCCACCAGCTTGGCCGGATATTCAGTGCCATCGGTCAGCGTCACCTCGATATCCTTGGCTTCGTCGATCACGTGGTTGTTGGTGACGACGTACCCACTGGCATCGATGATGAAGCCGGAGCCGAGCGACGTGACCTTGCGCGGATGCTTCTGCTGCTGCTCCTGGAACTGCTTGAAGAACTGCTCGAACGGCGAGCCTTCGGGGAAGTTGAACGGCATCTCGCCCCCTGGCCCCTGGATGTCTTGCTGGGCCATCACATGGGTCGAGGAGACGTTGACCACCGCCGGCGATACCTTGGCCGCCAGATCGGCGAAGCTCTCCGGCGGGGCGGCGGCATAGCCCGGAGCGGCGACCGCCAGGCCCAGGATGGTTGCGGCGGCGACCCCGCCGATGATCCGGGCGCGGCCGGCCCCGACAGAGGATTGGAGCGAGTTCATTTGCGACCTCCGATCGTTTGGTGCTGCGACGCAGCGGACTTGTGGAGAAAATGGGCCTCGCGGGTAACATGTCAGTGTCGGCCTGAGCCGGTTTTGGTAACGGATTGCGACCACAGGGCGCGCTGTTACAATCTGTTACGATGCGGCGATGGCCGCTGTTACCGGCGTCGGGTCAGGTGCTTTCATGGAACGCGATTACACAATGCTCCGGGCAGCCTGAATGGACCGGTCAGCTCATATCCTGGTGGTGGATGACGACAAGGAAATCCGTTCCCTGCTGTCCAAATTCCTGGCCAAGAATGGCCTCAGGGTCAGCGTGGCGGCCGATGGCCGCGAAATGCGGCGGGTGCTGGAGGAGGCCAAGATCGACCTTATCGTCCTCGACGTCATGCTGCCGGGCGATTCTGGGCTGACGCTGTGCGGACAGCTGCGTGCCACTACAACCACGCCGATCCTGATGCTGACCGCGGTTGCGGAAGATACCGACCGTATCATCGGGCTGGAAATGGGGGCCGACGATTACCTGCCCAAGCCATTCAACCCGCGCGAGCTTCTCGCGCGCATCCGCGCCATCCTGCGCCGGGCCGAGGATCGGCCACCCGCATCGGTGGTGGGAGAGGCGGACGCCGAGGCGACGCTGATCTTCGACGGCTGGACCATCCAGCCGGGGCGGCGCCAGGTGCTCGACCCCGGCAATCGGCCGGTTGACCTGACCGGCGGCGAATTCGACCTGTTGCTCACGCTGGCGGAGCGGCCGCAGCGTGTGCTCAGCCGCGACCGCCTGCTTGATTTGACCAAGGGCCGCACTGCTTCCTTGTTCGATCGCTCGATCGACGTGCAGATCGGCCGTGTGCGCCGCAAGCTGGAGAGCGCCGCGCCCGGCGCCGGGGCGCTGATCGCGACGGTCCGGGGCGGCGGCTACATGTTCACGGCGGCCGTCAGCCGTTCCGACACGTCCAAGCCGGCACTCGCCAAGCCTGCCTCGAAAGGTTGACGCGCATGGTGCTGCGTCGCCTGGTGCCGCATTCCATGCTGAGCTGGTTTGCGCTGGTGCTGGTGGCCGGCATCTCGCTGTCGCTGATTTCCGTGTCGGCCTTCCACGCGTTCAACCGCGACGAGGCGGTGGCGGCGCTGGAGGATCTGCGCGCCGCCGAGCGCATTGCCGCCGCCGCGCGCTTCCTCGACCACTCCGCGCCGCCGCTGCGCGCTGTCATCGCCGAATCCATCAGCGGCTCGTCTTTGTTCATCGCCGCGACCCCGGCCAGCATGATCGAAGAATCAGAGCCGCCCGACAGCCGGACCGGGCGCCTGCGCGACGTGATCGCCGCGCGCCTGCTCGACATGCGCTGGCGCGAGCTGCGCGTCGATTACGGGATCGGGCCGGACGATGCGTCTCATCCTCTGTGGTCGTGGCTGCCGAGCCTGTGGACCGACGAACGCAAGAAGACCGACGAGATCTTGTCGCTGCAGGACCAGGGGCAGACTTTTACGGTCGCCCTGCAGTTGATGGACGGAACCTGGCTCAATTTCAGCTTCGCTTCGGTCAAGAGCCTGCCTTTCTCTTCATGGTCTCACCTGCTGGCGCTGGCAGCCGGCATCGCCGCTGTGATGGTGCTGGGCGTCGGGGCGATGCGCCTCATCACGCGGCCGATCGAAAGCCTGGCCGTCGCGGCGGAGGAATTGGGCCGCGGCGTTCGGCCGGGCGATGTGCCGGAGACCGGCCTCAACGAGGTGCGGCTGGCGGCCCGCGCTTTCAACCGCATGCAACGGCGCATCCGGCGCATGATCGAGGACCGCACGCAGATGATCGCCGCCATCTCGCACGATCTGCGCACGCCGATCACGCGGCTTCGCTTGCGTGCCGAATTCGTCGAGGATCCGGAGGAGCAGCAGAAGATGCTGACCGACCTCGACCAGATGGAGGCGATCATCCGCTCCACGCTCGCTTTTGCGCGCGAGGATAGCGATACCGAGCCGACCGAGCCCGTGGACCTCACCGTCCTGCTGCAGGACGTGGCGGACGATCATCCGCCGGCGCGGCTGAATGGCAGCGCAGGCTGCGTGCTGCGCGCGCGGCCCGTGGCTTTGCGGCGATGCTTCAATAATCTGGTGGAGAACGCGATCCGCTACGGCAACAGCGCGGAGATCGCGATCAAGGATCTGGCCGACGAGGTCGAAGTCACCGTCGATGATACCGGCCCCGGCATCCCAGAAGGCCGCTTCAAGGACGTTTTTCGCCCCTTTGTCCGGCTGGAGGAATCGCGCAACCGCGATTCCGGCGGCGCCGGCCTCGGCCTCGCCATCGCACGCAGCGTCGTGCTGGCCCATGGCGGCACCATCACCCTCGCCAACCGCAAGGAAGGCGGCCTCAGGGCCCTGGTCAGATTGCCCAAGGCCGGATGAATCGCGTATGATCATCGTTTCGAATTGAGTGAATGGATTGAGGTTCAACCATGCGTATCACGAGCCACAAAGGACGCTGGCTGCTTGTCGGTCTGATGGCGGCGCTGCCGATGCTCTCGGCGTGCAATACCCTGAAGGGGGCCGGAAAGGACATCCAGAAGATCGGCGAAGGCGTGCAGACGGGCGTCGAAACAGTCGAACAGGAAGTGACACACTAGCCTTTCAGGGAGCGGTCTCGCTCTTGACGAGCGCCGGCTTCGGATCCAGGAAGCTGGCCTGGATCACATGCCGCCGCGCATAGGCATAGCCCCAAGCACCGAGACACACTGCGACCACGATCAGCATCGGCAGTTCCAGCCCATGGCGTTCGGCGACGGTACCGACGAGATAGGTGCCAATGCCGCCCGCGATGCGGGAGAACAGGAACTCCGTGCCCATGACCCGGCCGCGCTGCTCATCCGGCACGGAGGTCTGCAGCAGGGCGATGGTGCCGGTGCTGCGGATCTGGCCGGCGATGCCCCACAGCAAGGCTGCGGCGGCGGCAAGCCACAGGCTGCCCATCAGCACCAGCCCGCCGACCGCGCAGGCATAAACCGCGAAGGCGCGCAGCACGATGAGAGGCGAAGTGCGCGCCGATCCGCCATGCGCCATCCACAAAGCCGCCAGCGTCGCACCGACGCCGTAGACCGCGAGGATGGTGGTCATGCCTTCGACGCCGAGCCCGAGGCTGCCGGCGGAGAAGGCCGGCAGCATGTGATAGAGCGAGATGGACAGCACATCGCCCAGCAGCATCAGGATCAGCAATGTGCTGATGCCCTGGTGGCTGAAGATATAGCGCGCGCCATCGGCGAGATCGCCGAGCACCGAGCGCCCGCTCTTCGCCGGCTGCCTGAAATCCGCGGGCGTGCGCAGGAACGCAACCGATCCCAGATAGATCATGTAGCCGACCACGTTCGTGGCGAACGCGATCGCGACGCCGTAATGCAGGATCAGCCAGCCGGCGAGAGCCGGGCCGGCGACGATCGCGACCTGGGTATAGGCGCTGTTGACAGCGATCGCAGAGGCCAACCGCTCGCGCGCTACGAAACGCGGCAACATGCCATACGTCGCAGGCACGCTGAAGGAATGGATGGCGCCGTGCAGGAAGACCAGGACGGCCAGCGGCCAGATGGTGAGCTGGCCGGCATAGGCCAGGACAGCCAGCGCGAGCGCCTGGAGCAGCGCCAGCGCATAGCTCACGACGACGATGCGACCGGTCCAGGCGATCTGCCAGAGTGCTGCCGAGCGGCACCAGCAGGACATTGGGCGCGATGTCGAGCAGCGCGATGATCGCGAGCCAGGTGGTGGAATGGGTCAGCTCCCACGCGGTCCAGGAGACCGCGACCACCTGCACGAAGAAACTGATCCAGGAGATGACGGAGCCGATGGTGTAGATGCGGAAATTGCGGTCGGCCAGCGCATCGCCGATGCCGCCGAGCGGCCGATTCATTCGGACTCGCCGCGCGCCAAGCGCCGGCCGAGCTCGACGATGGCAAGCAGCGTGCAGCCAAGCGCAAAGGGCAGCAGATGATAGATCGCGCGGAACGCCAGCAGGGCGGCGATCACGTGCGCGATCTCCGGATGCGGCGCACGGATCAGCAGCAGGATGGTTGCCTCGAATACGCCGAGGCCCGCCGGCACGTGGCTCCACAATCCCAAGGTCACGGCGATCAGGTAGCAGGCGAGGATCTGCACATAGCCGACGCCGAGGCTTTGCGGCAGCAGCAGATATAGGGTCGCCGCGACGAACATGATGTCGACAACCGAGCACAGGATCTGCAGCGCCAGGGTGCGGGCCGGCGCGACGGCGAGATTGTAGCGGATCGCCAGATGGTGCCGGCGCAGGAAGGTCGCCAGCGCAAAGACGCCGAGCGCGCCGAGGATTAGCACGCAGGCCGCAAAGCGCAGCCACCCGATGGAGAGGTGCGTTGCCTCGCTGGCAAGGCTTGGCCGTACCAGGGTGGCGAGGCCGGTCAGGAGCGAATCCGCCAATCCGAAACTGACGCTGAAGGAAGCCTGGACGCTCAGCACCGAGGTCAGCGCGAGGCCGCAGGCCAGGAAATAGCGTGCCCGCAAGGCGCCGCCGACCAGGATCGCGAAGCCGGTGATGTGCGCGATCGATTGCGCGATGAACGAGCCGGCGGCCGCCCGCGGCAGGCTGAGCGCGCGCGAGGCCCGCTTCAGCGCCAGGTAATCCTGTAATATGAAAGCCGCAAAGCTCGCGATGGTGGTGCCGAGCGCCGCCGCGATGTTCCTGCGCGGCACCTCTTTAAGTGCCAGCCTGATGTCATCCAGCGAAACCAGCTGGGCAACGCGATACAGGCTCCACGCCGCCAGTACGCACAACAGGCCGGCGGCGATCGTCGGAATGACGCGCCGGGCGGTGTCGACCAGTCGTTCTGAGGCTATCAATGACATGCGCCGCCATTTAGCGGAACCGGGAAGCGGGCGGCAAGCGCTGCGTAGCGCCACGCGGCGTTCCAGCGCGCGATGAGGCAATTCGCCCCACAAAAAGGAGCCCCTTCCCCAGAGCGGGGGAAGGGGACAAGGCTTGCGGGAGGAATCTCTTGCGAACCGGGGAGGGACGCGTGGTCTCGTCACTCAGCCGGCTGGATGGGCCTCAGCTCTTCACCGCCGGCTTGAGACCGAGCATGGTGAGGGCGTCCTCGATCTTCTTGATGCCCGCGGTCTGCTTGTGCGATGTGCACAGCGTCTTGCCTTCGCTGCGCAGCGCCAACGCTTCCTTGTAGTCCTTGTCGGTCTTGTGCTTGGCTTCCGCCTTGTCGAACTGCGAGCCGAGCGAGGTGCATTGCGCCGACAGGCTCGTGGCGGCAACGCGCTGCTTCACCGGCTTGGCGGGCGCCGTGGTGGTGCTCGGGGTTGTGGTCGTGGTGTTGGCAGCGAGCGCCAGCGGAGCGCCGAGCATAAGGGCGGCAGTCGTGGCGATGATCAGCTTTTTCATGGGTGTCTCCTTCGGGTGCGACATCGATAGAGCCTTCTCCCAACGCCTCCTGGCGGCAAGGTCGAAGGTGTCGGCGCTGAATGTCGATCGCGTCGGCGAGGCCAAGGATCGCGCCGCCGCGTAACGGCTGTGTGTCTGCTCGCGCGTCATTTTGTAACGTCCTGTGACGGCGAGCAGCCACATGGTCGCGGCGTCAGGAATTCCGTGCCGGCAAGAGGATCGAGGGCTTGCCCGGAACCGCGGCGCGCTGGATGCCGCCATTCTTGTGCCTGTCCTGCCGGCATAGCGACAAGGCTTTCTCTTCCACGGCCTGTCTGATCGCCGATGAATAATGCATCGCCGGCTTGTCCCGGAACTGCATTTCCAGATAGGAGCAATGCTCGGTCGTCGGATCGATGGGGCTCGGCAGCTGGCTGTTGGCGGCGAAGGCGAGGGACGTGCCGGACGCCAGCACGACAGCCGCAGCCATCAGGATCTTGGTCATTCTCATTCTCCGTATATGGACATCAGGGAGAAAGTGTCTGCCGTCTTGCGGTCAGAGTCGGCGTGGATGTCGAAGCGCGTCGACGATGCCAGATATCGGGATTGTCTGTAACGCAATCGTGTCGAGAAGCTGGTATTTTGCAACAGATCGTATCGAGGCGATCCGCAATTCAGCCGCCCCGCTTGCGGCCGAGCGACGCCACGATGGCGATCAAGGCGAGCGCCATGGCGATCGCCATCATCGCCCAGGCTTCGTTGATGGCGGAGACGAGGCCGGCCCGCTCCACCAGCGGCCGCGCGAGCTCCTGTATGTCCGCCTCGACCGGCCCCAGGGGCCGGCCGGTGAAGCGGTCGGTCGGCAGTCCCACGAAAATGGCGGTGGCGCGATCGCCCGCCAGCAGCTTCTGCACGATCCGCTCGACATGCTCCGGCGCACGCACCCACATGACCGTGTCGATGAGAGCGATGCCGATAGCGCCGCCCAGGTTGCGCATCAAGTTGAACAGCCCGCTCGCATTAGGCACGCGATCCGCCGCCAGATGACCGAGGGCGATGCGCGTCGGCGGAAGCAGGCAGAACATGATGGCGACGCCGCGGATCACCTGCGGCCACAGCATCTGGTCGAAGTCGGTCTCCCAGGTCTGGTAGTAGCTCAAGGCGAGTCCGATCCCGAACATGGCGAAGCCCAAGGCCGAGAGCAGCTTGGGATCGCAGCGCCGCTCCACCTGTACCGCAATGGGCGCGGTCAGCAGCTGCGCGATGCCGGTGACAAGCATGACCTGGCCGATTTCGAACGCGCTGTGCAGCCGCACCAGCCCCAGGAACACCGGCATCAGATAGACCGACCCATAGAGCCCGAAGCCGAGCGCGAAGCTGAGCCAGCAGCCGAGCGCAAACTCGCGGTCGCGCAGTATCCTGAGATCGACCACCGGCAGCGCTGCGCGCAAGGTGCGATAGAGGAACGCCGCGCTCGCCGTCCCGCAAGCGGTGAACAGCACAAGAGCGAGCGCGGAGGTCCAGCCGCGCTGCGGCGCTTCCTTGAGCAGGATCTCGAGAGCGGCCAGAGCGAGCGCCATCAGGATGAGCGACGCGAGATCGAGCTTGCGCACGAAGCGGAGGTCGCTGCGTTCGCGCGGCAGCAGCGACGCCGCGGCCACTGTCGCCACAATTCCCGGCGCCACGTTGATCAGGAACAGCCAGTGCCAGGAATAGGTGTCGGTGATCCAGCCGCCGACGATCGGCCCGACTGTCGGCGCGAGGACCGCCAGCGCGCCGCCGATGGTGGTCGCGACATCCTGCCGGTGCTGCGGGAACAGCAGGAAGACAGCGGAGAATACGGTCGGGATCAGCACGCCGCCGCTGAAGCCCTGGAGCACGCGCCAGCCGATCAGCACCGCGAGCGAGCCGCTGCCCGCGCAGCCGATCGAAGCGACGATGAATCCGGACAGCGCGATCACGAATAGCCCGCGCATGCTGAGCACGCGGGTGAGGAAACCAGTGAGGGGGATCGCAATGATCTCCGCGATCAGATAGGCGGTCTGGATCCAGCTCATCTGGTCGGCATCGACGTTGAGCGCGGCACGGATGTCCGGCAGGGAGGTCGCGACAACCTGGATATCGAGGATCGCCATGAACATGCCAAGGCACATGGCGCCGAATCCGAGCCAGATCTTGATCGGCACGCGCTCCCGTGGAACTTGCGCGCCAGTCATGGCGTTCATGGTCATCAGCTGTTCTTTCGAGGCGGCGGGGCCGGGATCACAGTCTAGTTCTCCCGCCGTGGCTGTGAACCCCTTCACTTGCCAGTTATTGCCTCGTCATGGTCCCGTCAGACTCGATTGGCGAAGATGGCTGACGGGACAGTTTCTGCGGCCTCAATGCCGCGCGTACGTCGTTGGCTTTTCAGCACAACGACCGTTGCTCAAGATAACGTGATCCGCCGCCCTTTGCCTTGGCGCGTAACCAGGGGCGGCGTAAGGATCGTCATGTGGAGATCTGTCGATGACGACTGACTGTATTGACCAGGGCCGCGTGCGATGAGGAGTGCTGCGCTTCGCCTGGTCGAAAACGATCCGCCGACGATCCTGTCCGTGGCGACCGCCGTGCCGCGTTACCGCATGACTCAGGCGGATGTGGCGATCGCCGCGGCGCAAGTGTTCGACCGCGAGCTTTCCGACATCGAGCGCCTGATGCCCGTGTTCGACAATGCGGGCGTTACCGAGCGTTATTCCTCCGTGCCAATGGATTGGTATTTCCGCCCGCATGGCTGGCGCGAGCGCAATCGGCTCTATCTGGAGAACGCGGTGGAGCTGCTGACCAGCGCGGCCACCGACGCGCTGGCACAAGCTGGACGCAAGCCCGATGACATCGCGGCAGTTGTGGTCGTGTCGACCACCGGCATCGCGACTCCCAGCCTCGATGCGATGCTGCTCAACCGCATGAACTTGCCGCCATCCATTGTAAGGCTGCCGATCTTCGGCCTCGGCTGCGCCGGCGGCGTGATCGGCCTCAGCCATGCGGCAGCGCTTGCGCGCACCGTGCCGGAAGGGGATGTGCTGTTCCTCGCAGTCGAACTCTGCTCCACCACCTTCCGTCGCACCGACATGTCGAAGAGCAACATCATTGGTGCCGCCTTGTTCGGCGACGGCGCCGCCGCAACGGTGATCGGCCGGCCGGGATCGCAGGGCCTGCGCCTCGGCCCATCCGGCATGCACACCTGGCCCGACTCGCTCGGCGTGATGGGCTGGGAGGTGGAGGATGACGGGCTCGGCGTCCTCTTTTCGCGCGACATCCCGACCCTGGTGCGGGAGGAGATGCGGCCCGCCGCGGAAACATTCCTCGCACGCTGCGGCCTCACGGCCCGCGACCTTGCTGGCTATGTCTGCCATCCGGGCGGGGTCAAGGTGCTGGACGCGCTGGAGCAGGCCTTCGGGCTCGCGCCCGGCACCATGGTGGAGGCGCGCCAAATCCTGCGCGAATACGGCAACATGTCGGCAGTCACCGTGCTTTTTGTCCTGCAGCGGATAATGCAGCGCGGCCTTGCCGGCCGGCACCTGATGTCTGCTCTCGGCCCCGGCTTCAGCGTCGGATTCCAGATCATCGAGGGGTGACGGGGCGACTCCTGCCCTCGTGATAAGCTGCTGGAATGACTCTCGATCAACTCCTCGCCGCCGGCTTGCTCCTGCTGGCGACTTTCCAGCGTCTGGCGGAACTGACCATCGCCAGCCGCAACACGCGCGCGCTGCTCGCGGAGGGCGCGTATGAGGTCGGCCGCGGCCACTATCCGGTGATCGTCTTCCTGCACAGCGCCTGGCTCGCTGCGCTCTGGGCGCTGCTGTTGCTCGGCGATGCGGAATTCAAGCTTTGGCCCGCCATCGCTTATCTCGCGGTACAGGGCTTGCGCCTGTGGACGTTGCTCAGCCTCGGCCGCTATTGGACCACGCGCATCATCGTCGTGCCCGACGCGCCGCTGGTGCGCACGGGGCCGTACCGCTTCATCCGCCATCCGAATTACGTGGTGGTCGTGCTGGAGATCGCGCTACTACCGCTGGCTCTCGGTTCCTGGCCGTTGGCGCTCGGATTCTCAATCGTCAACGCCATCGTGCTGGCATGGCGGATCAAGGTGGAGAACGCGACGTTTCTCGCGCGCCGTTGACGTGTTACGGCGCCGGGTCGACGACCACCGTCCCGAACATGCCGTGGCCTTCGTGGCGCTCGCAGAAATATTTGTAGGTGCCGGGCACCGTGAAAGTCTGGCTATAGACTTGACCCGCGGGAAGGTCGCCGGAATTGAACGCCGTGGCGCCAGCCGGGATCGAGGCATCGTTAGGGTCCGCAGCGACCGACTTGTCGTCTGTGACAGTATGGGTGATGAGCGCGGTGTTGCGCCATTCGACCTGTTGGCCGGCATGGATGTGCACGACTTCCGGGTCGAAGCTGGCGAAGCCCATGTCGACCACCGCTGCCGCGTTTGCCATCGGCTCGTCATGAGCCGGACCGCTCAGCCCGCAGCCGGCAAGGGCGGCGACGCTCGTGAGCAGGAAGAGTGATTTGATGGCGCGTGCACTATTCATGGTGCGTCCTCTCCGTGCGGCAGGATTGCCGTCCAGCCTTAATGCTGCACCGAACCTGACGCAACTATGACGCACAACCAAAGCGGAGCCTTTCGGCTCCGCTTCGCACGTTCACAAGCCTGTGAACATGCCAGCGATCAAGTCCGGGCGGTCTTCGCCATCATCCCGGCGATTTCCTTCAACAGCTTTGCGGCCACGGTCGCGGTCATGTTGGAGATGTCGCAATGCGGATTGTACTCGACGATGTCGGCCGCCACGATCGGTTGGTCGATGGTGTGGATCAGATCGATGACCTGCCGGGGAGAAAGGCCGCCAGCCTCCCTGTGTGACACGCCGGGCGCGTAGGCCGGGTCCAGCGCGTCAATATCCATCGAAATGTAGACCGGCGTCGTTATATCGAGCCGCGGAATCTGGCCGCAGCGGCCGGCCTCGATAGCCTCGACCCCGAAGCGCTTGAACTGCTCGCGATGATGATCGTTGATCGTGCGAAGCCCAACCTGGATCAAGCGATCCGCGAGGCGCTCCTCCATGATCCGGGCAAACGGTGACGTGTGCGACCGCGGGTTGCCCTGGTATGCGTGATAGATGTCGGGGTGCGCGTCGATGTGAAGGATGGTCAGCCTGGGGTGATGGCGGCGCACGGCTCGCATGATTGGATGCGTGACGGCATGGTCGCCGCCGAGGCAAATCAATGGATCGCCTGGCTCCAGGGCACGTCCTACATTCTGCTCGATCACATCCCATGGATCGGAGGCGCTGTCGAACTGAACGTCGCCATGATCCACAAGCCTGCCCGCGACACTGAGATCGACACCCGTTTCGCTCCACATGCTGTACGCGTCGCAGTGCAGTTCGCGGCGGATAGGCGCGGGCGCTTCGGCGGGCCCCTTCATGAAGGATGAATTGTCGTCGTTCGGGATTCCCAGGACAGAAATTGCGACCATGTTCGGCGTCCGCTTCATGTCAGATGTGCCTGGGCCGCTTTTATCGTCGTGGATCTTCGCGGGTCCACTTCAATTAACTGACAATAGTCGTTAGATTAGCTTAATGTTCGATCTTGCTCGCCTTCGGCTGCTCCGGGAACTAGCCCATCGCGGCACAATGACGGCTGTCGGCAACGCCCTCGGGCTGACCTCGTCGGCTGTGTCGCAGCAGCTTGCGACCTTGGAGCGCGAGGCTCGGGTCGCGCTGCTGGAGCGCGTCGGCCGGCGGGTACGTCTGACCGCAGAAGGCGCGCGGCTGGTAACCCATGCGGAGGCCATCCTCCACGCAGTCGAGACGGCCGAGCTGGATCTGAAGGCAGCCGGCGAGAAGCCGAGGGGCGTGCTGGAGATCGCCTCCTTTTCGACCTTCGCGAAGGCACGCCTCCTCCCGGCTGTGATCCGGGCCCGGGACCGGTATCCGGAGCTGCAAATACTCATCCATGAGATCGAACCGGCGGACGCGATCGAAGCCGTGCGCGACGGACGCTGTCACCTTGCGGCGAGCTTTGCATACAACCTCGCGCCGCGACCTGATGTGGCCGGCCTCGTTTCGCATCCGCTCATGGATGAGCCCGTGCTCCTGGCTCTGCCAAAGAAGTGGCGGCGCGAGCGCGAGCCGATCGGCCTGGCGCTTCTCGCGCAAGAGGATTGGATCGTCGGGTCGCGGCAGCCAGACGACCGGCAGCTCGCCGAGCGCGCCTGCGCCCTGGCCGGCTTTGCACCTCGGATCACCCACACCGTCGATGATTACGACCTGGTCTTGCGGATGGTGTCGGCGGGGCTCGGCGTCGGGTTCGTACCGGAGTTGGCGCTCGGGTTTTCGAGCGCCAAGCCGGTGGTGCTCCGCACGCCCGGTGGCGCACCGCTCCGCCGGCGCATCGATGTCTTGACGCGAAGCGCGCTCGCCGCCTCGCCGATGGTGCGGGCCTTGCTCGCGGAATTGGGCATGAAAAAGGCGGGGCCTCGCGGCCCCGCCTGATGCTCTCGTTCAGTGGCTTACGCCTACATCCCCAGCGCCTGCTGCGCGGTCGTGTATTTCAGCTTCAGCGCATCGGCCACCGCCTTGTAGGTCACCTGGCCGTCATGGATGTTGAGGCCGTTGAGCAGGTGCGGGTCGTCCGCGTACGCCTTCTTGGCGCCCTTGTTGGCGAGGGCGACGGCGAAGGGCAGGGTGGCGTTGTTGAGCGCGATGGTCGAGGTGCGCGCGACCGCGCCCGGCATGTTGGCGACGCAGTAATGCGTGACGCCGTCGACCGAGTAGACAGGGTCGGAGTGCGTCGTCGGCCGCGACGTCTCCGCGACGCCGCCCTGGTCGATGGCGACGTCGCAGAGGACGGCGCCCTGCTTCATCCCGCGGATCATCTCCCGCGTGACCAGCTTCGGCGCGAGGGCCCCCGGGATGAGAACCGCGCCGATGACGACGTCGGCCTCGGCGACCGACGCGCCGATCTGGAGGGTCGACGACATGAGCAGCGTGACGCGGCCGGACAGGACCTCCTCCAGGTGCCGCATCCGGTCGATCGAGCGCTCGAGGATCGTGACCTGCGCGCCGAGGCCCAGCGCGATCACGGCCGCGTTGTAGCCGACGATGCCGCCGCCAATGACCACGACGCGACCCGGGGCGACGCCCGCGACGCCGCCGAGGAGGAGCCCGCGCCCGCCCACCGG
>DASRRI010000121.1:0-10841 GCA_035695765.1 Dongiaceae bacterium
GAAAAACGCGCTTTGCCAGATCGATCGACACAAGGTTAATCTCGCTCATGGGCCTTCCCCTTCTCGGTTGGGTCGGTTCGCTTCACACACAAACCGTACCCCATCTCCGAAAAGCGGGAAGGTCCATCCCATCACCCCGGCCGAGCCCTCGGGTCCGCGCTTTGCGGCGGCCCAAGGACAGGCTCCGCGAGAGCCGGGGCCCATGCGGCACCGCCGCATCGCTCAATGACTGTATAGGTCCCGGGTCGTGCCGCGTTGCGGCCTGCCCGGAATGACATCCGGGGAAGTGGCGGCGTATTGCATGCTGGCATGTGCTATCGCACTCTCTGCATCCGAGGGCGCTCACACTTCGCGAGGCTCACATGGCAACCGTGCGCTATATCGTGACCGACGTGCAGCAGGCGGTCGATTTCTACACCAGGAGCTTCGACTTCAAGGTGCACCAGCAGTTCGGGCCGAACATGGCGATCCTGAAGCTTGGTGACCTCACCTTGTGGTTGGCGGGGCCGAATGCCTCGGCGTCGCGGCCGATGCCGGATGGCCGCAAACCGGAGCCGGGCGGCTGGAACCGCTTCGTGATCGAGGTCTCCGACCTCGCCGCGACGGTCGCAAAGCTCAAGGCCCAGGGCACGCGTTTCCGCAACGACATCGTGGCCGGTCCCGGCGGCCAGCAGATCCTGCTCGAGGATCCGTTTGGCAACGTGGTGGAGCTGTTCCAACCGGCCTAACGCGAACTCCAGATCGCACTCGTTCGCCACCGCGCCTTTTTCACGCCTGCGAAAATACCTTGACCGTTTCGCCATTGTGATGCTCCCATAAGTCCTAGGGGAGGCGGCCGGAAAACAATGGTCCGCGGCGATAACAGGCTTGGGCAATATGCGATGCTGGCGCCGCTGGGCATCTCGGCGGTGCTGGTGGTGCTGGTCTCGCTGGCGCTGATCCTGGTTCTCAGCGTGCAGCGCACCGATCCCGCCGCGCTTTTCACGGAATTCACGCTCGCTGCCTATCGCAACGAAGTGGCGCTGCCGATCTTCTGGATCGTGCTGCTGCGCTCGCTGCTGATCTCGGCGGCGGTCACGATCGCGACTCTGCTGCTCTCCTATCCTGTGGCCTATTTCATCGCCTTCAAGGCGGGGCGGCACAAGGCGCTGCTGCTGGTGCTGATCTCGGCGCCGTTCTTCACCTCCTACCTGCTGCGGATTTTCGCGTGGAAGATCATCCTCGGCTTTAACGGCGTGGTGAACTCGTTCCTGAAGACTCTCGGCCTCATCGAGCAGCCGCTGCAGTTCCTGGTCTACAATCCGTTCTCGGTGGTGGTCGCACTGACCCACGCTTATCTCGCCTTCGCAGTTCTGCCGATCTATGTGGCGCTGGAGCGGATCGACAAGTCGCTGATCGAATCGGCAAGCGATCTCGGCGCGCGGCCCTTCGCGAATTTCCGCCAGATCACCTGGCCGCTGTCGCTGCCCGGTGTTGCCGCC
The DNA here is from genome assembly GCA_035695765.1 of Dongiaceae bacterium. Classification (GTDB taxonomy): domain Bacteria; phylum Pseudomonadota; class Alphaproteobacteria; order Dongiales; family Dongiaceae; genus Dongia_A. The sequence continues at coordinate 1,482 of DASRRI010000121.1, forward strand.
GCAGCGTTGCTGATCTTCGTGCCGACGGTCGGAGACTACGTAACGCCCACTCTGGTCGGCGGACCCGGCGGCACGATGGTCGGCAACCTCATCCAGGCGCAATTCGGCAAGGCGAATGACTGGCCGGCCGGATCGGCATTGTCGATGGCGGTCATCTTCTCGGTCGGGTTGCTGCTCGCGCTGATGGCCGGCAGCGTGAAGCTCGCGCGGAATGCCGCATGAAGATTCCCTATCTCGTCGATGTGGTGGAGCGCCGCTGGCTCACGGCCTATGTACCATTGTTCGCGGTCCTGCTTTATCTGCCGTCGCTGCTGATTCTGCTGTTCAGCTTCAATGACGGCGTCTATGTCGCCTTTCCACTGAAGGGCTTCACTACCTTGTGGTACGGCAAGCTGGCCGCCAACAGCGCGCTGTTGCATGCGGCGCGCAACAGCTTCGCGGTCGGGCTGTTCGCGGCCACCATCGCCACTATCGCCGGGACACTCGGCGCCTTCGCGATCGTGCGCTACAAGCTGCGCGTGGCGAAGGCGATGACGGTGCTCGCGAACCTGCCGCTGCTCATCCCCGCCATCATCCTCGGCATCGCCATGCTGGTGCTGCTGCGCGCCATCGGTTTCGGCAATTCCCTGTGGGCGATCGCGTTCGGGCATGTCGTGGTGTGCGCACCGCTCAGCCTGTCGGTGATGCTGAGCCGTTTCGTCGATCTCGACCCGGCGCTGGAAGAAGCGGCGATGGACCTCGGCGCGACCGAGCGCAAGACCTTCTTCGTCATCACCCTGCCGCTCAGCCTGTCGGCGATCGCGGCCTCGTTCATTCTCTGCTTCACCACCTCGTTCGACGAGTTCGTGGTGGCCTTCTTCCTGTCCGGCCCCGAGCAGACCTTGCCGCTTTACATCTGGGGCCAGCTGCGCTTTCCAACCACGCTGCCGATGATCCTGGCGCTGGGGACAGTCGTGCTGGGCGCGACCCTGGCGCTCGTCGTGTTCAGCGAATGGCTGCGGCGGCGCGGACCGAAGGTCGCCGTTAATTGAGGATATCCGTTCCGCCGCCGATGCGGGCGACGACGGAGCAGACGGAGGCACCCGCTTGGGAGAGGAATATGAAGTGGCGCAACAAGGTCGGCCTGATGGCCGGCACCCTGGTCGGCAGCGGGCTCCTCGCGATCGCCGCGATGGCGGAGGACCAGCTGAACTATTTCACCTGGAGCGGCTATGAAGTGCCGGATCTGCAGAAATCGTTCGAGGCACAGCATCCTGGCGCCTTGGCCGCGACCCTGTTCGGCGATGATGACGAGGCCTTCACCAAGGTGAAAGCCGGTTTCAATCCGGACCTCGCCCATCCCTGCTACGACAAGCTGGAACATTGGAAAGAGGCCGGCCTGATCGAGCCGATGGAGATCAGCAAGATCAAGAACTGGGACAAGATCTTCCCAGTGTTCCGTGACCTGCCCGGCATGGTCGATGGCGGCAAGACCTGGATGGTACCGTGGGACTGGGGCAACGTCTCCATCACCTATCGCACCGACCTCATCCCCGATGCGGAGCAGAGCTGGAAGCTGCTGTGGGACCCGAAATACAAGGGCAAGGTCGCGACCATCGATTCGGTCCACGACACGCCGTTGGTGGCGGGCATCCTCGCCGGCGTCGATCCGTTCAACATGGATGACGCCGCGATCGCCAAGGTGAAGGACGTTCTGGTAAAGCAGCGCGACGTCGTGAAGATGTACACCAACGATATGACATCGGTGGAGCAGGCGCTGGCCTCCGGCGAGCTGGTGGCGGCGATGACTTGGAACGCCTCCGCCGTCGCTCTCAAGAAGCAGGGTGTTCCAGTGGAGTACATGGACCCGAAGGAAGGCAAGATGACCTGGGTCTGCGGCTACGTGATGATCAAGGGCACGCCGCACCAGGACCTCGCCTACGACTTCATCAATGCGCGGCTGGACAAGGAGCCGGGCCAGTGGCTGGTGGAGAATTATGGCTACGGCGCGTCGAGCTCGGAATCGATGAAGGCCGTGGCGCCCGCGACGCTTGAAGAGCTGCGCCTGCCCGGTGACCCGGACACGATGCTGCGCAAGACGATCTTCATCAAGACCATCCACAACAGCGATAAGATCTCGAAGATGTTCGAAGAAGTGAAAGCGGGCGGGTGAGGCGCTAGCGCTCACTGCCTCTCTCCCTTTCGTCATGGCCAAGCTTGGCTTGGCCATCCACGAGTTCGGTTGCCACAGACTCGTGTATGCCAAGGCCAAGCCTTGGCATGACGAGGAGTGTGGCGTTGAATAATTGGAAGAAGACGGGCATGCCAAAAGTCAAAACCGCCCTGCAGAAGAAAGCGCCGCCCGCGCGGCCCACGGTGCCGCGCAAGACCGCGTTGGTCTTCAAGCCTGCAACGGATCCGTTCGCCGATCTCGAGCTGAAGGTCGGCAAGCACATCCGTGAGCTGCGCCTGGCCAAGGGCCTGTCCCTGACCGAGCTCGCCGGCAAGGTCGAGATCTCGGTCGGAAACTTGAGCGAGATGGAGCGCGGGCTTTCGGTGCCATCGATCCGTACGCTCTGCCTGCTCTCCAAGGCGCTCGATATCGGCGCCGGCTGGCTGCTCGATCTCCATGCCGAGAACGTGCCACCGGTCGATCCCTACGTCGTGCGGGCGAGCGCGCGGCAAAGCATCGTGTACAGCAAGGCGGGCGTAGTGAAGCGGCTCGCCTCGCCGCTCTCGCCGGGGCAGCTGCAGATGCTGCTGGTCGAGATCGATCCCGGCGCCGGGTCAGGCGAAAGCGGCTATTCCCATGCCGGCGAGGAATGCGGAATCGTGCAAGAGGGCATCCTCAACCTCTGGATCGAGGGCGAGAAGCACACGCTGAGCCAGGGCGATTCCTTCCGCTTCGCCTCGACCAAGATCCACCGCTTCGAGAACCCCGGCAACGTCTTGACGCGCGTCATCTGGATCACCTCGCCGCCGCTTTATTGAAACACAACAATAGATTGCGGCCTTTACGACTTCGTAAGGATGTCACGCCAAGCTTGCGCCAGGAATTTCCTTTGGGGAAATCCACGCAAAGCAGGGCCGATCTTTGCTCGAGACCAATCGCAACAAGAAGAACCGGCGCAAGATCGCCGTCAACCTCGATACCGGGGACGGCGACGAGCTGGTCTACATGTTCGTCTATCCGACCGAGCGCGTGATCGACACGCTGAACGACGAACGCGCCTTCCTGCCGTTCGAGCAGGCGGATGGCTCGGTCACCATCGTCGCCAAGAAGATCATACGCCGCCTGTCGCCGATGGAAGTCGCGCGCCAGATCAATGCGCGCGATCCCTATGACCTGCTTGGAGTCTCGCTGACCGCCACCGATGAGGAAGTGCGGGAGGCGTATCATCGCGCTGTCGCAGCGGTGCATCCCGACCGGGTGCATTCGCTCGGCCTGCCGGGGGATTTCCTCGAAATGGCGACGCGTCAGGCCGCCCAGCTGAACGATGCCTACCGCAAGATCAAGGCGGTGCGGAAGGCTGAGGGCGTCGGCTTCCGGGACGAGCCGGCAGCTTAGGGTCGCCGCTTTGTCTCAGGTCTAAGCGTCTGACTCGTCCGCCGTTCTTCTGAAGACGCGCGCAGGCTCTCGTCTGCGATGGCAGCCGGCGAACCTGCTCGGCTGTGCTCGATGGAAAACGTTGCGGCTCTGGTCGACGCCGTTGCGCCACAGCGGGGCAAGCGCGGCCCATTTAGGAAGCGCGCCGCAGTCATCCCTCACTGCCGCAAATGAAACCGATCAGGATTGCGGCTTCACGCCAATTCACTGGCGGCGGCACTGCCGACCCGCCGCGTGTCGTCGGAGTCCAGCCGAGGGGACCTCAAAAGCTTAGGCAGGCATCAGAATGCCTATCCGATGAATCCCAACCACGTCGCTTGTATTTGTAGCCATGTCCGTCTTGCCTTTGGAGCAAGTGTACATCTCGCCTTCTTTGACGGTGAATTGTTTATCTGCCTTCTTGATCTTGAACTCGCCCGCAACGATGTAACACATCATGTCATTGTCCATGGCTGATTCGGGAGCCACCGCTCCAGGCTGAAACACGATATCCACCATGGAGATGCTCTTGTAGGCGGGGATATCGGAGTTAAACGTGCCGAGTTCCACCATCCGAACGCCGGGGTAAAGCTCCTTGCCATCATTCGGGCCATACGTCTTGGCGACCGCTGGCGTCGCCAAAGCGATGAAGGGTGTCGCGGCAACTGTCAGGCCGAGTGCCATTGCCGATCTGCGATTCATGTCTTCCATGGCCTCCTCCCTAGTAAGCGATGCGCAAGAGCACGCGCTCCGGCTACTCCACACCCGGGTCGCCCAGCTGTCAAAGTAATTAGGGACGCTACATCCGGTGTCCGAGGGAATCATAACGGAGTGAAATCACTTAACTCTTTTCGGGTCCGGCTCTCAGGATTGTCTCAGATCTAGTGACGACCCTAACCGTCGCCCTGGCCCTGCGCCGCGATTCATCGCGCCGCCGCTCGTGCGATTGACAAGTGGATACCGGCTCAAGGACGGGTGGAGAGGATGATGGTTATGAGTGTCCGATACACGCGGCAAGCTGAGTGAAAGCGGCGCAGGCAAGAGGGTTTCTGGTCACTCCCTCTTCTCCACCACTTCCGATGCCGGCAAGCGCTCGACCTCGAGCAGGTCGAGTTCCAGATCCTCGATCGCGAGCACCTGGTCGACCTGCGCGCCGTCGCTCGACAGCGGGAACATCGCGACCACGTAGGGCTTGATCATGCCGTCAGTGAATTTGATCTGGCAAAGGCCGTAGATCGGCGTCTTGTCTTCGGCGATCGCGCGATAGATCGCGGGCCAGTCGGTGCCGAACTCCGAGACGAAATCCAGCTCGTCCAGATAGCGCCCGCTGTAATCCATACCGGCATTCTCGACCGCGCGTGTCCCGATCAGCCGATAGAGCACGCGGAACGGCTCGTATTCGAGCCGGGTGAGGATGATGTGCGGCAGCAGGTCCTTGATCTCGCTGGGGTCGATATCGGTGCGCGCCGGCATGACGCGCGCGGCCCTTTTCTCGAACCAATATTGATGCATGCGGCGCGCGCGGCTCGAGGGGACTTCCTCGATGCCGCGATAGCGCTCCATCCGCCGCTGCGTCCCTAGCCGCGGCTGCGCTTCAACAACCGGAGTCGCAAGGCGTTGAGCTTGATGAACCCCGCCGCATCGCGCTGATCATAAACCTGGTCTTCCTCGAAGGTCACATGGGCAAGGCTGTAGAGGCTCTTCGGGCTCTTGCGGCCGACCACGATGCTATTGCCCTTGTAGAGCTTCAACCGCACCGTTCCTTCGACATGCTCCTGGCTCTTGTCGATCAGCGCCTGCAGCATCTCGCGCTCTGGGCTAAACCAGAAGCCGTTATAGATCAGCTCCGCATAGCGCGGCATGATCTCGTCCTTGAGGTGCGACGCGCCACGGTCGAGGGTCAGGCTCTCGATGCCGCGATGGGCGTGATGCAGGATGGTGCCGCCGGGCGTTTCATACACCCCGCGCGACTTCATGCCGACGAAGCGGTTCTCCACCAGGTCCAAGCGGCCGATGCCATTGGCCTTGCCGAGGGCATTGAGCTTGGTCAGCAACGCGGCTGGCGAGAGCTTCTCGCCGTCGATCGAGACGGCGTCGCCCTTCTCGAATCCGATCTCGACATAGGTCGGCTTGTCCGGCGCGGCTTCGGGCGAGATGGTGCGCTGATAGACGAATTCCTCCGGCTCGTGCCAGGGATCTTCCAGCGCCTTGCCCTCGCTAGAGGAGTGCAAGAGGTTGGCATCGACCGAGAACGGCGCCTCGCCGCGCTTGTCCCTGGCGATCGGGATCTGGTTCTTTTCGGCGAACTCGATGAGCTTGGTGCGGCTGGTCAGCTCCCACTCGCGCCAGGGGGCGATGACCTTGATGTCGGGGTTGAGCGAATAATAGGTCAGCTCGAACCGCACTTGGTCGTTGCCCTTGCCGGTGGCGCCATGGGCGACCGCATCGGCGCCGGTCTCTTTCGCGATCTCGATCTGGCGCTTGGCGATCAGCGGCCGCGCGATCGAGGTGCCGAGCAGGTACGTGCCTTCATAGAGCGCGTTGGCGCGGAACATCGGGAACACGTAGTCGCGCACGAAGGTCTCGCGCAGATCCTCGACGTAGATTTTCTTGATGCCGAGCAGCTCGGCTTTCTTGCGCGCGGGCTCCAATTCCTCGCCCTGGCCGAGATCGGCGGTGAAGGTCACCACCTCGCAGCCATAGGTGGTCTGCAGCCACTTCAGAATGACGCTGGTGTCGAGCCCGCCGGAATAAGCCAGCACGACCTTGTTGATGCTCTTGGCCATCACGCCCCTCAATGTCAAAAACGCGCCGGAGTATAGGGAGAACGGGCGGGGGAGCAAGGGTCCCACCCTGCGGCATTATACGGATGATGAGGCGGAACCATCGGCCGCTTCAATCAGTTGTTAAAGTCTAGGGAGGAGCATGGCTGGCAGGGTGCCGTTCCAGTGGAGCGGCAGGGAATGTCCCAAAGGGGACAGGAGCTTACAATGACAGACAAGAATCGGCGTACCCGCGACCTGCTTCCGGACTTCGATTTCTTCAGCGCGCTCATCGCGCTCTTGTTCGGCGCCGGCTGGGGCACCGATCGGATGGAACTAAAGCCTATTCCGGTCAAGGTGCGCCGCCGCTAAAAGCGGCCTTCTATCGCCAGACCGTTTGGCGGCGATAAACTCCGGCTCTTTTCGGGCTGGAGACTTCCATGTGGATCATGATCGGCGGCCCCTATGCCACCGGCGCCCAATCGCCGGCGGAGCGGGCCGCCAACCTGCGGCAGATGAACGAAGCCGCCTTGGCACTGTTCCGAAAGGGCCATGTGCCGATCATCGGGGTCAATATGGCGCTGCCGGTGATGGAGGCGGCAGGCGGCGACGCGGCTGTAGAGGCGGAGATCATGATGCCGCTCTCCCTTGCGCTGGCGGAACGGTGCGATGCGTTCCTCCGGATCGGCGGGCCCTCGGTCGGCGCGGATCAGGAAATGGCCCGGTTCGAAGCGGCGGGGAAACGAGTGTTCCGGTCGGTCGAGGAAATTTTGTGGGCCCTATCTCTTCAGCCGATCCAGCAGCGCCTTGCAGACCCAGATGGCGCCGGCGAAGAACAACAGCGCCGGCGCGACCAGGAGCAGGATCCCAAACGTTTCGTTTATGTAGCCGTCGGCTGCAAAGGCAAGGAAACAGAAGCCGGTGCCGAGCAGGCCGAGAATGCTGGCAATCATCACCAGGACAGCAACAACGCGGAGGCCGCCGGTATTGTCGGCTGGTCGGGTCGGCGGCAGGTCGGACATCGCGGATTCCCCCTCAGATTATTGTGCTGCGCTGGGTGCCTGGTCGGGCCAGCCGAGCTCGCGCCGGATGCGGCGGTCTGTCCCGTCGCGATAGAACAGGTTGTAGGTGTCGAACGGGATGATGCGCTGCTCCGGCGTCACGAAATGGATGCAGGAGCGCTTGACCTGCGAGACGCAGAAATTGAAGCGGTCCAGGAACTGGATGCCGAGGACCCGGAACACGCGGTCGTAGCCGACGGCATCCGGCACTTCGAATTGCGGCAGGCAGCACAGCAGCTCGCGCAGCTTCAAATCCGTCATCTCGCCCGCCGCCGACAGTGACATGAGCTGGAACAGCCGCTCCTTCAGCGCCGGGTATTTCTCATAGGCGATGGTGTTGGGCCCGTCGCGCAGCAGGTCCTCGCGCGGCAGCAGGCTGGTGATGGGCGTCAGCTTCTGTCCGTCGCGCAAGGCATAGCCGATGGTGATGGATTCGGGATTGCAGGGCAGGGGGATGATATCGTCCGCGCTGAATCCGCAATCCTGATCGATCAGCCCGCGGCGGATGTCGCTGAGCAGCACGCGGTCGCGGTTCTTGTCGAAGCCGAGATTGCGCCCGGCATCCTGCACCGGCTGGAAGGTGACGCCGCGCACGCAGTTCCAGGTGAGGGCATGGCGCACGATCTCGCCGATCTCATCGTCATTGACGCCCTTCTTGAGGACGGCGACGAGGGTGGTGGAGATATTGTGGCGCTCCAGATTCTCCAGCGCCTGCTGGCGGACGCTGCGCAGATCGGCGCCGCGGATCTGCATCAGAGCGTCGCGGCGCAGGGAATCGAACTGCAGATAGATCTCGAACCCCGGCGTGAACTCCGCCAGCTTTGCCACGAAATCCGCATCGCGCGCCAGGCGGATGCCGTTGGTATTCAACATCAGATGGCGGATTGGCCGCTGCTTGGCCATGCGCAGGATCGTGAGAATGTCGGGATGGAGCGTTGGCTCGCCGCCGGAAATTTGCAACAGGTCCGGCTCGCCCTCGCTGATGACCAGCGTATCCATCATGCGCTCGATGGTGGCGAGGTCCAGGTGCTTCGGCCGGTGCGGCGCGGAATCGGCGAAGCAGACCGGGCAGGTCAAATTGCAGTGCTCGTTGATCTCGATCAAAGCGAGGCACGAATGCTGCTCATGATCCGGGCACAGGCCGCAATCGAACGGACAGCCATAATGGGTGCGCGACTGGAACTTGAGCGGGATGTCGCCGGGCTTTAGCCAGTCCCGGCACCGCCGGTAGTACTCCGCGTCGGTGGAGACCAGCGTCTTCTGGACGCCATGGGTGTCGCACCTTTTCTGGAAAAACACGCGATCATCCTCGATCAGGATCTTGGCCGGCACCGGATGCAGGCACGTTTCGCACAGCGATTGCGTCTGGCCATAGAACAGGTACGACTTAAGCGCGCGCTGCATATGCCCCCCGGCGACGCGACAACATGAAGAGAGCGTAGCCGAAGAGCAGGGTCGCGCCAATCTGAAAGAGATCGAGTCCGGCGACAAGCTCGCCGTAGGGCTTGGTAAATTCGATCAGGAAGCGCTGCGCGGCATAATAGGCGATGAAAACGTAGAAACCGCGCGCGGCGACCGCCTGCGGCGCGCGGCGGAACCAGATCAGGAACACAGTAAGGAAGGCGAATATTGCCACTGATTCGTACAGCGGCGATGGATGGCGCCCGATCCCATCGCCAAAATTCCACGCCCAGGGCAGCGACGTCGGCGCACCATAGGTCATGTCGTAGAGGCCGGAGAATTGGCAGCCCAGCCGCCCCAGGATCATGCCGATGCTAAGCGGCACGATATAGACGATGCCGGTCGATCCGCTGCGGCCTTTGATGCGCTTCCAGATCTCGACCCCCGCGATGCCGCCGAAGATCGCGCCGAACGCGCTGCGCCCAATGCCGGGAATGCCGCTGAGATAGAGATTGGTGGTACCGAACCAGAACGCACCCAGCAGCGCCGCAAAGCTCAGCACCGCCCAATA
>DASRRI010000122.1:0-36465 GCA_035695765.1 Dongiaceae bacterium
CATCAACCGTAAGCACGGCAAGGAAGAGCCGGACTATCTCTACCCGAGCCTGGAGCCGATCCTGAAGGAGACCTTCGGGATCATGATCTACCAGGAGCAGGTCATGCAGATCGCACAGGTGCTGGCCGGCTATTCGCTCGGCGGCGCCGACCTGCTGCGCCGCGCCATGGGCAAGAAGATCAAGGAAGAGATGGAGGCGCAGCGCAAGGCCTTTGTCGACGGCGCGGTCGCGCGCGGCGTGAATGCCGATAACGCCGCGCAGATCTTCGACCAGGTCAACAAGTTTGCCGGCTACGGCTTCAACAAGAGCCATGCTGCCGCTTACGCATTGGTCGCCTATCAGACGGCGTGGCTGAAAGCGAACTATCCGGTCGAATTTCTCGCCGCGTCTATGACCTACGAGCTTGCGAATACGGACAAGCTCAACGTCTTCCGCCAGGAATTGACGCGCCAGGACATCGCGCTGCTGCCGCCGGACATCAACAAGTCCTATCCGACTTTCTCGGTGGAACGGCAGGCGGACGGATCGCTCGCGGTGCGCTATGCGCTCGCGGCAGTCAAGAATGTCGGCCTTGGCGCGATCCAGACCATGGTGAAGGCGCGGGAGGAGGGTGGTCCGTTCCGCAGCCTCGCTGATTTCTGCGAGCGCATCGATCCCAAGGCACTCAACAAACGGCAGCTCGAGAACCTGGTGCTGGCGGGCGCGTTTGATTCCATCCATCCGAACCGCAAGCAGGTATTCGAGGCGGTGGAGCAGATGCTGCGCCAGGCGGCGGCGGTGACAGAGGCGCGCACCAGCACGCAGAACAGCCTGTTCGGCGATGCGGCCAAGGCCACGGTGACGCTGTCGACAACGCTCGACTGGTCGCCGATGGAGCGCCTGCAGCACGAGTTTGGCGCCATTGGCTTCTATCTCTCCGCCCACCCGCTCGACGCCTATGGCGCCAGCCTGAAGCGCCTGGACGTGGTGTCACACGCGGACCTGGGGTCCTGGATGCGCGCACGCGGCAGCAACCGTGCCAAGGTTGCGGGATTGCTCTTGAGCAAGCAGGAAAAGACCTCCGCCAAGGGCAACCGCTTTGCGTTCCTTCAGTTAACCGATCAATCGGGCATGTACGAGGCAACGATTTTTTCCGACCGGCTGCAGGCTGCGCGCGAGCATCTGGAGCCGGGGCGGCCGTTGTTGCTGTCGGTCGATATCCGGTCGGAGGAAGATAGCCTGCGCCTCATGGTTAATTCAGTGGAGCCGCTGGACCGCGCGGTTGCCAATACTGCCGCTGGTCTCAGGGTTTTCCTGCGGGATTCTGGCGCGGTCGCGAGCTTGCGCACCGTGCTTGATCGGGCCGGCAAGGGTAAGGGCAAGATCGAGTTGGCGTTGGATGTACCCGACCGGTCTTGGGAAGTTGCGGTCAGTCTGCCCGGCCGCTATGCGGTTTCTGGCGCGATCCGTGGCGCCGTTGCCGCAATCCCCGGGGTTGTCGCTGTGCAAGATACTTAATTGATTGAGTGACGCTATTTGCTCACCTATAAGTTCCGGCAACGATAAAGCCGGCGCCCCCATTTTGCGGTCCGCGACCGGCTCTTTTTCAGCCGGGACGGATCGAGGGCAAGGTCCACATGCACGACAGCGTTCAGTTCGCTGCGACCCCAACATTGCCGAATCCGGCGGCGGCCGGCCAGCGCGCCTATGACCTGGCGACCGAGCTGTTCCCCATTTGCCGGAGTATCACTGGGCCCGGCCTCCGCGAAACCTTAGCCAGATTGCGGCGCGAGCTTCCGGAGCTGACGATCCACAACGTGGCGAGCGGCACCCGCTGCTTCGACTGGATCGTGCCGCCCGAATGGTCGGTCAGCGCCGCCTATATCGAAACGGAGGATGGCCGGCGCATTGTCGATTTCGCGGATCACAATCTGCACGTCGTCGGATATTCGGTGCCAGTGGATACCGTTTTGGCGCTCGAAGAGCTGCGCCCGCATCTCCATTCCCTGCCGCAGATGCCCGACGCCATCCCCTACGTAACGTCCTACTACCAGGAGCGTTGGGGCTTTTGCCTGCCGCATCGCTTGATGAGCGCGCTGCAGCCTGGCCGTTATCGCGTCAAGATCGAGTCAGAGCTGAAGCCAGGTGTCCTGAATTACGGCGAGATCAGGTTGCCCGGCGAAACCGCGCAGGAAGTCCTGATCTCGACCTATGTCTGCCATCCGTCGATGGCGAACAATGAGCTGTCGGGGCCGGTGGTCACGACGGAGATCGTGCGCTGGCTGCGCTCTCTGCCGCGGCGACGCTACTCCTACCGCATCCTGTTCGTGCCGGAGACCATCGGGTCCATCACTTATCTCAGCCGGCATCTCGCCGAGATGAAGCGCAACGTTATCGCCGGCTTCAACGTGACTTGCATCGGTGATGATCGGGGCTATTCGTATCTGCCGTCGCGGCTGGGCGGAACCCTCGCGGACCGGGCGGCACTGCACGCGTTGCGCCATCACGCCGGTGTGGACGGATTCAAGCGCTACAGCTTCCTCGATCGCGGCAGCGACGAGCGGCAATATTGCAGCCCGGGTATCGACCTGCCGGTCGCTTCGATCATGCGATCGAAATACGGGACCTATCAGGAGTACCACACCTCGCTGGACGACCTTTCGCTGATATCGCCATTGGGCCTGGGTGGCGGAATCGTCGCGCTCGCCAAGGCGATCCTGGCGGTCGAGGCGAATGTGACCTATCGCGCAACCGTGCTGGGCGAGCCGCAATTGGGGCCGCGTGGTCTCTATCCGACCTTGAGCACGGTCGAGAGCAGCCGCCTGGTCCGCGGCATGATGACGATCCTCGCCTATGCCGATGGTGCGCATGGCCTCCTGTCGATTGCCGAGATGCTGGATGTTCCGGTATGGGAGCTGCACGCAATCGCGCGCAAACTGCTGGCGCACGATCTGCTGATCGAGGGCGGGGAGGAAGAGGCGGGAGAAATGCGGGCATGACCGAACAACGTAAGACCGACGTCGCCCGTTTCTATGACGCCGAGGCGGCCGAATATCACCAGATGTATCAGCGCGAGAATCTGGAAAGCTCCGAGCGCTATCCAGCCAACTACTTCCGGCTCCAGATCCTGGTCCGCCGCCTCGCCAGCCTTGGTGCCAAGCGGGTCTATGAGATCGGTGTCGGCGAAGGCTCGCCCCTTGTGGCGATGGCCAAGCTGGGGCTGGAGGTTGCCGGCTGCGACATCTCCGAGGCCATGGTGGCCGCCGCGCGCAAGAATTTTGCCGCCAACGGCCTGTCGCCGGACCTCGTCCAATGGGGCGATGTCGAAGACGCAACGACGATGGCCAAGCAGCTGACTGACGGGAAGTTCGATGCCGTGGTCGCGGCGGGAGTCCTGCCGCATGTCCGGAAGGACCGGCTGATGCTCGAGACGGTCAAGATGTGCCTGAAGCCCGGCGGCGTCGCCTTGATCGAGTTCCGCAACAAGCTGTTCTCCCTGTTCACCTTCAATCGGCTGACCAAGGAATTCATTCTTGATGATTTGCTCCAGGGCGTGCCGAGCGGCGTGAAAGCTGCGGTCGAGGCTGAGATTGACCGGCGCTGCGCTGTGGATCAGCCGACCATGCGGACGGCCCCGCCAGGCACGGAAGTGGGCTACGATGAGATCTTGGCAAGGTTCCATAACCCATTTGAATTACAGAATACTTTCAGGTGCGCAGGGTTCTCGGACGTGCAGATGCATTGGTACCACTACCATCCGGCCCCGCCGATGATGGAAGGGGCGATCGGGCCGGACTTCCGGCGGGCGGCGATGCGGCTGGAGCATGAGGGGTCCTGGCGCGGCATGTTCCTATGCTCGGCCGGGGTGATCGAGGCCCGGCTGCCGGAATAGGCGCGCTTTGCCCTTGCAAATCAGCGGGTAAGGCGTTACCTAAGCGCCGCTTGAAATCCCCATGCGGGTTCGCGCGCTGGCGGGGAGAAATCCCGTCCGTTCGCTCCGGTGCCGGCCCAGGCCAATTGACCTGATGGCCGGTCACTTACCCGCAGAGGCCTAACCGGAAAAGGACGTATCTCATGGCGATGCCGCATTTCTCCATGCGTCAGCTCTTGGAAGCTGGCGTGCACTTTGGTCACCACACCCGCCGCTGGAACCCGAAGATGGCTCAGTACCTCTTCGGCGTGCGCAATGGCATTCACATCATCGATCTGGAACAGACCGTTCCGATGCTGGACCATGCCGTGAAGGCGGTCCGCGACGTAGCGGCGGCCGGCGGCCGCGTGCTGTTCGTCGGCACCAAGCGCGCCGCCTCCGACAAGGTCGCTGACGCCGCAAAGCGCTGCGGCCAGTATTACGTCAACCATCGCTGGCTTGGCGGCATGCTGACGAACTGGAAGACCATCTCCCAGTCGATCAAGCGCCTGCGCGAAATGGAAGACCGGCTGAACGGCAATACCCAGGGCCTGACCAAGAAAGAGCTGCTGATGCTGACCCGTGACCGCGACAAGCTGGAGCGCGCGCTGGGCGGGATCAAGGACATGGGCGGCCAGCCCGACATCCTGGTGGTGATCGACACCCTGAAGGAGCAGATCGCCATCGAAGAGGCCAACGTGCTGCACGTGCCGGTCGTGGCGGTGTGCGACAGCAACTCCGATCCGACCAACGTGACCTACCCGGTCCCCGGCAATGACGACGCGACCCGCGCGATCGCGATGTATTGCGATCTGTTCGCCGGTGCGGTGCTGGATGGACTGCAGCAGGAGGCGATCTCCCACGGCAAGGATATCGGCGAGGCGGAAGAGCTGCCGGCCGAAGCGTTGCCGACCCCGGCTGCGGGCGAAGAGACAACCCAGGCGGCGAACGCCTGAGGCGCTGCACGGTTTGGCCCGATGGGGTGCTGGGCGGCGACGCGCAGCGCCCCATCGGCGCATATGGCTCTCGGGAATAACCCAAAGGGCTTCAAGATTGAGACGAAAGAGCTGAAAGGACAAGGACATGGCCGAGATTACTGCGGCGCTGGTGAAGGAGCTGCGCGAGATCTCCGGTGCCGGCATGATGGATTGCAAGAAGGCCCTGGTCGAGAATAGCGGCGACCTCGAGCAGTCGGTGGATTGGCTACGCAAGAAAGGTCTGGCCGCGGCGGCCAAGAAGGCCGGACGCGTGGCGGCGGAAGGCCTGGTCGGCGTGATTGCCGACGGCACCACCGGCGCACTGGTCGAAGTTAATTGCGAGACCGATTTCGTCGCCCGCAACGAACAGTTTCAGGGCTTCGTCGGAGCGGTGACCAAGCTCGCCCTCGGCGCCTCGGACGTGGAGGCGTTGAAAGCACAGAAACTGCCGGGTGAGGGCCATACCGTCGCCGAAAAGCTGACGCAATTGGTCGCCACCATCGGCGAGAATATGATGCTGCGCCGGACGGCGAAGGTCAGCGTCTCGAACGGCGTGGTGGCGGCCTACATGCACAATTCCGCGGCTCCCAATATGGGCAAGATCGGCGTCCTGGTCGGCCTCGAATCGACCGGCGACAAGGCCAAGCTGACGGCGCTCGGCAAGCAGATCGCGATGCATGTGGCGGCCAGCAATCCCCAGGCCTTGACCATCGATGCGGTCGATCCGGCCATGCTGGAGCGCGAGCGCGCCGTCCTGGCCGAGCAGGCGAAGGCTTCCGGCAAGCCGGCGGAGATCATCGGCAAGATGGTCGAAGGGCGCCTCCGCAAGTATTATGAGGAAGTGGTGCTGCTCGAGCAGGTCTATGTCCACGATCAGGATCTGCGGGTGAAGCAGGCAGTCGAGAAGGCGGGCAAGGAACTTGGCGCGCCGGTCAAGATTACTGGCTTCGTGCGCTTCGCCCTTGGCGAAGGCATCGACAAGGAGCAGTCGGACGCGGCTTAATCGCGTCGAGAGCGAATCGGACTGACCAGGTGGGAGATCGGCGGATGGTGACGGAAGAACCCACGAAACTGCTCTACAAGCGGGTCTTGCTGAAGATATCCGGCGAGGCCCTGATGGGGCAGCGTGAGTTCGGGCTCGATCCCGCCACCATCAACCGCGTCGCCGAAGAGGTGAAGCAGGTCCACGCCCTCGGCGTAGAATGCTGCCTCGTCATCGGCGGCGGCAACATCTTCCGCGGCCTGGCGGGCGCGTCGCAGGGCATGCAGCGCGCCTCCGCCGACTACGTCGGCATGCTGGCGACCGTGATGAACGCCCTCGCCATGCAGAACGCGCTGGAGCAGATCGGCGTCCATACGCGGGTTCAGTCCGCCATCTCGATGCAAGCGATCGCCGAACCCTATATCCGCCGCCGCGCGATCCGGCACCTTGAGAAGGGGCGGGTGGTGATCTTTGCCGCCGGCACCGGCAACCCATTCTTCACGACGGACACGGCGGCTGCGTTGCGCGCATCCGAAATGGGCTGCCAAGCGCTTCTCAAAGGCACCAAGGTCGACGGCGTCTATAGCGCCGATCCGAAGCTGCATCCGGACGCCACCCACTTTCCGCGCATGACGCATCATGATGTGCTGTCGCGCGACCTCAAGGTGATGGACGCCGCCGCAATTTCGCTCGCGCGTGAGAACAAGATTCCGATCATTGTCTTCTCGATCCACAAGCCCGGCAACTTCGCGCGCGTCATGCTGGGCGAAGGCATGCACACGATCATCGGAGACGTGCCGGCCCGCGCTGCCAATGAGTAATGGCGCGGATCGGCAATAAGAGGGGAACTGTCAGGGTGACGCATCATGACTGACGCCAAATTGAACGAGTTCAGCCGCCGCATGGACGGCGCATTGGAAGCGCTGCGCAAGGAATTCGGTGGCCTCAGGACCGGTCGCGCTTCCGTGCATTTGCTCGACCAGGTCGTGGTCCAGGCCTATGGCAGCCCGATGCCGCTGAACCAGGTCGGTACGGTCAACGTGCCGGAGCCGCGCATGATCACCGTCAATGTCTGGGACCGCTCGCTGGTCGGCGCGGTCGAGAAGGCGATCCGCGACGGCGGCCTCGGCCTCAATCCCGCCAGCGACGGACAGCTCGTCCGCGTGCCGATCCCCGAACTCAGCCAGGAGCGCCGCACGGAGTTGACCAAGATCGCGCACAAATATGCCGAGCAGGCACGGATAGCCGTGCGCAACGTCCGGCGCGATGGCATGGAATCGCTGAAGAAACAGGAAAAGGACGGCAAGATTTCGGAGGACGAGCACCGGGACTTGCACGACCAGATGCAGAAGCTGACCGATGAGCATGTGAAGAAAGTCGACGAGGCGCTCGCCGCCAAAGAAAAAGAGATCATGCAGGTCTGATGTGAGCCAACCGATCTCCACGGCGGTCAGGGTTGGCGAGGCGCCGGATGGCGGCGCGGTGCCGCGTCACGTCGGCATCATCATGGACGGTAACGGACGGTGGGCGAAGGCGCGCGGCCTACCGCGTACTATCGGCCATCGCGAAGGCGCCGAAGCGCTGCGGCGCGTCGTCAAGGCATCGGTCGAGTTCGGTGTCGACTATCTGACAGTCTTCGGCTTCTCATCGGAAAACTGGAAACGGCCGGCAGCGGAGGTCACCGACCTCATGGGCCTGCTGCGGCTCTATCTGCGCAAGGAGATTGCAGAGATCCACCGCAACGGCGTGCGGCTACGGGTGATCGGCGACCGCGACCGGCTGTCCGCCGATATCATCCGCCTGATCGAAGAGGCGGAGGGACGCACCGCTGGTAATTCGCGCCTCAATCTGACGGTCGCGCTCAGCTATGGCGGCCGCGCCGAGATCGTGCGGGCGGCGCAGAAGCTGGCGCAGGCCGCGCGCGATGGCACGCTGGATCCCGACGCGATCGACGAAGAGGCGTTCCAGACACAGCTGTTCACCGTCGACATCCCGGACCCAGATCTGGTGATCCGCACCAGCGGCGAAAAGCGGATCAGCAATTTCCTGCTATGGCAGAGCGCCTATGCCGAATATGTCTTCATGGACAAGCTGTGGCCGGATTTCGCAGGCGAGGACCTGAAATCGGCTATCGTCGAATTCGGCGGCCGGAAGCGGCGATATGGCGCAGCCGGCTGATCGCCCCGGCGGCCTCACCAATATCCAGAAGCGCATCCTGTCGGCGGCCGTCCTGCTGCCGCTGGTGCTGGTCGATATCGTCCTCGGTCATCCCTACTTCGACATCCTGGTGGCGGCATTTGCCGGAATCATGGCTTGGGAGTGGGCGCGGGTCTGTGCGCGCCGGCGCAACCCGGCTGACCCGACGCCCGCGGCGCGGCTCGCCGCCGAGCAGTGGCTTGCGCCCGGCATGCTCTCGATCGCTGCGGCGGTGCTGGCTGTCCTGGCCGAAGGGTTTATCGAGGGCGCCTATGTCGCATGGATCGTTCTGCTCGCAGGTGCGACCCTCTGTGGACTGGCAGCGCTGCGGCATCACAGAGCGCGGGCCTTCTGGTTTCCGGTTGGCACGATATACGTGGCACTGCCTGCGCTTGCGCTGCTTGCAATCCGGGCGGATCCCGCGTTCGGGCAGCAGACGCTGTTCTGGACCATTGCGCTGGTGGTGGCGGCTGATACGGGCGGCTATTTGGTGGGCCGGAATGTTGGCGGGCCGAAGCTGGCGCCAGGGATCAGTCCAAACAAAACCTGGTCTGGATTGGGTGGCGCGGTGGCCGGAGCGGCCCTGGTAGGACTATCGACGGCATTTATCCTAAATCACACCAATGTGTTAATGTTAACCTTGTTCAGCGCCGGACTAGGCCTTGTGGAACAGGCTGGAGACCTTGTGGAGTCGGCATTTAAGCGGCATTTTGGGGTCAAGGACACCAGCCAAATCATCCCCGGCCATGGCGGCGTATTGGATCGCGTCGACGGCCTGCTGGCGGTGGCAGTGGCTGTATTGATCGCGAATAAGTGGGCGGGAGGCAGTGTGCTGGCATGGTGATGAGAGAGGCCCTCAAGCCGGCATTGTCGCCGCGCCGCGTCACCATCCTCGGCTCAACGGGTTCTGTCGGCCGTAACACCATCGACATCATTTCGCGTGATCCGGCCGCCTATGCGGTCGAAGCTCTGACAGCTCAGGAAAATGCAGCGCTGCTGATCGAACAGGCGCGGGCTCTCAGGCCGCGGTTCGTCGCGATCGGCAACGAGGCCCACTATCAGACCGTCAAGGACGCTCTGGCCGAAACGGGCGTCGAGGTAGCCGCCGGACGCGCGGCGGTGATCGAGGCAGCGGCCCGTCCCGCCGGGTGGGTGATGTCGGCTATCGTCGGCGCTGCCGGGTTGGAGCCGACCCTCGCGGCAATCAAGCGCGGTGCGGTAATCGGCCTTGCCAACAAGGAAACACTGGTCTGCGCCGGCTCGGTGGTGATGCGCGAGGTGACGCGCTGCAATGCCGTGATGGTGCCGGTCGATTCCGAGCACAGTGCGATCTTCCAGTGCCTGGAACAGCAGAACGCCGAATCGGTCGAGAAGATCATCCTGACCGCCTCGGGCGGGCCGTTCCGCCAGAAATCGCTGGCCGAGATGGCGGAGATGACGCCGGAGCAGGCGGTCGCCCATCCCAACTGGAGCATGGGCGCGAAGATCTCGGTCGATTCCGCCACCATGATGAACAAGGGACTCGAACTGATCGAAGCGCACCATCTGTTCGGCCTGCCGGATGAGCAGATCGATATCCTGGTGCATCCGCAATCGGTCATTCACAGCATGGTTGCGTATCGCGATGGATCGGTGCTGGCGCAACTGGGCAGCCCTGACATGCGTACGCCGATCGCTTATGCCCTGGGCTGGCCCAAGCGCATCGCGGCGCCGGCCGACCGTTTAGATTTCAGCAAGCTCAAGCAGCTAACCTTCGAAGCGCCCGACGAGACGCGGTTCCCGGCGCTGCGGATTGCGCGCCAGACCCTGCGGGCGGGCGGTGGCGCGAGCTCTGTGCTCAACGCCGCCAACGAAATCGCGGTCGCCGCGTTCCTGGGACGCCAGATCCAATTTACCGATATCGCCGCTGTCGCCGAGCAGGTCTTGAGCGAACTGCCGGGTGGACAGATCGAGCGACTGGATCAGGTGCTGGCCCTGGATGCCGAAGCCAGACGCCGCGCAACCGACGCTGTCGCAGCGCGACGCAGAAATAACACCGACTAAATCCGAAACCCGAACGCTGGACGGACGTCACATGAATATCCTGGCCTCGATACCGCACTATGGTTTCTGGTTCCTGGCACTGTTGACGGTGCTGGTGTTCGTCCACGAGTACGGCCACTACATCGTTGCGCGCTGGTGCGGTGTTCGGGTCGAGGTGTTCTCCATCGGCTTCGGGCCGGAGTTGTTCGGGCGTAACGATCGGCACGGCACGCGCTGGAAGGTGAGCGCGATCCCGCTGGGCGGCTATGTCAAAATGTTCGGCCAGGGCGCGAACCTTCTGGAAGGCGAAGCCGGCAAGGCGATGACGAATGCCGAGCGCCAGGTTGCGTTCGACTATAAGAGCGTCTGGCGCCGCATGGCCATTGTCGCGGCTGGCCCGATCGCCAACTACATCTTCGCTGCGGTGGTGTTCGCGACGGTTTTTGCGATTCATGGCAAGGATATCGCCGCGCCGGTGATCGGAGAGGTGCTGCAGGGATCGGCCGCCGCTGAAGCCGGATTGCAGCCCGGCGACAAGGTTATTGCCTTGAACGGGAGCAAAGTCGCCACTTTCGATGATATTCGCGAGTTCGTGCAGCTCAATCTCGATCAGGAAATCGCCATCTCGTTCCAGCGGAATGGCGCAACGCAGACTGTCCAGGCGCGGCCGACCGTCCGAATCGAGAAGGATGCGCGCGGCAAGGAAATCCGCCTTGGCCTGCTGGGTGTTCAGGCGGCTGCCAAGTCGACCTACGCACAGCTCGGCCCGGTGGACGCGGTTGTCGACGGCGTCAAGCGCACCTTCGACGTCAGCGGGGCGATGCTGAAGGGCGTATGGCAGATGATCACGGGCGTCCGCCCGAGCGACGAGATGGGCAGCGTCCTGCGCATTGCTTACATCTCTGGCGAGATCGCGCAGGTCAGCATGTGGTCGCTGGTCCTGTTCGCTGCGATGCTCTCGGTCAATCTCGGGCTGGTCAATCTGTTCCCGATTCCGCTGCTCGATGGCGGTCATCTAGCCTACTACGCAATCGAGGCAGTGCGCGGAAAACCGCTGGGCGAACGGATCCAGGAATGGGGTTTCCGCATCGGAATCGCGTTCGTTCTGGGCCTGATGCTGTTCGCGACCTGGAACGATCTGATCTATCTCAACATCATCGGCTAGAACCCCTTGGTTTATCTAAATATTTTCGCTTATATTAGGGCCCTCGCGACCTAAGGGGTGTCACTAAAATGGCGTTGTTTCAAAGGCTTGCGCTAATCGCAGGGGCGGTTTTCTGCACCCTCGCACTGGCCCTGCCGGGAGCAATCGCCCAATCCATCTCATCCGGCGACCCGATTCAGGAAATCCGGATCGAGGGCAACCAGCGGATCGAGCCGGAGACGGTCCGCTCCTACATGCAGATCAATCCCGGCGATCCGTTCGATGCCAAGCGCATCGACCAGGCGCTCAAGAATCTGTTCGCCACCGGCCTGTTTGCCGACGTCAACTTCCGGCGCGACGGCGATGCACTGGTCGTTCAGGTGACCGAGAACCCCATCATCAACAAGCTGGCGTTCGAAGGGAACAAGCGCATCGATGACGATGCGTTGCAGCAGGAAGTCCAGCTGCGCCCGCGAGTCGTCTATACCCAGGCGCGCGTCCAGGCCGACGTGAAGCGCATCCTCGATCTCTATCGGCGCAGCGGCCGATTCGCGGCGACGGTCGAACCGAAGATCATCAAGCTCGACCAGAATCGCGTGAACCTGGTGTTCGAGATCAACGAAGGCGACGTGACGGAAGTCCGCCGCATCGATTTCGTCGGCAACAAGGTGTTCAGCGACAGCGACCTGCGCGACGAGATCGTGACCCAGGAAGCGGCGTTTTATCGTTTCCTCAGCACGACCGACACCTATGATCCGGACCGCCTGACGCTCGACAAGGAAGCGCTGCGCAAGTTCTATTTGTCCGAAGGCTATGCAGACTTTCGGGTGGTTTCGGCGGTGGCAGAGTTGTCGCCGGACCAGGAGGCCTTCTTCATCACCTTCACGGTGGAAGAAGGTGAGCGCTATAAGCTCGGCACCGTCGACATCAAGACGACGCTCAAGGACCTCGACCCCGAATCGCTGCGTGACATCGTGGAGACCGACGAGGGCGACTGGTACAACGCCGACAAGGTCGATGAGAGCGTGCAGGCCATCAGCGACCGGGTCGGCAGCATGGGCTATGCGTTCGTGGACGTGCGCCCGCGCGTCGACCGGGATGCCGAAAACAAGGTTCTCAACCTGACCTACGACATTCAGGAAGGGCCGAAGGTCTATGTCGAACGCATCGACATTTCGGGCAACGTGCGCACCCAGGACAAGGTTATTCGCCGCGAATTCCGCCTGGCGGAGGGCGATGCCTTCTCCACCGCGAAGGTCCGCCGTACCGAGCAGCGCCTGAAGAATCTCGGCTTCTTCGAGTCGGTCGACATCCAGGCGACACCGTCGGACAGCCCGGACAAGACCGTCATCAAGGTCAAGGTTGCGGAGAAATCGACCGGCGAATTGTCGTTCGGTGCCGGTTTCTCGACCGCGGACGGCCCGCTCGGCAACGTCGGCGTGCGCGAACGCAACCTGCTTGGCAAGGGCTATGATCTCAGGGCCCAGTTCAATATTTCCGGTCGGCGGTCAACCATCGACGTCAGCTTCACCGACCCCTATTTCCTGGACAAGGAATTGTCGGCCGGCTTCGACGTGTTCCACCGCCGTTTCGACCGCAAGGAAAGCTCGTTCGAGGAACGGAACACCGGCGCCTCCCTGCGCATGGGCTACGACCTCGCCGAGTATACCCGTCACACGATCTCCTATACTGCGTCATACGATCAGGTGAAGGATGTCGATGACGACGCCTCCGACGTCATCAAGGCCGAGGAAGGCAACGAATTCCGCTCCATCATTGGGCATGACATCATCTATGACCGGCGTGACAGCAAGCTCGATCCTCGCGAAGGCTACTATGTCCAGCTTGGCCAGGATTTTGCGGGCGTCGGCGGGACAGTCAGCTATCTGCGCAACACCCTGGGCGGTGGCTACTTCTACCCCGTCACCAAGGAAGTCACGATCGGGGCGACGGGCGAGGTGGGGTATATATTCGGCATAGGCGACGACGTGCGGGTCACGGACGCGTTCTTCCTGGGTGGCCAGAACCTGCGTGGTTTCGCCACAGGCGGTGTCGGCCCCCGTGATTCCGACACCAACGACGCCCTGGGCGGCAAATTCCGGGCCGAGGGAACCGTTCAGGCGGCCTTTCCATTAGGCCTGCCGGAGGAGTATCAGATCCGCGGCCGCGTCTTCAGCGACTTCGGCACCTTGACTGGGACCGATTTCGAGGACGATATCGACCTGAACGACAGCTCTTCCCTGCGCCTGTCACTGGGCGTCGGTTTGACCTGGGTGTCTCCGTTCGGACCACTTGCGGTAGATTTGGCCTACCCGGTCCTGAAGGAGCCGTTTGACGAAGACGAACTCTTCCGCTTCAGCGTCGGCACGACGTTCTAGGCGGACTCAAACTACGAAAATTGGAGTTGGATAACGTGCGCTCGATGAGAACTTGGATCATCGCCCTTGCCGTCGCGATCGCCACGGTTACCGGCGGCATCGCCATTCCCGTTCATACTGCTGTCGCACAGGCGGCTCAGAATGTGCCGCTGGTTGTCGGGACCATCGACTTGCAGGCGATCTTGAAGAAGTCCAAGGCTGGCCAATCGCTCGAGCAGGCGCTGATCGCCAAGAGCAAGGCGATCAATGCGGAGATCGGCCAGACCGAGCAGGGTCTGCGCGCCAAGCGTGAACAGCTGTTGCAGCAGCGCAGCTCGCTGCCGCCGGCCGACTACCAGGCCAAGCTGGCCGAACTCGAAAAGCAGTTCGACACGCTGCGCAAGAATGCGACCGCCAAGCGCAAGGAGCTGGAGCTGGCCCGGAACAAAGGCTTGGAGCAGATTTCCAAGACCCTGGACGTGGTGATCCGCGACATCGCGCAGAAGCGCGGCCTGACCCTGGTCATCAACAAGTCGTTGATCGTGCTGGCGGCGGAGAACTGGGATATCACGAGCGAGGTCCAGAAAGGGCTGGACGCGAAGTTGCCGAAAGTCAGCATCTGATCGAGGCGGGGCGATCATGACCGAAACGCCATCGGAGCAGGGCATCGACATCGACGCCAAGGGCGTGATGAAGATGATTCCGCACCGTTATCCCTTCCTGATGATCGATCGGGTTGAGAACGCGGTCGCCGACAAGGGCTGCGTCGGCATCAAGAACGTTTCGATGAACGAGGCGATCTTCCAGGGCCACTTCCCGACCGATCCCGTGCTGCCTGGCGTTCTCATCATCGAAGCCATGGCGCAGACCGCCGCTGTCCTCGTGGTGCATACGCTCGGCGCCGCGTTCCATGGCAAGCTGGTCTACTTCATGAGCATCGACAACGCCCGCTTCCGCCGCCCGGTGGTGCCGGGCGACCAGCTTCGGCTGGAGGTCAAGAAGGATCGCCACCGCGGGCCGGTCTGGAAGTTCAACGGCGTCGGCAAGGTCGGCGATCAGGTGGTGGCGGAAGCCGATTTCGCAGCCATGATCCGCGACGCATAGAAGGAGCCGGAGATGAGCGAGTCATCAGGCCAATTGCTGCACACCATGATCCGGGTGTTCGACCTGGATAAGTCGATCGACTTCTACACCAATCAGCTTGGCATGACGCTGCTGCGCCGCAAGGACTATCCCAGCGGGGAGTTCACCCTGGCCTTCGTCGGCTATGGCGACGAAGAGTCCAACGCGGTCATAGAACTCACCCACAACTGGGGCCAGAAGGAGCCGTACCAGCTCGGCACCGCCTTCGGCCATCTCGCCGTCGGTGTGCCCGACATCTACGGCACCTGCGAGCGCCTGGCGAAGGCCGGCGTGAAGATCCCGCGCCCGCCGGGACCAATGAAGCATGGCGGCTCGGTCATCGCCTTCATCGAGGACCCCGACGGCTACAAGATCGAGCTGATCGAGAAGACGGCGGATTAGCCTGGCGGGCTGGTTCTGCCAGCGGAGCTAGGCAGCCGCCGATGTCATCTGACGGTATCTCACGCGATCTTGCGGCGCTGTTGTCCGCCCTTGTCATCCTTCTTGTTCCGGTCGTCGCGCAGGCACAGGACGCGGACGCGGGCGGGGCGCATGTGCTCGTCCTCGATTATGTGTGCGGCAACAAGTACGCAGACACGCCCTTCCTGAGCGAATGCCTTCAGCGTCAGAATGAAAAGGCGGACGGATGAAGCCGACTGACGATAGCCGATTGGTGCTCATCAGATCGCTAGCACACAAGTTTGAATTCGAAGGGCGGCTAGTCTAGCTCGACCTGCTGGCCGTTGCGGCCTGCTCCACATCCCGCACCGCGCTGCGCGCAGCATTGGTTGTGAAGGCGGCGTAGGCCTTCAGCGCCGCTTCACCACGGCGATGACGGGCTTGCCGAAGTCGGAATCCTTCATGCCGGTGGCGCGCCACGGACCGCGCGCCCCTGCCATGTTGCGGCCGTGAGTCGTAGTCCTCGAACGGTTTGCTGGCGCGATCGGCTACTTCCGCTTCTCGATCGGCAGGAACGGGCGCTCGCCGTAGCCGGTGTAGAGCTGGCGCGGACGGCCGATGCGCTGCGTCGGATCCTCGATCATCTCTTTCCACTGTGCGACCCAGCCGACGGTGCGCGCCACCGCGAACAGCACGGTGAACATCGAGGTCGGGAAACCGATCGCCTCCAGGATGATGCCCGAATAGAAATCGACGTTCGGGAACAGCTTGTGGGAGACGAAGTAATCGTCTTCCAGCGCGATGCGCTCCAGCTCCATCGCGAGGTCGAGCAGCGGCTGATCGCGCTTGCCGAGCGCGTCAAGCACCTCATGGCAGCTCTGGCGCATGACCGAGGCCCGCGGATCGTAGTTCTTGTAGACCCGATGCCCGAAGCCCATCAGGCGGAAATTGTCGTCCTTCGACTTGGCGCGCTTGATGTATTCCGGGATGCGATCCTTGCTGCCGATCTGGCGCAACATGCTGAGGACCGCTTCGTTGGCGCCGCCATGGGCCGGACCCCACAGTGAAGCGATGCCGGCGGCGATGCACGCGAATGGATTGGCGCCACTAGAGCCGGCAATGCGCACGGTCGAGGTGGAAGCATTCTGCTCGTGATCGGCGTGCAGGATGAAGATCTTGTCCATCGCCTTCGCAACCACCGGATTGATCTCGTAATCCTCCGCCGGGACGGCGAAATGCATGTAGAGGAAATTCTCCGCATACGAGAGGTGGTTGCGCGGATAGATAAAGGGCTGGCCGACCGAATATTTGTAGGCCATCGCGGCAATAGTCGGCATCTTCGCGATCAAGCGATGCGAGGCGACCATGCGCTGGCGCGGATCGTGGATGTCCGTGCTGTCGTGATAGAAGGCCGACAGCGCACCCACCACGCTCACCATCACCGCCATCGGATGCGCGTCGCGGCGGAATCCGCTGAAGAAGCGGGTGATCTGCTCATGGAGCATCGTGTGATAGGTGATGTCCTTCTCGAATTGGGTCTTCTGGGTGGAAGTTGGCAGCTCGCCTTCCAGTAGCAGGTAGCAGACCTCCATGAAGTCCGCATAGGCCGCCAGCTCCTCGATGCGGTAGCCGCGATGCATCAGGATGCCTTCTTCGCCGTCGATATAGGTGATGGCGGACTGGGTCGAGCCGGTCGAGCCATAGCCGGGGTCGTAGGTGAAGAGCCCATGCTCGGTATAGAGCTTGCGCACATCCACCACGTCGGGTCCGATCGTGCCCTTGAGGACCGGGAGATCCCAGGTCTGGCCGGCGCTGTCTTTCACCGTGACCTTGGCGTGAGCGGTCGGCCCCCGCGGCGTGATCTTGGAATCGGCAACCTTGATTTTCGGCTTTACGACCTGCAGCGCGGAGCTCTTCTTCGGCTTGGCCTTAGCTGGAATCTTGTTCTTTGCCATGACGATGTTCCCGGCGTTCAAAGGGGGATAGAAAGGTTAATACACTAACGTAGCATCGAAAATGTTAAGCCGCGATGACCTATTTTGCCTTGCAGCATTGCCGATTGTCAGCTCGCTGCGGCAGCATCGTCGATGCGACCAAGCGTCTCCTCGCGGCCAAGGACCTGCATGACCTCGAAGATCGGCGGAGAGGTCGTCGCTCCGGTCAGGGCGGCGCGCAGCGGCTGAGCGACCTGCCCCAGCTTGATCGCCTTGGCTTCGGCAAAGCCACGCGCTCCAGCCTCCAGATCGGCGCTGATCCAGGTGGGGGCGGCCGCCAAGATATTCCGCAATTCCTTCAGCACCTTTGAGGCATCGGGCGTCAAGAGGGCGCGTGCTTTGTCGTCGGGAACCAGCGGGCGCTTCAGCGTGTAGAATCGTGCATTATCAGCCAGTTCCTTCAGGGTCTTTGCGCGCGCCTTGAGCCCAGCCATGCCGGCTGCCAGACGCTGCTCGATCGCCGCATCGCCAGCGACGCCAAGGCGCGCCGCAACTTCGCGCGCAAGTCGCGCGTCATCTGTCTGGCGCAGATAGTGGCCATTCAGGTTGTCGAGCTTGGCGAAGTCGAAGCGCGACGGCCCGCGGCCGACAGCGTCCAGGTCGAACCACTGGATCGCCTGCTCGGTCGAGATGATCTCGTCATCACCATGGCCCCAGCCGAGGCGCAGCAGATAGTTGCGCAACGCCTCCGGCAGATAGCCCATGTCGCGATAGGCCTCGACGCCGAGCGCGCCGTGGCGCTTGGACAGCTTCGCTCCATCCGGCCCGTGGATCAGCGGGATATGGGCAAAGCTGGGCGGCTGCCAGCCCATCGCCTGATAGATCTGCAGCTGCCGGAACGTGTTGGTGAGGTGATCATCGCCGCGGATGACGTCCGTGATGCCCATGTCGTGATCGTCGACCACGACGGAATGCATGTAGGTCGGTGTCCCGTCACTGCGCAGCAGGACCATGTCGTCGAGCTGCTCGTTGGCGACCCGGACCTCTCCCTGCACCTTGTCCAGCACGACGGTCTCGCCGCTGGTCGGGGCTTTCAGCCGGACGACCGGCTTCACGCCCGCCGGTGCTTCCTTCGGGTCGCGGTCGCGCCAGCGGCCGTCATAGCGCATCGGCTTGCCGGCAGCGCGCGCCGCCTCGCGCATCTGGTCCAGCTCCTCCGGCGTGCAATAGCAGTAATAGGCCTTGCCCTGCTTCAGCATCTCCAGCGCTACCTCGGCATGGCGTGAGGCGCGGGCGAACTGGAACACAGTCTCGTCGTCCCAATTGAGGCCGAGCCATTTCAGCCCGTCGATGATGGCGTCGATCGCTTCCCTGGTGGAGCGCTGCCGGTCGGTATCCTCGATCCGCAACCGGAAAACGCCGCCATGATGACGGGCATAGAGCCAGTTGAACAAAGCCGTGCGGGCGCCGCCGATATGGAGGAAGCCGGTGGGCGAGGGGGCAAAGCGGGTGACGACGGTCATTTGACTGCAATCCGATGATGTTGCGCGCCTTGGCTGGCGCGTGCTGCGGGGTTCTTAGCCATCGGCGGTGGCCTTGGCAACTGACAGGCTGCCGGTCAGTCTGATACAGCTATCGCGTGTGATACGATCGGGGGCCGGGCCTGAGCCAGTGGATTGAAAGCTTATTCGTGGATCAGCGCCGGTTGTGGCCGGTCTGGCTGGCGGTCGCCTTCGGTACGGGCGTTGCCATCTATTTCGCCTTGCCGGTGGAGCCGCCGATCTGGCTCGGCGGCGTTTCTCTGGCGGCGGGCATTGGCGCGTGCTGGCTGCTGCGTCGGCGCGATCCGCTTCTAGCGGCGGCGATCCTGCTGACAGCGGTAGCGGCAGGCTTCCTGGCAGGCGAGGTTCGTACCGCTCAGTTCGATGGACGCATGCTGCCCACGCCGATCGATCACGCTCTCTATGTCGGCGTCATCGAGCAGATCGAACTGCAGCCCGCTGGTCAGCGTGTGACGTTGCGCGACATCAACATCAAGGGTCTGCCCCGCGAGGCAACGCCATTGCGCATGCGGATCAAGACCATCGTCGCCCAACCGGAGCTGCGCATTGGGCAGAAGGTCGGTGCCGCCGCGAATCTCAGCGCGCCGGCTGGTCCTGCTGCGCCAGGCGCGTTCGACTTCCGCAGGCAAGCCTTCTTCGATGATCTCGGTGCGACCGGATTCGGATTCGGCAGATTGAAGATTCTCGAGGAGCCGGAAGAGTCCGGCTTCGTCGGTATTGGTGTGGCAGTCACCGACTGGATCAGCGCCACGCGTTCGGTCAGTGCACGACGGATCCGCAGCCAGCTGCCGGACGCGACCAGCGCGATCGCCATTGCGCTCACGGTGGGCGACCAGACGGCGTTGCGCGCCGCCGATCTCAACGCGATGCGCGATTCGGGCTTGGCCCATCTGCTGTCGATCTCCGGCCTGCACATCGCGATCGCGGCAGGCTTGTTCTATTTCAGCTTGCGTTTCGCACTTGCTTTCGTGCCGTGGGTGGCGTTGCGCTATCCGGTGAAGAAATGGGCGGCCGCACTCGCGATCCTGGCGGCGGCGCTCTATTCCGGCCTCGCCGGCTGGACACCGCCGACGCAGCGCTCGCTGGTCATGTGGGGCATGGCGTTCCTCGCCATCATCCTCGATCGTTCGCCGATCTCACTGCAGCTCGTTGCGTGGGCTGCCGCGCTGATCCTCATGTTCCAGCCGGAAACACTGCTCGGCGCCAGTTTCCAGATGTCCTTCGCTGCCGTGTTCGCGCTTGTCGTCGTATTCGAGCGCCTCGGCCCTTGGTTCGCCGCGCGCCGCCAAAGCTGGGGCGAGGGGGCCAGTTGGGATGCCAAGCTGTTCGCCGTGGTCGGCAATGCGTTCCTTTGGCTGGCGACAACCATCGTCACCAGCTTCATTGCGAGCCTCGCCACGTTGCCGTTTGCGTTGTTTCACTTCGACCGGCTGTCGGTCTATGGCGTGTTCGCCAATGCGATCGCGGTGCCGCTGACTGCCTTCTGGATCATGCCGTCTGCAGCGCTGTCCTTGCTGCTGATGCCATTGGGGCTTGAAGGCATCCCGTTGCAGGTGATGGGCTGGGGCTGCGACGTGCTGCTGTGGGTCGCGCATTGGGTGGCCGGCTGGCCGGGCGCAATTGCCATCCTGCCCGCAATGCCGAGCTTTGCATTGGCGATCGTCGGTATTGGATTACTGTGGCTCGGCATGGCACGCGGACGATGGCGCTGGGCCGGAGCCGTTGCGATCGCCGCCGCGATGAGCGCCGCGTGGGTGGTGCCACGGCCGGACATCCTGATCTCGCCGAGCGGCAAGCTGGTTGCCTTCCGATCGCCGGACGGCCGGCTCATCTTGAGTTCCAATCGCGCCGAGCGGCTGGTGCGCGAGACCTGGCTGCGCCGCAATGGGCAGATCGGCTTCGATGATATCGACGATCTTGATGGGTCGGAAAGCTGGCTGCGCTGCGATGGCAAGGTTTGCGACTATGAAGGCCGCGTGCGCGTCGTGCTTTCCGAAGAGCAGCTCGAATGCGATGGCGTGGAGTTGACGATCATTCCGCGCGGGCTCGCCAGCGCCGACTGCCCGAACGCGATCGATCAGGCGGATGTGAGCGCCACTGGCGCGCACGCAATCTATCTGAAGGCAGGCGCGATCGAGATCATCGACTCGGCCTCAAGCATCGGCGACCGCCCTGGGGCGCCGCCGCCGATCTCAATCAACGACGTCGGAACGAATCAGTAGCGCCGCATCAGGCCGACGAGGCGGCCCTGGATGCGCACGCGGTCGGGGCCGAAGATGCGCGTCTTGTGGGCCGGGTTCGCCGGCTCCAGAGCGATCGAATCGCCCTTGCGGCGCAGGCGCTTCAAGGTGACCTCGCTGTTGTCGATGAGGGCCACGACAATGGTCCCGTTCTCCGCCGTCTCGCAACGTTCGATCACCACCATGTCGCCATCATGGATGCCGGCATCGACCATCGAATCGCCTTCGACCGTCAGGGCATAATGTTCGCCGCGACCCAGCAGATTGGCGGGGACGTCGACGGCGTTCGAATTGTCGCGCAAAGCCTCGATCGGGGTGCCGGCTGCGATCTTGCCATAGAGCGGAAGCTGCAAGGCGCTGCTGGGCTGTGCCGCGACCATGGCACCGGGCAGGGAGGGCGTAAAATCGCCGCGGATGACGTTGAGGGCAGCACGCCTTTCTTCGCCGCCGTTCTTGGCCTGGGCGGCCACTTTGGCGGTCTGGTCCTCCGGCAGGCGCACGACATCGAGCGCCCGCGCCCGGTGGGGCAGGCGCTTGATGAAGCCGCGCTCTTCAAGGCCGGTAATCAGCCGGTGGACACCTGATTTGGACTTGAGGCCCAGGGCCTCCTTCATCTCGTCGAAAGACGGGGAAATGCCGGTTTCGCCCAGCTTTTCCTGGATGAATTTCAGCAATTCCCGCTGCTTGCGCGTCAGCATGTCATCCTCGTTTTCCCCACCGTTTCCCGCGCCGCGCAGGGCCGTCCGGCCACGCGTCACCAGGGATTGCAGTAGAACAAATCACAAACACAGGATGTTCTATTTTGGTTCCCATCGATCGTCAAGGCGTTTGTTGGGCGCCCATCGAGGGGCACCCAACAGCCCGCCCGCCTCAGCGGCAGGCGGCAGTCACCATGATCTCGACCTTCCATTGCGGCCCGGCAAGCTTGGCTTCCACCGTCGCGCGGGCCGGCGCCTGGCCCTTCGGGATCCATTCGCCCCAGGCCCGATTCATCTCCGCGAAGGTGGAGATGTCGGTCAGCCAAATGTTCGTTTTCAAGAGGCGCGTCTTGTCGGAGTTGGCTTGCGCGAGCAGCTCGTCGATCTGCTTCAGGATATTCTTGGTCTGCTCATAGACCGACGACGAAACCGGGTCTTCCGCGACCTGACCGGCGAGATAGGCGATGCCGTTATGGACAACCATATCGGCAATGGTGATGGCGTCGCCGAAGCGCTTGATGCTCATTCTTCACTCCCTGATCTTGCTGACGTTGATAAGAGGGTGGGGCATCATAGCGAGCCCGCCGCCGCGCACAATTCCCGCGCGGCTTGAAATTTCACCTATTTGCTGATCCCCTCACTTTCATGTCGATCATTCACGTCGATCATCTGTGCAAGGACTATGAAGTCCATCAGAAGGAGCCGGGGCTTGCTGGCTCCTTGCGCTCGTTCGTGCGGCGCAAATACCAGATTGTCCCGGCCGTGAAGGATGTGAGCTTCGATATTGCGCAAGGCGAGATCGTCGGTTTCCTCGGTCCCAATGGCGCGGGCAAGACCACAACGTTGAAGGTGCTATCGGGCCTGCTTTATCCAACATCAGGCAAGGCCAGCGTGCTCGGCTTCACGCCGCATGAGCGCAAGGCGGAGTTCCTGAAATCCATCACAATGGTCATGGGCCAGAAACAGCAGCTCGCCTGGGACATGACGCCGGGTGATTCGTTCCTTGTGAACCAGGCGATCTACGACGTGTCGGAAGCGGATTTCCGGCAGCGCCTGGGCGAACTGACCGACATGCTTGAACTGGAGCCGGTGCTGAAGAAGCCGGTGCGCAAGCTCTCCCTCGGCGAGCGCATGAAATGCGAATTGGCGGGCGCGCTCTTGCACGCGCCGAAGATACTGTTTCTCGACGAGCCGACCATCGGCCTCGACGTCAACATGCAGCAGGCGGTGCGCCGTTTCGTCGCCGACTACAATGCGCGCACGGGAGCCGCGGTGATCCTGACGTCTCACTACATGGCGGACGTCGAAGCGCTGGCAGAGCGCGTGCTGGTGATCGATGGCGGGCAGCTGGTGTTCGATGGCAACCTCAGCGCTTTGGTGGCGGAGCGTGCGCCGAACAAGGTGCTGAAGCTGCAGCTTGCGCATCCGGTATCGCCCGAACGCCTGCAAGTGTTCGCGCCGGTTCGCATGTTGGAAGGCTTGACCGCGGAGCTTCTGGCGCCGCGCGGCAATGTGGCGGAGATCGCGGCGCGCATTCTCAATGATGTGCCGGTGGCCGATATCGCGATCGAGGACATGCCGATCGAGGAAGTGCTGGGACGGCTGTTCCAGCGCAAGCCGGCGGCGGAGGCGGCCAAGTGAAGCTGCGCGCTCTTGGGGCATTACTGGCGTTGAACTACGGCATCTCGCTGCAATACCGCGCGCAGTCAGTACTGTGGATGATCAACGGGACGGTGCCGCTGATCATGATGCTGATCTGGCTGCAGCTGGCGCAGGGCGGATCGATCGGCGCCTATGATTCGACGACGTTCGCGCAATATTTCCTGTTCATGTTCCTGGCGCGGCAATCGACGCCGACCTGGGTGATCTATCTGATGGATCGCGGCGTCAAGAATGGCGAGCTGTCGCCTTATCTGCTGCAGCCTGTGCATCCGGTGTGGCACTACGCGACCGAGCATTGGGGCGAACTGATGTGCCGCATGCCCATCATCCTGCCGATCGTCGCCATCGGCCTTGCCATCGCGGATGCCTGGTCGTGGCCGCTGCTGGCGCATCTGCCGGCTTTCATCCTTGGCCTTGCGCTGGCGTGGGTGATCAATTTCACGATGCATCTGACGGTCGGGCTGATCGCCTTCTGGTCCGACAATGCGCTGGGCTATGACACGGTGATCTATCAGCTCTACATCATGCTGGGCGGCATGGTGATCCCGGTCGAGCTGTTCCCCAAGGCAGTGCAGAACGCGTTGGCCTGGACGCCGTTCCCCTACGTGCTGGACTTCCCGGTGCGCGTGATGATCGGCCGCATCTCCGGCATCGACGTGCTCACCGGCTTCGGCATCCAGCTGTTCTGGATCGCGGTGCTCGGCTTCCTCTTCGCCTGGGGCTGGCGCAGATCCTTGAAGCGATATTCGGCAGCGGGTGCATGAAGCGGCACCTCAAACTCATCTTGCTCTTCATCCGCGCGACAGTCCAGATCCAGCTGGAATATCGCTCCGGCGTGTTCGGCCGCACGCTCGCCAACCTGCTGTCCACCGGGACGTCGGTGATGCTGCTGTGGGCGATGTTCCAGCAGGTCGAAAGCGTGGGCGGCTGGAGCTTCGACCAGGCGCTGGTGCTGGTCGGCATCGTCACGACGATCGAGTTCGTGGTGGAGATCTGGTTCTATCCCAGCCTCAGCAAGATCACGACCTATGTCCAGCGCGGCGAGTTCGACGTGCTGCTGATCAAGCCGGTCGCTTCGCAGTTCCTGGTGACATTCCGTTATATGCAGGTGATGGAATTCACGGGCCTGATCATCGGCCTCAGTGTGATCGGGACCGGCATGTATCGCGTCGGATCGATCACGCCGATCAATATCCTGCTGCTGGTTGTGTTCATGATCGCCTCCATCGTCATCATCTACAGCCTCTATCTGGCGCTCTCGACCCTCGCTTTCTGGTTCACGCGGATCGAAGAGGTGGCGAGCATGATCTGGCTGCATTCGACCGCTGGCAATTATCCGATCACGGCCTTTCCGCCATGGGCGCGGTTTCTCTTTACCTTCGTGCTGCCGGTGGCTTTCGTCACCAATGTGCCAGCCCAGGCTGCCACGGGACGGCTGACCTGGGAGTGGGGGCTAGGCGGGCTCGCCTTCGCCACTTTCGCCTTGTGCGGCGCGACCTGGCTCTGGAACCTTGCCATCCGGAACTACAGCAGCGCCAGTTCGTGACGCTGGCATGGAGCTTGCGATATCTCCGCTAGGATCAACGCGGAGAAGCGCAAGATGGCCCATATTCCAGCCATCAGGCCCAGAAAGGGCGGCATCGACCGGCAATATTTGCCGGGTCGTTGCGCTGGGAAGCCGCTGACAGGAGACCGACATGGCCGCTAGCACGATCGGGCTTGGCGCCCAGGCGGGGGGATATGACATCCGCGCCGATGTCTTGAACGGCATCCAACAGGCGAGCGCCAATACCGGCGTCGATTTCTCCTATCTGATGGCCCAGGCCGCGAAGGAAAGCGGCTTCAACCCTGACGCAAAATCCAAGGCGTCCAGCGCGGCCGGACTATATCAGTTCGTCGAGCAGACCTGGCTGTCGGTGGTGCGCAAGCACGGTGCCGAATATGGCCTCGGCGACATGGCATC
This sequence comes from Dongiaceae bacterium, assembly GCA_035695765.1. GTDB lineage: Bacteria > Pseudomonadota > Alphaproteobacteria > Dongiales > Dongiaceae > Dongia_A. Next base: position 25,149 of record DASRRI010000122.1, read on the forward strand.
CAAGATCAAGGTCGGAGACGACGGCAAGCTGCGTGTTTCCGATCCGGCTTTGCGCAAGCAGATCCTCGATTTGCGCCGCGACCCGACAATCGCGGCGGCGATGGCGGCGGAGCACGCCGCCGACAATCAGAAACGCCTGGAGGCGAAGCTCGATCGTCCGGTTAAGCCGGCCGACCTCTACCTCGCGCATTTCCTCGGTCTGAATGGCGCGGTCAATTTCTTGACCGACATGGAACACGATCCGAACCAGGGCGCGGCCAGCGCCTGTCCCAAGGCAGCGGCGGCCAACCGTTCGGTGTTCTATCGCGCCGATGGTTCTCAGCGCACGCTCAAGGAAATCTACGACCGCTTCGAGAGCCGCATGACCAGCGAGATGGCGGCCTATGACGATCTCGAAGGCAGCGACGTCATGCTGGCCGACGTGCGATCGGCGCGCAGCCCCGCCGCGAATGCCAGCGGTGATCGCGCGATCTACGGCCAGACCAACGCCGGCGGCATTCTCTCACCGCTAATGCTGGTGACGCTGGCGTCATTGCCGACCGCGCGTGATCGCGATGACGATGTCAGTGGTCAGCGCAACAGCCTGTTCAATCGCGCGACGATCGGCAATCCGGCGGCGTAGCGTTCTCCGACCGCTTCCTTCTCTCGTCTTGGTCGGACTTGATCCGACCATCCACGAGTTCATATGGGCATGCTCGATCGCGGGAGGCAAACTCGTGGATGGTCGGACCAAGCACGACCATGACGAATTAGGTGTGGTGGGAAGGTCGGGTGAAGGCGCTGACGCTCAGTGCCGGTCCACCAACTGCCGCCCTTGATCCGTCAGCTTGCAGACCAGCCAGTCGGGCTTCAGCGGGTTGGTGAACCAAGGCTCGGCCCAGCCGTGGGCGATGCAGCTGCGGACCACGCCTTCGTGGATGCGCTGGCCCCATTCGTCGAACAAAGGCAGCTTGCCGCCGGGTTGCTTGACCCCGCGCGCCAGCCAGTTGCGCTGCGCGTCGGTCAGCCTTGCCTCGATTTCTGCGGAATGTAATCCCCTGGTCATCACTGTCCCCAAGCCCCGTCCGATGGCGCACTCTAGCAAATTGGACCGGCAACGCAACGCTTGGGGTCGACGGCGGGGCTTAATGCTCGGTGGAACCGTCCATCAGGCGGGGATATTCGATGGCCGGGCAATGATCCATGACGATCTCGAGGCCCGCTTCGCGCACCTTGGCGGCGGCCGGCTCGTTGACGACGCCGAGCTGCATCCACACGAACCGGGCCTTGATGTTGATCGCCTCGAGTGCCGGAGCGGCGGCGTCCTCCGAATTGCGGAAGATGTCGACCATGTCGATGCGGCCGGTCTTGTCCTGGGGAATGTCCTTCAGGCTGCCATAGACCAGCTCGCCATTCAGCGTCTGACCGGCGAGGCCGGGATTGATCGGGATGACGCGATAGCCGCGTCCCTGCAGGAACCGCATGACGCCGTTGCTGGGCCGATGTGGCTTGTTGCTGGCGCCGACCAGAGCAATGGTCTTGGTTTCGGTCAGGATCTTGCGCAGGAGCGCGTCACTGGCTTGTGTGGTCATGATGGTCAGAGTTCCAGTTTGTAGCCAAGGCGGCCGGCGAGATCCTGGATGAATTGCCAGGCGACGCGGCCGGAGCGGGCGCCACGCGTCACCGACCATTCATTGGCCTCGGCGCGCAGCCTGGCTCGCTCGATCTTGATGCCGATCGCATCGACATAGCCTTCCACGATCGCGAAATAGGTTTCCTGGTCGCAATTGTGGAAACCGATCCACAGGCCGAACCGGTCGCTGAGCGAAACCTTTTCCTCGACTGCTTCGGACGGATTGATGGCGGTGGAACGCTCGTTGTCGATCATTTCGCGTGGCATCAGATGACGGCGGTTCGATGTTGCATAGAACAGAACATTCGAAGGCCGCCCTTCGATCCCGCCCTCCAACACTGCTTTCAAGGATTTGTAGCTGGCATCCGCAGCATCGAACGACAGATCATCGCAGAACAGGATGCAGCGCCGCGGCTGCGCCCGCAGGATACCGAGCAGCTTCGGCAGGCTGGTCAGGTCCTCGCGATGGATCTCGATCAGCGCCAGCTTGTCCGCAATCTCCTCATTGATCGAGGCATGGACCGCCTTGACCAGTGAACTCTTGCCTGTCCCGCGCGCGCCCCACAGCAGCGCGTTGTTGGCCGGCAGCCCTTGCGCGAAGCGGCGGGTGTTGTCGAGCAGGATGTCCTTCGAGCGGTCGATGCCGCGCAGCAGGCTGATATGGACGCGCGACACGGTCGCGACCGGCTCCAGCCAGCCGCCCTCCGCCTGCCAGACGAAGGCGTCGATCCGCTTGAGGTCGTTGCTGCGCGCAGGCGGCGGCGCGATGCGGACGAGGCTGTCCGCGATCATGCGCAGCGTATCGATCAGTTCCTTGTCGCTCATGCAAACTCCAGATGGTCGATCCCGCCCGAGTATGCAATGCCATCAAGCCCGCCGCCAGTGGATGGGCTGATGGCTGCTATTCCGCCGGTGCAAGGCTCACGGATTGGACTTCCTGAAGCTCCGGATTGATGGCCAGCCGCCGGTGGTGATAGGCCGCAACGGACGGGCGGTGGGCGATGCTGACGATGGCGCTCTGCGCGAGGCGCTGGGTTATCAGGTCATAGACATGCCGCTCGTTGTCATCGTCGAGGGCAGAGGTCGCCTCGTCCATGAACAGCCAGTCCGGCTTGTTGAGGAGTGCGCGCGCGATCGCCACGCGCTGCTGCTCGCCGACCGAGAGCGTCATGGACCAGTTCTGGTCCTCATCGAGATGGTCGATCAAATGCGGCAGCCGCACCTCGGCAAGCGCGTTCTTGATCTGCTCGTCAGTGAAGGTGCCGGGCTCGCTCGGAAACGCGACCACATCGCGCAACGTGCCGAGCGGCAGATAGGGCTTCTGCGACAGGAACAGCACACGCGCGCCCTTCGGGATGCGCAGCTTGCCCTTTGCGAAGGGCCACAGGCCGGCGAGCACGCGGAAGAGGGTGGTCTTGCCGCTGCCGGAGGGGCCGGAGATCAGGATCTTGTCGCCGCGGGAGATTTCGATGTTCACATCCTGCATCAAGGTGCGTCCGGTTGGCACGGCGATGTCGTCAACGGCCAAGTTCAAGGCAGGGCTTGCCTGCGGCTCAACTTCTAGCGTTTGATGCCGAGCATCCGCTTCGGCCCGTTCCAATGCATCCACAAATGTGACAAGACGGTTCGTAGTTGCTTTCCAAATCGCCAAGTTCTGAAAAAAGGTGATGAACCATGACAACGAATTCTGCACGGCATTGAATGCGTTGGCCACTTGAAAGACTGTCCCAAAATCGATCGCGCCAGAGAAATAGCGCGGCGCGGTAACAAGGTACGGAAAGAGCGTCGTCAGGTTGTCATAGAAGTAGTAGAACCAATTCAGCCGTTTGCTGATGATCATTATCAACCATGTGTTATTCCAAACCTTCAGGAACGAGGATCTCAAGCCTGTCTCTTCCTTCGCTTCTCCGGCGTAGAGCGCAATGCTCTCTGAGTTTTCGCGAATTCGTGTCATTCGGAAGCGAAAGTCAGCATTGAATCGCTGCTGATCGAAATTTGCTCTGACGAGCGGTATGCCAATCCAGAAAGTGATCAGCGTGCCTGCAAGCGCATACACGATCACTATCCACACCATGTAACCCGGAACTGTTACCTCGGTCTGTCCCAGCATGAAGGAGACGGACCCCGAGATCGTCCAAAGGATGATGATGAATGTGATCAGATTTATGATATTGCGCATCAGACTGATCAGAAGATCAATCGTGTCCGTTGTGAATCGGTCTACATCTTCCTGGATCCGTTGCTCCGGATTGTCGGCTCCGTAACCGAGCAATTGGAGGCGATAATGCGTGCGGTTACCAAGCCAGCGCGTCATGAAGTTATAGGTCATCCACCGCCGCCAACGGAGTTCCAACATCTGGGCTAGGTAAATTCCATAGACAAAGACGATGATCAGGATGGCGACGATCAACGTAAACTGGCCGATCAAGTAGACGAACTTGCTCACAGTTCCGAATTCAAATCCAGCGAACTTGACCGCGGTTGGGGTGAGATCCTTCTGTTGGAGAGCATTGAAAAATTCTCTGTTCCAGTCATTGAGCAGAACGCCGAGATAGACGCGACTCAAATTTAGGCTGACGACTGCGATCAACAGAACCCAGGCACTGCGCCATTCTTCTGAGCGGAAATACGGCCAAGTCAGCCGCCATATCTTTGACCAGAAACGTGCCTCAGGAGCGGCAACTACCGAATTGTCGGTCATGACATCCTGCCAATAGTCGTGGGAAGTCCCGAAAGAACAGCGCCGGCATTGGGTATCATGCCGGCGCTGTCATGTCATGACGGGCGTGTAACGGAAGGTAACGGCCTAGATCGCCCAGGCATCCTTGACGGCCTGGAGCGCGACCGCCGGCTCCGTATAGGCGGCGAGGGCGGCGAGGCTGCGTTCGAGCGGTTGGCCAGTGGTGTCGATCACCAACTCCGGCTTGCCGGGCGCCTCGTAGGGCGCGTCGATGCCGGTGAAGTTCTTGATCGCCCCGCTGCGGGCGGCCTTGTAGAGACCCTTGGGGTCGCGGCTTTCGCAAGTCGCGAGATCGGCCTTGACGTAGATCTCGTGGAACCGCTCGCCGATGATCTTGCGGGCCCGGTCGCGGTCCTCGGTATAGGGCGAGATCAGGGAGACGATGACGACCTGGCCGGCGTCGGCCAGCAGCTTCGCGACTTCTGCGGAGCGGCGGATGTTCTCCGCCCTATCCTTAGGCGAGAAGCCGAGGTCGCTGGTGACGCCCTGGCGCAGCAGATCGCCATCGAGCACGAAGGCCTGCCGCCCGCGCTGGAACAGCAGGCGCTCGAGGCCCATCGCGAGGGTCGATTTGCCCGAGCCGGACAAACCGGTCAGCCAAAGCACGGCGCCGCGATGGCCGTTGACGGCCTCGCGCGCGCCACGCGTGACGAGATGATCGGGGCCGATCAGGCGCTTGTCGACATCGCTCGCCTCGGCGCTGAGCACCAGGGCCCCGCCGACGATCTCGCCCTCGCGCAGCAGGACACCGCGGCCGGTGCGCTGCATGTCGGCAGCGAGGTCGAGTGCCATCAGGGCGCGGCTTCGCACGGTGATCTCGGCAATGGCGTTGCGGCCGATCTCGCTCGCCTGGGTCGGCTGCAGTTTCTCTACGTCGATGACCGCGCTGATCTGCTCGATCTCGATTGGGTATCTGGCGGTGGCGACCTTGAGCTTCAGGCGTTGGCCAACCTTCAGCGGCTGATTGTCGAGCCAGAAGATGCGAAGGTTGGCGCGGTGGCCCAGGATCGGGCGCCGGTCCGAATGCACCGCGACATGGCCGCGCTCGATGAACAGCTCATCGTCGAGCGTAATCGCCACCGACTGGCCGGCATGAGCGGTCAGGGGTGTTGGCGCGTTCCAGGCTTCGATGCTGGCGATCTTTGCCTGCTTGAAGCTCGGCGCGAATTCCAGGCGGTCTCCGACGCGCAAGCTGCCGCTCTCGATGCGGCCGACCACCAGGCGCCGTTCATCGAACTTGAAGACGTCCTGGATCGGCATACGCAGCGGCTGGTCGGTCGCGACCGGCGCCGATGTGAAACCGTCGAGCGCGGCCAGCACCGTCGGCCCCTGATACCAGGGCATCTTGTTCGACGGCGATGCAATGTTGTCGCCGTGGCGAGCGGAGACCGGAATGATGAATGTCGGCGACAGTTTCAGCTGGCGCAGATAATCGGTGATCTCGCGCGCGATGGCGTCGAAGCGCGCCTGATCGAAGCCGATCAGGTCGACCTTGTTGACAGCCACCGCGATCTGCCGGAGGCCAAGTAATTGCAGGATCAGCGCATGGCGTCGCGTCTGCTCGCGCACGCCTTCCGCAGCGTCGATCACCAGGATGGCGGCCTGCGCCTGCGCAACGCCGGAGATCGCGTTCTTCAGGAACTCCTTGTGGCCGGGCGCATCGATGATGACGTAGCGGCGCTTCGCCGTGTGGAAGAAGATCTGCGTGGTGTCGATGGTGATGCCCTGGTCGCGCTCAGCCTGCAGCGCATCCAGCAGGAACGACCATTCGAATTGTCCGCCGCGCTTGTCGGATGCCGCCTTCAGCTCCGCGAACTTGCCCTCGGGCAGGGAGTTGGTGTCGTGCAGCAGCCGGCCGATCAGGCTCGACTTGCCGTGATCGACATGGCCCACGATCGCGAAAGGAAAGCGCTCGGTCAATGCCGCCGACGTCGCATTCTCCGCCATTTTCAGGGCGAGTGCCGTCCCGTCCATATTCATGATCCCTACATATATCCTTGCGCGCGCAGGCGCTCGAACGCGTCTTCGCGCTCATGATCCATCGCGCGGCCGGCGCGCTCCGAGGTCCTGGTCTGCGACAGCTCGACGATGATCTCGGTGATGCTGGAAGCGCCGGACTCGATCGGCGCGGTGATGTCCTGATCGCCAAGCGAGCGATATCGCTTGCCGTTGCGCGAATAGTACAGATCGACGATCGGAATCTGCTCGCGCGCGATGTAGCGCCAGATGTCCAGCTCCGTCCAGCTCAGCAGCGGATGAATGCGCATATGCGCACCTTCCGGCAGTTCGCTCTTGAAATGGTCCCAGAATTCCGGCGGCTGGTCGCGGAAGTTCCAGGCGCCGCTTTCCGCGCGCGGGCTGAAGACACGCTCCTTGGCGCGGGTCGCCTGCTCGTCGCGGCGGATGCCGGCGATGATGCCCTTGAACTTGAACTCATCCAGCACGTTCTTGAGGCCGATGGTCTTGCGCGCGGCAGAGCGTGCGGCCGGCGGCAGGCTGGGGTCGATCTCCTCCACCGGCGGGCAATCGCGCACAATGAGGTTCAAGTTCCAGGTCTTCGAGAAGCGGTCGCGGAACTCGTACATTTCCGGAAACTTCTTGCCGGTATCGACATGCACGACCGGGAAGGGGACGTGGCCCAGGAACGCCTTGCGCGCCAGCCACAGCATGACGTTGGAATCCTTGCCGAGCGACCACAGCATGGCGATCGGTTTCAGGCGGCTATAGGCCTCGCGCAGGATGTAGATGCTCTGGTTTTCGAGCGCGTCGAGGTCGCTCATATGCCTTCTCCGTCGGTATAGCCGAAATGAATGCCGCACTCCGTTTTCTCGGTGCCTGACCAGCGGCCGGCGCGGCTGTCTTCGCCTTCCAGGATGCGCCGCGTGCAGGGCGCGCAGCCGATCGAGGCAAAACCTTCATCGAACAATGGGTGCCGCGGCAGGCGGAAGTCCTTGAAGGCCTGGTTGACCTGCGCCTCGGTCCAGCGTGCGAGCGGGTTTATCTTGATGCGGCCGTCCGCCACTTCGGCAAACGGCAAGGCCGCACGCTGCGACGTTTGATATCGCTTGCGGCCGGTAATCCACGCGTCGAACTCGCTCAGCGCCTGGTCGAGCGGAAGGACCTTGCGCAGATGACAGCAGCGGTCCGGCTGCTTCGACCACAGATCGCCGGCCGGATCCTCGCGCGCGAGATCGGCGGCGCTCGGCTCGAGCGAGCGCGCGTCGGTGAAGCCGAAGCGGTCGATCAGGATGTCGCGATAGGTGAGGGTCTCCAGGAAATGCTTGCCGGTCTCGAGGAACAGGATCGGCGTTGCCTTGTCGATCTGCGCCACCAGATGGAGCAGAACCGCGGCGTCGGCACCGAAGGAGGAGACGAGGGCGATACGACCCTTGAACGCGAGTTCGATGGCTTCCGCCAGTATTCGATCAGTGGGCGCGTCCGCCCAACGCCGATTGAGCCACTCAGCCCGCGCCGCAAGCGCGAGGTTCCCGAGCGCAAAAGCGGCGTTGTCCGCCGGCGCGGGATCGCTGATCGCAAGGGGCTGCGGCTGCATGGTCGTGACGGCTGTGGCCTGGCTGCACTGTTGAATTCATAGATCATACTAGCGGCCAGGAGTGTCAATAGTATTTTGCAGTGTGAAATGTAGTTATGTCTCTGATTTGCCCGGATTCTACGTGAATTAATCTAACAAGTTCGTGAATGTGTTGGCTACATCACCAGATGGTCTGTGTGAAATGTCCAATCATATTATTGCAGGTTTTTCAGATAGGCGATGAGATCCGCCCGATCCATGGGGTCGGCAACCTTGAAGTTCATGCGCTGGCCGGGGATGAAGGCCTGAGGATTAGTCAGCCATTTGTCCAGCGTCTGCTCATCCCAGACCACGTCGGAGTTCCTGACGGCCTTGGAGTAGTTGAAGTCGGGCAGGGAGCCGGCCTTGCGCCCGACCACGCCGCGATGCTTGGGGCCTACCCGGTTGGCGTCCGGCGAATGGCAGGCGACGCAGCGGCTGTTGTAGATCTCCTCGCCATGCACGGCATCGGCGGCGGAGGCCGCAGGATCCCAGAAGGCAATGAGGAGTGGGGCGATCAAAAAGGATCGGCGCATCGATCTCACCGCTGCAATGGAGGAAAAGTCCGCCCGCCGCGTGCCTGGTGCATCAGCGAGGAGCGATGCAGGGGGTAACGAACGCGGCGGACGGATGAGTGGCCTTAGGCGCCGAACGTGAGCGCCTTGCCGGGCAGGTTCTCGCCGAGCGCGCTGGCGAGCGCCGTCCAATGCATGGTCTCGTCGGCCGCGAGGCGGGCTGAGACTTGCGCGAGGCCCTTGTCGCCGAAGGAGGGGATCACGCCGAGATAGGCGTTGGCCGCACCCTTCTCGAGACGCGCGGCGAGCTGCAGCACATCGGTCTCGTTCTTCAGGCTTCCGGCATTGAGCGCGGTCGCATAGTCGTTCTTTGATTTCTCAGCGACCGGCTTGCCGCCCAGCTTCTGGATGGTGGCGACCAGTGCATCGCGATGCGCCTTGTGATGGCTCTGGAACAGGACGGCGACTTTCATGACAGGATCCTGCAGCAGACCGCTCTCCGCACCGAGCTGATAGGCATTGATTGCTTCATGCTCCAGGCCGAGCGCGACGTTGAGGATATCGACATCGCCTGCGCTCGCGCTCGTGCTCGCGGCCATGCTCTCGCAGCCGCCCAGCACGGCGATCGCCGCGGCCGACAGGCCGAGTGTGCCGACACCGCGCAGCATCGCGCGGCGATCGGTGGTGACGCCTGAGATGAGGCGCTTCGACTGAATCAACATACGACTTCTCCCACTTTTCTGAAGGCCGTCTCAACGACGTTGCCTTGCGTGGGAGTTACGCGGCCCTAGTGCGCGTGGATTAGACCGCTCACGCGTTCGTGAGAGTGCGTCAGCTGCTGGGCGGCGCGAGCTGCCCAACGAACATCACCGTCGTGGGGGTGCCGGTCGGCGATCCGCCTTCGGGCTCGAGGCTGACGGCGAGCGTTGCGCCCGGCGTCAGCAGGTGACGCATGTTCTCGGCAACGCCGCGCTCGGTCTCGCCCTTGGCTTCGATGACGCCAAGCGATATCGGCGCCCCCGACGGCGGCACGCACCACAGTTCGTAGGACTTGTTCGGCTGATCATCGACCTTTGCGGCGCGGATCAGCAGTTTCTTCTGATCGTCGAGCACGGAAACAACGAAGGCCGGCTCGCCGCCTTGCGGCGCGAGCTGCGCGATCGAATTCACTTCCGGCTTGAAGATCAGATCCGGGAACAGGAACGCGATGGCGATCAAGGCGGCCGCCACGGCGATCGCAGCCCAAACGGGCGCGCGCATCTTCGGGCGTATCGGCAAGCCGACCTCGCGCTGAATGCGCTGCCACAGGTCCGCCGGCGGGATGCTGGGTGGAATCGCGTCTGCGAGCGGCTGCAGCTGCTGAGCCCATATCGCGACCGCGCGCATGGCAGCTGGGTCGCGCTGCAGGCGCGCTTCGAATGCGACGCGCTCAGCACCCGCCAGCGTGCCAAGGACGTATTCGCCGGCCAGGTCGTTCAGGTCATCACTGTCTAGGCTCATGACTCCAGGCACCTCTTCAGGCGCTGCAAGCCGCGACGGATCCAGCTCTTGACCGTCCCAAGCGGCGCCGCCAAGCGGGCGGCCAGTTCTTCATGCGTCAGGCCCTCATAGTAAGCCAGCCGGATCGATCTCTGCTGGTCTTCGTCCAATTGATCCACGCAGCCTTTCAGGCGCCGCGCATCGTCCGCGGCCATCGCCCCTTCCAGCGGCGAGGGGCCTTCGTCAGGCCGGTCCGCGACCGCCGACTCATCGAGCGGCTGCAGCGGCTTTTCGCGCCGCAGCCGGTCGAGACACTTGTTGCGCAGGATTACCGTGATCCAAGGCAGCGCCGGCCCGAGATCGGGCCGGTAGTCCTTGGCGCGGCGCCAGATCGTCACGAAACACTCCTGCACCGCCTCTTCGGCCCAGTCTCTTCGTCTTAAGATACGAATGGCCAGGCCGAATAGTTGCGGGGAGGTCAGGCGATAAAGCCCGGAAAAGGCTTCCCTATCCCCGCCCTGGCAGGCGATCAACATTCGGTCAGTGTCGCGCACGGTCAGCCCCGACTTTGGCCGCAGGAATCCTGCGGTCGTTAGTTTGTCGTCCCTGGTGGCAGTCAACTCGGCGCAGCGTCGTTCGGACTTAGAGGAAGTGTCGAAATCCGTCAACAAACTCCGTCGCGCCATGGTAGAGCCGGGGCTGGCGATGCACAGCAGGGAGCAAGGCCATGAGCAGCCCCGTCCGGGTCGAAAAGCGCGGCCACGTCATGGAAGTCACGCTGGATCGGCCAAAAGTTAACGCGATCGACCTCGCTACCAGCCGGGCCCTCGGTGCGGCGTTCCAGGAGCTGCAGGAGGATCCCGACCTCCGGGTCGGCATCGTCACCGCAGCGGGAGACCGGATCTTTTCCGCCGGCTGGGACTTGAAGGCCGCTCACCGGAACGATGAAGTCGGCAAGTGGTGGGAGACCACAGATTACGGGCCCGGGGGCTTTGCCGGCCTGACCGAGCTGTGGGGCCTCAACAAGCCGGTGATCGCAGCCGTCAATGGTCTGGCGCTCGGCGGTGGGTTCGAACTGGTGATCGCCTGCGATCTTATCATCTGCGCCGAGCATGTGGAGTTCGCACTGCCGGAGCTGCCGATCGGCATCGTGCCGGATTCCGGCGGCATCCAGCGTGTGCCGCGCCGCCTGCCGCACAACATCGCCATGGAACTGCTGCTGCTCGGCCGTCGCATGAAAGCGGAGGAGGCACTGCATCACGGCATGATCAACAAGATCGTGCCGAAAGGCCAGCCGATGGAAGCGGCGCGCGAATGGGCGGCCACCATCGCGGATGGCGCACCGCTGACGATCCAGGCGCTGAAAGAGGCGCTGCGCGAGATGGACGGTCACAGCATCC
>DASRRI010000123.1:0-4569 GCA_035695765.1 Dongiaceae bacterium
GGCGCGCTGCGCATTGTCGCGCCGCTCTATCCAGTGATCGAGCTGCTGGCTCTTCTCCTGGATCAGGCGCACCGGGTCGGGCAAGCCGCGGCCCAATCCCTCCACCATCAGGCGATGCTCCGCGAGCTGACGCGAGGCGGCGCGCGCCAGGCGATGGCCGCATTGCGCCACTTCCGCGATCAGGTCGGCGCGCACCGGGACCGCCATTTCCGCAGCGGCGGTCGGCGTCGGTGCGCGGCGATCCGATGCGAAATCGATCAGGGTGGTGTCGGTCTCGTGACCGACGGCGGAGATCAGCGGGATGGTGCTGGCCGCGGCGGCACGCACCACGATCTCCTCGTTGAATGCCATCAGATCCTCGAGCGAGCCGCCGCCGCGCGCGATGATCAGCACATCGGGGCGCGGCACCTTGCCGCCCCCCGGTCCACTTGGCGGCAGTGCGTTGAAGCCGCGGATGGCATTGGCGACCTGCTGCGCCGCGCCTTCGCCCTGCACCAGGACCGGCCAGATGAGGACATGGCGCGGGAAGCGATCGGCGAGGCGATGCAGGATGTCGCGGATGACGGCGCCCGTCGGCGAAGTGACGACGCCGATCACTTCCGGCAGCAAAGGGATCGGCCGCTTGCGCGCGGCATCGAACAGGCCTTCGGCTGCCAGCTTCTTCTTGCGCTCCTCCAGCATCTTGAGCAGCGCGCCGAGGCCGGCCAGTTCCAAGCGCTCGACCACCAGCTGGTATTCCGAGCGCTCGGCATAGGAGGTGATGCGCCCCGTCGCCACCACTTCCATGCCGTCTTCCGGCGCGAGGCCGAGCCGGCCGGCGGTGCCTTTCCAGCACACTGCCTTGATGCAGGCGGCATCGTCCTTCAGCTGCATGTAGAGGTGGCCGGAGGCGGCGCGCTTGAAGCCGGAAATCTCGCCGCGCACCCGCACGCGGTCGAAGCCGCTTTCCAACGTGCGCCTGATGGCAGCGGAAAGCTCGCTCACCGTCAGTTCGGCGAGGTTGTGGGTAACTGGAATGGCCTGGGTCCGAATCTCTGTCATGGGGCGGTATTCTATGTTATCGGGTGAGGCTCGGTCACGGGTCTTGAGGCGGCATTCCCATGCGTATTCTGGTGGTTGGATCGGGCGGGCGCGAGCACGCTTTGTGCTGGAAAATCGCCGCCTCGCCTCTTACCGACGCCTTGTTCTGCGCGCCCGGCAATGCGGGGATCGCGGCGTTGGCGGAATGTGTCGCGATCGGCGCGGAGGATGTCGAGAAACTGACGGCGTTCGCAATCGAGCAGACGATCGATCTGGTGGTGGTGGGACCGGAAGGGCCCTTGGTGAAGGGGCTGGTCGATCGGCTGGAAGCAGCCGGCATTCGCGCCTTCGGCCCACGGCGGAACGCGGCGGAGATCGAAGGATCCAAGGGCTTCATGAAGGACCTGGCGGCGCGCCACAACATCCCGACTGCACGCTACAAGCGGTTCACCGATACCGACAAAGCCAAGATCTTCGCACGCACCTTGCCGCTGCCGGTTGTCATCAAGGCGGACGGGCTGGCGGCCGGCAAGGGCGTCATCATCTGCAACAGCCACGGCGAGGCGGAGGCCGCGATCGAGTCCATGATGGTCGGCCACCAGTTCGGGCATGCCGGCGACAGCGTGGTGGTCGAGGAATTCCTGGATGGCGAGGAGCTGTCTTTTTTCGCGCTCAGCGATGGCACCCATGTGCTTCCGATGATCAGCGCGCAGGATCACAAGCGCGTCGGCGACGGCGACACGGGGCCGAATACCGGCGGCATGGGTGCCTATTCGCCGGCGCCGGTCGCGACGCCGGAGATCGAGGCGCGCATCGTGGCGGAGATCGTGCGGCCCGCCATCGCGGGGCTGAAGGCCGAGGGGCGCGAGTTCAAAGGCGTGCTGTTCGCCGGCATCATGGTGACCAGGGACGGGCCGAAGCTGATCGAGTTCAATGCGCGCTTCGGCGATCCGGAATGCGAGGTCATGTGCATCCGCATGATGTCGGACATCGTGCCCGCCTTGCAGGCGTGCGTCGACGGGACACTCGAGGATTTCGATCTGCGCTGGTACCCCGAGAGCGCGGTGACGGTGGTGATGGCGGCGCGCGGCTATCCCGGATCGACCAAGCCGGGCAGCGTCATCCGCAACCTGCCGCCGGAGCAGGATGATGCCATCGTGTTCCATTGCGGCACCAAGCAGAACGCCAAGGGCGAGATCGAAGCGCATGGCGGGCGCGTGCTGGCGGCGACAGCGCTCGGCAAGAACGTGCGCGAGGCGCAGAGGAAGGCGTATGAGCTGGTTGATGCGATCGACTGGCCGGAAGGCTTCTGCCGCCGGGACATCGGCTGGCGGGCGATCGAGCGGGAGGGGGCGTGATGAAGGCCATCACGATCCTATCAACCGCAATAGGGCTCCCCTTCCCCCCTTGCGGGGGAAGGTTGCGTTGCCTTGGCGAGCAGAGCGAGCCTAGGCGGAGCTGGATGAGGGGTTGCGCGGCGATAGCCGCGCGCGCTCGCAAGAGAGCCACGCTGCAACAGCGCTCGCGCGCTGCGCGCCTCGCGGCGCAGCCCCCTCACCTGGCTCCGGCTAAGCTCACTCCGTTCGCTAAGCCTGCGCATCCCTCTCCCGCGAGGGGAGAGGGGGACTCCTTCGTGGTGGGTTGCTAGCCAATGAATCCCGACCATCTCTTCACCGCCGGCTTCAAGTCCGAGCCCTATTGGTGGAAGGATGCGCCACGGCCGCACATTCCGGAAACCAAGTTGCCTGCCGAGATCGACGTGCTGGTGATCGGCGCCGGCTATACCGGATTGATGGCGGCGCGCGAGACGGCGAAGGGCGGGCGCTCGACACTGGTGATCGATGCCGAGAGCGCGGGCTGGGGCTGCTCCAGCCGCAACGGGGGCCAAGTCTCCACCAGCATCAAGCCAAGCTTCACCGCTTTGTCGGGCAAGCACAATCAGGAGATGGCGTTCGCGATCCGCAAGGAAGGGATCAACGCCCTCGAGTTCACCGACGCGCTGATCCGCGGCGAGAAACTGGAATGCGATTGGCGGCGGGTTGGGCGTTATCACGCCGCGCACAATCGCCGACAATATGATGCGCTCGCGTCTTTCGCGGGCAACCAGCCGAAGGGCCTGGAAGTGCCGATGGAGATGGTGCCGAAAGCGGAGCAGAGCCGGGAGATTGCGTCCGATCTCTATCACGGCGGCGCGGTCTATCCGCGTCATGGCGCGCTGCATCCCGGCAAGTATCATCTGGAATTGCTGCGGATCGCGCGCGCGGCGGGCGTGCAGGTGGTGGACCATTGCGCGGCACAGGGAATAGAGCGTGATGGGGCGAAGTTCCGCGTGCGGACAGCCAAGGGGACAGTGCTGGCGCGCGACGTGGTGCTGGCGACCAACGGGTACAGCGGGCCGCTCTCGCCCTGGCACCGGCGGCGCGTCATCCCGATCGGCAGCTACATCATCGCGACCGAGCCGCGATCGCCGGAGGAAATGCGCAAGCTCATCCCCAACGACCGGATGGTGAGCGACACGCGGCGCGTGGTGTTCTATTACCGCTTGTCGCCGGATCACCGCTCGATCCTGTTCGGCGGGCGCGTCGCCTATATGGAGACCAACCCGCTCTTGAGCGCGCCGCGGCTGCACAAGCACCTCAGCGACATCTTTCCATCGCTCAAGGATGCGCATGTCACGCATTCCTGGATGGGGTTCGTCGCCTACACCTTCGACACGCTGCCCCATGTCGGCAAGCAGGACGGCATCCATTACGCCATGGGCTATTGCGGATCAGGCGTCTCGCTCGCGACCTATTTTGGCATGCGCGTTGGTCAGCAGGTGCTGGGCCGGGCAGAGGGAAAGACGGCGCTCGATAATGTGCCGTTCCAGACACGGCCGCTCTATACCGGCAACCCGTGGTTCCTCGCGCCGTCGGTGTGGTGGTACCGGCTGCTGGATCAGTTGCCGATTTAAGCGTACTAAATGCGCATATGATGGGAAGATCATAGCATGCCGCGCCGAGAGCTTATCGTCAGAGGACCAACGTACTTTTCGCCTGGTGATGAGACGGCATTTTTCGTCTGGCTGCAGTCGATCCCATGTGTCGCTGACATCACTGGCCGATTGAGGCACTTTCACATCCGATTGAGGCGCGCGCCAAGCAACGCCGATCTTCGCGAGCTTGTGGCCCTGCTCCATCGATACAAGATGGACATGAAGCCCTTGGCCACCATGAAGACATCGCGCAACGCTAAATGGTTTGCCGATCCCGAAGCCTATTGGTACTCAGGGGTTTTCGGACAACGCAAGCGATCGAGGTGAAGCTGAGCGGAACCAATCTCCACACCAATGTCATCCCGGGCGAGCAGCGAAGCTGCGCGACCCGGGACCTATGCGATGCATCGGCGTCGCGGAAAGTCTGTATGGGCCCCGGCTTGGAACAGGATTTTGTGGTTTGATGTGTTGCCGGTCGGGGGTGGCCACCCCCGACCGGCGCGAGCGGCACGCCGTGGCCCCGGCAAACCCTTTGAGGTCGTGCAGAGCAGGAAGCG
The DNA here is from genome assembly GCA_035695765.1 of Dongiaceae bacterium. Classification (GTDB taxonomy): domain Bacteria; phylum Pseudomonadota; class Alphaproteobacteria; order Dongiales; family Dongiaceae; genus Dongia_A. Next base: position 4,552 of record DASRRI010000123.1, read on the forward strand.
GCCGCTCGCTCCCAGGCC
>DASRRI010000124.1:0-1712 GCA_035695765.1 Dongiaceae bacterium
AGATCGCCGCGCCGCTCCGCCGAAATGGCGCGCGTGCGGGTGCGGATGTCGGCGCCGCGGCGCGCGGCATCGACCGCATTCAGCACCACCAGCCGGGCATCATCGACCCAGCAATCGGAATATTCGAAGGCCTTGGTGAAGTCGCCCGGCTTCAGCGGCGCGCCAGCCGCATCGGCGCGCAGATTGACGACCCGCGTCGCCGGCAGCTTCTTGCGCCCGCCGAGATGGTCATAGAGGAAGAGGCCGAGGCGCAGCAGCCAGGCCGGCCGCAGCCCCTTGTGGTGCGGCAGCACGAAGCGCAGCGGCCAGACGATGTGCGGTGCGACGCGCCACAGCACCTCACGCTCCTGCAGCGCCTCGCGCACCAGGCGGAACTCGTAATATTCCAGGTAGCGCAGGCCGCCATGGATCAGCTTGGTGGAGGCGGAGGAGGTCCCGCTCGCGAGGTCGGCCTGCTCGCACAGATAGACGGAAAGGCCACGTCCCGCCGCGTCCCGTGCAATGCCGCATCCGTTGATCCCGCCGCCAATAATGGCAACGTCGAAAGTGCCAGCCAACGTCCCCCCTGACCGATGCATCTTTTTTATTTCGCATCGTTTCGGAAGCGAACCCTAAATGAACATTTTGACCTTCGCAACAGGGTTCATACGAAAGAACCGAAGCCTAAGCTGCGGAGTTTTCGCTTTCCAAAATCGCCGGACCCCCGGTCTCGATGACCTGGACATTGTGCGCTGCACACAACTCGCGAACTTCCTGGGAGGTTAAAGTATCGGTGATAAACGTGTGAATCTGCGACAAATGTGCGATCTTCACGGGGGCTGCGCGTTCGAGCTTCAGGCGGTCCGCGACCAGAATCACCTTTCGCGCATTCTCGATAATGGCCTGGCTGACTTTCACTTCACGGTAATCGAAATCGAGCAGTGCCCCGTCCTCGTCTATGGCCGAGGCGCCGATGACGGCCGTATCCACCTTGAATTGCCGAATCAGGTCGACCGCACTCGATCCCACCACTGCGCCATCGGTGCGCCGGACCACGCCGCCCGCGACAATGACTTCGATCGTGGGGTGGCGATAGAGCAGCATGGCGACATTGAGGTTGTTGGTGATGACCAGCAACTCCTCGTGCCCCATCAAATTGGCCGCCACTTCTTCGGTGGTCGTCCCGATATTGATGAAGAGCGAGCTCTGGTTGGGGATGAGGGAGGCCGCCGCCTTGCCGATCGCCCGCTTCTCCTCGGCCGCGATGAAGCGGCGCGCCTCGTAGGCCAGGTTCTCGATGCCGGAGGCAACCACAGCGCCGCCATGGACGCGGTTCAGCAGCCGCCGGTCGCACAGATCATTGAGGTCCTTGCGGATGGTCTGCGGCGTGACATTGAAGCGCACCGCCAGATCATCGACGCTGACCCGCCCCGCCGAGCGCGCCAGTCCCAGAATCTCGTTCTGCCGATGGCTGAAATCCTGCATCCCACTCCCCTTGACGGCGGGAGGCTAGCACAAGGCGCCGGGGAAGCTCCACTGGCGTGCAAATCTACCGCCTTCACCGCTCTCTCACACGTCACCCTGCCGAGCGCAGCGCGAGCAACTGTCATGTGGAGGCTCGCGCGAGCCTCCAGGGTGTCTGATCGCGGAGCATGGCATTGAGAGCGACGATCAGCCGGCGTGCGAGGGCGATCATGGCGACCTTGTAGGCCTTACGGTTGTTGCGCAGGCGC
>DASRRI010000125.1:0-10533 GCA_035695765.1 Dongiaceae bacterium
ATGCCGGCCTCCGCCAGCACCTGGAGATGCTTGGTCACCGCCTGGCGCGTGAGGTTGGTGCCGCTGGTCAGGCGCGAGATCGATTGCGGCCTGCCGTCGCTGAGCCTGGTCAGCACCAGCAGGCGCGTCTCGTCGCCCAGCGCGGCGAAGATCAGCGCGCGGCTTGCTAGGCGGCTAGTTCGCTTGCTCGACATGCTGCGCGATGTTCTTCATCTGCTCGCTCCAACCGCCTTCATTCATGCGGAACGCTTCGAGACGCCGCTTGTCCGGCAGCTTGTCGAAACCAGATTCGACGACGCGCAGCAGGGTCCCGGTCGCGGTCCTTTCCAGGGTGAACTCCACCAGGGTCGGCACCTCGCTTGAATAATCCTGCTTGGGATCCACAGCGTACGGGTGCCAGGTGAAGGAGAAGAACCGCTCCGGCTCCAGCTTCTGCACCACCGCCTCCCACTTCAGATGCTCATAGCCGGGATAGGTGATCTGCCCGCGCACCACCTGTCCCGGCACGAAGGGCCCATCCAGCCGGACGCGGAACCAGGTGCCAAATTCGCGATGATCCGTCAGCGCCCGCCAGACGCGGGACACCGGTGCCTTGATCTCGACGCTCTTTTCGATGCGATCACTCATGCGCAACCTCCTAGTTGCTCATTGAGATAGGATGCCTTGCGGCCATGCGCAACCATTTTGTTGCGCATTCCGCGAACAGGCAACGGTGGCGAGTCGTTCCGGCCTATCGAGCGGGCACGCTAGATTTTTGCGTAGTCGCGGTACCAGGTGACGAAGCGGCGAACGCCTTCGTCAAGCCGGACGCTCGGCGCGTAGCCGAGGTCCCGACGAGAAACCGAAATGTCAGCCCAGGTCTTCGGCACGTCGCCGAGGGGCATGGGCTTGTCGACCCGCACGGCCTTGCGGCCGCAGGCGGTTTCGATGGAAGCCACCAGGGCATTCACCGATTCCGGATTGTCGTTGCCGAGGTTATAGAGACAGTGCGGCTCTTCGGCATCCGCGGCGGGCGGGCGGTCGAGGGCCGCAAGCACGCCGGCGACGATGTCGTCGATATAGGTGAAGTCGCGCTGCAGCGCGCCGCCGGCATAGGTCTCGATCGGCGCGCCTTCGAGGATCGCCTTGGTGAACTTGTAATAGGCCATGTCCGGCCTTCCCCACGGCCCATAGACCGTGAAGAAGCGCAATCCCGTCTGGCGCAATTTGAAGATGCGGGCATAGGAGATGCTGAGCAGCTCGTCCGCGCGCTTGGTCGCGGCATAGAGCGAGACCGGGTGATCGGCGGCATCGTCCAACGCGAACGGCACTTTCTTGGACGCGCCGTAGACTGAGCTGGAGCTGGCATAGACCAGATGCTCGAGCTTTGGCGCCTGCCGCGCCATCTGCAGCATGTTGAAGTGGCCGTTGAGGTTGGCGCGCACATATTCTTCGGGCTGCTCGATGGAATAGCGTACGCCGGCCTGGGCCGCGAGATGGATGATGTGCCGCGTCTCTGGCAGCACGTCGGCCAGCCCTGCCTTCAGGGCCGGCTCATCGGCGATGTCGACTTGCAGGAAACGGAAGCCGTTACGTCCTTCGAGCCGCTGCAGCCGCGCCTGCTTCAGCGCGGTATCGTAATAGGCGTTGAGACTATCGAGGCCCAGTACTTGCTCGCCGCGATCCAGCAACGCTGCGGCGACATAGGATCCAATGAACCCGGCGGCGCCGGTAACGATGATTTCTGACATTCCTTCGATCAAGCCTTGCGAATATGGGAGCCAGCGACGCCAGCGCGGGTCATGACGTTGCGTGTATCCAGCACGAGGCGCCCATGCTTCGCAACCATCGAATAGTCAACGGTGTCATGATCGGTGACGATCAGCACCGCGTCCGCTGCGGACAGTGACTTTGCTGTGAGCGAAACGGACTTTCGTCCCGTGAGATTGGCGTGCTCGCGGCTTGGCTTCACCGTAGGGATGAAAGGGTCGTGATATGACACCTTCGCGCCGGCCTTCTCCAGCAGCTCGATCAGGATCAAGGCCGGACTCTCGCGCATGTCGTCGACATTCTTCTTGTAGGCAAGGCCGATCATCAGGATGCGCGCGCCTTTCAGTGCCTTGGTCCGCTGCTGGCTCAATTCCTCCGCCAGGCGCGCGACGACATGGCGCGGCATGGCGGTGTTGATCTCGCCTGCCAGCTCGATAAAGCGCGTGTTGATGCCGAACTCGCGCGCCTTCCAGGTGAGGTAGAAGGGATCGATCGGGATGCAGTGCCCGCCGAGGCCGGGGCCGGGATAGAACGGCATGAAGCCGAAGGGCTTGGTCTTGGCTGCTTCGATCACTTCCCACACGTCGATGCCCATGGCGGCGCAGATCACCTTGAGCTCGTTCACCAGGGCGATGTTGACGGCGCGGAAGATGTTCTCGGTCAGCTTCACGGTCTCCGCGGTTTCGGGCGAGCTGACCGGCACCGTCTTCACGACGACCTGGTCATAGAGTGCCTTGGCGAGGTCGAGCGCGACCTTGCCGTCGCCGCCCACCACCTTCGGGATGTCGTTGGTGCCGAAATTGGCATTGCCGGGATCTTCGCGTTCCGGCGAATAAGCCAGCCAGAAATCGGCGCCGGACTTAAGGCCGGTCGCTTCCAGGATCGGCTTCAGCTCTTCGCGCGTGGTGCCGGGATAAGTGCTGGATTCGAGCACGACCAGCTGGCCCTTGCGCAGGCGCGGCGCGATTTCCTCCCCCGTCTTGACGATGAACTGCAGGTCGGGCTCACGATACTTGGTCAGCGGCGTCGGCACGCAGATGATGATCGCATCCATCTGCTTGAGCCGGTCGAAATCGTCGGTTGCTTCGAACTTGCCACTGGCGCGGGCGGCCGCAATGCGCTTGTTCGGAATATGCTTAATGTAGCTGCGCCCGGCATTGAGTGCGGTTACCTTGGGCGTATCGATGTCGAAGCCGGTGGTGGGAAAACCCTTTTCGGCAAACAGGCATGCAAGGGGTAGACCAACGTAACCGAGGCCGATGATTCCAATCCGCGCGCTGCGCGAGATGATGGCGCGCTGCAATCCAGACCCGTCAGTCTCACGCCGCCGTGCATGCTTTGTAGAATTTTTCATCGCGTTTCTTGCCTTTATCTGCCTTCGGGTGTGTAAACGAGAATGGTTCGGCCTTTTTACATACAAATGGTTCGGCTATGAACGTGAACGAGTGTTCATGTGCTTGGATGATCAGCACAACGAACAACAGGGCTTGGGGACGAGAGTGTGATGGCGGATGAAGTTTCTAACAAGCTGCTGAGCGGGCTCAACCGCATCGGCCTGGCAATGCGCAGCGCCGCGTGGGGGGATGCGACCGAATCCGGCCTCACACCGACGCAAAGCCAGATCCTGGCTTTCATCGCGGCGCGCTCCGCGCAAAACCCCCGATCGGGCGATGCGGCCGACGCATTGGGCATCACTCCGCAGACGGCGAGCGTAGCAATCGCCGCCCTGGTCGCCAAGGGGCTGTTGAACAAAGTACCGGACGCCAGCGACCGGCGCGCCTCCGCGCTCAAGTTGACGCGGCAGGGTGAAGTGGCGGCGCGGGTCGCGGCGCAATGGCCGGACTTCCTGCTGGCAGCCGTGCAGGAGCTGGACCAGCCCGAACGCAAGCTGTTCCTGCGCATCCTCGTCAAGCTGATCCGGCGGCTGCAGAATGACGGGCAGATCGTGCCGCAGCGCCTGTGCGTGACCTGCGTGCACTTCCAGCCCAACGCCCATCCGCAGAATCCAGCCGGGGCGCATCATTGCGCGTTCGTCGACGCGCCGCTCAGCGATCTCGACCTCAGGCTGGATTGCGGCGATCACCGCGCCGCTTTGCCGGAGTTGGCGAATGCCGCCTGGTCCAGCTTCCTGCGCGCGGCAGCAAAGTAGCAAGCACGGAACGATCCCGGTCAGTCGATCCGGTGGCCTTCGCGCACCAGGTCGTCGGCGGCAGCCTTGATGCCGGCGGAGAGACCGGCGATGAGCTCATCGACCTCCGCCTCGGTCATCACGAGTGGCGGCGACATGATGTTGAGGTGCGCCAGCGGCCGAATGATGAGGCCCCTCGCCTCGCAATGATTGGAGATGCGCTTGCCGATATTGACGCCGTCGGGCAGGACGGCGCGTGTTTGCTTGTCCGCGACATATTCCGTGCACATCATGAAATGGCTGCCGCGCACGTCGCCGACCAGCGGCAGATCGCGAAGCGCGTTCAGCCGTTTCTCGAGATAAGGTCCGACCTTGCGGACATGGCCGCAGATGTCGCGCTTTTCCATGATCTCGATCGTCTTGAGGCCAGCCACGCAGGCCACTGGATGGCCGGAATAGGTGAAGCCGTGGGTGAACCAGGCGTCGGGATCGGGTGAGGAGATCACGTCGTAGATCCGGTCACTGAAAATGACTGCGCCGAGCGGCACGTAACCGGACGAGATGCCCTTTGCCGAGACGATGATGTCGGGCTCGATGCCGAAAACGTCCTGTGACGCGAACCAGTGGCCGAGGCGCCCGAACGCCGTCACCACTTCGTCCGAGACGTAGAGCACGTCGTGCTTCTTGCAAATATCCCGCGTGCGCTGGTGATAGCCCGGCGGCGGCACGATCACGCCGCCGGCACCCATGATCGGCTCGGCAAAGAACGCCGCGACCTTGTCGGGGCCGATCTCCAGGATCTTCCTTTCCAGCTCGTCCACCAGATGATCGCAGAAATCCGCAACGTTCATCCCCGCCGGCCGCCGATAGACGTACGGGCAGGAGACGTGGTGGATGAAATCCGTCGCGTAGTGGAAATGCGGCGAGCGGTCGCTTTCGCGGCCGGTCAGCGACATCGCGAGATAGGTGCTGCCGTGATAGGAGCCGATGCGCGAGATGAGATGCCGCTTTTCCGGCTTGCCGCGCCGTGCGTTGTAATAGTGGATGAGGCGGACAGCCGTATCGTTCGCGGCCGAGCCGGAGCAGGTATAGAACACGCGATTGAGATCGCCAGGCGCGAGGCTTGCGAGCTTTGCCGCTAGCTCCGCCGCCGGCGGATTGGTGGTGTCGACGAAGGCGGAATAGAAGCTGAGACGCCGGATCTGGTCGGCGACTGCCACCGCCATCTCCTCCTCGCCGAAGCCGATCGACATGCACCACAGGCCGCCGATGCCGTCGAGATACCGCTTGCCGCGCGAATCGGTGACGTGGGCGCCCTTCGCGCCGGTGATCACCAGCGAGCCGTCCTGCTTGAAGCTGTCGAAATGCGTGAAGGGATGGACGAAATGCCTCTGGTCGTCGCGCCAGATGCGATCGGTGTCATAGTTGGATGCAGGCGCCATGCCTGCGCCGAAAGAGGTGTCCTCGCGCATAACGGATGCTCCATTCCATCGACGGACGCGAGTGTGCCGAGCGCCGCGCTTCAGCGAAATAGCCTAGATGGGTCACACCTCTAATCCTCTGCGATCGCCCATTCTGTCATCCCGGGCAAGCCCTCGGGTCCGCGCTTTGCGCGGCCCAAGGACAGGCTCCGCGTGACCCGGGACCCATGCGGTCTCACCTCCAGCGCTGATAGATCCCATGGGTCCCGGCTCTGCGCAGCTTCGCTGCTTGGCCGGGATGACAGGAGAGATTGATTTGATATATTAGCGCAACCTGCTCAGCGGATCGCCTTCGAAGCCGGGTTCTGCCTGCTCCAGCGCCTTGAAGAACAAGGCGAAGAGTTCCGCCTGCGAGGCGACGCCGAGCTTGGGATAGATGCGCTTCAGGTGGTTGCGCGCGGTCTCCGGCGAGATGCCGAGCGAACGCGCGATCGCCTTGGCAGAGTTTCCGCGCAGCAGCAGATGCACGACCTCCCGCTCGCGCTCGGTCAAGACCGAGCTGCCGAAATGGCGATAGGCTTGGCGCAGGCTGTCATGCAGCGCGGAGCGGTCGTTGGATGCCGGATGCTGGGTTTCGTTCATCCGCCGCACGGCGTCCCGCACCAGCGGTGCTGCCGCCGCCAGCCAGTCATGGTCGCGACGGTTGAAACGCGGGCGGCCGCGCCGCCGCGTGATGGAGAGGTGGGCACAGGCATCGGACTCGAGCGTTGCCAGCAGCCCGAGCTCGTCGCTGAAATCCAGCAGGTGGTAGTAGCTGGCGAAATATTCGCTGCGCAGGAAGCCCTCCGGCGCCAGCTCCGCCAGCCGGTAGCAGCCATCCGGCTTTCCCGCCAGAAAGCGGTTGTAGAACGGATCCAACAGATAAGGCCCGTCGTGGTATTTCAGCTCCGGCTCGCGCGGATCGTTGTAGTAGGGGACAGAAGGCGGCGCGTCGCGATGCAGGGCGGCCATGAAAATGCCGTCGAAATCCAGGACGATTTTCAGGGCAGCCGTCAGCGCGTCGGCGATTGCCACCGGCGCCACCGCTTCGGCCACGCGCAAGGAAGCCGCGTTCCAGGCGGCGAATTCCGGCGCGGCGAGATGAGAGTGCTGAGCCATGACTGCTGTCCCCAGCCCAACATAGAACGTGTGCGGTACCGCGTCGCCAAAATTTCGCTTGATTGAGGGGGCCGAGTACCGTAACTGCGGCGGCTGGCGCACCGACAGAACGACCCGCGGATCGTCCTTTCGGCGCGCCTGTTTCCGTTAAAGACGCAGGCCAGACCGCGCTGGCCGCATTGTCGCCCCCCAGTGCGATCGGCCGGCTCCTAGCCCCGCCACTCATCGCAGCAAGGTGCAGGTCCGGAGGTGACGCATGGCCCAAAAGTTCCCCTATAGCGGCAGCATCCTGATGATCGGCTACGGCTCGGTCGGCCGCTGCACGATGCCGCTGATCGAGAAGCACTTCGACATGCCGCTGACGCGCGTGACGGTGGTGGATGGCGAAGATCACAGCAGCGACGCCAAGCGTTTCATCGACAAGGGAATGACCTATCTGGTCCAGCCGATCGTGCCGGCGAACCTGGACGCGACCCTCGGCAAATACTGCAAAAAGGGTGACCTCATCCTCAACCTCTCGGTCGAGGTCGATTCGCTGGAAGTCGTCAAATGGTGCCAGCGGCATGGCGTCCTCTATCTCGACACCTGCATCGAGCCTTGGGCCAACTACTACGACAATACCGATATTCCCGAGGAAGAGCGCACCAACTACTTCCTCCGCCACCGGGCGCTGGAAGCCGCCAAGACGTTCCCAAAGAACGGCCCCTCGGCGCTGCTGACCCATGGCGCCAATCCCGGCCTCATCACGCATTTCATCAAGCAGGCGCTGCTCGATGTCGCGAAATTCACCGGCAACGACGCCGCCAAGCCGACAACGGGCGACGGCTGGGCCAGGCTGATGCAGAAGACCGGCACCAAGGTGATTCATGTCGCCGAGCATGATCTGCAGGTGACGAACGTGCCGAAACGCCCTGGCGAATTTTGCAACACCTGGTCGATTCCCGGTTTTGTCGGCGAAGGCTCGCAGCCGGCGGAACTCGGCTGGGGCACGCACGAGAGGCGCATTCCGGAAAACGGCGTCGAGCACAAGGTTGGGTGCAAGGCCGCGATCTATCTGCGCCAGCCGGGCTGCATCACCGAGGTGCGGTCGTGGACGCCCAAGGGCGGGCCGATGATCGGGTTCCTCATCACCCACGGCGAATCCGTCACTACCGCGGATTTCTTCACGGTGCGCGATAGCAGCGGCAAGCCTGTGTTCCGCCCGACGGTCCATTACGCCTATCACCCGTGCGATGATGCGGTGTTGTCGGTGCGGGAATTCCAGATGAAGAATTTCGAGATGCAGCCCAAGACGCGCGCGCTGAACGCGGAGATTGTCGAGGGCATCGACGAGTTGGGTGCGCTGCTGATGGGCGATTTCGGCGCCTATTGGTACGGCTCGCAGCTTTCGATCCAGGAAGCACGCCAGCTGCTCGGCCCCAACTACAACGCAACCTCCATCCAGATCGCGGCGCCGGTGCTGGCCGGCGCGATGTGGCTGATCCAGCATCCTGACCGCGGGCTGGTGGAGCCGGAAGATCTCGACCACGATTTCGTCCTCGACGTGTGCCGGCCGTATCTAGGCCCCGTCGTCGGCGTGCGCTCCGACTGGACTCCGCTCAAGGACCGCAACGTCCTGTTCCCGGAACCGAACCTCGACACCAGCGATACGTGGCAGTTCGAGAATTTCCGGGTGCGGCGGTAGATAACGTCAAACTCCACACTGTCATTCCGACCGAGCCCTCGGGTCCGCGCTATGCGCGGCCCAAGGACAGGCTCCGCGAGAGCCGGGGCCCATGCCGCATCGGGGTGACACGGAGGCATTGCATGGATCCCGGCTCTCCGCCGCTGCGCGGCCTGGCCGGGATGACAAGCAGTGGGGTGCCCACGGCAGGCCAACTGGCTCCACTGAATTGCGTTGGTGGTGAGGGCGCGTCTCACTAGAGTGCCGGCCGGGTTTCATCGCCGGGGTTCCTATGCTTGCCGAATTGTGGGCCGCTCTGCAAAGCGACTGGGAGGTGCTCGCGCTTTCGAGCGCCGCCATCTTCCTGGCTGCGATCGTACGGGGCTTCTCGGGGTTCGGCTTTTCGCTGCTTGCCATCACCGCGATCTCGCTGATCCTGCCGGTCTCTCAGATTGTACCGTCGATCTTCCTGCTGGAGATCGCGGCCTCGATCAACCTCTTGCCCAGCATCTGGCGCGAGATCCATTGGAGTTCGCTGACCTGGCTCATGGTCGGCTATGTAATTGGGTTGCCGGTCGGTGGCTATGCGCTGGTCCACGCACCGCAGGCGCCGGCGCAGCTCGTGCTTGGTATTTTCGTCATCGGCACCGCAATCCTGATGCTGCGCGGTTTCAATCTGGCGAAGACACCGGGTCCGTCAGCCAGCACTGCGACCGGAGCTGCCTCCGGCCTGCTCAACGGCGCCTTCGGGATCGGCGGGCCGCCGGTAGTCCTGTTCTATTTTTCGACGCCCGGCGCCGCTGCAATAGGCCGCGCCTCGATCATATTTTTCTTCCTGTTCACCGATTTTCTGGGTGTCGGCTACTTCGCGACCCAGGGCATCGCGACGATGCAAAGCTTCGTCCAGGCGGCTGTTTGGCTGCCGACACTGCTGATCGGCGTGTGGCTCGGCGCGCATGGTTTTCGGCGCATGAACCAGGATGCGTTCCGGCGCTGGGTATTGATCATCCTGATCGCGCTGGCGGCGCTGGGAATTGGCAAGGCCATGATGACGCTAAGCCAGTAGCGCTTGCGCGTGGCGCGCGATGGTGAGTTCCTCATCCGTCGGCACCAACCAGGCAGCAACGCGCGAGGTGGCGGTAGAGATGAGCGGCCCGCCGCGCCGGTTGGCTTCCGCGTCCAGCTGCAGCCCCAGCCAGTGCGCATCCTCGCACACGCGCGCACGGACCGGCACCGCGTTCTCTCCAACGCCGCCTGTGAAGATGAGCGCATCGAGGCCGCCCAAGGCCGCGCTGAGCGAGCCCAGCTCGCGCGTGATACGATAGCAATAAAGGTCGATCGCCAGCTTCGCCCTGGGCTCGCTGCTCTCCAGCAACGTCTTCATGTCGGCGGTGAGACCCGACACGCCTTTGACCCCGCTCTCGTGATAGAGCAGCTGCTCGAGCTCTTCGCGCTTCATGCCGTCGCGCAGCAGATGCAGCAGCACACCAGGATCGATCGCGCCCGGCCGCGTGCCCATCACCAGGCCATCCAGCGTGGAGAAGCCCATGGTGGTGGCAATGCATCGTCCGTCGTGGATGGCCGCCATGCTGGCGCCGTTGCCGAGATGGGCGACGATCAGGCGCGCCGGCACGCGGCCGGTGATGCCGGGCAAGGCATGCAGGATGGCTTCGTAGGACAAGCCGTGGAAGCCATAGCGCCGCAATCCCGCCTGCCAGTACTTCTCCGGCAGTGCGAAGCGTGTGGCGATTTCTGGCTGGCTCGCATGAAACGCCGTATCGAAGCAGGCAACTTGCGGCAGATCGGGCATCAGTTTCGACAAAGCCTCGATCGGCGCGACGTTGTGCGGCTGGTGCAAGGGCGCAAGGGGGATCAGAGCCCTCAGCGCCGCAGTGACCTTGGCCGTGATCCGCACCGGCTCCGAAAAGCGCGTGCCGCCATACACGATGCGATGGCCGGCGCCAAGCCAGTCGCCAGGATTTTGCGCAATCTGCAGGCGATCGATCAGCAATTGGACGGCGTCTTCGTGGCTCGCAATCCGGTCCACCTTGCCCCAGCGCGCGCGATTGCCGTGCTTATCGGTGACGGAGAGCTTCGGCTCGCCCTGGCCGATGCCGGCCAGCTGCCCGCGCAGATCGAGCGCCGGCACGCCGCTCTTCGAGATTGCGAAGGTCGCGAACTTCAGGCTGGACGATCCGGCATTGAGGACCAGGATGCACTGGGTCATCATTTGAGGTGGTCGGACTCCAGGCAGTGACGCCGACTCTATACACCGTCATGGTCGTGCTTGGCACGACCATCCATATGTGGACGGCCCCGGTGCTGCAAGAGAGTAGGAAGCGGACTGTGAGCCGGCTCGATTGCGTCCATATGTCCGGTCTGTTCGCGGCGATCGCAGTTGACCGCCTGCCGAG
>DASRRI010000126.1:0-9632 GCA_035695765.1 Dongiaceae bacterium
AGATCCTGGAATGCGCTGAAGCCGGCATCACCGTGACGTTGCCCAAGCCCATGACGTCCGGCGCGAAATCGCAAGGTCGCTTTGGCAAGCAGGACTTTGTCTATGTGCCGGAGAAGGATGTCTACCGCTGTCCAGCCGGAGAGCAGCTGACCTATCGATTCTCAGCGGAAGAGCATGGCAAGACAATCCGGCGCTATTGGACGACGGCGTGTCCGAAGTGCCCCGTGCAATCGCGATGCACGACTGGGCCGATGCGGCGGATCCCACGCTGGGACCATGAGCACCTGCTGGAGGCTGTTCAGGAGCGTCTCGACGCGAGCCCGGAAGCCATGCGTGTGCGCCGCGAGACGGTCGAGCATCCATTCGGCACGATGAAGGCGCGGATGGGCGCGACGCACTTTCTGACGAAGACCCTGCCGAAGGTCGCCACGGAGATGGCTCTCTCCGTGCTCGCCTACAATCTGACGCGGGTGATGAACATCGTCGGCACCAAGCCGCTCATCGCAGCAATCGGGGCGTAGCGGGCTCTATACCGTCACTCTTTGACCGACTAAACGGCCTAGATGCCCTCACAGCGGCTCTCAGATGCCAATGGCGTCTGTTCGCGTCGAAAATCCCCAAATGCCGGTAACCACAACCACCTGATCGCCTACGGCAGCCTTTTCACACGACCAAGACCCAATCCGGAAGTCCCGGCGATAGACTCCCCAACAGCGTACCAATACAATCTCCCGAAGTGCGATCTCTGACAGCGGTCAGACTAAATGGCCGAAGAACGCGCCCCGCGCCACCTTGCCGCCATTCTGGCGGCCGACGTCGTTGGCTACAGCCGACTGATGGAGCAGGATGAGGCGGGAACCTTTGAACGCCTCCGCACCCATCGCAAAGAGTTGCTCGAGCCGGAGATTGCCAAGCATCAAGGCCGCATCTTCAAGCTGATGGGCGACGGTTTGCTTGCCGAGTTCGGCAGCGTCGTCGACGCGGTCGAGTGCGCAGTCACCCTGCAGCGCGCCATGGCGGAACGCAATGCCGGTATTACCAAGGAGCGCCGCATCGACATACGAATCGGGATCAATCTCGGCGACGTCATTGTCGAAGATGAAGACCGGCACGGCGATGGCGTCAATATCGCGGCGCGGTTGCAGCAGCTCGCGGACCCTGGTGGCATTGCGGTTTCGCGGACGGTCGTCGACCATGTGAAACACAAGCTCGCGCTCGCATTCGAGTCACTCGGCGAACACAGGCTCAAGAACATCACCGAGCCGGTGGGCGCGTTCCGGCTGGCCGACCGCGCATCCGCCGGAGAACGGCGCACCGCCATGCGACCGAGCAGGCGGCGTGCAGGACTGGTCGCTGCGGCGGTGCTGCTTCTCACGGCGGGTGCCGGTGCGGCATTCTGGTATCTCGATGCACGATATCAACAGCCGACCCACCGCCTGTCCCTCGTGGTGCTGCCGTTCACGAACCTCAGCAATGATCCTGAGCAGGGCTACTTCGCCGACGCCATCACCAATGATCTGACGACCGACCTCTCCCGCATCGAGGACAGTTTCGTGATCGCACCGAACACCGCCCGCGCCTACAAGGGAAAGAATCTGGGTGCCAAACAGATCGGCCGCGAACTGAACGTGCGCTACATCTTGGATGGCAGTCTGCGTCGAACCGAAAACCAGGTTCGCATCAATGCCCAGCTGATCGATACGGAAACGGAAGCCGCAATATGGTCAGATCGCTTCGATGGCGATTGGACCAAGTCCATGCAATTGCAGGATGAGATTACCGGCCGCCTGGCGCGCAGACTGGACCTCGAGCTAACCAATGCGGAGAGCCGCCGGGCCGAATCTGAACATCCCAACAATCCCGATACCGTCGACCTCGCGATGCGCGGGTGGTCGGTGCTCAATCAACCCTATTCACGCGAGCGGATGGCCCAGGCGCGTACGCTATTTGAACAAGCCCTGCATATAGACCCGGAGCTTCCAAAAGCGTTGGTGGGGCTGGCGCAGATATTGGCTATCGAGGTCAACTACAAATGGAGCTCCGCGCCACCCGAATGGTTGGCGCGGGCCGACGCCGCCATAACACGGGTGCTATCCGCATCTCCCAATGACGCGACGGCGCATTTCGTGAAGGGCGAAATCCTGAGGGGCGGGGGAAAGGACTTGGAGTCTGCCATCCGTGAATACGAGACAGCGATCTCTCTCAATCCCAGCCTGGCGCCGGCCTATGCCTCTCTCGGCAACGCCAAGATCCGCGCAGGCCGGGCAGAGGAGGCATTCTCTCCCCTTGAGACGGCTATTCGGCTGAGCCCGCGCGATCCTTTGTTGAACATTTGGTACTTCAACATCTGCCACGCCTATACGCATCTTGGCCAGGATGATGAGGCAATCGAATGGTGCCGCCGGTCAGTTGCTGTCAGTCCGTTCTGGATCGCCTATGTCGACTTGGCCTCTGCTTACGCCTGGACGGGTCGTGCCGCCGAGGCGCATGCGGCCGTGGCCGAACTTCTGAAGCTATCGCCGAACTACACTGTGGATCGATGGGCACATGCGGGATTTTCCAACAATCCCGTCTTCATGACTCAATACCAGCGCATCATTGAAGGTTTGCGCAAGGCCGGCCTGCCGGAGAAATAGTCACATTCCTGATCGAGTGCCGCTCGGACGGCGAAGCGCGTCCTGTGCCGCTCCTGGCACCTCGCTGCCGAGCCGGCACCGGCAAGAGAGGTCAGTTGTCTGAGGTGAACCGGACCTCTCGTAGACTCGCCTGCCTGAGTCCTCTCAGCCTCGCGTGAAATGGACACGGGTCGGGGGCTGTTCAGGTACGTCGCAGGCCTTGCTTCGCTTACAACGTTCTCGAGCTGTTCCTGGGTTTTATTGGGAGAATCGACTAGGCTTCCGTCGTAAGAAAAACGACCAGAAACCGCAGAATTCCGCCACTTTTCGGCGGTTTGGACCGCTAACCTACCGTTAGACGATCCCCCAACTAAGGCCTTGGCCTAGCTGGAATTTTTCAGCCGGTGCGACGCTGGTGCGTCGCGCTCTGGGCCGGCGGTGGGCGTTTTAGCCCTGTGCTGGGGCGTGAGTCAATGATCGGCCAGCCGCGCCTCCACCCTCGCGGGCATGGCAATCGCCCGGCGCTTTTTCTAAGTTGGCGCCCCATGACACATATGCCAACGCTTTCCGCCGATCATTTCACCCGCGCCAGGCACCAAGGGCGGAACTACGTCAAGGTCCTGGCGCAGCTTCATGCCCTGAAGCGGCCACGCAACTACCTGGAAATCGGGACTGCGACCGGCAAGACCCTGGCGCTCGCGCGCTGTGCCAGCGTGGCGATCGACCCTCGTTTCCAGCTCGCTCGCGACGTGCGCAGCGGCAAGCCCGCTTGCCATCTCTTTGAGATGACCAGCGATGCCTTCTTCGCGGCCGAGAACCCGAGCAACTTGTTCGGCGGGCCGATCGATCTCGCCTTCATCGACGGCCTGCATTGGTTCGAGTTTGCGCTGCGCGACTTCATGAACATCGAGGCCCATTGCGCGCCGGATTCGCTGATCGTGCTGCATGACTGCCTGCCGGTCGATTCGCACATGGCGCGGCGCGAGCCGCGTGACCGGTCGCTCGCTGCCCAGTCGAGCTATCCCAACGCGTGGGCCGGCGACACCTGGAAGGCGCTCTGGATCCTGCAACGCTATCGCCCAGACCTGCACATCTTCGCGTTCGATGCGCCGCCGAGCGGGCTGGTGGTGGTGACGCGTCTTGACCCGGCATCCACGACGCTGAAGCAGCGTTATGACGAAGCGCTCCGCGCCGCCGCCGATATCGAGCCGGCCGCGTTCTACAGCGACTTCGATATCCTCCCGACCTCGGCGATCCGCCGCCCGTCCTGGATCTCGTCCCTGATCGGGCCGCGGACGTTCGATTTCAGCGCCCATCTGTCGATCCGATAGGCATCCCCGCGGTCGTCTCACGTGAGCGTGGGGATGCGGCGTTGGGTAGCGGCCTTGCCCCGAAACGTCCGCGCCATCGGCTTGTTCGGGTTCATCGACCCAAACCTGATCCGGTAGATCGCATGGCCAGAGCACAGCATCATCGCATACCGAAAGCGGACCGAGATGATCTTGCCCCACCGCCGATGGGCAGCGCCGTCACAACCGCGCAAGCTCACGGCAACGACAATCTGGGCAACGATAATCTGGGCGAAGACAATCTGGACCGGGCCGGCACATTCGACGCGCTGGCGGAGTCCAAGAGGCGAACCTGGGAAGTGTTCTTCCGCTGGCTCATGATCGGCGGTCTCCTGGGCGCCCTCAGCCTCGTCACGCTCTTGGCCTTCATCTATTCCAGATATCCCTGACCCAGGTCCGGCGCTTCCGCTGGCTTTACGCAGCCACGCTCCAGCCTTAACTTTGCCGCCGTCTGCCTGTAAACTCCGCGGCGAAGTGCTGGCGCGGTGGCCCCGCTCGGGAGAATCCCGAGCTACATCAAAGGCTTGACGCAGCCGGCTGGGAGTTAAAGTGCTGGATCGAACCCCCGCCGACGGGGCTGAGGTGCGCATCAGGACGCGCGCCGCCAGGCCCGGGCAAGTCATGGCGGCCCTTGATCTGGGAACCAACAATTGCCGCCTCCTGATCGCGCGGCAGGGAAGTTCCGGGTTCCAGGTCATCGATGCCTTTTCGCGCATCGTCCGCCTGGGCGAGGGCGTCTCGCACAGCGGCGCGCTGTCGTCCGCCGCCATGGACCGCACCATCGAAGCCTTGAAGGTCTGCTCCGCCAAGATGCAGCGCCGCGGCGTCTCGCTGATGCGTTCGGTCGCGACCGAGGCCTGCCGGCGCGCCGCCAATGGCCTCGCCTTCCTCGAGCGCACGCGGACTGAGACCGGCGTCGATCTCGAGATCATCACCACGTCGGAGGAGGCGAAGCTCGCTTTCTCCGGCTGCATGCCGCTGCTCGACCGCGCGCGGCCATACGCCATCGTGTTCGATATCGGCGGCGGCTCGACCGAGCTCGGCTGGATCGAGCTCCAGCCCGGCCGTCATCCGCGCATCATCGCCTGGCATTCCATGCCGCTGGGCGTCGTGACCTTGACCGAGCGTTTCGGCGCTGAAGCCGCACCAAGCGAAAGCCCCGCCGAATTCTACGAGCGCATGGTGCAAGAGGTGCAGGACAATCTCGCACCCTTTGCCCAGGCGATCGGCGCGCATCGCCTGATCGCGCGCAGCCAGGTGCAGCTGCTCGGCACCTCCGGGACGGTTACGACGCTTTCAGGCATCCAGATGGAATTGCCGCGCTACGATCGCTCTGTCGTCGACGGCTCGTTCTTGGAATTCGGCGACGTCGATCGCATCAGCACGCGTCTTGCCGAGCAGAATTGCGCCGAACGCGCCACCAATCCCTGCATTGGGACGGAACGCGCCGATCTCGTCGTTTCCGGCTGTGCGGTGCTGTCCGCCATCTGCCGGCAATGGCCGATCGGTCGATTGCGGGTCGCCGATCGCGGGGTGCGCGAAGGCATCCTGATAAGTCTGATGACCGGGACGGCGCCGGAGAACGTCTATCGCCGCGGCCTCAACGGAACGCACCTATGAGTCAGCGTCGCAGCAGCGGGCGCGGAGGCCAAGGCGGTGGCCGGGGCGGTGGGAGCGGGCACGAGCGCAACATGGCGCGGCCCAGCGGGCGCGGCCTCACCGTTCGCGTGAAAAGCGCCGGCAAGCGCAGTGTCTCCTCCACGCGCTGGCTGGAGCGGCAGCTCAACGATCCCTACGTCGCCGAAGCGAAGAAGCAGGGATTTCGCTCGCGCGCGGCCTTCAAGCTGCTGCAGCTCGATGAGAAGTTCCATCTCCTGAAAGAGGGCGCGCGCGTGGTCGATCTCGGCGCCGCGCCCGGCGGCTGGTGCCAGGTGGCGGTCGATCGCATCGGCGAGCGCGGCAAGGTCGTCGGCATCGACCTCTTGCCGATGGATCCGATCCCTGGCGCCGATCTCATCCAGATGGACTTCATGAGCGACGAGGCGCCGGACGAGCTGAAGCGGCGCCTCGGCGCTCTTGCCAACGTGGTGCTGAGCGACATGGCGGCCTCTTCCACCGGCCATTCCCAGACCGATCATCTGAAGATCATGGCCCTCGCCGAAACCGCCTATGCGTTCGCCAAGGATGTCCTGGCCAAGGGCGGGGTCTTCGTCTGCAAGGTGCTGCAGGGCGGGGCGACAGGCGAACTCCTGACGCTGCTGAAGCGGGATTTTGCGGAAGTGAAACATGTGAAACCGCCCGCGAGCCGCAGCGATTCGGCGGAAATCTACGTGGTGGCCTTAGGCTTCCGCGGTTGATCCCGCTACTGCGCGGCAGTTGTACCCCCCGAGCGGGCCCAGGCGCGCGGTGCGCTGCACGGCCGTGGGATGCGAGTAGTTGACCCAACTGTAGAGCGGGTCTGGCGTCAGCGTGCTCGCATTATCCCGATGCAGTTTTACCAGCGCGCTGATGAGATCCGCTGCCGATGCTTTCGTTGCCGCATAGTGGTCCGCCTCGAATTCGTGGCGACGCGACACTTGGTTGCCCGCGAACCTGAACCAATAGGCGAAGGTGGGGAAAACCAGTACGAACATCAGAACCGCCGCGAACGGAAATGTCGTGGCGAGAGCCGGGTCAAGCCGGAAGGCCGCATAGAACCATGCCTGCTGGCTGAAGTATCCCATCAGGCCGAAGACCAGAAAACTGATGCCGCAGCTAATGGTGAGGCGCTTCACGATGTGGTGCAGCTTGTAGTGCCCTATCTCATGCACGAGTACCGCCTCGATCTCGTCATCGGTCAACCGCGCTTTGAGAGTATCGAACAAAACGATGCGCTTGGCTGGGCCTAGGCCGGTGAAGAATGCATTGCCGTGGCTGGACCGCTTGCTGCCGTCCATCGTGAAGATTTCTTTCAATTCCACTCCGCAGCGCACCAGTAGTGCTTCGACGCGTGAACGCAGGGGCCTATCGGACAAGCGCTCGAACCTGTTGAACAGCGGCATGATCAACGTGGGTGCGATGAGTATGGCTATGAGATTGAAGGCAACCCACAGGCCCCACCCCAGGAGCCACCAATTGGCGCCGAACGTGCGCATGGCATAATCGATACCGAGCACGATCGGCATCAGGAATACTAGGCCGATGCCCCATGACTTGAGCAGGTCCATGATGAATAGCCATCTGCTCGAGTTGTTGAACCCGAACCGCGCCTCGATGGAAAAGGTCTGATGATATGAGGAGTGGGCGGCGACCAGGGAGTAGATGAACGCCAAGGCGCCAGCCAAGGCCAATGAGGCCAGATAGCCGGTGCCCACGACGCCTGCGACCGCAGACTGCAGGGCCGCGAATTTTCCTTCAAAAACCAGAATGATCAGCAGCACCAGATGAAGCATCCGAGTGCCGACCCTCGATTGCACACGGGCAATGGTGTAGGCGGCGGCCTTGCGATGCCCTTCCAGCGTCACACGGTCCGCGAAGGGGGCGGGCACCTCGTCTTGGCGGGCTCGCACATAGGCCACTTGACGCTGGTCGAGCCAATACTCCGTCGCAAAGTGCAGCCCAATTGCCGCCACGAGCAGGGTGGATATCACCGACATGGGTTGTTCTCGCTCCCTGGACAATCCTTGCGAAAATAGCCCGGGCAGGCCGTCGGCCCAAATGTCCCTTCCGGCCTGGATCCGTCCTGTACCCTGGCTTGGCAGATATTAGGGGGCTTCTGCAGTTAAGACCTTAGAAACGGAGTCACGCGCGCGCCCTGAGCCGCTCTTTCCGCCTGCATTCCGCGCATATCCGCCCCGCGTAAATCCGTCGCGAATCACCTTGTTAGAGGGCGCTTCCTGTGTATGATGGCGCGCCAACTCAAGCCGGCCCCGTTTCCCCGTTGCGGGCCGCTCCATGGATCAAGAGGGTTGGCATGCAAATCCGCGACGCTTTCACATTCGACGACGTGCTCCTGGAGCCCGGCGCCTCATCGGTGTTACCCGCTCAGGCGGACACCAGGACCAAGCTCACCAAGCGCATCGGCCTCAACATCCCGCTGATATCCTCCGCCATGGATACCGTGACGGAAGCGCGCATGGCGATCTGCATGGCCCAGAATGGCGGCATGGGCGTCATCCACAAGAATCTCGACATCGCGCGCCAGGCTGAAGAGGTGCGCAAGGTGAAACGCTTCGAAAGCGGCATGGTGGTGAATCCGCTCACCATCCATCCCGACGAGACCCTGGCCGATGCGCTGGCCCTCATGAAGCGGCACGAGATCTCCGGCGTTCCCGTCGTGGAGCGCGGCAACGGCAAGCTGGTCGGCATCTTGACCAATCGCGACGTGCGCTTCGCCACCGAAATGGGCGAGAAGGTCGCGAGCCTGATGACCAAGGACAAGCTGGTGACCGCCAAGCCTGGGATCGGCCCCGACGAGGCGCGCCGGTTGCTGCATCAGTATCGGATCGAGAAGCTGCTGGTGGTGGACGATGCCTATCGCTGCATCGGCCTCATCACCGTCAAGGACATGGAAAAGGCCCAGGCCTTTCCCCACGCCTGCAAGGACGAGAATGGCCGCCTGCGCGTCGCCGCCGCGACCGGCGTCGGCGAGGATGGATTGAAGCGTGCCGAGGTGCTGCTCGAAGCCGGCGTCGACGTGGTCGTGATCGACACTGCGCACGGCCATTCCAGGGGCGTGCTCGCCGCAATCGACGCGGTCAAGCGCCTCTCCAACGATTGCCAGGTGGTGGCGGGCAACATCGCGACCAGCGATGGCGCGCAGGCCTTGATCGATGCTGGCGCTGATGCGGTGAAGGTTGGGATCGGGCCCGGCTCGATTTGCACCACGCGCGTGGTGGCGGGCGTCGGGGTGCCGCAACTCACCGCGCTGGTCGATGCGGTGGAGCGCGCGCATCGCGCCGGCATTCCGGTGATCGCCGATGGCGGCATCAAATATTCCGGCGACATCGCCAAGGCGATCGCGGCCGGCGCGGACTGTGTGATGGTCGGCTCCTTGCTCGCCGGCACCGATGAAAGCCCGGGCGAGGTTTTCCTCTATAACGGCCGCTCGCACAAATCCTATCGCGGCATGGGATCGCTGGGCGCGATGGCCCGCGGCTCGGCTGACCGCTATTTCCAGGAAGAGATCGGCGATCATCTCAAACTGGTGCCCGAAGGCATTGAAGGCAGCGTCCCCTATAAGGGCCCCGCCGGCACTGTCATTTATCAGCTGGTCGGCGGCCTGCGCTCTGCGATGGGCTATACCGGCAACGCGACTGTCCCGGACATGCAGACCAAATGCCGCTTCGTGCGCATCACCAACGCGGGCCTGAAAGAGAGCCACGTCCACGACGTCCAGATCACCCGCGAAGCGCCGAACTACCGGCAGAATATGTGAGCAAGAGTGCGCGAGCGTCGCGATATCGCTGACGAGAGAATATCGAACCCCCGGCGCAATGCCGGGGGTGGCGGTTTTGGGGTGAGCGTTCGCACGCACCACACCCCCATTCGTCATGGTCGTGCTTGGCACGACCATCCATATGTGGACGGCCCCGGTGCTGCAAGAGAGTAGGAAGCGGACTGTGAGCCGGCTCGATTGCGTCCATATGTCCGGTCTGTTCGCGGCGATCGCAGTTGACCGCCTGCCGAG
>DASRRI010000127.1:0-86155 GCA_035695765.1 Dongiaceae bacterium
TACACCCCCGCCCCGGATCAAGTCCGGGGTAAACTACGGTCGGGGGCCCAGATCCAGAGCTCAACGCGGGGTGGAGCAGCCCGGTAGCTCGTCAGGCTCATAACCTGAAGGTCAGAGGTTCAAATCCTCTCCCCGCAACCATTCCCCCACACAGCATCCGACCCAGCCAGCTTCGCGCGTGGTGCCTGTTTTTCAGTCAGCACTGCTTCAGGCTGCGCGGATTCTTCGCCCATATCGGCGCTTTCTGCGTTGGCACGGTGATTGCTGACTGATCCCTCCGGACCTGGCGGGCTGGAGCGAATGGGCGTTGCGCATTCTTGTGGTCGACCATAACGCCGAACGGGCGGCCGTCGTTCGCCAGGCTTTGGTCGACGTCGGTGGCTATTTGGTGGAAGTGGCGCCGAAGGCGGGGGATCTCCTGACCCTTCTGCGCACGGCCCAGCCCGATGTGCTGGTGGTGGATCTCGACCTGCCCGATCGCGACACAATCGAGCAGCTGCGCGTGGCGACCCGCGAGCGGCCGCGCCCGATCGTCATGTTTGTCGACCAGAGCGACAACTCCATGATGCATGCCGCCATCGAAGCCGGCGTGTCCGCCTATGTGGTCGACGGGCTTAATGCCAATCGCGTGCGTCCGGTGCTGGATGTCGCGATCGCGCGCTTCAAGGCGTTCGACGCGATGCGCCGGGAACTGGACGCGACGCGCAGCCAGCTGGCTGAGCGCAAGGTCGTCGACCGCGCCAAAGGCATCCTCATGCGCGCCAAAGGCATTGCGGAAGAGGAAGCGTATGACCGGATGCGGCGCGCAGCGATGAACGAACAGAAGAAGCTGGTGGAAATCGCGCAATCCATCGTGACCGCCGCGGAGATACTGAAATGAATGGCGAGCTGACGCCGGTGCGGGCCGGCTTCATTCCGCTGATCGATGCAGCGGCCATGATCGTGGCGGCCGACCGCGGGTTCGCGGCGGAGGAAGGGCTCCGGCTCGAGCTGGTGCGCGAGGTTTCGTGGGCGAATGTCCGCGACCGCCTGATGCTCGGCCAGTTCGATGCGGCCCACATCCTGGCGCCGCTCGCCATCGCGGCGACGCTGGGCAGCGACTATGCGAAGGTCGAGATGACCGCGCCGCTGGCTCTTGGTCTGAACGGCAACGCGGTGGTGGTCTCGTCCGATCTTCATGCCGCGATCGCCGCGGCTGCGACGGGGAGCCTGACCGATCCGGCGGTGACCGGCGCCGCTCTGGCGCGCGTAATCGGCGCGCGCCGGAAGCACGGCGCCGAGCCGCTGGTCTTCGGAATGGTGTTTCCGTTCTCCAGCCACAACTATCAGCTCCGTTATTGGATGGCCGCGGAGGGAATTGATCCGGATCGCGACCTCCGCCTCGTCGTGCTGCCGCCGCCTTACATGGCGGATGCGCTGGCCAAGGGGCAGCTTGATGGCTTCTGCGCCGGCGCGCCGTGGCCAAGCGTCGCGGTGTCGCAAGGGCTGGGACACATCCTCCATTTCGGAGTCGAGCTGGTCGCGCGCTGTCCCGAAAAGGTCCTCGCAGTCAGGAGCAGCTGGGCGGCCGCCAATCAGCGCACGCTGCAGCGGCTGGTCCGTGCCTGCGCACGCGCGGCCGCCTGGTGCGCGGTAGCGGAAAACCGGCTGGAGCTCGCACGCATTCTTTCCGCGCCGGAGCGCCTTGGCATCGAGCCCGAGACGATCACGCGCATCATGGATGGCCGCCTGGTGATTGCGCCGGGAGGCGAAACGCGCGCGCACGGACAGTTCTTTGTGCTCGACGGCTCCGCGGCGCTGCGTCCCGACCCGCGGCATGCACTGTGGCTCTATGCGCAGATGGTACGCTGGCGGCAGGTCGAGCATTCACCGGAAGCAGCGGCGGCTGCGGCGCGGGTCTATCGTCCCGATCTGTTCGATGCCGCGCTCACATCATCCGACAGCGTGGCGGAGGACGGGATCGGCACTTTTGCCGGGCCGCCTTTCGATCCGAGTGATATCGCCGCCTATCTCAGCGCACTCGGATCGGGAGCGCGAACCGCCTAGTCTTTGTGCAATGCACAAAATGGCCGCGGAGATTTTGAGCAGGTAGGTCCGCCGGTCTTTTGGCTGATTTCGATAAGCGGCTCGACAACAAGGAAAATCCAGCGCCGATCCAACTGGCACGGCATGTGTAAGAGAGGTGGGTGACTGAGTTCGCCAGGGATGGCGAACTCGAGCGTCCAACGCAGGACCATACAGCAACGCCGCTGATCCGAAGCGCCCAGATGCGCCTCGATCAGCGGCGTTTTCGTTTTCGGCCCGAGGCAGACAGGAGATGACGATGTCCACGCGCACCGACCTCACATCGAGATTGAGCCGCCGGCGTCTGTTGCAGACGGCTTCAGTTGCGGGCGCGGCGCTCGCCTTCGGACGCACGGTCCGCCCGGCGCGCGCGACGCCGCTCGCGGTCGAGAAGGAAGATCTAAAGCTCGGCTTCATCAAGCTCACCGACATGGCGCCGCTGGCCATCGCCAAGGAGCTCGGCTTCTTCGAGGAGGAGGGGCTCTACGTCACGCTCGAAGCGCAGGCTAATTGGAAGGTGCTGCTCGATCGGGTGATTACCGGCGAGCTGGACGGCGCACACATGCTGGCGGGCCAGCCGATCGGCGCCACCATCGGCTTCGGCACCAAGGCGCACATCATCACGCCGATCTCCATGGACCTCAACGGCAATGGCATTACCGTGTCGAAAGCGGTGTGGGCGGAGATGAAGCCCAACGTTCCGGTCGGAGCGGACGGCAAGCTGGTCCATCCGATCAAGGCCGATGCGCTGAAGCCGGTGGTCGATCGCTACAAGGCGGATGGCAAGCCGTTCAACATGGGCATGGTGTTCCCCGTCTCCACGCACAATTACGAGCTGCGCTACTGGCTGGCGGCAGGCGGCATCCATCCCGGCTTCTATTCGCCCGCAGACAATAGCGGGCAGATCCTGGCTGATGCCCTGTTGTCGGTTACGCCGCCGCCGCAGATGCCGGCGACGCTCGAGGCCGGCACCATCCTCGGCTATTGCGTCGGCGAGCCGTGGAACCAGCAGGCGGTCGCCAAGGGCATCGGTGTTCCGGTCGTCACTGATTACGAGATCTGGAAGAACAACCCGGAGAAGGTGTTTGGCCTCACCGCCGCTTTTGCCGAAGCCAATCCCAACACGGTCATTGCGCTCACCAAGGCGCTGATTCGCGCCGGCATGTGGCTGGATGCGGAGAACAACAAGAACCGCGCCGAAGCTGTGGAGATCCTCTCGCGCCCGGATTATGTCGGCGCCGATCCGCAGGTCATCGCCAATTCCATGACCGGCACCTTCGAGTATGAGAAGGGCGACAAGCGCGATGTGCCCGACTTCAACGTCTTCTTCCGGCATTTCGCGACCTATCCCTATTACTCCGACGCGGTCTGGTATCTCACGCAAATGCGGCGCTGGGGCCAACTGCCGGAGGCCAAGCCGGATTCCTGGTTCGCCGAGACCGCGAAGTCGGTCTATCGCCCCGATTTCTATCTGCAAGCCGCCAAGATGCTGGTCGAGGAACGCAAGGCGAAGCGCGAAGACTTCCCCTGGGACAGCGACGGTTATCGCGCGCCGACGTCCGACTTCATCGACGGCGTCGCTTACGACGGACGACAGCCCAACGCCTATCTTACGGCACTAGCGATCGGCCTCAAGGGCGAGCAGCGCGTCGATGGCGCAAGCGTCACCAACTGATTTCATGAGAAGGCGAGAGACATGACCTTCACCACCAATACCGCCGACATCGATACGGCCAGTGCCGAACGGCGGGAACAAAGGCTGGCGCAGATCAGGCGCTTGTGCGGCGCGTTGCAGATGATCGGACTCGGCTGCTTCGCGCCGCTCCTGCGCCTCATCGCCGGCGCCAACCCGCGCGAGGAGCTGGGGCAGGTCTGGCGCCAGCTGGGCGTGCCGCTGGTTGCAATTGCTGCTTTCCTGCTGGCCTGGAATGCGGTGGCGCCGCGGGTGGAGACCAGCCTCGGCGCGCTGCCCGGCCCAGCACAAGTGTGGGAGCAGGCGATCGGCCTCTATGACAGCCATCTGGCGGAACGCGCCAAGGAAGCGGCCTTCTACGAACGCCAGAAGCAGCACAACATCGAAATCCTGGCCGCCGATCCCACTGCGCAGATCAAGATCCGCCCCTATGCCGGCCGGCCGACTTTCTTCGACCAGATTCTCACCAGCCTCAAGACAGTCTTCACCGGCTTCGTGCTGGCGGCTTTGGTCGCTGTGCCGCTCGGCATCCTTTGCGGCCTGTCGCCGACGATCAACGCCGCCTTCAATCCGCTGGTGCAGATCTTCAAGCCGGTGTCGCCGCTGGCGTGGCTGCCGATCGTGACCATGGTGGTGAGCGCGGTCTACGTCACCGAAGACCCGCTGCTGTCCAAGTCCTTTCTCAACTCGGCCATCACCGTCACGCTGTGCTCGCTCTGGCCGACCTTGATCAACACATCCTATGGCGTCGCCACGATCGACAAGGATCTGTTGAACGTTGCGCGCGTGCTGAAGCTGTCCTGGCCGTCCAAGATCCGGAAACTGGTCCTGCCTTCGGCGCTGCCGCTGATCTTCACGGGGCTGCGGTTGTCGCTCGGTGTCGGCTGGATGGTGCTGATTGCCGCCGAGATGCTGGCGCAGAATCCGGGCCTTGGGAAATTCGTCTGGGACGAGTTCCAGAACGGCTCATCCGCCTCGCTCGCCCGGATCATGGTCGCCGTCTTCACCATCGGCCTGATCGGCTTTCTGCTCGACCGGCTGATGTTGACACTGCAGGCCGCCGTCACGCATTCCGGGAACCGGTGACGCCAATGGCGATCCTTGAACTCAACAAGGTCAGCAAGTCCTATGGCGACGGCGCCACGCGTGTCGACGTGCTGAAGGATGTGTCGCTCTCGATCGAAGAGGGCGAGTTCGTTGCCATCGTCGGGTTCTCGGGTTCCGGCAAGACCACCCTGATGTCGCTGATGGCCGGGTTGATCCGGCCGGACTCCGGCGAGATCAGGTTCCGTGCCGAGCCGGTAACCGAACCAGGCCCGGAGCGTGGCCTGGTGTTCCAGAGCTATGCGCTGATGCCGTGGCTGACGGTGGAGGGCAACATCGCTCTCGCGGTCGACGCCACGATGCCGCGCGCCACCAGGGCGGAGCGCGCGGCGCGGGTCGCGCACTACATGAAGCTCGTCGGCCTCGCCCACGCCACCGACCGGCGGCCCGCGGAACTGTCTGGCGGCATGCGGCAGCGCGTTGCGGTGGCCCGCGCGCTGGCGATGAATCCGGAGATCCTGTTGCTGGACGAGCCGCTGTCCGCGCTCGATGCGCTGACCCGCGCCAAGCTGCAGGACGAAATCGACGCCATCCGGTCTGTGGAGCGCAAGACCATCGTGCTGGTCACCAACGATGTCGACGAGGCTTTGCTGCTGGCCGATCGCATCATCCCGCTTTCACCTGGGCCCAACGCCACGCTCGGCAACGAGTTCCGCGTGACCACGCCGCGCCCACGCGACCGCGCCACCATCAACCATGATTCCGAATATCGCCGGCTGCGTTCCGGCATCACGCAATATCTGATGGATGCCGCTGTAGCGCGCCGCGATCCGGCTGATGACGACCGGGGCGCTCCGAAGATCGTGCCGGTCCGCCTCGGAACCGCGCGCAAGAAGAAGGCGCGGCCCGAGCCGCCGCGGTCCGAGAGCCGTTATGTCGAATTCTACGACGTGGGAAAGGTCTATCCCACGCCGAAGGGTCCGCTCGCCGTTGTGGACCATTTCGACCTGAAGATGACCAAGGGCGAGTTCGTCACCCTCATCGGGCATTCGGGATGCGGGAAATCGACCGTTCTGTCGATGGCGGCGGGGCTTTCCGACATCACGCGCGGCGGCATCGTGCTGGATGGCAAGGAGATCAGCGATGCCGGCCCCGACCGCGCCGTCGTGTTCCAGTCTCCGTCGCTCTTTCCGTGGCTGAGTGCGGCCGAGAATGTCGCGGTCGGCGTCGATCGCGTCTATCCCCACGCCACGCGGCGCGAACGCGCGGACATCGTCACCTATTACCTCTCGCGCGTCGGCCTGACCGATGCCATGCACAAGAAAGCAGCCGACCTCTCCAACGGGATGCGCCAGCGCGTCGGCATCGCGCGGGCCTTCGCCTTGTCGCCCAAGCTGCTCCTGCTGGACGAGCCCTTCGGCATGCTCGACGCCCTGACGCGGTGGGAGCTCCAGGAAGTGTTGATGGAGGTCTGGACCCGGACGCAGGTCACCGCCATCTGCGTCACCCACGACGTCGATGAGGCGATCCTGCTGGCCGATCGCGTCGTCATGATGACCAACGGGCCGAACGCCCGCATTGGCAACATCATGGAAGTCGACCTGCCGCGCCCGCGTAGCCGCAAGGCGCTGCTCGATCACCCGAAATATTACGAATACCGGGAGGAGCTCTTGACCTTTCTCAAGGATCACGAAACCGGCGGCCGTCCGCGACAGAAGGCGGCCGAAGCTGCCCATGCAGCGGCCTAGGAGCGCAACCATGCGAGAAAAACTCGTCCTGATCGGCAACGGCATGGCTGGCGTACGCGTGCTCGAAGAGCTGATGGAGCGCGCGCCCGATCGCTACGACGTGACGGTGTTCGGCGCGGAGCCGCATCCGACCTATAACCGGATCATGCTGTCGCCCGTGCTGGCTGGCGAAAAGCAGTTCAACGACATCGTCACCCACGACCGCGCCTGGTACGAAGGGCATGGCTTTACCCTCTGTGCCGGCACGCGGATCGACGCCATCGACCGTGCAGAGCGCCGGGTCGTCACGTCGGACGGCAGGCGCGTGCCCTATGACCGGCTGGTGATCGCGACCGGCTCCCATCCCTTCATCGTCCCGGTGCCGGGCAAGGATCTGCCGGGCGTGGTGACGTTCCGCGACATCGCCGACGTGGATTCGATGCTCGCCGGCGCTAGTGGCGGCCGACGCGCCGTCGTGATCGGCGGCGGGCTGCTCGGCCTCGAGGCCGCGAACGGATTGCTGGCACGGGGCATGACGGTCACGGTCGTGCACCTGATGGCGACCGTGATGGAGCGCCAGCTCGACGATGCGGCGGGCTATCTGCTGCGGCGTGAGCTGGAGCGTCGCGGCCTCGCGGTGATCACCGAAGCCAACACGGAACGCATCTTCGGGACAAGTCGCGTCGAAGGCGTCCGCCTGAAGGACGGGCGGGAGATTCCGGCCGATCTGGTCGTGATGGCGGTCGGCATCCGCCCGAACGGCGATCTCGGCAAAGCGACCGGCCTCGCGGCCAACCGCGGCATCGTCGTGGACGACCGCATGGTCACGTCCGATGAGGCTATCCTGGCGGTCGGCGAGTGCGTGGAGCACCGCGGACAAAGCTATGGCCTGGTTGCGCCGCTCTACGAGATGGCGAAAGTGGTCGCCGACCAGCTCGCCGGCAATGGAGACTCGATCTACCAGGGATCGGTCACCAGCACCAAGCTCAAGGTGACAGGCATCGACGTCTTTTCCGCCGGCGCATTCGGCGCCGACAAGGAGGCGGAGGACATCGTTTTCCGCGATGCGGCGCGCGGCATCTATAAGCGCATCATCCTCAAGGAGAACCGCGTCGTCGGCGCGGTGCTCTATGGCGATACCGCCGATGGCGCCCGCTTGTTCCAGCTATTGCGCTCCGGCAACGATGTTTCGGCCGAGCGCGATACCCTGATCTTCGGTCCCGCCTTTGCCGCCGGAGGCGCGGCGCCGGACCCTCTTGAGGCCGTTGCGGCCCTGCCGGCGGAGGCGGAGATCTGCGGCTGCAACGGCGTCTGCAAGGGCAAGATCGTCGCGGCGATTACGGACAAGGGACTGCAGAGCGTCGATGACGTGCGCGTCCATACCAAGGCCTCGGCCTCCTGCGGCTCCTGCACCGGGCTGGTCGAGAAACTGCTGAAATGCACCCTGGGCGATGGGTTCGAGCAAGGCTCGTCGGTGAAGCCGATCTGCGGCTGCACGAGCTACGGCCATGACGAGATCCGCAAGCTCATCCGCGCCAAGGACATGCGCACGATCCCGCAGGTGATGCAGGACCTGGGCTGGACGACCGCCAACGGCTGTTCCAAATGCCGGCCCGCCTTGAACTACTACCTGCTCTGCGAATATCCCGGTGAGTACCGCGACGACGCGCAATCGCGCTTCGTCAATGAGCGGGTGCACGCCAACATCCAGAAGGATGGCACCTATTCGGTTGTCCCGCGCATGTGGGGCGGCGTTACCAGCGCGGCCGAGCTGCGCGCCATCGCCGACGTGGTGGATCGCTATGACATCCCGAGCGTCAAGGTCACCGGCGGCCAGCGCATCGATCTGCTCGGCGTGAAGAAGGAGCAGTTGCCGGCGGTCTGGGCCGATCTCAACAAGGCCGGCCTCGTCTCCGGCCACGCTTATGGCAAAGCGCTGCGCACGGTGAAGACCTGCGTCGGTTCGGAATGGTGCCGGTTCGGCACGCAGGACTCGACTTCGATGGGCATTGCGCTAGAGCGCACGACCTGGGGCGCGTGGACGCCGCACAAGGTGAAGATGGCGGTCTCCGGTTGCCCGCGCAACTGCGCCGAGGCGACGGTCAAGGATTTCGGCGTGGTGGCGGTGGAGTCCGGATGGGAGCTGCATGTCGGCGGGGCGGCCGGCATGCATGTGCGCGCGACCCAGCTGCTGTGCAAGGTCGCGACGGCGGAGGAGGTGTTGGAATATTGCTGTGCCTTCCTCCAGCTCTATCGCGAGGAAGGCCGCTATCTGGAGCGGCCCTGGCCGTGGATCGAGCGCGTCGGCCTTTCCTATCTGCAGCGGCGGATCGTGGAGGACGCGCAGAGCCGCCGCGCTTTGCAGGCCCGCTTCCGCCACGCCGTCAGCTTCACGCAGAAGGACCCGTGGGCGGAGCGGGCCGCCGGCTCGACCGCCCATGAATTCGCCCCGCTTGCGGAGATCATGGCATGAAGATCGATTGGATCGATGTGGGCGTAATGGACGATATCCCCGTCATGGGCGCGCGGGTGGTGCGGTCCCGAGACGGCGATATCGCCGTGTTCCGCACTGCGGACGATCAGGTCTTCGCCCTCTATGACCGCTGTCCGCACAAGGGCGGACCGCTGTCCGAAGGCATCGTCCACGGCCGCTCCGTCACTTGTCCGCTCCATAACTGGGTGATCAGCCTCGAGACCGGCACGGTCGAAGGTCCGGACCAGGGCTGCGCCTCGCAGATCGCCGTCAGTGTCGATCAAGGGCGCGTGCGCCTGGGCCTGCCGCGCGCTTCCCTTGCCGCACATGGCTGAGGGCATCCGCACCACCTGCGCCTATTGCGGCGTCGGCTGCGGCATCCTGGCCGGTGATGGTGACGTCATACGCGGCGATGCCGAGCATCCCGCGAATTTCGGCCGCCTGTGCTCCAAGGGCAGCGCCCTCGGCGAGACGCTGGGACTGGAGGGACGGCTTCTCAAGCCACGGATCGCCGGCATCGAGGCCGAATGGGACGAAGCATTGGACCTCATCGCGCAGCGCTTCACTGCGGCCATCGCGCAGCATGGGCCGGACGCGGTGGCATTCTATGTATCCGGCCAGTTCCTGACCGAGGATTACTACGTCGCCAACAAGCTGATGAAGGGCTTCATCGGCTCCGGCAACATCGATACCAATTCCCGCCTGTGCATGGCCTCCTCGGTCGCCGGTCATCGCCGCGCGTTCGGCGAGGACGTGGTGCCTGGTTGCTACGAGGATTTCGACGAGGCGCACCTGGCGGTGCTGGTCGGGTCCAACACGGCCTGGTGCCATCCAGTCCTTTATCAGCGGCTGGCCGCCGCGCGCGAGGCGCGTGGCACGAAGATCGTGGTCATCGATCCACGGCGCACCGCCACGGCGGCGGAAGCCGATCTGCACCTGGCGTTGAAGCCCGGTACCGACGTGCTGCTGTTCAACGGCTTGCTGGTTCACCTGGACGACAAGGGCGCCCTCGATCATCACTATATCGGCGCGCATACCGCAGGCTTCGATGCGACGTTGGCGCTGGCCGAGGCGGACGCGGGCAGTATCGACAAGGTGGCCGCGGGATGCGGTCTCGATCCCGCCGATGTGCAGCGCTTCTATGACTGGTTCGCCACCACCGAACGCAGCCTCACCGCCTACAGCCAGGGCGTGAACCAGTCCGCCCACGGCACCGACAAGGTCAACGCCATTATCAATGTTCATCTGGCCACCGGCCGGATTGGCCGCGCCGGCATGGGCCCGTTCTCCATCACCGGCCAGCCCAATGCAATGGGCGGCCGCGAAGTGGGCGGGCTCGCCAACCAGCTGGCCGCCCACATGGCGTTCGAGGATGAAGGCGCGATCGACCGGGTGCGGCGTTTCTGGGGCGCGCAGCGTATGGCGATGCGGCCGGGACTGAAGGCGATCGATATGTTCGATGCCGTGGCGGATGGCCGGATCAAGGCGCTGTGGATCGCGGGCACCAATCCGGCGGTCAGCCTGCCCGATGCCGGGCGCGTCAGGGCTGCCCTCAAGAAATGCGACTTCGTGGTCGTATCCGACGTCACAATCACCGACACCACGCGCTATGCCCATGTTCTGCTGCCGGCGGCGGCATGGGGAGAGAAAGACGGCACCGTGACCAATTCGGAGCGGCGCATCTCGCGCCAGCGCGCCTTGCGACCGCTGCCGGGAGAGGCGCGGCCCGATTGGCGGATCATCACCGAGATCGCGCAGCGCATGGGCTTCGCTGCCGGCTTCCACTATCGGTCGCCGGCCGAGATCTTCCGTGAGCATGCCGCTCTGTCGGCATTCGAGAATGATGGCGCGCGGCAGTTCGACCTCGGCCGCCTTGCCGACCTTTCCGATGCGGAGTACGACGCGCTGGCGCCGGTGCAATGGCCGATCCGTCAGCGCTCGGAGCGCCTGTTCGGCGATGGCCGGTTCTCGACACCGGATGGCCGTGCGCGCTTCGTCGCCGTGCGCCAGGAAGGGCCGGCTGTTCCGGTCAGCGGGCGCTATCCGATCATCCTCAATACCGGGCGGTTGCGCGACCAATGGCACACCATGACTCGGACCGGATCGGTGCCGCGGCTGATGGCGCATGCACCGGCACCGGCCATCGAGCTGGCGCCGGCTGACGCCACAACACACGGTCTTTCCGACGGAAGCTTCGCGCAGATCCGCAGCGCGCAGGGAACGGCGATCGCGCAAGTACGCGTGACCGGCGATCAGCAAACCGGCGCGGCCTTTCTCTCGATGCATTGGAGCAATCAGTTTTCGGCGCAGTCGGTCGCCGGATTGCTGGTCAATCGCGATGCCGATCCCTGGTCGGGGCAGCCGGAGCTGAAGCACACGCCGATCGCGCTCGCCCCGCTGACAATGCGCTGGAACGGCTTCCTGCTCAGCCGCCGCGCGATCTGCCCGACCGGATTGGTGCATTGGAGCAAGCGCGCTGTGGCCGGCGGCTGGCTGTACGAGCTGATGGGGCCGGAGCCGGCATCGGACGGAATCCTGCTGGCGCGGCGCCTGCTGGATCGCGTGCCGCGCGAGGGCGCGATCGAGTATTTCGACGCCCGGCGCGGCATGTTCCGGGCCGGGCTCACGGATCTTGCCGGCCGGCTGACGGATTGCCTGTTCGTCGGCCCCGCGGATATGCAGGCGGAGCGCGACTGGCTTGTGGCCTTGTTCGCGGAGTGCCGCCCATTGTCCGATGACGACCGCCGCGCACTGCTGTCGGGCCGCGCTCCGGTCGCCATGCCGCCGGAGGGGCGAGTCGTCTGCAGCTGTTTCCAGGTCGGCATCGATCGGATCGCCGCGACCGTGCGGCGCGAGCGCATCGGCGACGTCGCTGCACTCGGCCGCAGGCTGCAATGCGGCACCAATTGCGGTTCCTGCCTGCCGGAGTTGAGGGAGATCATCGCCCATGAACGCCTTCTCGCCGCCGAATAGCGATCTTGCGGACGTTGGGCTCGCCTACTTGCCGATCTTCATTGGCATGCGTGGCCGCACGGCACTGCTCATCGGCGGTGGCGAAGCGGCGTTGGCCAAGCTGAATTTGCTGCGCCGCGCTGGGGCACGCGTGCGCCTGGTCGCGCAGGGAGATGACGGCATCGGCGAGGCCGCTGCAGGCGACCGGATGGTTGTGCGGATCACCGAGCCATTGGCCGCGCATCACTTCAAGGACGCGGTGCTGGCGATCGATGCTTCAGGCGATGAGGCGGTCAATCGGGTGTCGACGAGCCTTGCCCGCGCCGCCGGCGTGCCGATCAATGTCGTCGACCGGCCGTCCCTGTGTGACTTCATCCTGCCCGCCATTCTCGATCGCTCGCCGATCGTGGTCGCGATCTCGACCGGAGGCGCGGCGCCGGCAGTCGCACGGCTGATCCGGCAAAAGCTGGAAGCCGCGATCCCCGCCGGCTTCGGCCGCGTCGCTGCGCTGGCGGCGCGCGTCCGGCGCAGGGTTTCTGAGCGCCTCTCCTCGCCTGCAGAGCGCGCCGGCTTCTGGGAGAGCCTGTTCGACGGACCGGCTGCGGAGCTGGCCGTGATGGGTCAAATGCAGGATGCGGAGGCGCTGGCCCATGAACTCATCGATCACGGCGCGGGCAAAATCGCTGCAAACACAATCCATGTGCTGCGGTCCGGGCCTGGTGACCCGGACCTCCTCACGGTGCGGGCGGCGCGGCTGATCCGGATGGCTGACCTCATCGTCCATGATGAGGGTGTCGCGCCGGCGATCCTGGATCTCGCGCGGCGCGATGCCGCCAGGATCAGCCTGCGTTCTTCAGTGCCACGGCAAGAGAGTTTCGGATTGCTGAGGCGGTATGCGAACGAAGGGCGGGTGGCGATCTATCTCAAGGCCGGAGCCGCTGATCGCGATCAGCCGTCGCTCCCTTTGGTCGCCTGCAGCTAGGTCGTCCGGCAACAAGAGGCGGAGTGTTGCGCCGGCTGGCCTGTTATCTGGTCCATGGTGCTATAATCGGCGCCAGCGAGTGACGGATGCAGGATCTTCTCGACCATGTTCGGCCCAGGCAGGAGGCAATCGGCCCCGGCGCGTTTGTGCTGCGCGGCCGGGCTCTCGAAGGCGACGCCGCCCTGCTGGCAGCGACCGAACGCGTCAGCGCGGCGGCGCCGTTCCGCCGCATGATGACGCCCGGCGGCTACGATATGTCGGTCGCCATGACCAATTGCGGCGCGGCCGGCTGGATCACGGACCGGCGCGGCTATCGCTACGGCGCCACGGACCCGGAGACCGGCAAGCCGTGGCCCGCCATGCCTGATGTCTTTCTGAGGCTGGCCACGGACGCCGCGGCCGCCGCGGGCTATCCGGGCTTCATCCCGGATGCCTGCCTCATCAATCGCTATGAGCCGGGCAGCCGCCTCTCCTTGCACCAGGACCGGGACGAGCGGGACTACGATCATCCGATTGTTTCCGTTTCGCTCGGCCTGCCCGCGACCTTTCAGTTCGGCGGCCAGAAACGGACCGATCCTGTGCGCAAGGTTGCCCTGCATCACGGCGATGTCGTGGTGTGGGGCGGGCCGTCGCGCCTGTTCCATCACGGAGTTCTGGCACTGAAGGACGGCGACCATCCTTTGACCAGGCGGCTGCGCTACAACCTCACGCTCCGGAAGGCGCGTTGACAGCAAGGACCGGAGTGTTCGGCGGCCATCGAGCCCCCAGATCTATGCTGATGGTGCAGCACCGAAAGGAGGTCCGAGCATGAACGTAGAGGCAAAGATCAGGGTGCGCTCACAATTGGCGGAAGACCGCGTCGCCCGCTTTGATTGGGAACGGGTGGCCGGCGATCTCGGCAATTTCGGCTGCGCGATCCTGGAAGGTCTTATGAACCCCACAGAATGCGCGGATATCGCCGCGCTCTATTCCCAGGAAGAGCATTTCCGGTCGCAGGTCATCATGGCGCGCCATGGATTCGGCAAGGGCGAATATCGCTACTTCAAATATCCATTGCCGGACCTCGTCGATGGATTGCGCGGCGCACTTTATCCGCGGCTGGCGCCGATCGCGAATGATTGGAACGAGCGGATGAACATCGCTGCGCGCTATCCCGCGCGGCACGCCGAGTACCTGAAGCAGTGTCATGCGGCGGGCCAGCTGCGGCCGACGCCGCTCCTGCTGCAGTATGGGGCAGGTGACTTCAACTGCCTGCACCAGGATCTCTATGGCGATCTCGCTTTTCCTGTGCAGGTCGCGATCCTGCTGTCGGAGCCGGGCGAGGATTTCACCGGCGGCGAATTCGTGCTGACCGAACAGCGCCCCCGCATGCAAAGCCGTGTGGAGGTGGTTCCGCTGCGCCAGGGAGATGCTGTGGCGTTCGCCGTCCACAACCGGCCGATCAAGGGCTCAAAGGGCCACTACCGCGTCAACATGCGCCACGGGATCAGCCGGGTACGGTCCGGCCATCGCCACACGCTCGGAATCATTTTCCACGATGCGCGATAGGTTCAGTTGGTCGGTACAATCTTCGGCTCGCTCGGACAATCGCTGGGCCGCATTTTCGTTCCGCGGCGCTCCGGCGGAACCTTGCAATTGTCGACGCGCTGTTCGTCGCTGGCCTTGTCGCTGAGGCGCTCCTTGCCGGTCTTGACCGGCTGAGGTGTCTGTGTGGCGGACGCTTGGGTGGCCGGCGCATCATCTGCATGAGCGGATACGCCAGGAAGCGCCAATAACAAACTCGCAGCCAATACGCGGATCCATCTTGCCATCGCGCAGGGCTATCTCAGCGGCGCGTCTGCGGCGCTCCGATTCTTGCGGCGTTTTCCAAGTCGAGTGTGTAGGTCGTGAAAGTACGATTGAAGGCCGGCATCGGTGCGACCTGCATTGTGCCTTGGCCCGGCTGCATGACGAGCATCGCGACGGTCGCCGAGATGTCGTTGGCACGTTCGCTATGAGGTGGCCGGCAGATTGCGTAGGGCGTGCCGAAATCGTCGAACAGGGCCGCCTTCACGTCATCCAGCGTGATGCGGCCTGCCTTTGGCGCGAGGTAGCCGCGCACCCGATAGTCGCGGTAATAGCTGTCCGGCACGCTGTCGATGCCGGTCTCCTTCAGCTTCGACAGAGCCGGCACCGACATCCAGTGATTGGCGTGCACCAGGATCCCACCGTCAGGATAGAGCGCGAACGCCTCGTCCGGGGCGCATTCGAAATCGATGCCGAAGCCGGCCGCGATGCTCAGCATCATGTTGTTGGAGGCGGATTTCGGCGTGGTCGCGACGATCCTGATGCCCTCGGCCATGGCTGCGCTTTCCAGGACGCGGCGGCGGATCAGCGGCAGCGGAATGCCGACCTGGCAATAATCGCGATCCGATTCCAGATAGTTTGCGGTGATCGCCAGGCCCGCCGCATTGAAGCCGCTGCGCGCAAGCCCACCGGCCTCGGTGAAGGTCAGCAGGTCAGGCCCATCATCGCGCCGCACCTTGAGGACGATGGCGGAGTCGACGCATTCCGGCTTCCAGTCCCAGTTCTGCGCGTGGATCAGCGCGCCGTCGACGCTCGCCTCGGGCAGCACGATCACGCCGGTGCAGCCATCCTTGGATCGCGCGTCGACGCGGCGCTGGCCAAGCTGGACGACTTCCGTGCGTGCGTTGACCAGGGCGATCTCCTCGAACGCGCAATCGGCGCCGGCGGCGATGCCGCGCATCTCTTCGATCAGGTCCGGTGCGTAGTCGCGCATCACGGGGACGAACTGGCTGACGATATCGTGCACTTCGTGCCACGAGAAATCCATGCCGCGCATCTGGTCGGTATAGAGCCGGACGCTGCGTTTGATGCGCTCGGTCGCGGCCCGTCCGTAGGCGCGGCCACGCTCGAACGGCGGCCCGGAAATCTCGATCAGTGGAAAAGCGGCATAGGTCATCCGTCAACCGGGCTTTGCTGATAGCTGGCCTTGTCCAGCCAGTCCTTGTTGATCTCGACCCCCCAGCCGGGACCGTCGGGAATCTGCACCTTGCCGTCGCGGGCGACGAGGGCCGGCTGATAGAGCCCACTGTCCCACTGATAATAGTCGGCGCCCTCGATCGAGAACTCCACATACGGTCCGGCATTCTCGATCGCACCCATCAGATGCAGCGTGAAAATCGTCACCATCGACTGGTTGGCGGAATGCGGTGTCACGGGCAGTCCTGCATTCTTCGCCATCTCCACGACTTTCATGGTGCGGTTGATGCCGCCGAGATAGCAGACATCCGGCTGGACCACGTCGACCGCGTGCATCTCGATCGCGAACCGCCAGAGAGCCAGGTCGCAATCCTGCTCCCCGCCCGTCACGTCGAGATTGAGCGCTTCCGCCACCTGCCTGGTCCAGTGATATTCCCAATAGGGGCATGGCTCTTCGAAATGGCAGATGCCGTGATCCTCGAGGAAGCGGCCGATCTCGATCGCCTTCTTCGGTGTGTAGGCGCTGTTGGCATCAACCAGCAAGCGCGCCTCAGGCCCCAATGTCTTGCGGATTAGCGGCACGATCTCATTGGTACGCCCCGGCCACTCGTCTTCGTCGTGGCCGCATTCCTTGCCGATACGGAACTTGAAGGCAGTGTAGCCATGCTCATCGCGCAAGCGCAGGAAGCGGGCGGCTTCATCCTTTGGCGTGATCTCGCCGCGCTTCATGCTGGACGCATAGACCGGAAAGGGCCGGGGCTTGCCGCCCAGCAGCGCGCAGACGCTCTTGCCCGCGCGCTTGCCGCGCAGGTCCCAGAGCGCGGTATCAAGGCCGGTCAGGGCGCGCATCAAATAGGAGCCGGGAAATTTATGCTCCCGCTTCGGAATCGAGTCTGTCAGCGCTGCAATGTCATCGGCATCCGCCCCCAATGCCCAGCGCGCCACCTGGCGGTGAAAGACCTGGCAGGTGATATCGGCATTGTAGGGCGAAACCTGCCCCCAACCTTGCATGCCATCCTCGACCGTTACCCGGACGAAGCCAACGAAAGGCGTGCTGAAGGTTTCTAGGCTTTTGATCTTCACGAAACTCGCTCCCCTATGCGGCCCCACACTAGATTCCCTTTGGGCACTTGGGCTAGATGAATCGAGGCGCGCCGTTGTCAGGGGATTATTTGTGACAGAGTACGATCACATCATTGTTGGCGCGGGCTCGGCCGGCTGCGTCCTGGCGAACCGCCTGACCGCGAATGGGCGTTATCGCGTCCTGCTGCTGGAGGCAGGGCCGACGGACCGGCGTTTCTGGATCCAGGTGCCGATCGGCTACGGCAAGACCTACTACGATCCAACCGTCAACTGGATGTACCAGAGCGAGCCCATCCCCGGCCTTTGCGGCCGCACCAACTACTTCCCGCGCGGCAAGGTGCTGGGCGGATCGAGTTCCATCAACGCCATGGTCTATTCCCGCGGCCAGGCGGGCGACTTCGATGATTGGGCGGCACTGGGCAATCCCGGCTGGGGCTGGGCCGATGTGCTGCCGATTTATCGGCGGATGGAAGATCACGCGCTGGGCGCCGGTCCCTTTCATGGCGCCGGCGGGCCGCTGCACGTCAGCACGATCGAGGATGCGGCCCATCCTTTGACGCGGCGCTATCTGAAAGCGGGGCAGGAGGCCGGTCTCAGATTCAATCCCGATCTCAACGGCGAGACGATCGAAGGCGTCGGCCTCTACCAGATCAACACGCGAGACGGATTCCGCATGTCTGCGGCGCGCGCCTATCTCAAGCCGGCGCGCAACCGGCCCAATCTGCGTATCGAGACCGAGGCGCTCGCAACCCGCATCCTCTTCGAGGGAAAGCGCGCCGTTGGCGTAGCGTATGAGCGGCATGGGCAATCATGCGAGGCACGAGCGGGGCGGGACGTCATCCTCTCGGGCGGGTCGATCAATTCGCCGCAATTGCTGCAGCTGTCCGGTGTTGGGCCGGAGGATTTGCTGCGCTCCTGCGGCATTGGGGTCCTGCATCACAGCCCGGCGGTGGGGCGCAACCTGCAGGATCACCTCTGCTTCGATCACGTCTATCGCTCCAAAGTGCCGACACTGAACGACGTCTTCTATCCCTGGTGGGGCAAGCTTTGGGCTGGACTACACTACATCCTGGCGCGCAGGGGGCCGCTTTCGCTCAGCGTCAACCAGGGCGGCGGCTTCTTCCGCGCGCGGCCGGATTCGGAACGGCCGGACATACAGCTCTATTTCTCTCCCCTCACGTACGAGAAGGCTATGCCTGGAACCCGCGCACTCACGCGAACCGATCCTTTTCCCGGGTTCATCATGTCGGTGTCGCCTTGCCGGCCGACCAGCCGCGGACATTTGCAGGTCCGCTCCGCCGATCCGCGCGAAGCGCCCGCGATCCATCCCAACTATCTCTCGACCAACCACGATGTCGAAGAGTTGCTCGCGGGCGCGCGCTTCCTGAAACGGCTGGCGGAGACCCCGTCGATCGCCGC
Organism: Dongiaceae bacterium; assembly: GCA_035695765.1. Lineage (GTDB taxonomy): Bacteria > Pseudomonadota > Alphaproteobacteria > Dongiales > Dongiaceae > Dongia_A. Next base: position 18,420 of record DASRRI010000127.1, read on the forward strand.
CATCATTGCGGAGGAATTGAAACCAGGCCGCTCGATCCAGAGCGATGAAGAATGCATCGCGGATATCCGTGCGCGCAGCTACTCGGTCTTCCATCCGGTCAGCAGCTGCCGCATGGGGCCGGACCCAGCGGAGTCCGTCGTGGACCATCGCCTGCGGGTGCACGGCCTCGCCAATCTCCGCGTGGTGGACGCGTCGATCTTTCCGACCGTCACCTCCGGCAACACCAACGCGCCTGCGATCATGGTGGGGGAGAAGGGCGCCGACCTCATCCTGGCCGACGCCAACGCGCGTTGAAGGACGACCGGTCTTGCTCCCATAGCTGCAAGTCCCGCAACGTTTGAGTGGATTCCATCAAGTTGCGCACTTCCAGCCTAAAGTCCGCCGGCCTCATGATCCTGCTGGGAGTATAAAAGGCAGTGGGGGAGGCGAACAGGACGCTGCACGTGCGGCCGATGTTCGTAAAAACGTTTGGGCAACTCGATCAACATCCTCCACGGACCTGCAAGCCAGCGCCGCCATACCGTGAGGGCGGGCGTCGCCGGTGCACAAGCATAAGAACGAGCCGAGAGGAGGAAAGAATGAGCGTACTGCGGAAGTGGATGATGCTGGCGGCTGCCTGCGTGATCGCGCCGGCATTGGCGCAAGCTGACGAGACGCGCGTGGTGTTCGTGACCCACGGCCAGGCTGCGGACCAGTATTGGTCGGTGGTGAAGCACGGCATGGATGACGCGGCCAAGACCATGGGCGTCAAGGCCGAGTATCTCGCGCCCGAAACCTTCGACATGCCGGCGATGCAGAAGCTGCTCGACGCAGCCATCGCGTCCAAGCCGGACGGTCTGGTCGTTTCCATCCCCGACGAGGGCGCGCTTGCGCCGTCGGTCGAGAACGCGGTGAAATCCGGCATCCCCGTCATCGTGATCGATTCCGGTGGTTCGGAATTGTCGCGCAAGCTGGGTGCCCTCTTGTTCATGGGGCAGTCGGAATATGACGCCGGCGTCGCGGCCGGCCAGAAGATCAAGGCGCTCGGCCTGTCGAAGGCGGTGTGTGTCAATCACGAAGTCGGCAATGTCAGCCTGGACGATCGCTGCCGTGGTTTCGGCGACGGACTCGGCGCAGAAGTGCCAGTGCTGCAAGGCGTCATGGACCCGACCGAAATGAAAGGCCGCATCGCCGCGCATCTGGCGGCGCATCCGGATACCCAGTTCGTGCTGACCGTCGGCTCGGCTGGCGCCGATCCGGCCCTTGCAGCGATCGACGAGGCCGGCCTTTCGGGCAAGATCAAGACTGGCACCTTCGATCTGTCGCCGACCATCCTGAAGGCGGTCGTCGATGGCAAGATGGAATGGGGCATCGATGCCCAGCAATATCTGATGGGCTATATCCCAGTCGTCGCGTTCGATCTGCTGAAGCGCTACAAGCTGGCGCCGATCGCTGACTATCCGACTGGCCCCGGCTTTGTCGGCAAGACGGAAGCAGCCTCGGTCATCGAGCTCGCCAAGCAGGGCGTGCGCTAGTCGCAATGCTGGTCGCATTTTCTGCGCCGAACCGGCGCCCACTTCGGCGGAAAATGCTCCGGGACTCGCGAGCGTCGGGGCCGGCCGCTCCACAGGGTCGGCCCCGGCGAATTTTTGCTGTACCATGCCGCGCCTGACGAGGGGCCACCGCTGATGGCGGTTACCGAGCAGCATCAAGGAAAGAGCCGCGACGAGCGGGTGCGCGAGATCGGCATCGCGCGCCAGGCCCTGCGCCGGCCGGAGCTGGGCGCCGCGGCCGGCTGCGTCCTGGTCCTGATCTTCTTCGCGATCTTCGCCGGCGACAGCGGCCTCTTCAGCGCGCGGGGCGTCGTCAACTTCCTCGAAGTCTCCGCGCAGCTCGGCATCCTCGCCGTCGCCGTCTCGCTGCTGATGATCGGCGGCGAGTTCGACCTCTCGCTCGGCTCCATGGTCGCGTTTGCCGGGGTCATCATCGCGATCCTCTCCAGCAAATATGGCTGGCCGATCTGGACCTCTATCCCGGTCGCTTTCGCTGCGGCCATTATAGTCGGTTATCTCAATGGCTGGCTGGTGGTGAAGACCGGCCTGCCGTCCTTCATCGTGACGCTCGCATCGCTGTTCATCCTGCGCGGAATCACGCTCGGCGCGACGCGCCTCATCACCGGCCGGACGCAGATTCCCGGCATCAAGGAGCTGAGCGAGGGCGACTGGCTGGCACCCGTGTTCAGCGGCCAGTTCGGCGGAACGCTCCTGGTCTGGCTGGCCGAGGCCGGCATCATCGACAAGCGGCCCGACGGATTGCCGATGGTGCAGGGCATTCCGGTCTCCATCCTGTGGTGGCTGGGCCTCACCGCCATCGCCACCTGGATCCTGCTGCAGACGCGGTTCGGCAATTGGATCTTCACTGTGGGCGGCGATGCCAATGCCGCGCGCAATGTCGGTGTCCCGGTCGCGCGGGTGAAGATCCGCCTGTTCGTCCTGTCGGCCTGCGCCGCCACCTTGTTCGCCGCGATCCAGGTCTTGAGCGTCGGGTCGGCGGATACTTCGCGCGGCCTGCAGAAGGAGTTCGAGGCCATCATCGCAGTGGTGATCGGCGGCACGCTGCTGACCGGCGGGTATGGGTCCGCGATCGGCGCGATGTTCGGCGCGCTCATCTTCGGTATCGTGCAGATGGGGATCTTCTATACCGGCATCGACACCGACTGGTTCAAGGCTTTCATGGGCGTAATGCTGCTCGCGGCTGTCCTCTTCAATGACTATATCCGCAAGAAAGCGGCCGAGGCGCGCTGATGGCACCGTTGATCGAACTGCGCGAGGTCAGCAAATATTTCGGCACGGTGATCGCGCTGAACGGCGTTTCCTTCGCGGTGCAGGCGGGCGAGGTGCATTGCCTGCTGGGCGATAACGGCGCCGGCAAATCGACCTTGATCAAGATTCTCTCCGGTGTCCATGCGCCGACCACGGGCGAGATCCGACTCGGCGACCAGCCGGTGCAATTCTCCTCACCGCGAGATGCGCTCGATCGCGGAATCGCGACCGTCTATCAGGATCTGGCGACCGTCCCATTGATGAGCGTAGCGCGCAATTTCTTTGCCGGGCGCGAGCCATTGACGGGTTGGGGCCCTTTGAAGCGCATGGACTGGCCGATGATCTGGCGCGTGACGCGCGAAGAGATGGGCCGCATGGGCATCGACATCCGCGATCCCGGCCAGTCGGTCGGCACGCTCTCAGGCGGCGAACGGCAGTCCCTCGCCATCGCGCGCGCGGTCTATTTCGGCGCCAAGGTGCTGATCCTCGATGAGCCGACCTCGGCACTCGGTGTGCACCAGGCGGCAGTGGTCCTGCGCCTGATCGCCAAGGCGCGGGCGCGCGGCCTCGGCGTCATCTTCATCACGCACAATGTCCATCACGCGTTCCCGGTCGCGGACACCATCACCTTGCTCAATCGCGGCCGCTCGCTCGGCACCTTCCGCAAGGGCGAGATCTCGCGCGACCGCGTTGTGGAGATGATGGCGGGTGGCAAGGAGCTGATCGATCTCGAGGCCGAGCTTGCCGCCATGAGCCGCCCAGATAGCCAAGCTGCCGCATCCCTTCAATAGACACGACAGGTTCTTTCATGAGCGTACGTCTCGGTATCAATCCGATCGGCTGGACCAACGACTGCATGCCCTGGCTGGGCGATTTCATTTCTCTCGACACCTGTCTCGCCGAGGCCAAGGCAGCCGGCTTTTCCGGTGTCGAGCTGGGGCGCAAGTTTCCACGCTCGGCCAAGGAGCTTGCACCGGTCCTGAAGAAACATCGGTTGAAGCTGGTCTCCGGCTGGTATTCCGCGAATCTGCTGGAGCGCGATGCGAAGACGGAGATCGCAGCGATGAAGGATCACCTGGCATTGCTGCGGTCGATGGGCGCGGAAGTGATGGTGTTCGCCGAGACCACCGGCGAGATCATCAACCAGGTCGGCGCGCCGATCAGCCGCCGTCCGAAGGTGAAGAATGCCGCCGGTTGGAAAAGCCTCGGCAGCCTCTTTACCGAAGTCGCCCGCTACATGCGCGACAATGGCGTGCAGATGGCGGTGCATCACCACATGGGAACGGTGGTGGAAACGCAGCAGGATGTCGACCGGTTAATGGAGAATAGCGGCGAAGCCGTGGGGCTACTGCTCGATACCGGCCACATGACCTTTGCCGGCGGCGACCCGATCGCGGTCGCGCGCAGATACGCAGATCGCATCAAGCACGTGCATTGCAAGGATATCAGGCGTTATGCCCTGGCGGCGTGCAAGCAGCGCGACGTCAGCTTTTCCGAGGCGGTGCTGTGCGGCATCTTCACCGCGCCCGGCGATGGCTTGGTGGATTTCAAGGCGGTGTTCGATGTGCTGGCAAAGGCCAAATATAGCGGCTGGCTGGTCCAGGAGGCCGAGCAGGACCCCCGCATCGCCCACCCCGCCAGCTACGCGGCGCTCGGTCGCGCGCACCTGGCGCAGCTGTGCGCCGGCGCGAAGATGAAATTGGCGGCTTAGTTCAGCTCTGCGGCAGATTCTCCCGCAGGTAGATGGTGACCGGCGTCTCCAGCGGCACTTCGGCATCGGGGACGCGGCGGTTGTAGTGCAGCAGCAGCTGGACGGCGCGCAGGGCTTCGACCTGCGGGTTCTGGTCGAGGACCGCGTCCATCAATCCGTCGGTCAGCAATTCACGATGGACGTCGGTCATTTCGTGGCTGATCAACACCACCTCGCCGCCCTTGCCCAATCCGCGCAGCGCGCTCGAGATGCCGCGGCTGCCGACGGAGATGTTGTAGATGCCGCGCAGGTTGGGAAAGCGCTTGAAGGCTTCGCGCGTCAGCTTCTCGGTGCGCTCCTGCTGCTCCTGGCTTTCGACCGTCGCCACCACCTCGCAGGATGGAAAGCGCCGGCGCAGGACGCCGCGGAAGCCGCTTTCGCGCTCCTCATGACCGATGAAGTCGTGCATGCCGCTGACCACCAGGAGCTGCCCGCCCTGCGGCCCTAGGAAACGGCCCATCAATTCACCGGCGACGCGCCCGGCTACGCGATTGTCGCTGCCGACATAGGCGATGCGGCCGCTGGCCGGCAGGTCGCTGGCGACGGTGACGATCGGGATGGTCTTGCTGACGGCCTTCAAGGCTGCCGTGATACGCGGATGGTCGTAGCTCAGGATCACCAGCCCATCCGCCTTGTCGGTCGCGCGGTGGATCGCGCGTGCGACCGCCGCCGGCTCCAGGCTGTCGAAATAATGCAGCAGGCACATGACGCGCTGCGCCTCATAGGCACGCTGCGCGCTCTGGAACGCGGTCTTGAGGGCGCCGTGATAGGGGTTGCTAGGATTCTGGATCAGGATCGCGATGCGCAGCCAGCGCATCGGGAGGTCGTCCAGCGCGCGGTCGATCTTCAGCTTGCGCGCCCATTCCAGCACCCGCCGTGCGCGTTCCTGCCGCACGCCGCCGCGGCCATTCAGCACGCGGTCGACCGTTGCGACCGAAACCTGCGCCGCCGCCGCCACGTCCTGGATGGTTGTCTTGCGCTGCATCATGCGGCCAGTCTAGCTTGAGGGGTTCCCTGCCCGAATTCTAGCAGATGATGGAATTCCATCAAAACGCTCAATGACGCAGGGAACCGGCGGCTCTTGCATCCGGTTCAATAGCCATGCCCAGGGAAATCGTCGACTCCGCCGCCATTGCAGCCGTCGACTACGACGAGCAGCGTCAACAGCTCGACATCGAGCTGACGACCGGCCGCGTCTACCGGTATCTCGACGTGCCGCCGGCCACCTATGAGGCATTCATGGAAGCAGAGTCAAAGGGCCGCTTCTACAACGACCACGTTCGCGACGACTACGTCTGCGTCCGCCTCAGCTAATCACAGCGGCCTGTACGCCACACAATCGATCTCGATCTTGGCGTCGATCATCAGCGGCGATTGCACGGTCGAGCGCGCGGGCGGGATGTCGGGGAAATAGCTGGCATAGATCTTGTTGAAGCTCCAGAAATCGCGCGCGTCGGCTAGCCAGACGTTGCATTTGATCACGTCGTCCAAGGTGCAACCGGCCTTTTCCAGGATGCGGCGCAGATTCTCGATGGTCTGGCGCGTCTGCACGATGATGCCGCCATCGACCAGGTCGCCATTCTCGCCATACGCAACTTGCCCTGAGACGTAGACGAAATCGCCGGCGCGGATCGCGGGGCTGAAGGGCAGCGACTGACCGCCGGCGCCGGACCTGGGCGCGCCGATCTGGATCTTGAGCGACTTGTTCGCGACCGCGATGTTCGCGCCGCCTTTGTTTTTCCGAATCATCAGCTGATCTCCCTGCACAGGCCGCTTAGGCATTGGCTCCGCTTGACTCACCTTCCATTGTCATAAGATAGTCGCGATGTCCATCCCCATGTAAGAGATTCCAGCCGGTTGGAACACAGGATGGACGAGGCTTTGAAGATGGAGGGACAACCAATGTCACACATGTTGCGCAATGCGGTGGTCGGGCTGGCGGCATTGGTCGCCGTCTCGGCAGGGCAGGCGATGGCCCAGGAACAGAGCAAGCTGGATGAGGTGCTGGCGCGCGGGAAGCTGATCGTCGGAACAGGCAGCACCAACGCGCCCTGGCATTTCAAGGACGAGAGCGGCAATCTCGTCGGCTTCGACATCGACATCGCGAAGCTGGTCGCCAAGGGCCTGTTCGGCGACGACACCAAGATCGAGTTCGTCGACCAATCCTCGGATGCCCGCATCCCGAACGTGACCACTGGCAAGGTCGACATCACCTGCCAGTTCATGACGGTCACGTCGGAGCGCGCCCAGCAAGTCAACTTTACCATTCCCTATTATCGCGAAGGCGTTGCGTTGCTGGTGGCGGCGAATGGCAAGATGAAGACGTACGACGAATTGAAGAAGGCCGGCAGCGGCGCCACGGTTTCGGTGCTGCAGAACGTCTATGCCGAGGATATGGTCCACGCCGCTTTGCCGGAAGCCAAGGTGGACCAGTACGACAGCGTCGACCTGATCTATGAGGCGCTGAATAGCGGCCGCGCCGATGCGGCGGCTACCGACCAGTCCTCCGCCAAATGGCTGATCGTCACCACACCGGGCAAGTATCTGGATTCCGGCTACGGCTGGAACCCGCAGAGCTATTCCTGCGCGGTCAAGCGCGGCGACCAGGATTGGCTCAACTTCGTCAACACGACGCTGCATGAGGCCATGACCGGCGTCGAATTCGGCACCTATTCCGCCGCGTTCAAGAAGTGGTTCGGCGTCGAACTGGCGCCGCCGGCCATTGGCTTCCCGATCGAGTATCAGTAAGACGGAGCACGACTAAAGCGCACAGCAAGGCCACCGCCCATGGGCTATCATCTGAATTTCGGCGCCGTATGGCGGGACTTCGATCTGCTGCTGAGCGGGCTCGGCCTGGGCCTCGCTCTGGCGATCGTCTCCATATTCGCCGGATGCTGGATCGGCCTGGTGGCGGCCTTCGCCATGAACGCGAAACGGCCTGCTTCGCGGCGTGTTGCCGGATGCTATGTCACCGCGATCCGCAACACGCCGCTCCTGGTCCTGATCCTCTTCTCCTATTTCGTCCTGCCGCGCTTTGGATTTCGGATCGGCAAGGTCGAATCCTTCATCCTGACCCTGTCGATCTATGCCGGCGCGTATTTAACGGAAGTGTTCCGTGGCGCGCTACTGGCGCTGCCGCGCGGCCTGCGCGAAGCCGGGCTCGCCATCGGCCTCACCGAATGGCAGACCAAGGTCTGGATCATCATTCCGATCATGCTGCGCAATGCGTTTCCGGCCCTCGGCAACAATTTCATTTCGCTGTTCAAGGATACCTCGCTCGCCGCCGCCATCGCTGTTCCGGAGCTGACCTTCTATGCCCGCCAGATCAATGTGAATACGTTCCGCGTGATCGAGACCTGGTCTGTCGCAAGCCTCATGTATGTCGCCGCCTGCTACGTGATCGCCGCAGGCTTGCGCTTCATGGAGCGGCGTCTCGCGATTCCGCGTTGACCGAACCATGAGCGAGCTCCCGCAATTCGCATCGGAACTCTGGGTCTCGCGCTGGGCAATCGCGCAGGGGCTCGGCACGACCATCCTCATTTCGATGCTGGCGATCGTGCTGGGCACCATTCTCGGCACGTTTGTCGGACTCGTCCTGGTCTATAGTCGCTGGGTCTCGCGCTTCCTGGTCCGTATTTACGTCGATTTCGTGCGCGGGACACCAGTCTTCGTGCTGGTGCTGGCCAGCTTCTACCTGCTGTCGCAGATCGGCATCCAGCTGACGGCATTCCAGGCCGGCCTGTTTGCGCTGGTGATCTTCTGCAGCACCCATGTGGGGGAGAATCTGCGCGGCGCACTCCTCAGCCTGCCGCGCGGCCAGACCGAGGCGGCCAAGGCGATCGGCCTTACCTTCCCGCAGCTCTTCGTCTATGTGCTGGCGCCGCAGGCGCTGCGGCAAGCGCTGCCTGCCTGGATCAACACCGCGACGGAGATGGTGAAAGCTTCGACCCTGCTCTCGGTCATCGGAGTTCTGGAGCTGCTGCTGGTAACCAAGCAGATCATCTCGCGCAATTTCATGAGCCTGGAATTCTACTTTACGGCCGGCCTGATCTATTTCCTGATCGATTACGCGATCGAACGGGCGGGCAAGGCTGTCGAACGGCGCATCGCGCTGCCCACCTGACATAGAGCGAGGTCGATGGCACAGCCGATCCTGCAGATCGAGAACCTGCACAAGAAGTTCAAGGATATCGAGGTCCTGAAGGGTGTCGATCTGTCGATGCAGGCGGGCGACGTCGTCTCCATCATCGGTTCCAGCGGATCGGGCAAGACGACGCTCCTGCGCTGCGTCAACATGCTGGAGGAGTTCCACCAGGGCCGCATCCTGATCGACAATGAGGAGATCGGCTATTCCGGCCCGCAGCACAAGGCGCGCAAGGAATCGGAGATCGCCCGCCAGCGCGCCATGACCGGCATGGTGTTCCAGCAATTCAACCTGTTCCCGCACATGACAGCGCTGCGCAACATCACCCTCGGCCTCACCAAGGTGAAAAAGCTGCCAGCGGAGGAGGCGAATTCCATCGCCGAAAAATGGCTGGCGCGGGTGGGCCTCCGGGACCGGCGCGACCACTACCCGGGTCAATTGTCCGGCGGCCAGCAGCAAAGGGTCGCCATCGCCCGCGCCGTTGCGATGAATCCCAAGGTCATGCTGTTCGACGAGGTGACCTCCGCCCTCGATCCCGAGCTGGTGAATGAGGTGCTGACCGTCATCAAGGATCTGGCCACGGAAGGGATGACCATGCTGCTGGTCACCCATGAGATGAAATTCGCCTTCGAAGTTTCCGACCGTGTGGTATTCATGAACCAGGGCCGGATCGAGGAAGAGGGACCGCCCGAGGAACTTTTCCGCAAGCCGAAATCGCAAAGGCTGGCGGAGTTCCTGAAGAGCTCGAAATTTTGAGGATCGGCGGGAATGGCCCAGGCACAGAAAGTAGCACAGACCGGACGGCGTAGCGTCCCGGTGCGGAGAGCAGCGAAAGTCGAGCGTGCCAAGCCCGCGGAGGCGGCAGATGCCGGCGGGCGGACCCGCGGCATCGACCGCGCGTTCGAGATCCTCGAATGCCTGCACGATTCGAAGAAGCCGCTGCGGCCGAACGAGATCGCGATCGCCATCGGCGCGCCCAAATCCACCACCTATGACGTGGTCGGCTTGATGCTGAGCCGCGGCATCCTCGACCGCGCCGATGCCGAGGGTCGCGTGTTCCTGGGCCGCCGGCTTTATCTGTTCGGCCTGTCGCACCTCACGCATTTCGACGTGATGCGCCTCGCCTCGGGCTACCTCGACCATCTGTCGGAAGTCACGGGACAGACCGCGCAGCTCTGCGTTCTCGACAATCGCAAATATGTCGTCGCCCAGATGAAAGAGGGGGAGCGGCACTTCCGCATCAGCTCCGATGTGGGCGAGCCTGTTCCGCTGCCGTGGACCGCTTCCGGCCGGGTGCTCGTCTCGCATCTCGATGACAAGGCGATCCTGAAGCTCATCCCATCCGACGATTTCAAGCTGCCGGACGGCAAGAGGCTCAGCGAGCGGACGTTCCTGAAGGAAGTGGCTGAGGCGCGCCTCGAAGGCTTCTACTCCTGCGACGGCACGTCCGGCCGTTTCACACACTGCTTCGCCACCGCCGTCTATGACGAGCAGAGGCAATGCGTCGCCACCCTCTGCCTGCTGACGCCGCGCGAAGAAGGGCTGCAGGAGCATGCGCGCTACAAGCGGGCCTTGATCGATGCGGCGCGGCAGATGACGACGCGCATCGGTGGCGAGCGGCCCGTCACCCAGCGCGGCGGCTGATTGCAAGGACGGAGCGTTGCGCCCATGAACAGGGTCGCATCCATCGGCGAATGCATGCTGGAGATCTCCGGCGCCGGGTCGGAGCCGGATCTGCGCCGGCTTGGCTTCGGTGGCGATACGCTGAACACTGCGGTCTACCTGGCGCGGTTGGGCGTGCCGGTCGACTACATCACAGCACTGGGCGATGATCCCTATAGCGCGCACATGATCGATGCCTGGCGCGCGGAATCAGTCGGCACAAAGCTGGTGCAGCGCGTCGCGGGACGGCTGCCAGGCCTCTATATGATCGAAGTGGATGAAAAGGGTGAGCGCCGGTTCTTCTATTGGCGCCAGCAGGCACCAGCGCGCGACATCTTCGGCAATGACGGCACGGCGGACCTCTGCGACGCGCTGCTGAGCTATGACTGGCTGTATCTCAGCGGCATCAGCCTCTCGCTCTACGGCGAAGCGGGGCGGGAGCGGCTGTTCGACGTCTTGCGCCAGTTTCGCGCCAAGGGCGGCAAGGTCGCCTTCGACAGCAACTACCGCCCACGCGGCTGGCCATCCGTCGAGGTGGCGCGGCGGGAAATCCGCGATCAATTGGCGCTGACCGACATGGTGCTCTCCAGCATTGAGGACGAGACCGGCCTCAACAACGTCAGCACTGCCGAAGAAGCATCCGACTTGATCCACACTCTCGGCCCCCGCACTGTCGTCATCAAGCAAGGCGGGCAGGGCTGCGTCGTTTCGATCGACGGGCGCAAATCCACCGTGCCGGCCGTGAAGGTCGCGAAGGTCGTCGATGCGACAGGCGCCGGTGATTCCTTCAATGCCGGGTTCCTCGCCGCGACGTTCGCCGGCAAGAACGCCGCAGAGGCTGCCAAGCTCGGCCATCGCTGCGCCGCCATCGTGGTGGGCCATCACGGCGCGATCGTGCCGCGAGATGTCTTCCTGCAGATCCTCGGCTCCCATAAATGATATTGAAGCATTCGCATCTGAGCTAATACGGGCCGGCCAGTGATGCCGGCGCCGGATGCTGTCCGGCGGTGGCGTGCGGCTGCGCGCAAAGCTGCGGATGATCTAAAGATGCCGGGATTGCTGAAAGATCGAATGGATGGTTCTCGCGCGCACACTCTGCGCGCCGCGCCCACGCAGAGGGAACCGCTCTGCTGCGCTTCCGCATGGACCGGTCGGGCAAGGTGTTGAGCTACGCCCGCGCGCGTTCCGCCGGCTTCGACATGCTGGACGAAGAGGTGCTGGCGATGATCCGGCGGGCGCAGCCGCTGCCGGCGCTGTCGCCCGTTGCGCTGAAGGCGGTTGCAAATGAGAATGATTTGCATTAAGACTCCAAACGCGGCGGCCGAGCGGGCCGTCGCTGCACGCGAAGATGAGCGATGAGCAATCCGCAACCAGCACCGCACGCCGATATCTCTGCCGCGAAGATGGCATCTGACTCGGCCCTCGTGCCGCATCTCCTGAGCTCGCGCCTGTTGGGCGAGGCGGGCGAGGCGGTGATCGAGCATGAGGGGCACTTCTATCGCCTGCGGCGCACCAGCCGCGGCGGGCTCGTGCTCACCAAGTAGCGCAAGGAACCTGCTGGCGTTGCCGCATTCCTGAAGCGCAAGACCGGCACATACCCAGGCTAGCCACACGATCGCTCCAAGAAGCAACTCAGCCAGGGAACCTCACCGATGGTCCAGGGGGCGACCGCCGTCGCCATCGGTTTACTGATTCGACGTTATCGCGCGCGCGTTGCCCGCGCCGCAGCAGGATCGTCCCTATATCGTCATGTGGCCACCATCCAACCATCAACCCGAAAGGACCATGCCATGTTCATTGCCATGAACCGTTTCCAGGTGAAGCCCGGCAGCGAAGCGGAGTTCGAGCGCATCTGGCGGGAGCGCGACATCTATCTGCGCGACCTGCCCGGCTTCGTCGAATTCCACCTGCTGAAGGGCCCGCAGCGCGAGGACCACACGCTCTATTCCTCGCACACGATCTGGAGCTCGCGCGAAACCTTCGAGGGCTGGACCAGGTCCGAGGCCTTCCGGAAGGCGCACCAGAACGCCGGCGCCCATAAGCATCTCTACCTGGGCGGGCCCAATTTCGAAGGCTTCGAGGTCGTCCAGATTCTAAAATAATCGAACTATATCAATTATATCGAACGGAAAATCATTTGCGATTGCCTCTGATAATCATTCTCATTATGGTGGCCGCCGCCTGACTAGGGAGGGATCGATGGTTCGTAAGGCTGGTTTGCTGTGGGTCTTGGCGGGGTGTGCGTGGATGGCGGGCGGAGCGCCAGCGGTGGCGGCGGATGCCGCCTCGGTGATCGAAACCTATGCCGACATCGCGCATGCCAAATACGAGGACGCGCTGAAGACCGCGGAGGCGCTGGAGGCCGCGATCGACACACTGATCGCCAAGCCTACCGACGCGAACCTCAAGGCCGCCCGGCAAGCCTGGCTCGCCTCGCGCCCGCCCTACCAGCAGACCGAAGGCTATCGCTTCGGCAACCCGATCGTCGATGATTGGGAGGGCAAGGTGAATGCCTGGCCGCTCGATGAGGGGCTGATCGATTACGTCGCGGATTCCTACGGCACGGAATCGGACGAGAACCCGCTCTACACCGCCAACGTGATCGCCAATACCAAGATCTCGTTCGGCGGCCAGACCGTCGACGCCAGCAAGATCGACAAGGAGCTGCTGACCAAGCTGCACGAGGCCGCCGATTCCGAGGCCAATGTCGCGACCGGCTATCACGCCATCGAGTTCCTGCTGTGGGGCCAGGACCTGAACGGCACGGGCCCCGGCGCCGGCAACCGCCCGGCCAGCGACTACGACAAGGGCAGTTGCACCCACGGCAATTGCGACCGCCGCGCGGATTATCTGAAGGCCGCCGCTTCGCTGCTGGTCGATGACCTCAAGGAAATGGTCGGCAACTGGACGGCGGGCGGCGCGGCACGCAAGGCGCTGCGCGATGCCGGCGGCAATACGGCCCTCGGCATGATGTTCCAGGGCCTGGGCAGCCTCTCCTACGGCGAGCTGGCGGGCGAACGTATGAAGCTCGGCCTGCTGCTGCACGATCCGGAGGAGGAGCATGATTGCTTCTCCGACAACACGCACAATTCGCACTATTACGATGAAGCCGGGGTGATCGCGATCTACGAAGGCAGCTATAAGCGGATCGACGGCAGTGTCGTGAAGGGCGACAGCCTGTCCGATCTCGTGAAGGCCGCCTCACCCGACGCCGACAAGAGCGTGAAGGCCGCGATGAAGAATGCCGAGGCCAAGCTGCGCAAGATCAAGGACACGGCCGACAGCGGCAAGATGGCCTATGACCAGATGATCGCCGACGGAAACAAGGACGGCAACCAGATGGTCCAGGACGGCATCGACGGCTTGATCGCCCAGACCCATGCGGTCGAAAAGGCGGTGGACGCCTTGAAGATCGGTGCGGTCGCGATCGAAGGGTCCGACTCCCTCGACAATCCCTCGGCGGTCGTTCAATAACGGCAGCGGTGTTCACGCGGCGGCACTTTCTGGCTGGCACGGCGGCGCTCGCGGCGCTGCCGTTGCCGCGTTCTGCCCTCGCCGACAGCGCGCCTTTCGCGCTGGTGGCGCGCGAGCGATCGCTCTCGCTGCTGCCGGGAACCTCGACGCCGATCTGGGCCTATCGCGATGAATGGCCGCTGGTCCTCCGTACCCGGCGCGGCCAGCCATTCCGCGCCACGCTGACCAACGGCCTCAATGAGCACACCGCCATCCATTGGCATGGCATCCGTTTGCAGAACGCAATGGACGGTGTGCCCTACTTGACGCAGGTGCCCGTCCAGCCGGGCGAATCCTTCACCTACGAGTTTGTGCCGCCCGATGCCGGCACGTTCTTTTTTCATCCTCATTGCAACACGGTCGTGCAATTGGGCCGCGGCCTCGCCGGCGCCCTCATCGTCGAGGACGAGACGGAGCAGGGGTTGTTCCTGGCCGACCATGTGGTCGCTATCAAGGACTGGCGGCTGAAGGGCGACGGCTCGTTCGACGTATTCTCGACCGACAAGGGCGCGGCGCGCGGCGGCACCTTCGGCAGCGTCGAGACGGTGAATGCGCAGCCTGCGGCCAAGCTCGAGGCGCTGGCGAATGGCTGGGTGCGCCTGCGCGTGCTTAATCTCGATGTCTCGCGCATCGTGGTGCTGGCGCTGGATGGTGCCGAAGGTTTCTTGGTCGGGACAGACGGAAATCCGCTGCTGCCGGCGCTTCCTTTGAAGACCTGGACGCTTGGCCCCGCCATGCGGGTCGACATCGCCTTCCGCATGCCGGCGCAGAGCGGCGTCAAGCTGCAGAATGTCTGGGGCGCCAAGCCGGCATTGCTGGCCGAGATATCACCGATCGAGAGCCAGCTGCCGGGCATCGGCCCCATGCCGGAACTGGCCGCCAGCCGCGTGACCGAGCCGGACCTCGCGAATGCCGAGCGACTGGCTTTCGATCTGACGGCCGGCCATGTCTCGCCGGAACTGGAAGCGTACCTGAAGGCGAACAGCGATCTCGGGCTCGATTCCCTCTGCCTGCCGCAGCGGACCTTCTGGGCCATCAACGGCAAATCCTGGTCGGGGCAGGACCATCAGCTGAAGCCGCCGCCGCTGGCAGAGCTGAAGCTCGGCAAATCCTATATCTTTGAGCTGTTCAACGGCACACCGCACCAGCACCCGATCCATCTGCACGGCCATACCTTCCGCGTGCTCAGATCAAGCAAGGGAGAAATCGTCTCGCATCTCGCCGACACGGTGCTGGTCGCGCCAAAGGAGCGCGTTGAGATCGGCTTCACAGCGGATAATCCCGGAGAGTGGATGATGCATTGTCACATTATCGAGCATCAGGAGACCGGGATGATGGGCTATGTCCGCGTGGCGTAACGGCATTGCGGCGCTGTCGGTTGCATTGCTGGTCTTCACCAGCGGGGCGCAGGCGGCCGAGGATTCGATGGATACGGTGCTGGGCAAGGCCTTGTTCGAGCGGCTCTGGGTCTCCGCGCCCTCTTCGACCAAGGCGGCGGATGGGCTGGGTCCCTTGTTCAATGCCCGCGCCTGCAGTTCCTGCCACCACAACGGCGGCCGCGCCTCCGTTGCGCTGAAGGAGGGTGATCTGCCGCCATCAGCCGGCCTCACCTTGCGCATCGGCGCGGTGGACAAGGATGGCAAGCTGGCGCCGCATGCGCTGCTGGGCGAGCAGGTACAGACCATGGCGGTTCCCGGCTTGCAGCCGGAAGGCCATTTGCGCGCGACCTTCGAGACTCACACGGAACAGCTCGCCGATGGCACTGCGGTCGAACTGCGTCGCCCGCGCATGTCCATCGCGGGCTTGAAGAGTCCCGGCGTTATGGCCTGGCTCTCGCCGCGCCTGGCGCCGGACCTGCATGGTGTCGGCCTGCTGGAGCAGGTTTCGCTATCGCGTCTCTCGGCCCTGGCGGACCCGGATGATCTCGATGGCGACGGCATCTCCGGGTCGATTATCATGGGCCAATATGGCGAACAGGATATCGAGCCGGGCCGGTTCGGCTGGAAAGCCGATGAGCCCGACCTCGATCATCAGATCTCCGCCGCGTTCCATGCCGATCTCGGCCTCGCGACGCCTTTGCGCCCGGATTTGTGGGGCGATTGCACGGCTGCGGAATCCGGCTGCCGCGCCGCGCCGCAGGGCGCTGCGCCCGGCGCGGCGGAGGTCGACGGCAGCATCGTATCCCTGATCGGGACCTATCTGCGCGCTCTGCGCGCGCCCGCCAGATCGCAAGCCGGCGCCGATACGGCGCGCGGCGCCGCAATCTTCGCCGCGATCGGCTGCGGCACCTGCCACACGCCGAACCAGCCGGCGCAACGGGCCGATGAGACAATCTGGTTCTCGCCCTACACCGACCTCCTGGTGCACGACATGGGCGATGGATTGGCCGACCGCGCGGCGGACGATCAGGTCTCCAAGGTTGCTGGCGCACGCGACTGGCGGACCGCGCCCCTGTGGGGCCTGGGCGCTCGTGTCGCACAGCCGAACGGGCCCAATCTGCTGCATGATGGGCGCGCCCGTTCGGTCCTCGAAGCGATCCTGTGGCACGGCGGCGAAGCGGCGCCCGCAAAGCAGCGTGCCGCGGACTTGTCGGCGGAAGATCGCGCGGCGCTGATCGCGTTCCTGGAGAGTCTATGAAACGAATCGCCGCTGCTGCCCTGCTGTTGCTCGCCGCCTCCACGCCTGCCCTGGCGCTGCAGGATACGGACTATTCGGCGGCGGTGGCATCGACGGCGAAGGCTGAGATCATCCCCGGCTATGAGGCACTGGAAAGCGCGACCGCAGGCCTGCAGACCAGCCTCGACGCGCTGTGCAAGCAGCCGAGCGACGGGTCCCTGGCTCAGGCGCAAGAGCAGTTCGCGAAAACAGCCCAGGCCTGGGCGAAAATCCAGTTCATCAGTTTTGGCCCGGTCAGCGAGCATCAGCGCGCTTTCCGCATCGAATATTGGCCGGACAAGCGCAACATCGTCGGCCGCCAGCTGGCGAACGTGCTGAAGAAGCAGGACAAAGCCGCGCTGGACCCTGATCGATTCGCCACCACGACGGTCGGCGTGCAGGGGCTGCCTGCGCTGGACCGTCTCTTGTTCGAACAGGACGCGCTGTCGAACGTGAAGCCCGGCGGGTTCCGCTGCAGCCTGTTCGCCGCGATCGGCATCAATCTCAACACGATCGCCCACGATATCGTCGCCGGTTGGACGGAGGGCGAATCGCCGTTTCTTTCGCGCATCGAACATCCGTCGGAAGAGGACGAAGATCTGCCGAGCGGCCGCGATGCCGCCGGCCGGCTGCTCAACGACCTGCTGACCTCGATCATCGCGATGCGCGATATGAAGCTGCTGGCGCCGCTCGGCGACAGCCTCGAGAAGGCCAAGCCGCAGGCCGCCGAATTCTGGCGCAGCGGCCAATCCAATGCGGTCCTTGCCGCGAACCTCCAGGGACTGCGATCCTTGTTCGGCACCGACCACGGGCTCGGCGGATTGCTGGCCGCGCAGCCGGACGGCAAGGCGGTTGCGGATACGATGATCGGTGCGATCGACCAGGTGTCGAACAATCTGGCCGGGATCACGCTGCTGCTCAACAAGGCGGTCGCCGACGCGGCGCAGCGCAAGCAGGTCGAAGCGCTGGCCAAGCAATTGACCAAGCCACGCGATCAGCTGGCCGGCCCGGTTGCAACCAAGCTCAATCTGCCGATCGGGTTCAATGCGCTCGATGGTGACTAGCATGCAGTTGAATCGACGCACTTTGCTGGCGGCCGGTGCCGCCGCTCTTCTGGTTCGCAGGCCGGCACGAGCGGACGAAGGCGCGCGCTATCTCTCCGCCGCCGCGACGCTCAACGGCCGCTACGCCGTCGTCGCAGTCGGGAACGATGGTGAGATCGCGTTCGACCTCGATCTCGCCGGCCGCGGCCATGGGCTAGCGGTTCGCCCCAACAGCGTCGAGGCGCTCTGTTTCGCGCGCCGGGCGGGCAAGTTCGCTTTGGTCATCGACACGCTCGCTGGCGCGGTGGTGACGGAAATTCCCGCGGCGCCCGGACGGCATTTCTCCGGCCACGGTTTGTTCGCGCGCGGCGGCGATCTGCTGCTGGCGACGGAAAATGACGAGGACAAACATCAGGGCGTGATCGGCGTCTATGATGCCAATGCAAGCTATAAGCGCGTCGGCGAGTTCCCGACCTTCGGCATCGGGCCGCACGATCTGACGCTGCCGGACGGCAAGACCCTGGTCGTTGCCAATGGCGGCATCGACAAGCGCCATGACGATACCGGCGGCGTCGAGCATTCCAATATTCACTCCGACCTGGTGTACCTTGATTGGCAATCGCAGAAGTTGATGGAGCGCGTGACCTTGGAGCCGCAATTCGCGCGGCTTTCGATTCGGCACCTCGCTGTTACCGAAGCCGGTGATGTGGCGGCGGCGTTGCAGGATTCCGCCGATGTGCCCGACCTCGACTGGCCACTCGGCTTCCTGCACCGGCCTGGCTCCGCCCCGCGCTGGCTAGCGGCGCCGCATGGCGGCTGGGGCCGGTTGCGCGGCTATTGCGGCGCGGCAGCGGTGGATAGCGGCGCCGGCCTCATCGCCATGAGCTCGCCGCGCGGCAACTGCATCGGCCTGTGGGACGAGAGCGGCGCGGCCCTCGAGACGCTCGATATCCATGATGGTTGCGGCCTCAGCGCGACCGGGATTGCCGGCCAGCTGGCGGTTTCCAGCGGCAGCGGCGAGTTGTTTGCCGTCTCGCGCGATGCGGCAGTGCCATCGCCCCTCGGCGCCAATGGCGAGTTCCGCTTCGACAATCACATGATGCGGATCTAGACCTTTTCGGTCTCGATGGGCGCCGGCTCTGTGCCGAACAGCACATAGAGCCCGGCCGCCACGATCAGCGCGGCGCCGATGAACGAATAGATGTCGGGGATTTCGTTCCAGAACAAATAGCCGCCCAAGGTCGCCCAGATGATCGCGGTATATTCGAAGCAGGCGACAAAGTTGGCTTCCGCCATCCGATAGGCCTGGGTCAAGAGAACGGTCGCGATCGACGCGATCACGCCGCAGGCCGCAAGCAGCGCAAGGTCGCGCAGGCTCGGCACCACCCAGCCGCGCATCAGGAATTCGAGGCTGGGATTGCCGGTGCCTTCATAAGCGCCGCCGCCGAAGAACGCGGCCATGACCAGCGCCACCAGCAGATAGACCACGTTCTGATAGAACGACATGACCGGCGCGCTCTCGGTCGTGCCCATGCGCCGCGCCATCAAGGCGGAGATCGAATAGGTGAGCGCGGAGGCCAGCGGCAGCAGCGAAGCCGCATTGAAATCCACCGTCAGCGGCCGCTGGATGACGAGCACGCCGGCGAAGCCCACGATGGTCGCAAACCATCGGCGCGCACCGACCTTTTCTCCCAGGAACGGACCGGACAAGGCGGTGACGAACAAGGGCACCGTGAACCAGAGCGCCACCACGTTGGCAAGCGGCATGGACGGAAAAGCGAGATAGTAGGTCGTATAGGCGACCATCAGGACGAGGCCGCGCACGACCAGCAACCCGGCGCGCGGCGACCTGAGGCTGCGCAGCTTGCCGGAATAAGCGATGAAGGCGAGGAGGATCACGAACGCGACCACGCCGCGGATCGCGATCGCCTGATGCACGGGATAATCGCCGCTCAGCAGCTTGATGATCCAATCCTGTCCGGAAAAAATCATGATCCCGCCGCATAAGGCGACGGCGGCCAGAAAGGGATGCCGACCATCCGCACTTGTCGCCGAAATCGAAGCCACGATATCCCCACCTTGAGCGAACCCGGCCGGGAACTCTCTTGCCAGCAGAATCGCGGCGAGGCAAATGCGCTTTCCCGCAGCGGGCTCGGCGCGCCGCGCATGGGTGGCGCACGGACCCTATTGCGGTGCAGCAGGGCCTATCGCAAGCTGGCGGCCGGGGACATCAAGGCCGCGCCATGCAGAAAATACTGACCGTCGCACTCAATCCGGCGCTCGACCTGTCGACCTCGGTCCCGCGCATGCTGGCGAACCGCAAGCTGCGCTGCGCCGGCGCGCTGCTGGAGCCGGGCGGCGGCGGGGTCAATGTCTCGCGAGTCATCCGCAGGTTCGGCGGCAGGAGCACGGCGTTTGTCGCCCTCGGCGGCCCCACGGGGCGCACCTTGCGCGAGCTGATGGAGCGCGAAGGGCTCGATGTCGCCGAGTTCCCGATCGCCGGCGCCACGCGCCAGAACGTCACGGTGGACGAGACCGCGCACCACCTACAGTACCGCCTGGTGCTGCAAGGTCCGCGCTGGAGCGGGAAGGAGGTGAAGGCTGCGCTGGCGGAGATCGAGCGGCTCGCAGCGGAGCACGAGTTTGTGGTCGCAACCGGCAGCTTGCCGCCCGGTGTCCCGGAGGATTTCTATGCGCGCCTCGCCCGCATGGTGCGCCGCCGCGGCGGGCGCCTCATCCTCGACACGTCAGGCCCACCCTTGCGCCGGGCACTGGAGGCCGGCGTCTTCCTGGTGAAGCCGAACCATATCGAGTTCCGCGATCTTGCCGGCACCAGCCGATCGGACTGGAAGAGCATGGCGCGGGTCGGCCGCCGCCTGCGCGAGCGCGGGCAGGCAGAAATGATGATCGTCACGCGCGGCGCGATGGGCTCGCTCGCCATCCTGCCTGACGGTGTTTGGCGCCTGCAGTCGCCCAAGGGCAAGGTGGTCAGCATGGTCGGCGCCGGTGATTCCCTGATCGGCGCCGCCATCCTCGCGATCGCGCGCGGCAAGCCGCTGCTGGAAGCCTGCTGCCTCGGCGTCGCCGCAGCATCGGCCGCAGTCGAGGCGCCCGGCACGGAGCTCGCCAGCCGGGCCGAGACGCTGCGCATCGCACGGCGAACACGTGTGTGGGAAGTCAACGGCTAATCCGGATATTCGATCGCGACGATCTCGATGGTCTCGGCGCCTTTCGGAGTCGGGACAGTGGCGGTGTCGCCGACCGACTTGCCCATCAGGGCGCGCGCGACCGGGGAGATCCAGCTGATGCGCCACGTGTCCGTCTCGTCGATCCCCACAATGGCGACCGTGACCTCGCTGTCATCCTCGCGTGCATAGGTGACCGATGCGCCAAAGAATACGCGGCTGCGGTTCTTCTGCGCTCCGGGGTCGACCACCTCGGCGATGGAAAGGCGCTTGTCGAGAAAGCGCAGCCGCCGGTCGATCTCGCGCAGCCGCTTCTTGCCGTAGATGTAGTCGCCATTTTCCGAGCGGTCGCCGTTGCCGGCAGCCCACTCCACCACGCGCACGACCTCCGGCCGCTCCTCGTTCCACAGCTTGCGCCGCTCGGCAATGAGGCGCGCATGCCCCTCCGGCGTCATGTAATTCTTCTTGCCCGCGGGGAGAGGCGGGAGGTCGTCGTCTTCGTCGGACATCGTGCTGCCTTCAAGCCGCCTTTGGCGACAGGCGCTTGACCTTGATGCTGCGGTCGCGCTGGCGCACCTGGGCCAAGTCATAGTTCACCTGCATGCGGAGCCACAAATCCGCCGTGCCGCCCAGTGCCTTTTCGATCCGCACCGCCATCTCCGGCGTGATCGCGCTCTTGCCGTTGATCACGTTATAGAGCTGCTGGCGCGTGACGCCGAGCCCCTTCGCGGCCTCGGCCACGCTGAGGCCAAGCTCGTCGACATTGTCCTTGAGCAATTCGCCGGGATGGGGCGGGTTCTTCATGGCCATTGTGCCGTGCTCCTAGTGGTAGTCGATCAGATCTACATCGAAGATTCTGCCGTTCTCGAACCGAAAAATGATGCGCCAATTGGCGCCAACGGTGACGGCCCAGAACCCCTTCAGATCGCCCGTCAACGCATGAGGGCGCAGGATCGGCTGGTTCAGGGCCTTGATCGCGGTGGCGGCATCGTGCGCAGCCAATATCCGGCGGATGCGATCAACTATATCCGCCGGCAGCTTCCGGCGGTCGTCGTTTTCATGGAGCCGTTGCAGGCCCTTGTGTCGGAAGCCCCTCGATCACTTGACAAGTGTAAATTGACAATTGTCGTTTGTCAAACCGCTCCTTGAACTCGATCCAGAGCCATTTCCATGAACACCATGTGGGGCTTCAGGCGTTCGGGGTATTCGTTGTAGGGCGGGCAACGCCTGAAGCCGATCGCTGCATAAAGCGCGACCGCCTCGGACATCTGGGCGGCGGTGTCGAGCCGCATCAGCTTGAAGCGCTCCTCGCGTGCGCTCGCGATGATGGCGTCGCACAGCCTCCGGCCGATGCCGTGACCGCGAAACCGATCCGGCACGAACAGCCGCTTCATCTCGCAGAACTCGTCCGACCGCCGGCGATAAGCGCCGCAGCCGACGATCTCGCCGTTACGCCGCGCCAGAAAGGCCTTTCCGCTCGGCGGACCGTAGCGCGTCGCCAGGCTCTCAAGCTCCCGATCCAGGGACTGGTGGCTCAGCGCCTCATCGATCAGCCAGGACTCATGCGCAAAGCGGGCGCGGCACCACTCCACATACTCGCGGACGAGCGCGCCAAAGGCCGCGTAGTCGGATTCGCTGGTGGCAAGATAGACGCTCTCGGACATTCCTCCACACCGTCGGCAAGCACCCTTTGTTCACCGAGAGTGCCACGAGGAACGCGGACGCGCCAGGGATCGCGCCGTCCTAGCCCCGTCGCCGCCTGCGGCGTCCGCCGCCTGAACCATCGTCGCCGCCAAGCGTCGGATCTTTTGGCGGCGGCAGCGCGACTGCCTTCGCGAGGTGCGGGTAGGGCGCGGTCTTGTGGGGAATCGCCATCGCTTCCACGAAATGCGCCTGGAACTTGGGCTCGACCGCAGTCTCGACTTTTTCGACCTGCTTCACCACGCGGGTGATCTCGTCGCGTGCGGCGGCGTTCAAAAGCGCGATGCGCGCGCCTGTCCCGGCGGCGTTGCCGGCGGACGTGACCTTGGCGAGGTCGCAATCGGGGATCATGCCGAGGACCATCGCGTATTTGACGTCGATATGGCTGCCGAACGCGCCGGCCAAGGTGATGCGGTCGACCTTGTCGATGTTCAGATTATCCATCAGCAGGCGTGCGCCGGCATAAAGCGCGGCCTTCGCCAGCTGGATCGCGCGCACGTCGGTCTGCGTGATCCGCAGCTGGGGTGTGCCGTCATGCAGCAGGTAGGAGAAGGTGCGGCCTTCCGCCTCGATGCGCGGCGATTTCACAGCCATCGATCCGTCGATCACGCCGTCCTGGGTCAGGATGCCGGAGAGATACATCTCCGCAATGCATTCGATGATGCCGGAGCCGCACACGCCGGTGACGCCGGTCGCCTCGGTCTGCTTGGCGAAATCCGGATGATCGGACCACAGGTCGCAGCCGATCACCTTGAAGCGCGGCTCCAGCGTGTCGCGGTTGATGCGGATGCGCTCGATCGCGCCCGGCGCTGCGCGCTGGCCGCAGGAGATCTGCGCGCCTTCGAAAGCGGGGCCGGTGGGCGATGACGCCGCCAGCAGCTTCTTCTTGTTGCCGAGCACGATCTCCGCATTGGTGCCGACATCGACGATCAAGGTCATCTCATCCGCTTCATGCGGCGCTTCGGACAGGATGACGCCGGCCGTGTCCGCGCCGACGTGTCCCGCGATGCAGGGCAGCACATAGATGCGTGCATTGGGATGGATCTTGAGGTCGATCTCCGAGGCCCAGAACATGGTCGGCCCGTCGGTCGCGAGCGCAAACGGCGCGCCGCCCAGCTCGATCGGGTTAATCCCCAGCAGCAGATGATGCATGATGGGATTGCCGACGAAGGTGACTTCCAGGATATCCGCGACCGTGCAGCCGGCCTCCTTGGCGACCGAGACCGTCAGATCGTTGATCGCATCGCGGACAGCCTTGGTCATCTCCAGCTCGCCGCCCGGATTCATCATGACGTAGGAGACGCGGCTCATCAGGTCTTCGCCGAAACGGATCTGCGGGTTCATGAGGCCCGATGAGGCAACGACTTCACCCGACGACAGATCGCACAGATGGCCGGCGATGGTGGTGGAGCCGACATCGACCGCGAGCCCGAACACCTGGTCCTTGAAGCCCGGCCACACAGCGGTGATCTGCTTGCCGAGATGGACGGCAACCGTCACCGTCCACTTGCCGGTGCGCAGGGCGGATTGCAGGCCCTGGATCACACGCAGATCGGTCGAGAGGTTGGTGAGGCCCCACTGATCCTGCAGCGCTTTCTCCAGCCGTTGCAAATCGCCGGTCGGATCGTGCATGTCAGGTTCCGCAACCTCGACATAATGCAGCTTCACGATCGGGTCGATCTCGATCGCGCGCATCTCGGCGCGCTTCCGCACCACCTGCTTGTGGACCTGGCTGTCCTCCGGCACGTCGATGACGAGGTCGCCTTGGAGGACCGCCTGGCATGACAGGCGCCGCCCCGGCTTCATGCTGCGCTTGTCGGCGTAGCGCTGCTCGACGGCTGAGAAGTCGGAGAGGTGATCGCCCTTGGAGGTGACGCCGAGCTTGGCGAACTCGCCCTCGCTCACCACCACTTGGCAGCGCCCGCAAATGGCACGCCCGCCGCACACCGAATCGATGTCGACGCCGAGCTGGCGCGCCGCCTGCAAGACCGGCGTACCGACCGGGAAGCGGCCACGGCGCCCCGACGGCATGAAGACGATCAACGGATCGCCGTTGCCGTTGCTGGCATTGTTGTTGCCGTTTTTCACGCTCACTTCGGCGCCTTCCGCAGCCATGAACCCAGACCCTAAATTCATTGCGGCTATTCACCGCCCATAAAACTTCGCCCCCGCCCCGATGGTTCGGAAGCGGGGGCGAACGTGCTTACGCCATTTCGCCAGTCTTAGCCAATCGGCGTTTATCCATTAACGACTTCCGCAGTCGGGCTCGCGGCAGCTTGCACACCTTCGGTGCCATCATTGGCCGCTCCGCCGCCACCGCCGCCCCGGCGGCGATTCTCGCGGCCGCGCCGGCCACCCGCGCCAGCGCCTTCGCCCTCTGCCGAGGGCTCGCGGAACTTGCGGATCCAGGCGGCGCAATGGGCGTCATGGCCCATCAGGACGTCGCCGCCCATGACGCCGATCATCTCCTCGACATGGAGCGGATTGGTAATGGCCGAAGTCATGCCAGCGCCGATCGCCATGGCGAGGAAGCTGGAATTGAGGCCATGCCGGTTGGGCAGGCCGAAGCTGATATTGGACGCGCCGCAGGTGGTGTTGACCTTCAGCTCCGTGCGCAGGCGGCGGATGAGGTGGAAGACCGAGCGGCCGGCCTGGCCGAGCGCGCCGATCGGCATCACCAGCGGATCGACCACGATGTCCGAATAGGGAATGCCGTAGTCAGCCGCGCGCTGCACGATCTTCTTCGCGACCTCGAAGCGCACGTCCGGATCTTCGGAAATGCCCGTCTCGTCGTTGGAGATCGCGACCACCGCCGCGCCGTATTTCTTCACCAGCGGCAGCACCACTTCCAGCCGCTCTTCCTCGCCGGTCACCGAATTCAGCAGCGGCTTGCCCTTGTAGACCGCAAGGCCGGCCTCGAGTGCGGCAACGATCGAGGAATCGATCGACAGCGGCACGTCGGTCAGTGACTGCACCAGCTGGATGGTCTCGGCGAGGATGCGCGGCTCATCCGTCATCGGGATGCCGGCATTGACATCCAGCATGTGGGCGCCGGCAGCAACCTGCGCCAGCGCGTCGGACTTGACGCGGCTGTAATCGCCGGCCGCCATTTCCGCCGCCAGCAGCTTGCGCCCGGTCGGGTTGATGCGTTCGCCGATGATGACGAACGGGCGGTCGAAGCCGATCACCACTTCCTTGGTGGCCGAGCTGATGACGGTATCGGTCATATACGCAATCCTTTCACGAAGAAGCGGCGGGTTCGACCGCGCGCCGTTGCTGTCTGTTCCGCATGACGCCGGAGGCCTGGATGATCTCGTTCACGAACTCTTCCTGCCGATAGGCCATCACATGCACGCCTGAAACGCCCTCGATCTCCTTGATCTCCTGGATCAGGTCGACCGCCAATTGCTTGCCTTCGGCCCGCTGGTCCTTGGCCTTCTCCATCCGCTCGATGATCGCCTCGGGGATGTGAACACCAGGAACATTATTTTTCATCCAGCGCGCCGTCTTCGAGGATGGCAGCGGTCCGACACCGATCAAGAAAAACGCCTTCTCGTGCAGTCCCTGCTCGCGCACTTTGTCCATGAATTTGCGCAATAGCGGCACGTCGAAGCAATACTGGGTCTGGATGAACTGGGCCCCCGCCGCGATCTTCTTGGCGATATGCACCGCCCGGTATTCATAGGGCGGCGCAAACGGGTTGGCGGCAGCCCCAAGAAAAACTCGCGGCGGCGTCGTCAATTTACGACCCGACAGGAAGTGCCCCTTGTCCCGCATGGTGCGGATGCATTCCAGCAACGAAGTTGAATCAAAGTCGAACACCGGCTTGGCCGCCGGCTGGTCTCCCGCCTGCACCCCGTCGCCGGTGAGGCAGAGGATATTCCCGACCCCCATGGCTGCGGCGCCCAGCACGTCGCCCTGGATGGCGATGCGGTTCCGGTCGCGGCAGGAGATCTGCATGATGACGGCATAGCCGGCGCGAGTCAGCAGCGAGCAGATGCCGACCGACGACATGTGGCAATTGGCGCCCGAGGCGTCGGTCGCATTGATGGCGTCGCACACTTCGGAGAGGACGAGAGCGCGC
This sequence comes from Dongiaceae bacterium, assembly GCA_035695765.1. GTDB lineage: Bacteria > Pseudomonadota > Alphaproteobacteria > Dongiales > Dongiaceae > Dongia_A. The sequence goes on from DASRRI010000127.1 coordinate 44,959, forward strand.
TCATAGACGTCGCGCGGATCGGCGCTGTCCGGCGGGTTCAGCTCCGCGGTGACGGCAAAGCGCCCCAGCCGTAGCACACGCTCCAGCCGCCCGCCGGACGAATGGCCGGGCAGCAGCGGCAGCGGCGCAGCCGGATCGAAATGGGCGTGCCCATCATTCATGCGGCTTGCCCTGCCTTCTTGGCCTCGACCGATGCGGAAACGGCTGCGAGATCCTTGCTGGAGCCCGGCTTGGCGGCCGGCGGCTTCGGCTTGTTGCCGGCTTGGTCTTCGAGGCCCGCGGCGATCCGCACCACGCGCAGCCAGGACGATTTGCCCTTGAGCCGATGATCGACCGCACGCTGCACGTCGAGGATCTTGTGGCCTTCGTCGGCCTTCAGGCCCATGCGCTCGGCCCCTTGCCAGGCCTGGACCCAGACGCACTTCATCTCCGGCTTCACTTCGCAATGCCCGTTGTCACGCACGCCCCCGCACGGGCCGTTGCGCAGATTCTTCGGACAGTTCATCGGGCAGGACATGCCGGTGGATGAAAGGGCGCATTGCCCGCACATCTGGCAATCGAACAGGAAGCCTTTGGTCACGTGCTCGACGTTCTCGAACGGCTTCTCCAGCTTCTCGTATCCGATCTTGTTCCAGAGCGGGTGCAGCGTGATCAGGGCCTTCTCGAACGCGCGGTAGAACGCGTTGAGGCCACGGGCATGGCGCACGGACCAGAGGCGGGCGGCGTACATTGGCTACGCCCTTCCTAAAGTCCCCCTCTCCCCTCGTGGGAGAGGGTTGCGGAGGCTTAGCGAACGAAGTGAGCTTAGCCGGAGCTGGGTGAGGGGGCCGCGCCGGAGGCGCGCAGCGCGCGAGCGCTGTAACTCGAGTGTTCTCGCCGGTGTGGCGCTCTGACGAGCGCGCGCGGCTGCAGCCGCGCCACCCCCCATCCAGCTTCGCCTAAGCTCGCTGACGCTCGCTAAGGCTACGCATCCTTCCCCCGCAAGGGGGGAAGGGTATCTCTTTGCATGGGGTCGGGCGAATCGTACACCGATGCGCTTCATCTACTTCTCCTCCACCCCGCCGCTTTCGACCAGCGTCTTCAGCTTGGCTTCGTCGAACGTGGTCTCCAGCTCCGCAGCCTTCTTGTCCGCTTCGGCCTGCAGGTCGTCGCTCACCTCAGCCGGCGCCGCACGGCGCCATTCGGCCAAATAAGAATCCGTGTCGCGCAGGTTGGCGCGCATGGCGGCGCGGTCGATCGCTTTCTCGAAGCGCTCGTTCAATTGCACCTTGGCGCTCTCGCGGCCCTTTTTTACGATCACCTGAGCCGGAATGTCCCGCCAATAGACTACGGTCAGCTGAGCCATGTTCACCTCTTACGCCATCTTCGCTTTCATGAAGTCCGCGAACTCGCCATAGCCGCCGCGGCGATGCACGAACTCCAGGTTCAATCTTTCCGCTGCCGCCTTGGCCCGCTCCACCAGATCCGCGTCATCGGTTTGTGCCAGATAGACCAGCTTGCGGTAATTGCCGAAATAGGCATCGCGCAATTCCGGATGCTGCTCGATCCCGAAGCCCTGCCAGATCAGGCGGTGGAAATGCCGCGCCAGATAATCGGTCAGGAAGAAGGTGCCCGGCTCCTCATCCATCATCTTCTCGAAGTCGGCCGTCCCCGCGAACCACTGATAGCAATGCGGCCCCTCGATCCGCTCCACACCCTCTTCGGCCAGAACGCGGTCCAGCTCGCCGCCGGTGCCGCAATCGCCATAGAGCACGAAGATGCGGTCGAACTTCTTCCGCCCGGCCCTGATCTTGCGCTGCACGCCCGGCGCGATCTTTTCCGGCCGGTTGTGCCAGATCGCCGGCAGGCAGGTGATCTCGACCCGGTCGTCCCAGCCACTCGCCCTGCTCACCGCCAGGAACTCCCTGGCGAGCGCGCCGCAAGCGATAAACAGGGTCTTGTGACCGTCCGTCATACCTCGATCCGGCGCCCATCAGGGTGCCGCCTTCTCGGGTCAAATCCTTAAGGCCGGCAGGGTCGCCGGGCTGCTATCGCCGCGACCGCGGATCGTCTTGGAGCGACGCCGCTCTTGTCGCGGATAGGCTATATGTGGTCGTTCCAGGCCAGCGACTTCAAGCAGTCGCCCGCTTCTCGTCCAACTGCTTCAGCGAGTGATCGATCCATTGGACAGTCAGCTTTTCATGGACCGAGTTCTGGCCGAGGCGCAGTCGCAGGGCTCCGAAATCCACCTCGTCCAGCTTCTGGTCCTGGTTGAAGCAGGAGAACACGACCGTTTCTTCGCCGGTCACCGGATCCTTGTGCGGCTGCAGGCACTGGGCGCAGACCTCTTTCATCATGCATTGCATGGGCGAGTTGATGGAGCCGATCGCGCAATGCGACGCCTTGAGATAGGACTTCAGCACTTCGTGCCGGGCCCGCGCCACGGCATTCATCATGCCGTCGGAGCCGATCGCGATGACGCGGTCGACATCCTGGATTTTGATCACGGTCTCGCCGAGGTCGCCTTTGGCGTAGCTCAAGATCGCCTGCACGATGTTGCCGACAAAGGTCTTGTCCTGCGGCCGGTCGGCGGTGAAGCCTGGCCCTTCGTCGCTGGCCCACACCACCACGTCGGAAGCCGCCTCGATTTCTTCGATCTTGTAGCGGTCCTGCAGCTTCTTGTAGCCGGCGAAATAGACGACCTTCGATCCCGCCGCTTTCAACGCGCGACCGATCGAGAACAGCACCGCATTGCCGAGCCCGCCGCCCGCCAGAAGTACGGTCTCGCCTGCCGGCGTTTCCGTCGGTGTCCCGGTCGGACCCATCAGGATCACCGGCTCGTCCGGCTGCAGCCACGCACATAGTTCGGATGACCCGCCCATTTCGAGGACGATCAGGCCAACCAGGCCCTCTTTCACGTCCGTCCAGGCGCCGGTGAGGGCGAGGCCTTCCATGGTGAGGCGCGTGTCGCGGGTCTTGTGCGCGAGGGTCTCGAAATTCTGCAGGCGGTAGAATTCGCCGGGCAGGAAGTTGGCGGCCGCCTGCGGTGCTTCCACCACCACTTCGACGATGGTCGGCGTCAGGCGGTTGACGGTGCGGATCTTCGCGCGCAGGCGACGGTTGAGACCGGTCAGGAACGCGCTGTGATCCGTGCCGCTCGCTGCCGGCAGACGCGCCAAGGACTGCGAGACCACTGGCCAGCCGAGCTTGGCGCTGCCCATCGCCTTCACGACGTTGCCGGCGAAGGAGGGATGCAGATCGCCAAAGAAGCTAACGGTGCGGCCATCGGGGCGCATCTCTGTGATGACGCGCACCTCTGTGGGCTTGGCCAGCTTCTCCGGCTTCACCACTGCGCCCTCGTCGTTCAGCGCCTGGAAATACTGCCCGTCGACCCGGAAGTTCTCCGCATCTTCGCGCGCCAGGACAGTATTGGGCCGCGTGCCTGCCGCCACCAGGACAGCGCGTGCGGGGAAGGAGACGGCGGCGCCCTCCGCGTTCTTGAAATGGATGCGCTCGGCATGGCCGGTCGCATCCTGGTCGATGCGCGTCGGTGTCAGGCCCTCGGCGAAGCGGATGCCTTCCTCCATCGCCTTTTCCACTTCCTCGTGGTTCAGCGTATAGGAGGGCGAATCGATCAGGCGCCGGCGATAGGCGATGGTGACACCGCCCCAGCCGTCGATCAGCTTGGCAAGCTTGGGCGCTTCGCCGGCCGCCGCAGCACGCGCGCGCTCGGCGCGGAACGCCTTGGCATGGGCGACGAACTCGTCAGCCACTTCCAGTTCGATCGCGGAGAACTTCGCGCGCACGCCTTGCTCGCCATGCTCGGCAAACAGCGCCTCGTAGCGCTTCAGGAACTTCTCGACCTGCACCGGGTAATAGGCCATCGCCTCGGTCGCGGTATCGATCGCGGTCAGGCCGCCGCCGATCACCACGCTGGGCAGGCGGAGCTGCAAGTTGGCAATCGAGTCCTGCTTGGCCGCGCCGGTCAGTTGCAGCGCCATCAGGAAGTCGGACGCCATGCGCACGCCGCGCGCTAGGCCGCCGGGGATCGAGAGCAAGGTCGGCTTGCCGGCGCCGAGCGCCAGCGCAACGTGGTCGAAGCCCATCTCGAACGCCTGCTCCGCCGTGATGGTGCCGCCGAAGCGGACACCGCCGAACATCGCGAAACTTGCGCGCCGCTCCAGCAGCAGGCGGATGATCTTGAGGAAATTCTTGTCCCACCGCACGGTGATGCCGTATTCGGCGACGCCGCCGAAGCCTGCCATCACGCGGTCATTGAGGTCTTCCTGCAATTCGCTGAGGTGCCGGATCGGCTTGAACGGCGCGCGCGTTCCGTCTGGCTTCACGCCGGACACTGCGCTGTCGAGCGGCTCGATCTTGAGGCCGTCGATCGCGACCACGGTATGGCCATCATTGAGCAGGTAGTGTGAGAGCGTGTAGCCGGCGGGGCCGAGGCCGACCACCAGCACCTTGCGGCCGCTCGCCGGCTTGGCAATCGGCGCATGGATGTTGAGCGGGTTCCAGCGCGTCAGCAGCCCGTAGATCTCGAAGCCCCAGGGAAGCCCAAGCACGTCCTTGAGCGAGCGAGTCTCCGCCTGCGGAATGTCGACCGGGTCCTGCTTCTGATAGATGCACGATTTCATGCAGTCGTTGCAGATGCGGTGCCCGGTGGCGGCGCACATCGGATTATCGATCGCGATGATGCCGAGCGCGCCGATCGGCAGGCCGTCGGCCTTCACCGTGTGCATCTCGGATATCTTCTCTTCGAGCGGACAGCCCGCCAGCGTCACGCCGAACACGCTCTTCTTGAACGTGCCGTCCTTTTCCTTGAGCCCGCGCGAGCAGCTGTCCTTGCTCTGGTTGTGGCAGAAGATGCAGTAATTGACCTGGTCCAGCGCGTGGTTGAGGTCCATGCCCTGATCGGTCAGGTGGAATCCTTCCCGCGCGCGCAGCTTGTCTTCGGCCAGCTTCAGCGTCGGGATGCCATGCCGCGTCTCCGATTCCAGATGCACCAGATGCATCGGATCAACTTTGCGCGGTGCCTTGAACAGCACGCCCTTGCGGTGCAGGGCCTTGCCTTCCGGCGTCTGGGTTGCCCACGCCGCGTATTTGGTGGCGAGGTCGAGCTCGTGTGCGTGATTGGCTTCGTTCTTCAGCCAGATATCGACATGCGTCGCGAAGCTCAGCTCGTCGAACTTACCGCCGATCAGCGGGGTCAGCTCCGCGCGCAACGCGTCGGCGTCGAGCGCCGCAGCCGCTGCTTCGTTGTGGGCCTTGAGAGCGCGCCGCTGCACGAACAGGCGCTTCACCGAATAGAGCGGCGCCAGGTCGGTGTGTTGCTTGCGAAGGGCGCTGAGCTCGGCCGTGATCCCGAACAGCTCGCCGAGGAAGTCGTCCAGATGCGCCGCGGCGGCGATGATCAGTGCTGACTCGGCTTTGCTGTCGAGCGTCGCCGGTTCCGCCCGCGCCGCCATCAGGCGGCCGGCCAATCCTTCATCCGCCGCGCGGAGGTGACCTACGAACAAACCATCGATCCGCGCCAGCCCGGCCGGATCATACAAATCTTCAAAATGCAGCCCGTGCGCGAGGCGCAGCTCGGACATCTTAGGTCCTCTAAATCACAGATAAATCTTGGGAAATTGGCCCAATCTTGTGGCCGTTCTTACAAGCTGGCCTGGGTAAATGCAAGAAACGTTCAGCCCATTTATGCATCAAAACAGTGTAAAATTGGCATTATTGTGCGAAATAATTTGTTCCTAGCATTCCGCCGCAACAGAACCGGCCTATGTTTAGGAGATATGGGAGTTCCACGATGGCAGACCAGGACAATGAGGCGGGCCAGTTCCGCGAGAAACTGATTCGCCGCAAGCAGGAATGGGCCGCAGAGGGCCGCCTGCTGACCGGCCGGACGTCCCGGCCCGAGGCGGAGCGCCTGCCGCCCGGTCAGCGCCAGGTGAAGAACTGGCCGGTCCTGGACCTCGGCGCCCAGCCAAAGATCGATCTCAAGCTCTGGCGGCTCACGATCGACGGCTTGGTGGAAAACCCGGTCTCGCTGGATTGGCGGAAACTCCAGGACCTGCCGCACTCCGAAGCGACCAGCGACATCCATTGCGTGACCGCCTGGTCGCGCTACGACAATCGCTGGCGCGGCGTCCTGGTGAGCGACCTGCTGGCGCTGGTGCGGCCGAAGCCCCAGGCCAAGTTCGTCCTGTTCCAGTCTTACGACACCTACACGACGAATCTGCCGCTGGCGGAATTCGCTGTCCCCGACGCACTGCTCGCGACTCATTGGGAGGGCGAGCCGCTGAGCGTGGAGCATGGCGGGCCGCTGCGCGTGGTGGTCCCGCAGCTGTACTTCTGGAAAAGCGCCAAGTGGGTGAAGCGGATCAGCTTCGTTGCCGAAGACCAGCCCGGCTTCTGGGAAGTGCGCGGCTATCACAATCACGGCGATCCCTGGGAAGAGGAGCGTTACAGCGACTGAAGCATTTTCCGCCGAAGTGGACGCCGGTTCGGCGTAGAAAATGCGACCAACCGAAGGTAAGAGCATGATCCATTTGAGGATCATGCTCTCGCTGTCACGTTCTTGTGATGCCAGAGACCGTGTCAGCGTCGCATCATCTGTGACTTGCTTCACTGCCCGCGCGTGCCTGCCGGGACAGGATAGGTTTCGACATTTCGACAAAGGGAGAAGCATGTCATGAAGCAGAGTGATTTCCGCGCCGCGGCGATCGTGGTGCTGGGCCTTCTGGCCCTGCCGGGCGTGGGCTATGCCGCTGGCACCAGCTCGTCCTCTGAATCGGAGAAGCCTGACCTCTACAAGCAGGCCGAGGATCTGATCGACGACGAGGAATATGCCAAGGCGATTCCCGTGCTGCAGCAATCGATCCAGGAAAAGGGCGAATATGCCGACGCGCTCAACCTGCTCGGCTTCGCGAACCGCAAGCTGGGCGACCAGGCCAAGGCGATGACCTATTACACCAAGGCCCTCAACAAGGAACCGAACCATCTCGGCGCCAACGAATATATGGGCGAGCTCTATCTCGAGATGAATGACCTGCCCAAGGCCGAGGAACGCCTCGCCGTGCTGAAGAACGTCTGTGGCGATTGCGACGAGTATGACGAACTCGAGGACGAGATCGCCGACTACAAGGAAGAGCACGGGCTGTCGTAAGCGACGCGCTCATTTCGCACCGTACTCTCACCGTCACGCCGGCCAAGCCCTCGGGTCTGCGCTATGCGTGGCCCAAGGACAGGCTCCACGCGAGCCGGGGTCCACTCCTCCACCGCTCTTGCGTTTGCGCCACGGACCCCGCATCACGCCGCTTCGCGGCTGTCCGGCTGTCCGGGGTGACGGGCGGGAGGGTGGCCAACGGGCGCGCTATTTCCGACGCCTCACCAGCGCATACCCCCTCGGCTCCCCCGTCTTGCGGCTCTGCGTTGCCATCCCCTTGGCGAGGCGCGGCAGCGGGGCCCACATCGGCTCGTAGTCCTTCTTGTAGACATCGAGCATGAGCACGAGGTCGCGCGTCGCGTCATAAGCGCCGATGGGCGAGAAGTGGCCGACGTCGACGCCATCGCCATACAACAGGTCGAGGTGGAAGTTAGCGGCGGCGAAGCTTACATCGCCGTTCTCCATCGCAGTCAGGGCCGCGCGCAGGCCCGCGATGGCGGCTTCGGCGTCGGTGACCGGCGCGATTGCGACGTTCCAGCTGCCGGCGCATTCATAGCATAGCAGCGCGCGTTCCATCACCGCGGCGAATTCCGCCAGGCTGAGCCCCGTTGCCATCCTGCGCGACCGCATCGCGCCAGGCGCCGTCCGAAAGCTTGTCCAGCAGGCTCGCCTCGCTGACGGGGCCGTCGATGCGGAGACGTCCCTCGCGCCCGCGCACCGCATTGATCAGCATCACGGAGGTGGCGAGCGAGCAGGAGGAATCCGTCGCCTGCTGGATCAGATGCGGCGCGATCGACCAATAGGCGCTGCCCGACGCGCCACGCAGATAAGCGTGATCCATCCGCAGCGGGATCAGCTCTGGAGAATGGCGATGCATGGGATTGTCCCTCTCATGCCGATGCCGGAATCAGGGCCGCATTGTCGATCGCGACGGCGACCAGCTTCTGTTCACGGCCGCGCAACGCGATCTCGCAGCGCCGTCCAGCAACGCCGCCAGGAGCAGCAACAATTCGAGCGGACGCCAGAAACCCAGGAACACCGAACGCCCCGACTCCATCGCCGACAGGGAGATCAGCCCCAAGCCGTGGTTGAGATTGTGGGTCAGGACGTAGAAGAACAGGATGAGCCCGGTGGCGAGGCGGGTGACGGCAATGATCCATCCCCAATGGCCGGTCGTCGGCACCGCGCATTGCCCCCTTGGCTGGCTGTTCAAGACTCTGGCTGGCGTGATATTAGACCGCCGCCCCGCCGCCGCAAATCCGGAGCTGGATTCCGGCGTGGCTTCGATTGTTTGATCCGGCAGGAATGATGAGCGACGTCACCGAAGAACAGCGCCGCCTGGCGCGCGAGAAGCGCCGCGAAGAGCGCCGCCGCCTGCTGGCGAGCGGGCCGCCGTCGCCGTGCATCAGCGTATGCCAGGTCGACCCGAAAACCGGCTGGTGTATCGGCTGCCACCGCACGATCGACGAAATTCGCGACTGGATCATTTCAACGCCGGAGGAGCGGCAGAAGATCCTGGATGCGCTGGCGACGCGGCGGTCCGGTGGATCGGACTAGAGCCGCGATGGCTGCCGACCGGAACCCCGACAGGTGACCGCGCGCGACCCGCGCGGGCGGCGTCCACGGCCACGGTGGCTGGTGCCGGTGCTGCAGCTGGCGGTCAGCGCCGGCCTGCTGGCGGCGCTCGTTACCGTGGTCAATTGGGACGCGCTGCGCGATGCAGCGGCCGCGCTCTCGGGCGGGAGGCTCGTCGTGGTCGGCGTGCTTTGCCTGGCCACGCAGGCCACCCTGGTGCTGCGCTGGCGTGCGCTGATCGACATGCTGGGCGTGCGGGAATCATGGGCACGATCCTGGCACAGCGTGTTCGCCGGCCTGTTCCTGACCAACTTCCTGCCAGGTACCCTCGGCTCCGACAGCCTCAGGGTCGTACTCCTCACCAAGTCCTGCGGCCGCGCCTCGATCGCGATCGGCGCCGTCGCCTACGAGCGGTTGATGCAGCTTGCCCTCTATGTGCTCGTGGTGTCGGTCGCGGTACTGGCGCCGATGACATGGCTTCAGGCGTGGCTGCGTGCCGTCATCGTGATCGCCGGCCCGGGCGCGGTCGCTCTCCTCGTCCTCATCCTCTACTGGCTCAGCCAGCGGTCGGTGGCAGATGGGGCCGGCGTTGGCAGAGGGTTGTTGCAAAGCGCCTGGCGGCTGTTCGCGACCATTCTGGTCGAAACCGGCCGGATGCAGACGCGCATGCGCCGCCACCGCCGCGCGGCGCTCGGATTCTGGGCGGCCAACATATTGAACGTCTGCCTCATTCTGACGATCTGGTCCGTCATTCTGTCCGACATGGGTCACGATATCGGAATTCCGGCGATCATGCTGTCGGCGGGCGGCGCCGCAATCGCGACCGCGGTCCCGATCTCGCTCAATGGCATCGGCATCTTCGAAGCCATGGCCGTGACCCTGTTGAACCTGGCCGGCGTCCCGGCATCGCACGGGTTCCTGCTGGCGCTGATCATCCGCGCGCTCGTCCTGGCGACCAGCTTCGTCGGCTTGCCGAGCACGGTCCTGCTGTGGCGGGAACGCCGGTCCTAGGGATCCGCGCGCCGGCCGCGCCGATTGCGGCAGGCTCCAATAGTTGCTACGCCTCAGCCTGATAGCCCCATCGCAATCGGAGTTGGCGTCACGTGTGTGGAATTGTCGGATTCATCGGAAGCTTGAGGCCGGATGTCCTGGCCGCGATGACCGACGCGCTCATCCATCGCGGGCCGGACGGCGAGGGGCGGCACATCGAGGAGGCAGTCGGCCTCCATCTGGGACAGCGGCGGCTCGCCATCCTCGACATCGCCGGCGGTGCGCAGCCGATGTGGGATGCCGAGCGGCACTGTGTCCTCATTTTCAACGGCCAAATCTATAACCACGCGGAATTGCGGCGGGAGCTGGAGGCGCTCGGCCGGCCGTTCCACTCCGATCATTCCGACACCGAAGTCATCCTGCAGGCCTATCTCGCCTGGGGCATCGAGGAGATGCACCGCCGCTTCAATGGCATGTGGGCCTTCGCGCTTTACGACACCCGGCGCAAGCAGCTGCTGTTAAGTCGCGACCGGTTCGGCGAGAAGCCGCTCTACTACGCAGAGCAGGACGGCGTGTTCGCCTTTGGCTCGGAGGTGACCGCCCTGGCGCGGCATCCGGAGATCGCGTTGCGCCCTCGCGCGCTCTCCATCCAGAAATATTTCGCCTATGGCTTCGTGCCCGGTGCGGGCAGCATCTATGAAGGCATCCACAAGCTGCCTGCCGGCGCCTGCATGACCATCGATCTGCGCAACGGGCAACGCGCGCTGAGGCAATATTGGTCGTTCCAGCTGGAGCCCGACCAGGGCACACGAGCCCAAGATCTCGGCGGCTATGTGGAGGAATTGCGCGCACGGATGAAGCGCGCGGTGGCGATGCGGCTGGCCGCGGACGTGCCGGTCGGCGTGCTGTTGAGCGGCGGCGTCGATTCCTCTGCGATCGTGCACTTCGCCTCGGAATCAAGCGACCAGCCGGTGAAGACTTTCTCCATCGGCTTTGACGAGCCGAGCTTTGATGAATCCGTTTTCGCCGCCAAGGTGGCAGAAGCCTATGGCACGGAGCACGTGGTCGATCAGCTGACACTGGCGCAGGCCAGCGCCATCGTGCCGGAGATGCTGACGCGGCTGGACGAACCGATAGCCGATTCCTCGCTGGTTGCGTGCTATCTGCTGTTCCGTCATGTGCGGCGCCATTTGCCAGTCGTGCTGTCGGGCGACGGCGGCGATGAATTGTTCGCAGGCTATGAGACCTTCAAGGGGCTGCGCTGGGCCAAGCTCTATGATGCGCTGGTACCAGCACCCTTGCGCAGCGGGCTCAGCTTCGTGGCTGGCCTGCTGCCGGTGTCTCACCGCTATATGAGCCTCGATTTCAAGATCAAGCGCATGCTCTCCGGCCTGCGGGAGCCGCCGCCTTTATGGAACCCGGCCTGGATCGGTCCCCTCGCGCCGCGCGAGCTGGCCGAGGCGCTCGCCACGCCGGCGCCCGCCGAGGAGATCTATGAGGACGCGCTGGCAGCCTGGCAGGCGACCGATGGCGACCTGATCGACCGGACACTGCAATTCTATACCCGGCTCTACCTGACCGACGACATTCTGGTGAAGTCGGACCGCACCGCCATGATGCACTCGGTGGAGGCGCGGGCGCCGTTCCTGGATCTCGACGTGGTGGATCTCGCGCGCCGCATCCCGAGCCATTTCAAGCTGCGGAACGGCCAGACCAAGTTCGTGCTGAAGGCAGCGCTCAAGGGCCTGTTGCCGGATTGGGTGCTGGCGCGCCGCAAGCAGGGATTCGGCGTGCCGGTCGGGCGCTGGCTGGCGGAGGGTGGATTACAGCTTGAGCCCAGGGTCGACAGCGGCTATTCGATCTCGCGCGCGACCCTGGACCGGCTGCTGCGCGAGCACAAATCAGCCGCCGCCGATCACCGCTTCGCGCTGTGGGCACAGTTCGTGCTGCAGAGCGCCGCGCGCGGAAGTTAAGGAATGAGCATGCTGCAGGCAAGTTCGGCCCAGGCGATCGCGCTCTCGGTCGTGATCCCTCTCTATAACGAGGAGGATAATGTCGCACCGTTATGCGCGGCGCTGCTCGACGCGCTCGGCGCCCAGCCGCGGCCGTTCGAGATCATCCTGGTGAATGACGGCAGCTCCGATGGCACGGAGCAGCGACTGGCGGCGGCGGCTGCTACGGACCCTCGCATCCGCGTGCTCAATTTCCGCAGCAACAAGGGGCAGACCGCCGCCATGATGGCGGGCATCGACTATGCCGTCGGCGACGTGATCGTGCCGATGGATGGCGATCTGCAGAACGATCCCAGGGACATCGTGCGGCTGCTGGAAAAGCTGGATGAAGGCTATGACGTGGTATCCGGCTGGCGGCGCGACCGGCAGGACAATTTCATGGTCCGCACCTTGCCCAGCCGGATCGCCAATGCCGTCATCTCACGCGTCAGCGGCGTGCCGCTGCACGATTACGGCTGCAGCCTGAAGGCGTACCGGCGCGAGGTGCTGCAAGGCTTCAGGCTGTATGGCGAGATGCACCGCTTCATCCCGATCTATGCGGCGGCGCAGGGCGCGCGCGTTGCCGAGTTGCCGGTGTCGCATCACGCGCGCAAATTCGGCCAGTCGAAATACGGCCTCAACCGCACCGTCAAGGTGCTGCTCGACCTTCTTGTCGTGAAGTTTCTTACCAAGTACCGCACCCGGCCGATCTATCTGTTCGGCCAGGCCGGCGTCTCGCTGCTGGGCTTTTCGTTCCTGGTGGGATTGTGGGCGCTCTATCTCAAGGTCTTCGAAGGTGTCTCGTTCGTGCGCACGCCGCTGCCGCTGCTGGTATCGCTGTGCTTCATCAGCGGCCTGATGTGCCTGCTGATGGGCTTGCTCGCCGAGCTCATCATGCGCGTCTACTACGAATCCCAGGGCAAGGCCGACTACCGCGTGAAATCGGTCCTCAACCCGCGCGAGGATGAATCGCCGAACGCTTCGTCACGGCGCGGCACAATCGACTAGCCGGTCGCGGCCGCGGTCGGTGAGCGATTCGATCACATAGATCTCACGGATGTTACGCGTGCGCGCCAGCTCGCACAGCTCCGCGTCGGTCTTTGGCGTTCTCTGCTCCGGCACTGCGCCATAGCCGCGCCGGCCGATCTCCTGCCGGCACTTCGTCTGGTCAGGGTAATAGCCGTCGATCATCTGCACGCCCGCCATCGCCATCGGATAGACGCTGGACAGGTCGCAGTCGCGCAGATAGTCCCAGAAATCGGTAACCGCCGGTCCGGCATAGAGCGCGACCTCCTTGCCATACTGGGTCCGCAGCTCGGCGAGCTTCGCCAGCAGGCTGTCGGCCGGTGCCGGCGCGCGCGGCCCGCCCAGCAGCGTGCCATGGTCGATCGTCTTCCAGGCGCGCTCGGCATCCTCCCTCACCGGCTTCTTGTTGTCGTTGGCGTAGTAGCCGAGGTCGCCGGTCCGCATCAGCGCATTGGCGGCGATGAAATGGCGCAGGCCCAGCTTCACATGGGCGACCGACGTCCAGCCGGCGACACCCAGCAGGATCACAGCAGCCGCGATCGTGACCCATCGGCGATATCCCGGAACCGCGACCGGATCGCGAAGCAGCACGCCACTCACTATCACGATCGGAAGAGCGATCCAGTTCGACACCGTTATGAAGTAGAAGGCATCGCCGCCCGGAATATACATCAGCAGGCCGGGCAAATTGGCGCCGACCGCGACGATCAGCAGCGGCTCCGCCAATCGCCTGGCGTCAGGCGACGTTCCGCGGCGCGCCAGCCACCAAATGCCCAGCAGCGCAAGCAGCCATTCGATCTGCACGCGCAACGGCAGCAGGTAGTCGCCTTCGTCCAGGCCACGCTCGACGTAATAGGGCCTGCCGAACCATTGGCCGCCCATGCCGGCCGGATCGCTGGCCAGCCAGAACGAGGCGCCGAGCAGCAGGAGGGCGGCGACTGCGATCAGCCACATCGCGGCGCGGGCGAGCCCGAAGGTCCGCAGCGCCGAATAGCCAACCAGGCCGAACCAGATCGCGCCGGCCGATACCTTGCTGATCGCGATCGGCGGGATCATCGCCAGCCAGAACAGCCACAGTACGCCCCTGCTGTTGCGGCCGCGGGCCCAATGTCCCAGCAGCGAGGGCGCGGCGCATAGCAGCAGGATGCCGCCCAGCAGCATGGATTCGCTGTCCAGCCGCATGTTGCCGATGTCGGTCAGCGGCAGCAGCGCGACGATTGCCACGGTCCAGCCGATCACCCTCAAGGGTGTCAAGCGCGCAAGAATGCCGAGCGGTTCGCTCAGCGCGAACGTCGCGCTGGCTGCGACCCGCACCAGCAGCGGCGTCAGCACCAGCACTTTCACCAGCACGATGGCGAAGGTGGCGTCGAGGTCGCGCGCGCCGGCCAGCGCCGCCGCCAGCAGGTTGACACCGAAATGATAGTGCAGCTGCTGGATGCCATCGATGGCCATGCTGGGCACGCCGAAATAGCGCAGCGAATTGGTGATGCCGCCATGCCCGAACACGTCCCCATCGGTCCGGCCGAACAAGGCGAGTTGGTCGGGGAACAGGTTGACGTATTTGCTGCCGCCGATCGCCATCAGGAGCAGCAGCGCCGCGATCACGAGGAAAGCAAGCCACGCTGCGCTCCCCCGCGTCACGCCGATGCGCGCGCGCCGCACGCAGATGACAGTGAAGTAGCCAGCGCCGGCGTAGGTCACGATCTGGCCGATGAGGCCGAGCAGCAGCAAGACAAAGGGCAGGGCCAGCAGCAGCACGGTGATCGGCCCGTCGCCGGCCGCGCTGATCCGGCTGCGGTGAAGGAAGGGGCGCAACGCCGCCGGGCCGAGCAGCGGCCACAACCCAACACACGCGGCGAGGACGACAGCGAGGCGATCAGTCGGCAGGCCTGTACGGGCGGCGAGCAGGCCAGCCAGCAAAAGAGCCGACAGGAGCGCGCCGAACAGGCCGATGAGGGCGGAGGTGGGATCGCTCGGCGTTTCGCTCATCACGGTTTCAGAGGAGGGAACTTGCACCAGGCTCTCCGGCTGCGGGAAGGACGGGCCGAAACTGCCGGGCTGGACTGCTCAAGGCAAGGATTTACTAAGAACGAGGAAGCGGCCGCGGGCCTCGGCCCCCGATTCGATGAAGCCCAGGCGGCGGTAAAATGCGATCGCGCGGTTGGCGGGATCGCGTTCGGTCCGTACGCGATACGACTTGATCTGGCGGCGGCCCAGCTCCCGCTCTACCTCGCGGCAGATCGCCTCGCCGATGCCTCGGCCACGCGATTCGCTCGCCACGAAAATAGCGACCAGTTCCGGCTCGTCGCTCGCCGCCGGCGCGGCGGCAGGCGCCAACAGATCGGCCGCGAGCTGACGCGCGCCGCGGCCGATGGGCCGCAGGGCGAGATGGCAGAGCAATGGGGTGTGGGTCAGTAGGCGGCGCGACAGGCTGTCCGGGGCAAGGCTGACGAAACCGCCGCCAAGGATCTGATCACCGTCGCGCGCGACGAAGGCCAGTTCATGCGGGGAGCACGCGAAATAGCGATAGCTGCTTGCCAGATAACTTCGACCGAACAAGGACAGGCGCGAATCCGGCAGCATGGCCTCGTGCAACCTTGCCAGTGCGTCAATGTCGTCGGTACCGGCGCGCGCTACCTGAAAGTTTTCGTTCCTCACGCGGCGCCTTCCAGCGGGGCTGCCATCGCGATGCGGTCGGCATTCGCCATGATGGTGAGGGCAAGGGTCGTTGCGGGAATGCTCGGCAACACGGCGCCGTCGACGAAGTGGATGCGACGCCATGCCTGCAACCGGCCCAGTTCGTCCGTATCCCAACGCGCGGCAGGCTGCCGGCGCATCGGCAGGCAGCCACCCAGATGATTTCCGCCGCCGACCGGTACCGCTTGCAATAACGGCGTAGCAGCCAGCGTGCCGAAGCGGCGGCCAGCGGTCGCCAATCGGCCGGCAGCGCGGCGAATGGCGGACCGGCCCTCGGCATGCGGCCGCGCCGCCAATCTCAAGGTCGATGGCGACGTGCGGTCCGGTGCCGCGAGTACGGCCTCGACTGTCGCGGAGTGATCGGAATGCAATCCACACCATGCAATCAGCAGGCGCTCCGCAATGGGCCGCAACAATGCGCGCCGCCACGCCGGTGCATCGGAACCGCAGCCGATGCGTTCGAGCACATAGCCGTTCATGGCTGAGATCTGGGTGTGGATCCAGTGATCGGACAGATCGAGCGCCTTGAAGTCCAGGAAGACGCCCGGCAGGGTGAGGGCGCGCGGCCATTCCATGGGCGCGGCTTTCAGGCGCAGCAGCGGCAGGATGAATTTCTGGCTGTCGCGCATGACGACGGGCTGGTCGAACGCCTGTTGCGAAGCAAGGGCGATGCGCAGCGATCCGAATGCGCCAGCGGCGATGAAGATCGAATCATATCGGTCTTCGCGTCGCGTGCCGGCTGCGAGGTCGCACAATTGCAGGAGAGGCCCGCGCTCATCCTCGCGCACCGCCAGCGCCAGGAGCCCGTCACGATAGGCAATCGCGTTGCCGCGTTTCAGCGTCTCCAGTTCCGCTGTCATGGTATGGATGGCGCCATAGGGACAGCCGGACAGGCAGAGGCCGCAGCTCTGGCAGCCCAGGCCCGCTTCATGCGCCTCGGTATGGACGGCAAGGCGCGCCTGGCCGAAGCGGAAATCGGCCGGCAGATTGCCGCGGCCCAGGTCGGTCAGCAGATCGCGCAGCGCGCCGGGCAAGGGCAGCGCGCGTTCGCTCTTGCCATAGAGCGGAAAGCTGGTGGACAGGCCATCGTCGCGCGCGGCCAATGGCAGGTCGGCCAGCACCCGCGCGAAAGAAGCATCAAGCGCCGCGCGCCCGAATGGCCAGGCGGCCATGTCGGGCGTGTCGATCGGCAGCAGCGCCGCGCCCCAGCCGACGCTGAGGCCGCCAGCTGCGAAGTTCTGCGCGATGATCGGCCAATCGGCGGCGACCGGTGCCGCCGCGTGCTGGCCGCGCAGCAGCTCGTCCGAGCCGAACAGGAACTTGCGTGGAAAGCCGCTGCGCATGGTCGGATTTTCGGCGGCGGCCGCCCGATCTGCGGCCGACCAGTGAGTCGGCGCCGCGGCGGCCAGGCGCTGTTTCAGGTTCGCGCGATCGGCGGACAGGCGCTCTCCGACATCGATCAGGTCCACTTGCGCGCCGCGGCGTGCCAGGGCCTTGGCGCAGGCGATGCCGGCCGGTCCCGATCCGACGACGGCGACCCGCGGCATTGTCACCTGCCGAAATAGGCTCGGATCACGGCAACCGTCTTGCGCACCTCATCGAGCTCGTAGCGCGGATAGGTCGGCAGATAGATCAGGCTGTCCGCGGTGGCCTGCGCCTTCGGGCAATGGCCCTTGAACTCCGCAAAGCAGGGCAGTTCTGCGCAGTTGCGGTGGTAGCTCTCGGTGATGTCGCGGCCACGCTGCATGGCGAATGCCACCAATTCATGCCGCTTGGCGTACTGGATCGGATAGTACCAATACATGTGCGAGAAGTCCTCGCGCATGGGAGCCACGATCAGCTCCGGAATGTCCTTGAGCCCCGCGTGATAGATCTTGGCCGCTTCCATGCGCCGGCGCGTCTTGGCATCGAGATCGTCCAGCTGCCGTAGCACCAGCTCGGCTTGTAGCGGCGACATGCGCGCCTTGTAGCTTTCCGGAAGCGAGCGTTCGAGCGTGGGATCGAGATCGATCTTCAGGTGCCGGTTGATCGCCTCGATGTTCTTCAGGAAGGCATGGCGGAACAGCCGGAAGGTCAGCGGGCGGAATATGGTCGGCAAGGTCACCGAATCGACGATCAATGCCTTGATCACCTTTTTCAGGTAATCGCCGACGGGCTGCAGCGGCCAGGCCGCCATCTCGCGCGCCAGCGCCTCGCGCAGCACCGCATCATTGGTGACGACCGCGCCACCGAGAAAGCAATTGACGTTCTTGTACATGCCGAAGCTGAAGATGCCGGCCGCGCCGAACGTGCCGACCGACCGGCCGTCGACCCGGACGCCGAAGGCCTGCGCGCAATCCTCGATCAGGGCCACGCCGCGCGCCTTGCAGATCGCGGCGATGCGCTTGATATCGCAGGCGAGGCCGTAGAAATGCGTGACCATCACGGCACCGGTCTCGTCATCGATCAAGCGCTCGACCTCGGCCGCGTCGATGTTGCAGGTCTCCCGCTCGATATCGGCGAACACCGGCACGCCGCCCGCGCTGACTACCATGTTGATGACGTCGGCGATGGTATAGGGCGAGACGATGACCTTCTGGCCCGGCTTGATGAGATGCTTGATGGCGAGGTGAATCGCCACCCGCGCCATCGGGGCGGTCACGGCGTAGCGCGCTCCGGTCAGCTCGCACAGCCGCCGCTCCAGCGCCGGGATCTGCCCGCGATCGACGCCGAACCTGCCGGCGATGCCCGTAGCCAAGGTGGTGTAGTGACTAAGGCCGGTATAGAGCCGCAGCCGGGGTAAAGGTCCGATGTTCGTCATGCTGTCCATGGTGAGGAATCGCCCGCCGCGCAGCGGGCGCAGCATTGCGGCGAACCTGCATCACCCCCGGCAAATGGTCAAGGAGCGGCGAAGCCTATGCCGCGGTCCCGCCCACGGTCAGCCCATCGATCCGCATGGTTGGCTGGCCGACGCCGACGGGAACACCCTGGCCGTCCTTGCCGCAGGTGCCGATGCCGGGGTCGAGCTTCATGTCGTTGCCGATCATGGTGACCTTGGTCAGCACGTCCGGGCCGTTGCCGATGAGCGTCGCGCCCTTCACGGCGGGACCGATCTTGCCGTCTTCGATGAGGTACGCTTCAGAGGCGGAGAACACGAACTTGCCTGACGTGATGTCGACCTGCCCGCCGCCGAAATTGACGGCATACAATCCCTTCTTCACCGATTTCAGGATCTCGTCCGGCGAATGGCTGCCGCCCAGCATGATGGTGTTGGTCATCCGCGGCATCGGGTGGTGGGCGAAGCTCTGGCGCCGGCCGTTGCCGGTCGGCTTCATGCCCATCAGCCGCGCATTCTGCCGGTCCTGGATATAGCCGGTGAGGATGCCGTCCTCGATCAGGACGGTGCGCTGGCTGGGTGTCCCTTCATCGTCGATGGTGAGCGATCCGCGGCGGTCGTTGATCGTGCCGTCATCGATCACGGTGACGCCCTTGGACGCCACCTGCTTGCCCATCAGGCCGGCGAAGGCGGAGGTCTTCTTGCGATTGAAATCGCCTTCGAGCCCATGGCCGATCGCTTCATGCAGCAGGATGCCGGGCCAGCCGGAGCCCAGCACCACCTGCATCTCGCCGGCTGGGGCGGGGACGGAGCCGAGATTGACGAAGGCCTGGCGCAACGCCTCATCGACGCTGGCCTTCCAGTGCGCCGGGTCGATCACCAGCTCATAGGCGAAGCGCCCGCCGGTGCCGTAGCTGCCAGTTTCCATGCGGCCGTTCTCCTCGACCATGAGGGAGATGTTGAGCCGGACCAGCGGCCTGATGTCGGCGGCACGGCTGCCATCGCCGCGGATGATCTGCACCGCCTGCCAGTTGCCGGAAATCGAGGCCATCACCTGCTTGACGCGCGGGTCCTTGGCGCGGGCATAGGCGTCGATCTCCTGCAGCAGCGCGACCTTGGCGCCGAACTCCATCTTGGCCAGCGGATTGTCGTCGGAATAGAGGTGTCGGTTGGTGCCCTGCGGCGGCTCCGCCAGGGTCCCGCCATAGCCGGCATGGACCGCCTTCACGGTCGCAGCGGCGCGCTGCAAGGCAGCGTCCGACAGGTCGCTGGCATGGGCATAGGCGTGCGCTTCGCCGGCCACCGCGCGCAGGCCGAAGCCTTGGGTCACGTCGAAGCTGGCGCTCTTCAGCTTGCCGTCGTCGAACGCGAGGGCTTCAGACTGATTGAACTCCAGGAACAGCTCGCCGTCATCGCCGCCTGTGAGGGCGTCGGCAACCGTCCGTTCCGCCCGCCCGCGGTCGAGCCCGGCGCGATTGAAGAACAGATCGTCGGTGATGGCGATGGCGGACATGAGACGCTCCGTCGATGAAGGAATGACTTTGAAACAATGTGGGCACGATATCCGTCCCGGTCCACCCTGTCAGTCGGCAATGATTGCGCGTCCGACGACTGCGGCGATTTATGCGGCTGATCGTCGCACAACGCCCGGCGCGGGCATTCCGGCGAGTCTCGGCATGGCGCACAAGTCCCCGGAATGCTTGAGCTTTCGGGGGCGGGGGTGTAGCTTGCCGCCGACCGTGGGGGCGGGGGTTCGCCGCGCATGTCGCGTGCGCGAAAGCGTCCGACCGGCCTGAAGTTTAACGAAGCTGCGTTTGCGGCCGGATCTGTCCGGCCGGAGAGCAGGCGGGATCGCTGCGAGGCATCAGCCACAAGCAGCGGCAGGAATGGGAAGCGAAGAGATGGAACGATCGAGGATTTGGTCTTTCGCGGCCGGGAGCGCCATTGGGCTCGCCGCATCGGCGATGCCGGCTCTGGCCCAGGATCAGGCGCCGGTGCTGGGCGTGCCGCACGACAAGGGGTTGGGCCTGCAGGCGCCGGCGACCGAGCTCGCCGAGAAGATGCACTTCCTGCATGACATCGTGCTGATGCCGATCATCACCGTCATCACCCTGTTCGTGCTCGGGCTCCTGTTCATCGTCTGGTTCCGGTTCCGCGAATCCAAGAATCCAGTTCCATCCAAGAACACGCACAACACCCTGCTCGAGGTTGCCTGGACCATCCTGCCGGCGCTGATCCTGGTCTTCATCGCGGTGTTCTCGTTCCCGCTGCTCTACCGGCAGCTTGAGATTCCGAAGCCGGGTCTCACCATCCGCGCCATCGGCCATCAATGGTACTGGAGCTATGAGTACCCCGATAACGGCAACTTCACCTTCGATGCCAACGTGGTGGAAAAGGCCGACGTCAAGCCAGGCCAGATCTATCTGCTCGATACCGACAACGAAGTCGTCCTGCCGATCGGGACCGACATCCGGGTCCAGATTACCGGCGCCGACGTGATCCATTCGTGGACTGTTCCGGCCTTCGGCGTGAAGCATGACGGCGTTCCCGGCCGGACCAACGAGAGCTGGTTCAACATCGAGCGGCCAGGCATCTATTACGGCCAGTGCTCCGAACTGTGCGGCGTGCGCCACGGCTACATGCCGATCAAGGTGCGCGCGGTCACCAAGGAAGAGTACCAGGCCTGGGTCGCGGACGCGCAGAAGAAGTTCGCCAAGGTTGACGGGACACCCCCGACCAAAGACGTCGCCGCCGCGCAGTAACAGCAGAATTCGTCACGAGGGATTGCAGCCATGAGCCCCGTTACCACATCCCAATCGCACTACGGCCACGATGATCACGGCGAGCACAAGCCGGGGTTCTTCGTGCGCTGGTTCTATTCGACCAACCACAAGGATATCGGCACCCTCTATCTGATCCTGGCGGTGGTCTCGGGCCTGCTCGGCCTCGGCTTCTCGGTCCTTATGCGCCTCGAGCTGATGAGCCCCGGCATCCAGTATTTCGGCACCGATGCTTCGCCGGACGGGCAGCAATGGAACGTGGTCATCACCGCCCACGCGCTGCTCATGATCTTCTTCACGGTCATGCCGGCGCTGATCGGCGGCTTCGGCAACTGGTTCGTGCCGCTCATGATCGGCGCCCCCGACATGGCCTTCCCGCGCATGAACAACATCAGCTACTGGCTGACGGTGGTGGCGCTGGTCATGCTGGTGTCGTCGGCCTTCGTCGATGGCGGCGCCGGCACCGGCTGGACGCTCTATCCGCCGCTCGCGAGCAGCGACTATCAGAACGGGCGCGCGGTCGACATGGGAATCTTCGCGCTCCACATGGCTGGCGCGGCCTCGATCCTCGGCGCCATCAACTTCATCACCACCATCTTCAACATGCGCGCGCCGGGCATGACCCTGCACAAGATGCCGCTGTTCGTCTGGTCGGTGCTGGTGACGGCATTCCTGCTGCTGCTGTCGCTGCCGGTTCTCGCCGGTGCGATCACCATGCTGCTGACCGATCGCAATTTCGGCTCCAACTTCTTCAAGCCGGAAGGCGGCGGCGACCCGCTGCTGTTCCAGCATCTGTTCTGGTTCTTCGGCCACCCCGAAGTGTACATCTTGATCCTGCCGGGCTTCGGCATCGTCAGCCAGGTTGTCTCCACCTTCTCCAAGAAGCCGGTGTTCGGCTATCTCGGCATGGCCTATGCCATGGTGGCGATCGGCATGGTCGGCTTCGTGGTGTGGGCGCACCACATGTACATGGTCGGCATGGATGTCGACACCCGCGCCTACTTCATGGCGGCCACCATGGTGATCGCGGTCCCCACGGGCGTGAAGATCTTCTCGTGGATCGCGACCATGTGGGGCGGCTCGATCCGCTTCGACACCCCGATGTTGTGGGCTGTCGGCCTCATCTTCCTCTTCACCATCGGTGGCGTCACTGGCGTCGTCCTCGCCAATGCGCCGATCGACGTCGCGTTCCACGACACCTACTACGTCGTTGCGCACTTCCACTACGTGCTCAGCCTCGGTGCCGTGTTCGCGATCTTCTGCGGCTTCTATTACTGGATCGGCAAGATGTCGGGCCGGCAATATCCGGAATGGGCGGGCAAGATCCACTTCTGGGTGACCTTCATCGGCGTCAACGTGACCTTCTTCCCGCAGCATTTCCTCGGCCTGCAGGGCATGCCGCGCCGCTATCCCGACTACCCGGAGGCCTTCGCCTACTGGAACCACATCTCGTCGATCGGTGCGCTGATCTCGGCCGCCGGGACCGTGTGGTTCATTGGCGTGGCGCTCTACACCATCTTCGCCGGCCGCAAGGCCGCCGACAATCCGTGGGGCGTGGGCGCGACGACGCTGGAGTGGACGCTGTCTTCTCCGCCGCCGTTCCACACCTTCAACGATCTGCCTCAGATTAAGAGCGAAGCGCACTGACGATTGGAGCAAGGATGAATGCGGGACCACTCCCGCATTCATCGGTTTGAGAGATACGCAACCGGATGACTCGCGTCGCCCCATCATTGTTCAGCGAGCAGGCCAGCCTGGTACAGGCCGGCGGCAGCATCGGCGATTACATCGCCTTGCTGAAGCCGCGGGTCATGTCGCTGGTGGTGTTCTCGGGCTTCGCCGGCCTGGCGGTCGCGCCGGGGCATATCCATCCGCTGATCGGCGCGGTCGCCATTCTGTGCATCGCAGTCGGCGCCGGCGCGTCGGGTGCGATCAACATGTGGTTCGACAGCGACATCGACGCGATCATGAACCGCACCTGCGGCCGGCCGATCCCGCGCGGCGCGGTGACGCCGGATGCGGCGCTCACCTTCGGCGGAGTCCTCGCCGTCTTCTCGGTCCTGCTGATGGGGATCGGCGTCAATTGGATGGCGGCCGGGCTGCTCGCCTTCACGATCTTCTTCTACATCGTGATCTACACCATGTGGCTGAAGCGGCGCACGCCGCAGAACATCGTGATCGGCGGCGCGGCCGGCGCCTTCCCGCCGATGATCGGCTGGGCGGCCGTCACCGGCGACATCAGCCTCGCTTCGCTCTCCCTCTTCCTGCTGATCTTCATGTGGACGCCGCCGCATTTCTGGGCGCTCGCGCTGTTCCGCGAAGGCGATTATGCCAAGGCGGGTATCCCGATGATGCCGGTGGTCGCGGGCCAACGCTCGACCAAGCGCCAGATGCTGGCCTATGCGCTGCTGCTGGCGCCGATCGCACTGGTCCCGGCGCTGCTCGGTGTCGCCGTCTGGATCTATGCCGCCGTCGCGGTCGGGCTCAACGCAGCCTTCATCGGCCACGCCATCGCTGTCCTGCGGGAGCGCGAAGGCCATCGCGCGGCCAAGGCGATGTTCGGCTTTTCGCTGGTCTACCTGTTCGGCCATTTCGCGGCGCTGGTGCTTGACCGCGCGCCGGGCCTGCTGGCGGTGTTCGGCTCATGAACGCGCAGCACTCGCCCGCCGATGAAGAACGTCGCCGCCGACAGCGCGCGCGCAACTGGGCGATCTTGCTGGCGCTCGCCGCGTTCGTGACGATCGTCTATGTCGTGACGATCGTGCGGATGAAGGGGGGCTGATTGTGGCATCTCCCGCGCAGCAGCGCCGCAATCTCAACCTGCTCATGATCCTGGTCGGCGTTGCGGCCGGCATGACCGGCCTCGCCTATGCTTCGGTGCCGCTCTATCGCCTGTTCTGCGAGGTCACCGGGTTCGAGGGCACGCCGCAGCGCGCCTCCGTCGCGCCCACCGAGATTTCCGATCGCGTGGTGCGCGTCACCTTCACCGCCGACGTCGCGGGCGGACTCGGCTGGAAGTTCCAGCCGATGCAGCGCAGTCTCGAGCTCAAGGTGGGCGAGAACAAGCTGGCCTACTACGTCGCCGAGAACCTGGAATCGAAGCCGGTGACCGGCCGCGCCACCTTCAACGTGTCGCCGGACATGTTCGGCGCCTATTTCACCAAGATCGAGTGCTTCTGCTTCACCGAGCAGACCTTGCAGCCTGGCCAGCGGGTCGAGATGCCGGTTAGCTTTTTCATTGATCCGGCGGTGCTGAAGAATCCGGCGCTCAAGAACCTCAACGATATCACCCTGTCCTACACCTTCTTCCGTGCCGACAGTGACGGCAAGAATGCGGCGCAGAAGGTGGGACAGGTACAGGATGGCCAAGCTGGCAGGGGCCAGCCGAGCCCGTTAAACTGACCGCAGAGTCGAGACGAAGGAACCAACGATGAGTGCAACCCACTCGGATGCTCACCCAGGCGCTCACCCGGGCGCTCATGCAGGCGCCCACAAGCCCAACCATCCGTACCACCTGGTCGATCCCAGCCCATGGCCCTTGCTCGGCTCGATCGCAGCCATCGCGCTGACCTTCGGCATGGTGCAGTTCATGCACGGTTACGGCCTGTGGTGGGTCGCGCCGGGCGCGGTGCTGCTGCTCGGAACGCTCTTTGGGTGGTGGCTCGACGTCGTGAAGGAAGGCGAGTTCCAGGGCCATCATACGCCAGTGGTGCAGATCGGCCTGCGCTATGGCATGTCGCTGTTCATCGCCTCCGAGGTGATGTTCTTCGCGGCCTTCTTCTGGGCCTTCTTCGATGCCTCGATCGATCCCAAGGAAGCGATCGGCAAGGTGTGGCCGCCGCAGGGCATCATCACCTTCGATCCGTTCTCGCTGCCGCTGCTCAACACGCTGATCCTGCTGACCTCGGGTTGCACCGTCACCTGGGCGCACCACGCGCTGCGCGAAGGCAACCGCAAGGGCCTGATCCAGGGCCTGACCTTTACGGTCCTGCTCGGCCTGCTGTTCACCTGCATCCAGGCGTTCGAATATGCCCACGCACCCTACGGCTTCAGCGACACGGTGTTTGCTTCGACCTTCTTCATGGCGACCGGGTTCCACGGTTTCCATGTGATCGTCGGCACCACGTTCCTGATCGTCTGCCTGGTCCGCTCGCTCAAGGGCCACTTCACGCCGCAGCATCATTTCGGCTTCGAAGCCGCTGCCTGGTACTGGCACTTCGTCGACGTGGTGTGGCTGTTCCTGTTCATCTTCGTCTACATCTGGGGCGGCGGGAGCGCGCCGCATCCGGCGGAGTGACACAGCGCCCGCCAAATGTTCCTGGAACGGCGAGGCCATGAGCGTCTCGCCGGTTTCAGCGGGTCTCAACTGCCGCTGCCCGCGCTGCGGGCGCGGCAGATTGTTTTCCGGCTACCTGAAGGTCGTCGACAAATGCGAGTCCTGCGGCCTGGAACTGGGCGCGATGGACAGCGGCGACGGGCCGGCCGTCTTCGTCATGTTCATCGTGCTGATCATCACCGTGCCATTGGTGTTCCTGGTCTGGGCCTTGTTCGAGCCGCCGATCTGGGTGCACGCCATCCTCTGGCCGATCGTCGTCATCGGGCTGTCGCTCTGGCTGCTCCGTCCGGCCAAGGGCGTCATGATCGGCCTGCAATTCAAGCACCGAACCTAGCCGCATGTTGAGCCACCTTCGCTTCCGGCCGACCTTGTGGCCGACCCTCTTTTCCGTGCCCGCGGTCATCGTGATGATCGGCCTCTGCATCTGGCAGGTGCAGCGGCTCTATTGGAAAGAGGGGCTGATCGCCGAGCGTGAATCGCGCGTGGCCGCCGAGCCGGTCGCTCTCCCGCCTGCCGGCGCCAATCCCGCGGAGATGGAATACCGCCGGGTCCGGCTCGAAGGCGCGTTCCGCCATGACAAGGAACTGTATCTCGGTGCTCGCTCGCTCAATGGCAATGTGGGTTACTGGATCCTGACGCCCTTTGCGCTTTCAGGCGGCGGCACGGTTCTCGTCAACCGTGGCTGGGTTCCGGTCGAGCGCAAGGCGCCGGAGAGCCGCGCGGAGGGCCAGCTGGCTGGCGTCCAGAGCCTGGTGGGCATTGTCCGCCTGCCGCATGGCAAGGCCTGGATGCAGCCCGATAACGAGCCCCAGCACCATATGTGGTTCTTTGTCGATTTGCCGGCGATGGCGGCGGCAAGCAGAACTGATCTCCGCACCGACCTTTATGTCGATGCCGGGCCGGCGGAAAGTCCAGGAAAATACCCCGTGGGTGGGCAGACCCGGATCGAGCTGCCCAACGACCATTTGCAATATGCCATTACCTGGGGCTTGCTGGCAGCGGCCCTGGCCGTGATCTATGTGCTCTATCATGTGAAGCTGGAGCGCGAGCGGCGCCAACCCGGAGCAGACCAATGAACAAGCCGATCGGCGCCACGACGGGCGCTTATGCCAAGCTGGAACAGCGCTTCCGCCGCCTGTCGGCGCTGCAGGAAGCCGCCGGCATGCTGCATTGGGACATGTCGACGGTCATGCCGGACGGCGGCCGCTCCGCGCGCTCGGAACAGCTGGCGACGCTTGGCGTGGTCTGCCACGAGATCCTGACCGAGCCGGTGACGGGCGATCTGCTGGACCAGGCCGAAAGCGAGGCGCGCAGCCTCACCGACTGGCAGCGCGCCAACCTTGCGGAGATGCGCCGCAACCACACCCATGCGACCGCGCTCGACTCCGACCTGGTCGAAGCGATGAGCAAGGCGGCGACCGCCTGCGAGGCGGTGTGGCGCGAGGCGCGGCCCAAGGACGATTTCGCGCTGGTCTATCCGCTGCTGTCCGAAGTCCTGAACCTGACGCGACAGGCGGCGGCGGCCAAGGCGGAAAAGCTCGGCTGCACGCCGTATGAAGCGCTGATGGACCAGTATGAGCCCGGCGCGCGCGAAGCCGATATCGACCGCGTGTTCGCCGACTACGGCGCCTTCCTGCCCGAGTTCCTGCCGCGTGTGCTGGAGCATCAGGCCCGCCGGGGCAAGCCCGTCGAACCCAAGGGTCCATTTCCGCAGGCGGTGCAGAAGCAGCTTGCCAAGCGCGTCATGGAGCGGCTCGGCTTCGATTTCAGACACGGGCGACTGGACGAAAGCCACCACCCGTTCTGCGGCGGCGTGCCGGACGACGTGCGTATCACCACGCGCTACAGCGAAGACCAGTTCGTCCAGGCCTTGATGGGCGTGATCCACGAAACCGGCCACGCGCTCTATGAGCGCAACCTGCCTGCAGAATGGCGGCTGCAGCCGGTCGGCCAGGCGCGCGGCATGACGGTCCACGAAAGCCAGTCGTTGCTGATGGAGATGCAGGCGGGACGGAGCGCGCAATTCTGCCGACATCTGTCGAGCCTGCTGCGCGAGACGTTCCCCGGCAACGACGACGCCTTGTCGCCGGAGAACCTGCAGCGGCTCTATAGCCGCGTGCAGCCGGGTTTCATCCGGGTCGATGCGGACGAGGTCACCTATCCCGCCCACGTCATCCTGCGCTACGGGATCGAGAAGGCGCTCTTCCGCGACGAGCTGCAGCTCGCGGACGTGCCAAGCGTCTGGAACGCGGAATTCAAGAAGCTGCTGGGTCTCGACGTGCCGTCGGACCGCGAAGGCTGCTTGCAGGATGTGCACTGGTACGATGGCGCCTTCGGCTATTTCCCGTGCTACAGCCTCGGCGCCATGACCGCCGCGCAACTGTTCGATGCTGCCTGCAAGGCCCATCCGGAAATCCCGGCGGAGATCGAACAGGGGAAATTCGCCACGCTGCAGGACTGGCTCAAAGCCAACGTCCACGGCCTCGGCTCCAGCCTTACCACGGCCGAGATTGTCACCCACGCCACCGGCCGGCCGCTCGACGTCGCGGTGTTCAAGAGGCATCTGGAGCGGCGGTATCTGGGCTGAGGCGACGGCGGAGTTAGCAAGGGCGGAAGGGGAAGTATGCCGAAAAATCACTGGTTCCCCGCGCGCCTTGCAGCAAAGCTACAGCGACTAAGGTCTGCCCTGATTTCCGGCTGAGGAACTTGAGTTTGCGCTATATCTCGACCCGCGGCGCCGCTCCGGCGCTTGGTTTTACAGATGTCCTGTTGGCGGGCCTCGCGCGGGATGGCGGGCTCTATGTGCCCGAATCCTGGCCGCGCTTGACGTCCGATGAGATCCGCCGGCTGCGCGGCCTCAGCTATGAGGAGACTGCCTTCCGGATCATGCAGCCCTTCGTGGGTGGCGAGATCGCGGATACCGACCTCAAAGCGATGATCGATGCCGCCTACGGCGCATTCCGCCATCAGGCGGTCGTGCCGCTGAAGCAGCTCGACGACAATCTCTGGCTGATGGAGCTGTTCCACGGGCCAACGCTCGCCTTCAAGGACGTCGCTTTGCAGCTGGTCGGCCGGCTCTATGATCACGTCCTCACCAGGCGCGGCGAGCGCGTCACCATCATCGGCGCAACCTCGGGCGACACCGGATCCGCCGCGCTCGAAGCCTGCCGCGACCGCGCTGGCATAGACATCTTCATGCTGCACCCGAAAGGCCGCGTGTCGGAGGTGCAGCGCCGGCAGATGACGACCATCGATTCCGCCAACGTCTTCAACATCGCCGTCGATGGCTCGTTCGACGATTGCCAGGACCTGGTGAAGGCGATGTTCAACGACCACGCCTTCCGCGACACCATCAACATGTCCGCGGTGAACTCGATCAACTGGGCGCGCGTGATGGCGCAGGTGGTCTATTACGCCAGCGCCGCGGTGGCGCTCGGCGCGCCCGAGCGGCGCGTCGGCTTCTCGGTGCCGAGCGGCAATTTCGGCAACATCTTCGCCGGCTATGTCGCGCGCCAGATGGGCTTCGACCTCGCGCCCCTGATCGTCGGCGCCAACCGCAACGACATCCTGGCGCGGTTCTTCAAGACCGGCCGCATGGAGATCACCGGCGTCGAGCCGAGCCTCTCGCCCAGCATGGATATCCAGGTCTCCTCCAACCTCGAGCGGCTGCTGTTCGATCTCTATGACCGCGACGGCAAGCGGCTGGCAGACGCGATGACGGCGTTCCGCCAGAGCGGTCAGTTCGCCGCGCCCAAGGAAAGCTGGGGCCGCGTGCAAGGTATCTTCCATGCCGCCACGCTCGATGATCCCGGCACGTTGCGCGCGATGGGCGAGCTCCACCAAGCGACCGGCGAGCTGATCGACCCGCATAGCGCCATCGGCATCCACGCCGCCGTGGCCTGCCGGACCGATCGGGAGACGCCCATCGTCGCCCTGGGCACCGCCCATCCCGCCAAGTTCCCCGATGCGGTCGAGCAGGCCACTGGGATTCGCCCCAAATTGCCCGAATTCCTGGCCGATCTGCATCAGCGGGCGGAGCGGATGGCCGGCTTGCCCAATACGCTCCGCGCGGTGCAGGATTACGTCCTGTCGCACCGGCGCAACGATCGGAACGGTTGAATGAAAATCTCCGCGGCGGACACTGTCCGCGTCACGACGCTCCCCAACGGATTCCGGGTGGCGACCGACCGGATGGATTCGGTCGAGACCACGTCGCTCGGCGTGTGGACCGGCGTTGGTACGCGCAACGAGCCAGCCGAACATAACGGCGTCGCACACCTCCTGGAGCATATGGCCTTCAAGGGCACCAGGCGGCGCAGCGCCCGCGACATCGTGGTGGAGATCGAGGATGTCGGCGGCTTCCTCAACGCCTATACCGGGCGCGAGCAGACCGCCTACTATGCCAAGGTGCTGGCGGAGGACACGCCGCTGGTGGTCGATATCCTCGCCGATATCCTGCAGAACTCGACCTTCGATGCCGACGAGCTGACGCGCGAGCGCGCCGTGGTGCTGCAGGAGATCGGCCAGGCCGAAGACACGCCCGACGACATCATCTTCGACCATTTCCAGGAGATCGCCTTCCCGGATCAGGCGATGGGCCGGCCTGTCCTCGGCCGTGTGGAGATCGTGCGCGATCTGCCGCGTGACGTCGTCGCCGGCTATATGGCGAGCCGCTATCGCGCAGGGCAGATGGTATTGGCGGCGTCGGGCCGGATCGATCATGACGCGCTGGTCGACATGGCAGCGAAGTTGTTTGCTGGCTTGCCAAACGGTGCGGTGCCCAGTTCGGAGAGCGCGCGTTACAAAGGCGGCGAGGGCCGCTTTGCGCGTGAGCTGGAGCAGGTCCACCTGGTCATCGGCTTTCCCGGCGTCACCTACACTGATCCTGACTACTACGTCGCCGCCGTTCTCTCCCAGCTGCTGGGCGGCGGCATGTCCTCGCGCCTGTTCCAGGAGATCCGCGAAAAGCGCGGCCTCGTTTACTCGATCCATTCCTTCGGCAGCTCCTTTTCCGACGGTGGCATTTTCGGCATCTATGCCGGCACGGGAGAGAAAGAGGTGGCAGAGCTGCTGCCGGTGATGTGCGACGAGCTGGCCAAGCTGCCCGGCGACATGAGCGAGCCGGAAGTGAAGCGCGCCGCCGCGCAGCTGCGCGCCGCCACCCTGATGGCGCGCGAGAAGCCGAGTGCGCGGTGCGAGCAGCTGGCCAGCCAGCTGCTGATCTATGGAAGGCCGATCCCGCCCGCCGAGGCGGTCGCGCGCATCGACGCCGTCACGATCGACGATCTCGACCGCTTGGCGCGGCGCCTCACCTCTTCCACGCCCACGCTGACGGCCTTGGGTCCGATCGGCGAGGTGATGGAGTATGAGGCGTTGAAGCGCCGGCTTTCCTGACTTGTCGATGTTCGATCTCGGGCCAAGCTATGTGCCGCTGCCGCCGGAGCTCGCGGATGCGAAGATACGCCTGCGGCCGCCGCGCTTCTCCGACTACCGCGCCTGGCAGGCGCTGCGCGAGCAGAGCCGTGCGTTCCTCGAACCGTGGGAGCCGGTGTGGGAAAGCGATATGCTGACCAGAGCCGCGTACCGCAAGCGCGTGCGCCTGACGGTGCGCGACTGGCGCGACGATCGCGGCTACGGCTTCCACATCTTCCAGTGCGGCGACGGGACTCTGGTCGGCGGCGTCAACCTGACCGGCGTGCGCAGGCGCGCCGCGCAATATGCCAGCCTCGGCTATTGGATGGGCGAGCCCTATGCCAATAAGGGCCTGATGTCGGCGGCATTGCGCCTGCTGCTGCCGGCGTCGTTCCAGGAGTTCGGCCTGCACCGCATCGAAGCCGCCTGCATCCCGGAGAACCAGCCAAGCCTCGCCTTGCTTGCCAAGTTCGGCTTCCGCACCGTCGGCCTCGCGCGCCAGTATCTGCGCATCAACGGCGCCTGGCGCGACCACGTGCTGCACGAACTGCAGGTCGACGACCTGATGGCCTCGCGCGGCATGCTCGGCGAGGCTGCACCCAAGCCGCGTCTGGTGGATCGCAGGGCGTAGCGAGCAACATCTTCGCGCCGTTGGAGTTCATGTCGGTCATGAGCTTGAAAGTTCGGCTCATTCTCTCTGCACTTTTCTGTTCGCTCGGCCTGCAGGCGGGTTCGGTTGTGGCTGCGGAGACTCTGCCGGCCCAGCAGGTCGCGATACGCGCCTGCGGATCGCTGCTTGGACGCGTGAATGCGATCCCCGGCACCGGGCCAGTATTTCTCCAGAGCTACGACGCTTCGACCGGCGCTGAAAGCGAGCCGACGCTGCATGGCGCCTACACCTACGACAACGCACTCGCAGTCATTGCTCTCGTGGCATGCGGTCACCGCGACGCGGCCCTGCGCATCGCTGATGCGCTCCTGGCCGCCAGCGAAGGCGACCGCAGCGGAGCGACGGGGCGAATACGCAACGCCTATCGTCCAGGCCCGGTCAAGGAGAGGCCGGTTCCGCCGATGGGATGGTGGAGCGATCAGGACGGCCGCTGGGTCGAGGATTCCTATCAGGTGGGTTCGGCCACCGGCAATGTTGCCTGGGCGGCGCTCGCCCTGCTGACGGTCGCGGGGGACGCGCAGGACGATCGCTATCGCGCGGCGGCTGCCAGGCTGGCGCGTTGGGTTGCGGCTACCGCGCTCGATCCGCGTCAGCCGGCCGGCTTCAACGGCGGCATCTACGGCTACGACGACGCGTCACAGCGGCTCACTTGGAAATCGACAGAGCACAACACGGACTTGGCGGCGGTCTTC
The DNA here is from genome assembly GCA_035695765.1 of Dongiaceae bacterium. Lineage (GTDB taxonomy): Bacteria > Pseudomonadota > Alphaproteobacteria > Dongiales > Dongiaceae > Dongia_A. The sequence goes on from DASRRI010000127.1 coordinate 77,093, forward strand.
GACTGGCTGTCACGCCTGGAACCCCACAAGGAGTGGCAGGCGGACGCGCAGACGGCGCGCGCCTTCGTCGCCGCGCAATGGGATCAGGCCAGCGGTCATTTCTGGATTGGCACCACGCCCGATGGCGTCACACCCAACCGCGTCAATTCCGGTCTCGATGCTCAGCTCTGGCCGCTGTTGCTGAGAGATGCGCCCGAGGCGTGGGCTGCATCGATCCGCTATGCCGAACGATCCCATGGAATTTCCGGCGGGTTCGATTTCAATGACGATCGCGATGGTATCTGGTGGGAGGGAACGGCGCAGGCCGCCCTGGCCTATCGAGCGGTGGGACGGACGCAAGATGCCGACCGCCTGCTGGCGGAGATCAATGGCCAGTTCAGCCCCGGTGGCTTCATCTGGGCGTCGAGCCGGATACGATTGACGACGGGCCTTGCCTTGTCGCCAGCCAGCACGATCGATGATTTCTACTATTACCGCTTGCCGCATCTGGCCCCGACGGCCTGGGCCGCGCTGGCCGCGGTCGGGTGGAATCCGTTCACAGGTGAGATTGCGACGGGCGGCCGTTGAATGCAGCGCGCAGGGCGTGCGTCGAAAGGTCGCGGTGTTAGGCGTTCCCGACTTGGCCGGACAGCAGGCGGAAATCGATGCCGATCTTCTCGATGCTGCGTTCCCACTTGTCGGTCAGCTTGTCATCGAAGATCAGCTCTTCATCAGCCGGCACGCATAGCCAGGAATTAGCCTGGATCTCCGAGTCGAGCTGGCCGGGACCCCAGCCGGCATAACCGAGGGCGAGCAGGCTGCGCTTCGGGCCCTGGCCGGAGGCGATGTCACGCAGGATGTCGAGCGTCGCGGTCAGGCCTACCGTGTCGCCGACATTGAGCGTGGCATCGTCGTGATAGTCCGCGCTGTGCAGGACAAAGCCGCGGCCAGTCTCGACCGGGCCGCCGTTCCTGATGCGGATATGCTCGCTGGCGGGGCTGGTCGGAATGCCCAGCTGCTGCAGCAAATCCGGGAAGGAGAGAGAACCGACCAGGCGGTTGATCACGAGTCCCATCGCGCCATCGGTGGTATGCGCGCACATGTAAATCACGGTGCGGGTGAAGCGCGGGTCTCGCATGGAGGGCATCGCCACCAGCAATTGCCCGGTGATGAAACCCTGATGAATCAGACTCTTGCCCATGGCTCTCACGTCAGGTTCGTTTGATCCGCCAGCAAGGTCGCCACCAGCACGATTTTGTGACTGATGCCGGTCTCAGCTCAACGTATTATCCTCATAGTTGGTTGGCAAATGATGAATCATCGCAAATCAATAGGCTGCGGGGTCCGGCTGGCGGTTTTCTGCGTGCTCGCAGCCGTCGGCGCGGTGTCGCGTGTCCATGCAGATAACGACCCCGCCAGCCAATTGTTCCGCTCGCCACAATCGACCGCTCAGCTCATCTCGGCGGTCAATGGCACCGGCGATCTCGCGGCGATTCCCATGGCACTGCACATCGTCCTGCAGCCGGGTTGGAAGACATATTGGCGATCGCCAGGCGATGCCGGCTATCCGCCGCAAGTCGACGTCACTGGATCGACCAATGTTGCGGCCGCGCAACTGATGTGGCCCGTACCGCATCGCTTCCAGCTGTTCGGGCTTCAGACCTTCGGCTATGGCAGCGAGATTGCATTCCCGCTGATGGTGACGCCGGAGCATCCCGGCGCGCCGGTCACGCTCAAGGCGAAGATCCGCTATCTGGTGTGCGAAACCATCTGCGTGCCGCAGGAAAGCACGCTGGCTCTCGATCTGCCGAGCAGCGCCGCAACGCCAAGCTCGTTCGCGCCTTTGGTCAACCGCTTCAGCTCGCTGGTGCCGATCGGCGGAGAGCGGCTCGGATGGACGGTGGATCAGGTCGCGATCGACCAGCAGAACCAGCTTGTCATCGATGTGAAGAGCGCGAGCGAAGTGCTGAATGCCCCGGACGTGATCGTCGAGGGCGCGCCGCATTTCTATTTCGGTCCGCCCAAGGTGGAGCTGTCGTCCGATCGTCACGAATCGCGTCTGTTCGTGCCGGTGGAGCGGATCAGCAGCGGCCCGGAAATTGCTGCAAGTGATCTGACCCTGACCCTGTTCGACGGCGAGCGCGGCATGGAGATGAAGGCGCGCCCCGTCGCGATTGTTGCGGCGCCATCGCTTGCGTCCTGGGCCTCGATCCTGCCGATCCTGGCCGTCGCTTTGCTGGGCGGGCTCATCCTCAATGTCATGCCGTGCGTGCTGCCGGTGCTGCTTCTGAAGCTGACCGGCGTGCTCGATGTGTCGGGCCGCGAGCGCGCGTATCTGCGAAGCGCGTTCCTGGCGACCGCGTCCGGCATCGTCGCTTCGTTCCTGGTGCTGGCGGGCGGATTGGTTGCCGTCAAATCGGCGGGCGCCAGCGTCGGTTGGGGAATCCAGTTCCAGCAGCCGGCCTTCCTCGCGCTGATGGCGATCGTGTGCCTGCTGTTCGCGGCGAATATCTGGGGCCTGTTCCAGATCCCGATGCCCGCTTTTGTCGGCCGCGCTGCGGTCGCGAGCGATGCGCGCGTCAACAACGATCACGCCAGGTCCTTTTTCACCGGCGTGCTGGCGACCGCGCTCGCGACGCCGTGCTCCGCGCCTTTCGTCGGCACTGCCGTCGGCTTTGCACTGGCGCGCGGTCCGCTGGAGATCCTCGCCATTTTCCTTGCGCTGGGAGCTGGGCTCGCATTGCCGTATCTCGCCGTTGCTGCCGCGCCGGAACTGGTGGGATTGCTGCCGCGCCCGGGCCGGTGGATGCGCTGGCTCAAGGGCGTGCTGGGATTGACCATGATAGGCACCGCGATCTGGCTCATGTCCATCATCGGCCTGCAGACCGGCCTCTTGAATGCGAGCGCGTTGACTGGCGGCGACACGCACTGGGTCGCTTTCGATGAAGGCGCGATTGCAGATGATGTCACGCAAGGCAAGGTGGTCTTCGTCGACGTCACCGCCGATTGGTGCCTGACCTGCCAGGCCAACAAGAAGCTGGTGATCGATCAGGAGCCCGTTGCCGGCCGCCTTACGCAAGACAACGTCGTCGCCATGAAGGCCGATTGGACCAATCCGGATCCCAAGATCTCGGACTTCCTCGGCCGGCACGGGCGCTATGGCATCCCGTTCAACATCGTCTATGGACCGGGCGCGCCGGCTGGCATCGTGCTGCCCGAACTGCTGACGGACAAGGACGTGACGGCGGCGCTGGACCGGGCTGCAAAGCGCTGATCCGGCGGACCAATTCCCGCATAAAGAATGTCGTCTTATCCCGCTTGAGAGCTTCTGCGCCGGAGCCTATCCTCTCCTCCGCACATTCACCGGGAGACGTGGAAAGGACAAGAAAATGAGCATCAAGGTCGGGGACAAGATCCCCTCAGTTTCCTTGAAGTATATGGACAAGGACGGCATGCAGACGGTGAAGACCGACGAGCTCTTCAAGGGCAAGAAGGTCGTGCTGTTCGCCCTGCCAGGCGCATTCACGCCAACCTGCTCGGCCAAGCATCTGCCGGGTTTCGTGCAGCATGCCGAGGCTATCAAGGGCAAGGGCGTCGATCAGATCGCATGCCTGTCCGTCAATGATGCGTTCGTGATGGACGCCTGGGGCAAGGCGCAGAATGTCGGCGAGAAGGTGATGATGCTGGCCGACGGCAATGCGGAATTCTCCAAGGCGGTCGGCCTCACCATGGACGGCACCGGCTACGGCATGGGCACCCGCGCCAGCCGCTACGCGATGGTGATCGACAATGGCGTCGTCAAGGCACTGAACGTCGAGGCGCCCGGCGCGTTCGAGGTCTCCAGCGCCGAAGCGATGATGAAGGCGCTGTAGCTTTCAGCAGCCGCGCAAACAGGTCGGCGGCCGCGAGGCCGCCGATTCTTCATGTACGGGAATCACAAAAGTGAAAATGATCGTCCGCAATCCGACGAAGGGCATTTATCCGGCGACGGGCGACTATGTCCATGCGATGGAAGTGCAGGATCCGACGCGCTTTCTCTACGTCGCCGGCACCATGGGCCTGGATGAGCGCGGTATCGCCGGCAAGACTCTGGGGGAACAGCTCGACCTCATCTGGTCCAACATCCGCGTTATACTCGCCAGCGCGGACATGAGCGTCGACAATATCGTGCGGCTGACCAGCTACCTGCGCGATCCCGCCTATGCCGAGGAGAACGCCAAGGCGCGCGTAAAAGTGCTGAACGGCCGCGTGATTCCCACCATCGGCATCGTGGCGCAGACGCTTTCCAGCGACTGGCTGGTGGAGATCGAGGTCATCGCGGCGGCATGACATTCGGTGCCGGGACGCTCTTTTGAAATCGAGGCCATCGCACTTCGTCGACGGCCTCGCAGGTCTTCGGATGCCTTAGTTGCGAGCGGCTCGCTTATTGGCAATCTGCAACAGTGATCGGCGCCGTACAGAAAATTCCTCCCTCCGTGATGGTCTGGTTGTTACCCCTCTCGGTTGCCAGGACCTCGAACTCGTACTTCTTGTTTGGCTCGAGGTACTGTTTCGGCACCGTGAAACTTGTTTCGTTCTGCGAAACGTCGCCGTCAAGCTGAGCCGGCGGCGCTCCCGGCAATGCTGGTGCGCCGGTATCCGCCACGACAACATGGTAGCCCACGATCTGCACGGGACCGAGATTTGGGAGGAGCGGACCCGTAACCTTGTTCCACTTGATGACGAGCGCCCTGTCGTGCGGAACCACAGCTCCGTCTGCCGGCGCCCTGATCACCGGGCCGGCCGGAATCTTGTGCGTGAGCTTCGCTTTGCCTTCGAATTGTACTCCGCTGCTCGTGCCCTCGAATTTGTAAGTTCCAGCGGGCCAAGCGGTTAAGAGTTGATCCAATGAGATCGCGTCAGGGGAAGGCTCGCAACCAAGCGCATTCTCCAGGTCGATAATTGGCGGCTCGACTCGCTCCTGGAAGCCTTCGGTTTGGTCGTGAGTTTCCTCCATGCCCAATGTCGTCTGAAAACTGTAGACGAGTTGCTTATTTGGATCTTCGACCGAGCCCTCGGTGACACCCTCGGTATCGAAGAGGATCTGAATGCCCATGTCGCATGCCGAGGCGTTCGTCTCGAAGTGGATGTTAGCAAACTCGAATGTCTCAGGCGCGACCGCAGCCTTGGCGGGCGTATCCTGCGCGATGGCGCAGACGATTAGGCCAGCCGCCATCGGCACGACGGAAAGCCGCAAGGACGATCCAAAGGGCCGATTGCAGGATTGCTCTTGTAGCTCGTATGAATTTGCGTTGTGTCGGAACATGATCTCCCTCCCTTCGTCCGTGCTGGTGAACGGACATTCCCTTGTGCAGATCGAGGTCGATGCAAGCTCAGGTGGCTGCTTCCACGAAGGGATGAGGCGAGGCCGGTCGTCTTGCGTACGACTCCAAGTTCATTCGCCAGGAAGGCCATCAGACTCGTGGCAGGGCGCCCCTCCGTGGGACTTCCACTGATTTCGCGCCGGATCGGATTACCGGGATTCTCGCGCCTCCGGCGTAGCAAAGCAACTTACGGATTTGTAAGCCTGAGCTATCGATCTTGGTTCTGCGCCGTGCATTGTTGGAGCGCGGATAGCGCAATCTAGCGAAAGCTCTACTCTCAAGAGGGAAGGTGGAGCGTCACAGGATACTCGCATCCCGCATCTGCCGGATCGCGAGTCTCGCCAACTCGTCGGCGCGTTCGTTCTCGATATGGCCGGAATGGCCCTTGACCCAGTGCCAGTGCACGTCATGGGTCTCGATCGCGGCCTCGAGCCTTTGCCAGAGGTCGACGTTCTTCACCGGCTTCTTGTCGGCGGTGCGCCAGTTGCGGGCCTTCCAGCTGTGGATCCAGGTGGTAATGCCGTTGCGCAAATATTCGCTGTCGGTGTGGAGGTGAATCTCGCACGGCCGCTTCACGGCTTCGATCGCCATGATCGCAGCCATCATCTCCATGCGGTTGTTGGTGGTCGCAGGTTCGCCACCGCTCATTTCCTTCTCGACATCGCCATAGCGCAGGATGGCGCCCCAGCCGCCCGGCCCGGGATTGCCGCTGCAGGCACCGTCGGTGAAAATCTCGACGATCTTCTTCTTGGAGTTTTCCGCCTGCGCGCTCATCAGATGCCGTAGGCCGAGGCCGACTTGCACTGCCGGTGAAAGGAAAGCTTGCGGCGATATTCCAGCGGATCCTTCGGTTGCACGAAGGCGCCGGGTGGATGGTTGAGCCAGTCATAGAGCCGCGTCAGCAGGAACCGCAGCGCGGACCCGCGCGCCAAGATCGGCAGCGCCGCGATCTCCGCCGCCGGAATCTTGCGGTGTGAATCATAGGACCGCACCATCTTCTGCGCCTTGGTGACATTGAAGGAGCCATCAATCTCGAAGCACCAGGCATTGATGCAGACTGCAAGATCGTAGGCGAGGAAATCGGTGCAAGCGAAATAGAAGTCGATCAGGCCGGACAGCTTGTCGCCCAGGAAAAACACATTGTCCGGAAAGAGGTCGGCGTGGATAACGCCGATCTCCAGTTTTTCCGGCCAATGCTGTTCCAAGTAATGCAGCTCATCCGCGATCAGTGCGCCGAGCCCGGCTTCGACCTCATCGGCGCGCGCTTTGGTTTTCTCTGCAAGCTCGCGCCAGCCCGCGAGCGACAGATTGTTCGGCCGCTGCAGCGCGAAGTCGCGGCCCTTCACATGCAGGTCCGCCAACGCGGCGCCCAGCAGCTGGCAATGACGCTCGGTCGGGCGGCGCGGCCACATGCCTTCCAGGAACGTGCAGATCGCGGCGGGGCGGCCGCACAATTCGCGCAAGGCGCTGCCGTCCTTGCCGTTGAGCGGCGTCGGGCAATTCAATCCCTTCGCTGCCAGATGCTGCATGAGGCCGAGGAAGAACGGCAGATCATCGCGCTTCACACGCTTCTCATAGAGCGTCAGGATGTAGCTGCCCTGCGTGGTGTGCAGCAGATAGTTGCTGTTCTCCACGCCCTCGGCGATGCCCTTACAAGCCATCACCTCGCCGATCTCGTACTGCTCGACGAAGGCGCGCAGCTCGTTGTCGGGGACTTCGGTATAGACAGCCATCAGGCGGCCATCATCACGCGGTCAGGGCGCGGGGGAGCTTGAAGTGGGTGGTCTCTTCGGTGACGGAGATTTCGTCGATCTGCGTCAGATAGCGCTGGCGGATCGCGGCGATCACTTCCTGCACCAGAACCTCGGGCGCCGAGGCACCGGCTGTGATGCCGACGGTCTTCACCTCGTCGAACCAGCGCCAGTCGATCTCCGCCGCGCGCTGGACCAGATAGGCGTGTGGGCAGCCGGCGACCCGCGCCACTTCGACCAGGCGCTGCGAGTTGGAGGAATTTGGCGCGCCGATCACCAGCAGCAGGTCGGACTTGGGCGCGATTACCTTGACCGCAGCCTGGCGGTTGGTGGTGGCATAGCAGATGTCTTCCCGGCGCGGCCCGTGGATCTTGGGGAAGCGGCGGCGCAGCACCTCGATGATGCCGATCGTGTCGTCGATCGAAAGGGTGGTCTGCGTGATATAGGCGAGCCTGTCACCCAGGCTTGACCCGCTGGGCGGAGCGACCTCCTCGGCATCGTCGGAAGTCTCGACCAGCGTCACCGCGCCCGCCGGCAATTGCCCGATGGTTCCGATCACCTCCGGGTGCCCGGCATGTCCTATGAGGATGATGTGGCGGCCAGCCGCGAAATGCACCTCGGCCTCGCGGTGCACCTTGCTGACCAGAGGGCAGGTGGCGTCGAGATAGAGGAGATTGCGCTTCTCAGCATCCTGCGGGACCGATTTGGGAACGCCATGGGCGGAAAACACCACGGGGAACTTGCCGGGAATCTCTTCGAGGTCCTCGACGAACACCGCACCCTTGCGCTCCAGCTCCTCGACCACGTGCCGGTTGTGGACAATCTCGTGCCGGACATAGACCGGCGCGCCGTAGCGCTCCAGGGCGCGTTCCACGATCTGGATGGCACGGTCGACCCCCGCGCAGAAACCGCGCGGTGCCGCCAGCAGCAGGGTCAGGGCATGTTTAGGCATGTGTTTCCAGTCCGTTTCCGCCGCTCACTTAGACTCTTTTCCATGCCTCCGGCAACCGCCATTTCCGCATGGGAAGAGGCAGGGCCGCGCATCCGCCTTGTGCCGGCGCGGGGCCTTCCGCTAGACTTTGTCCTATAGCAACGGCGCAGCCGAATTGCGCCGTCTTTGGGGATTTTCAATGACTGAACCCACGATCGCGCAACGGTCGCCTTTCCGCTTCGACGTGACCCAGGGCAAGAGCTATTGGTGGTGCGCCTGCGGCCGCAGCAAGAACCAGCCATTCTGCGACGGCTCGCACAAGGGCAGCGAATTCTCTCCCATCCAATATGACGCGACTGAAACCAAGACGGTGTTCTTCTGTGGCTGCAAGCATTCCGGCGGCAAGCCGTTCTGCGACGGCACCCATTCCAAGCTGCCATGACACAGGCCCGATTTTTCCAGCAACGGACCCTATGATGCATTACCCAATCACCAATACCGGCCGCGCGCGGCGCGCCACCGGCATCCTGGCCGGCGCACTGGCTTTGCTGATAACAGCGTCCTGCGCCAGCGAGAAGGATACGGCGGCCTATCCGTGCCCAGTGGTCGCGCCGGTGCGGGAGCTTGGCTACATGACCAAGTTCCAGGGCGACAGCCAGGATCTCTCCGATACCCTGTTCGAGGCGAAGGTCGACGAAATCCTGCCTGCGGCGAACTGCGTCTATCAGGAAGATGATTCCGGCAAGCGCGCGATCGTCTATGACATCCGCGTGAAATTTCTGGCACAGCGTGGGCCTAAGGATCGCGAAGGCGCCGCCAAGTTCAACTATTTCATGGCCATCACCGGACCCGCCGGCCAGCCTCTGACCCGCCAGGTCTTCGACACCGAGATCCCGTTCGAGAACAACGCCACCCAGGCCATCACCGTCGAAGAGCTCCAGCCCCGCATCCCCCTGAAGCAGGGCGAGAACGGCGATTACTACCGCATCTATGTCGGCTTCGCGCTGAACGAGAAAGAGCTCGCGTACAACCGCAAGAA
>DASRRI010000128.1:0-25134 GCA_035695765.1 Dongiaceae bacterium
TCTGACTGATATGGACGTCTTCGTGCGCCACGTTGACCTTGATCTGCTGCGTACATTCCAGGCGGTGGTGGAGACCGGAAGCTTCGCCAGCGCTGCGGAGCAATTGGGATGCACGCAGCCCGCGGTCAGCCTGCAGGTGAAGCGGCTGGAGACCTTGTTCGGCGAGACCCTGGTGGAACGCGCGCGTCCCGCACGCGCGACCGAGCCCGGCCAGACTGTGCTCGGCTATGCACGCCGCATGCTGCGGCTCAACGATGAGCTGCTCGGCCGATTCGACGATGGGCGCCAAGGGGTCGTGCTGCGCGTCGGAATTCCCAACGACTTCTCGGTGGCGATGCTGCCGACGGCCCTTAGCCGTTTCGCAGCGGTCGAGCCGGGAATCATCCTCGATCTACAATCGGAGCTCAGCGTCACGCTGCTGGAAGGATTGCGGACCGGGCAGTTCGACCTGGTGGTCGCGATGACGACCGAGCGGGTCAGCGACCACGCCGTCAAGACCTGGAGCGAGCGCCTGGTCTGGATCGCCGCGCCGGAGATCAAGCCGAGCGCCGACAAGCCGCTGCCGCTCATCTGCTATCCCGAAGGCTGCGTCTATCGCGCGCGCATGCTGAAGCGGCTGGCGGAGGAAGGGATGAACTGGCGAATCGCCATGACCAGTCCCTCCTTCACCAGCATCACCGCCGCGGTCCAATCCGGTCTTGGCGTCTCCGCCTTCGCGGAAAGCACAGCGCCGGCGCAACTGGTGGTCGAACGGCGCAAGCCCTGGCCCGATCTCGGGACCGTCAGCGTCGGCCTCTATCGCCACCCCGACAGCGCGAATGGCGTCGGCCAGCGCCTCGCGGACTATCTCCTCGACAGCCTCGACACCGCCGATCGCAGGCCGCGCAGGCGCGGGGAGTGACGCGGCGCGCCGCCTTCGCGAGACCTCTTCGTCTTCACTTCTTTGGTAGGGATATGGTTTACACCGCGACTGGGAGCGACAGCTCGCGCCAGCAGGCATCGAGCGCACGAACCAGGCTCTCGATCATCGCATCTTCGTGCAGTGGCGAGGGCGTGAAGCGCAGGCGCTCGGTGCCCTTCGGGACAGTCGGGTAATTGATCGGCTGCGCATAATGGCCATGCACGCGCAGCAGGCGGTCGCTGATCGCCTTGCAGGCACCGGGGTCGCCCACCTTCACCGGCACGATATGGCTGTCATTCGCCATTACCGGCAGGCCGAGCGCGCGCAGACGCGCCTTCAATGTGGCCGCACGCTCCTGGTGCCGCAGGCGCAGGTCACCGGCATTGCGGATGACCGCCAGGCTGGCGCGCACGCCGGAGACGATGGCGGGCGGCAGCGACGTCGTGAAGATGAAGCCTGGCGCGTAGGAGCGCACGAAATCGACCAAAGCGGCGGAGCCGGCGATGTAGCCGCCGATCAGGCCGAACGCCTTGGCAAAGGTGCCTTCGATCACATCGATGCGGTGAGCGAGGCGGTCGCGTTCCGCGATGCCGGCGCCGCTTGCGCCATACATGCCGACCGCGTGCACTTCGTCGAGATAGGTGAGGGCGCCGAATTCCTGTGCGACGTCGCATAGGGCCGCGATCGGCGCGATGTCGCCGTCCATGGAATAGATCGATTCGAACGCAACGATCTTCGGACGCTTGCGGTCATGCGCCGCCATCAGCGCGCGCAGATGTGCCGCATCATTGTGGCGGAAGATATGATATTCGGCGCGGCTGTTGCGGATGCCGGCGATCATCGAGGCATGATTGTGTGCGTCGGAATAGACGATGGCGTCCGGCAGATGCCGCGCCAGCGCACCGAGGCTCGCCTCGTTGGAGACGAAGCCTGAGGTGAAGAGCAGGGCCGCCTCCTTGCCGTGCCAGCGGGCCAGCTCGCGTTCCAGCAGGACGTGGCCGTGGGTGGTGCCGGCGATGTTGCGCGTGCCGCCCGCGCCGGCGCCCTGGCCGGCGATCGCGGCCTGCATCGCCGCGATCACGTCGGCATGCTGGCCGAGGCCCAGATAGTCGTTGGAGCACCAGATGGTGACTTCGCGGGGTGCTGCATCCGGCCGCTCGCGCCACAAAGCGCGCGGATAGCGTCCGGCCTGGCGCTCCAGGTCGGCGAACACACGGTAGCGCCCTTCGGCTTTGAGATCGCCCAAACGGTCGCAAAAAAACTGCTCGAAATCCATCTCTGCTGAAATCCCGCCCGGCGGCCTGTCCCGGACCATTGTCACCGTCGGCCGTTCACAAAATATGAAGGGCTTTTGGTCCGCTGGCTATGCGCTCTTTGGGCGCATCTGACGCTCGATTTCTGCAAAGGGAATCGCCTCCGCCGCGAACGAAAACGTCCCGTTCTCGCTGATTTCCCGCGCCGCCCGCGTGAGCGCCCCGAGGGCCGCCCGCGCCAGGGAGGAGCCGAGGCTGATCCGCTTCACGCCCGCTTCGGCCAATTGTTGCACCGAGAAGGCGCCGCCGACCAGCCCCATCACGACATTCACTGGCCTCGAAACGCTGCTGCAGACGGTGCGGATCTGATCGAGCCTGGTGAGGCCCGGCGCATACAGCACCTCTGCCCCGGCCTTCTCGAACGCCTGGAGCCGGCGGATCGTGTCCTCGAGGTCGGGTCGGCCGTGGAGAAAGTTCTCAACCCGCGCCGTCAGCACGAACGGGACAGGCAGAGCGCGCACCGCTTCCACGGCTGCGGCGACCCGTTCCACGGATCGCGCGAAATCATAGATCGGGTGGGCGGGATCGCCGCTCGCATCCTCGATCGACCCGCCAGCCAGGCCTACGGCGGAGGCGGCGCGGATGGCCTCGGCGCAGGCCTCTGGGTCATCCCCAAAGCCGTTCTCGAGGTCGGCGGAAACCGGCAGGTCCGTCGCATCCACGATGGCCCGCGCATTGGCCAAGGTCTCCGCCCGCCCGATCCCGCCACCGCCATCGCGCCGCCCCAGCGCAAAGGCATGCCCCGCGCTGGTGGTCGCCAGCGCCTCGAAGCCGAACGCATTCAGCAGCAAGGTGGAGCCGGCATCCCATGGATTGGGGATCACGAACGCGCCCGGACGGTTGTGCAAGGCGCGGAAGGCGAGGGCTTTTTCGAGCTGGGTGGGCATGGGATGCGCTCCTTGCAAGAGAGTTCCCTCCTCCACGAGGAGGGGCCCCTCAGATTAGGAAGGAGCGGCTGCCAAAATCTGGCAGCATTGTGCCGCGATCTACGCCGCCGCGCTCAGGTGCCCTTCGCGCTTCAGCCAGGCTTGCGTGTCGTCGAGCGCCTTGGCGAAGCGGTCGAACAAACTGTCGATCTCCGCCTCGGTCGCGACCATCGGCGGGCAGAAGGCGAGCGAATCGCCGACCGGCCGCACAATGAGGCCGTGGTCATGGGCGATGCGCACCAGGTTCGCGCCGACCAGCAATGCGGGATCGAAGCTCTGCCGGCTCTTCTTGTCCTTCACCAGCTCGATCGCGCCGATCAGGCCGACGCCGCGGCATTCGCCGACCAGCGGGTGATCGGCAAAGGAATTGAGCCGCTTCAGGAAACGCGGGGAGAGGTCGCGCACGCGGTCAACGATCTTCTGCTCTTCGTAGATCTTCAAGACCTCGAGCGCGCAGGCAGCCGAAGCCGGATGGCCCGAATAGGTAATGCCGTGGGCGAATGAGATGTTCTTGTTGCTGTTGTCGCGCAGCGCCTCGTAGACCCGCTGGTTCATCATGATGGCCGCGATCGGCATGAAGCCCGCCGACAGCTGCTTCGCCATGGTCATGATGTCCGGCTTTGCGCCCAAGGTCTGCGAGCCCCACCAATTGCCGGTGCGCCCGAAGCCGCAGATGACTTCGTCGGCGACCAGCAGGATGTCGTATTTCCGGAGGACAGCCTGGATCTTCTCGAAATAGCCCCGCGGCGGAATGATGACGCCGCCCGCGCCCATCACCGGCTCGGCGAACATCGCCGCGATGGTGTCCGGCCCTTCGGTCAGGATCAGCTTCTCCAGGCTCTCGGCGCAGCGCGTCGCGAACTGCTCCTCCGTTTCGCCCTGTTGGCCGAAGCGGTAGTAATGCGGGCAGTCGGTATGGAGGATGCCGGCGATCGGCAGGTCGAAATCCTTGTGGATCGCAGGCAAGCCCGTGAGCGAACCCGCCGCCACCGTCACGCCGTGATAGGCCTTCACGCGCGAGATGATCTTTTTCTTCTGCGGCCGGCCGAGGCCATTGTTCAGGTAGCGCACCATCTTGATGACGGTGTCGTTGGCTTCCGAGCCGGAGTTGCAGAAATAGGCCTTGGACATCGGGACCGGCGCGAGGCCGACCAGCTTCTCCGCCAGCTCGACCGTCACCGACGCCGTCTTCTGCGTGAAGGTGTGATAGTAGGGCAGCGCCTGCATCTGCGCGGCAATCGCCTGCGTCAGGCGCGGCACCTCGCCGAAACCGAGCGAGCAGCACCACAGGCCGGCGAGGCCATCCATGTATTCCTTGCCGTCCTCGTCATAGATATAGACGCCCTTGCCGCGGGTAACGACAAAGCCGCCATCCTTCTCGTTCTTGAGGGCGTTGGTGTAACCATGGAAATGAAAAGCGGCATCCTTCGCCGCCAGTGAATTCGGCCTCGGGCTCATGATCGCGCTTCCTCAGTCAAACGAAAGCCAGCCGATGGGCTGGCTCATGGCTGCAATGTCGCTAATATCCTGTGCGCAGTGGCGGAAGTCAAAGCCCGGATTGTACTGATGGGTCCACGGCAGGCATCTGAAAAAGGGGACAACTCATGACATTGAGCATCTGTGTTGGGGGCGTGACGGGATGGACCGGTAGCGCAGTGGCGCGGGCAGTGCTGGACGAACCGGATCTCGAGCTATCCGGCGCGATCGCGCGCAAGACCAAAGGCGAGGATGCCGGCCACGTCATCGGCCGGGCGCCGATCGGCTTGTCTGTCGAGGACAATATCGAAGCCGCGCTGAAGGCCGGTACCACTCAGGTCTATGTGGATTACACACACCCCAGTTCCGTGAAGGCAAATGTACTCGCCGCGCTCAACAATGGCGTGCCCGCGATCGTCGGCACATCCGGTCTCTCCGCCGCCGACTATGCCGAGATCGCCAAGGTGGCAGAGGCGTCCGGCCTCGGTGTGGTGGCGAGCGGCAACTTCTCGCTCACTGCGGCCCTGCTGCAGCACTTCGCAGTCATCGCCGCCCGGCATGTGCCCGATTTCGAGATCATCGACTACGCCAAATCAACCAAGCCGGATGTTCCCAGCGGCACGGCACGCGAGCTGGCGGAACGGCTTGGCGCCATCGCGCCCAGCAAACCCGGCGTGCCGCTTGACAAGATCATCGGTCCGAAGGAGACCCGCGGTGCCAACGTCGCTGGCGGGCGCGTGCATTCTGTGCGCCTGCCCAGCTACGTCATTGCGGCCGAGGTCATCTTTGGCATGGCAGGCGAGCGTCTCACTTTGCGCCACGATGCCGGCACCAGCGCGGAACCCTACGTCGGCGGCACTCTGCTCGCCGCGCGCCGGGTGCGCGAGATCAAGGGGCTGGTGCGCGGCTTGGATACGCTGCTGTTCGGTGAAACACGGGGCTGATGTTTCGATCAGGCTTCTGCAAGCGAGATGGCCGACATTATTGAAAGGAGGATCGCACCATGATCTGGAACGGTGGATGCCTCTGCGGCGCGGTGCGGTATCGGGTGGACGCGGATCCGGTGCGCGTCGTGATCTGCCATTGCGCGACCTGCCGCCGCGTCTCCGGCGCGCCGATGCTGTGCTTCGTGCATTTTCCGGTTGGCGCTTTCACCTGGGTTTCCGGCGAACCCACGCGCTATCGCTCCTCGGCGAATGCGGAGCGTGGGTTCTGCGCGCACTGCGGCAGCACACTCACGATGCATGAGCCGGTGATCGCCGATCGCGTCCAGGTGACGCTCGGCAGCCTCGACCACCCCGAGCTGACAACGCCCGACGATCACGTCTGGACCAAGCAGCAACTTCCTTGGCTGCGCATCGAAGACGGTTTGCCGCGCTTTCCGACCATCAGCTCAGCCGTGCCATCTCGCGCTGTGGAGGAGTGAGCCCTATATCACCACCTTGCCATCCTCCCGGTGCGGCAGGTCGCCGGGGATGACGGCAACCACCAGCATGTCCACCGTCGGCGGGTCGTCGCCGAGCGGAAGGATCAGGGTCTCTTCGGAGAAGAGTTGCTGGTCGAGCAGCTCGTTCTTGCGATAGCGGTAGGGCACGCCGCTATCGGTCACGCGGTCGTAAGTCTCCTTGATGAAGGCGACATATTGCTCGCCCGGCAGCTCGTCGAGATAGCGGCCGGTGTAGTCGGTGCCGGAGAGCTCCACCAGGATCGAGCCGTCGAGGCGAAAGTGGTAGCGCCTGGATGGCTTGATCCCGCCGTTGCGCTCCACGTCGACCAGGGTCACATAGCCGAGCACATAGGAGAAATCGACCGGATCGATCTCCGCCTTGGCCGGGAACAGGCGCTCGCCGCGCTTCGCCAGCCAATAGCCGAAGAGCCGCCTGAGGCGGTGATCGTCAAGCTCCAGCTGAGGTGTCTCCGGCATCGCCACTGGCCTTCGTCAGCCGCACGCACGTTGCCAGGTCACACGATGGCGCGGCAGTTTCGCGGCTACCGGCAGTAGTATAGTCTGTGAAGCAGGCGT
The DNA here is from genome assembly GCA_035695765.1 of Dongiaceae bacterium. Taxonomy (GTDB): domain Bacteria; phylum Pseudomonadota; class Alphaproteobacteria; order Dongiales; family Dongiaceae; genus Dongia_A. Next base: position 6,640 of record DASRRI010000128.1, read on the forward strand.
CGGTAAGTCTTGTTGGACACTACACGCCGACTTCCATGGTGCAGATCAGCCCGTTCGGATTGAACTCCAGCTCCGACCTGCCACCGCTGCCCTGGAGGGCGCGCTCGATCAAGAGCGAGCCGAAACCCTTGCGCGCGGGCGGGACCACCAGGGGACCGCCGCGTTCGCGCCAGGTCAGCGTCGCGCGTTGTGCTTCGTCTTCTTCCACCACCTCCCAGGTCAGCTGCACGATGCCAGAGCCGTTCGACAGCGCGCCATATTTGATGGCGTTGGTGGCAAGCTCGTGCAGCACCATGGTGAGGAGCGATGCGCGCTGCGCATCGATCCACACATCATCCGGCCCCTGAAAGTGAAACCGTGCGCTGTGCTGTACCTCGAACGGCTTCAGCGCGCGGCCCACCACGTCACGCAAGGCGGCCCGGTTCCACCGCTCCAGCGTCAGCAGGTCCTGGGCATTGGCCAGCGCCATCAGGCGGGCGATGAACGCATCGCGTTCTTCCGCCGGCGTGCCCTGCAAGGTCTGGCGCGCGATCGCCTGGACAGTCGCCAGCGTGTTCTTGATGCGGTGCTTGATCTCACCCACCAGCAGGCGCTGCTGCTGCTCCGCGCGCTTGCGGTCGGTGATGTCGCGCGCGATCTTGGAGGCGCCGATGATCCTGCCGTCAGCATCCTTGATCGGCGAGACGGTGAGGGAAATGTCGATCGGGCTGCCATCCTTGCGGTGGCGCACGGTGTCGTAATGCTCGATCCGCTCCCCGCGCCGGATGCGCGCCAGGATGACAGGCTCCTCATCGACGCGGTCAGGCGGCATCAGGATGGTGACCGGCCGGCCGATCACCTCCTGCGCGGTGTAGCCGAACAGGCGCTCGGCGCCAGCGTTCCAGCTGGTGATGATGCCGTCCAGGCTCTTGCTGATGATCGCATCGTCGGAAGATTCGATGATGGCGGCGAGGCGATGGGCGTTCCGCTCAGCCTCGCGGCGTCCGGTGATGTCGACCAGCACGTTGACCGCGCCCGTCGGGATACCATCGCCATTGTGCAGCGGCATGGGGAAGGGCATGAAATGGACCCGGCTGCCATCGGGCCGCTCGGCGATCGCCGTCATACCGGTCACTGGACGGCCTTCCTTGATGGTCCGCGCCATCGGGCATTGGTCGTGCGGCATCGGCGAGCCATCCGGCCAATAAAGCCGCCAAGAGCCGCACCACACGCTGTCGCCCAAGGGCGGGCGGTAGCCCCACAAGGTGGCGGCGGCCTCGTTGTAGTAGGTGATGCGGCCTTGCGCATCCGTGACATAGACGGCCGCCGCAAGCGTTTCGACCACTGCGTGGAAATCCGGAGCTGACAGATCGGGAACGGTATTGGCGGCGCTGAGGACGCCTTGATCAAGCGGCTGATGCGCGCTGGCGCCGATCACCTTGGTCCGGCCGCTCATGTGGAGCCCCTTCTCGCAAGACGTCAGTGTCGAGAACACTCAACCGTATGAGAGGGTTCCAACAGGTCGAATGGATTGCTGGGGTTGGCACTCAGAGCGCAGGGGTGCTGCGGTCACCGCTCAGCCGCGCAAGATTGCCAGCGCTGCATCCGCCGCTGCTTCGCCGCTGAGGTGTGCGCCGTGGACGTCGCCCATGTAGCATTCATGGGTGGCCTCGCCGGCGAAGAACAGGCGGGATTCGATCGGGCGCGCGCAGCATGGCGGCCGATTTTCGCGGCGGTGTAGCAGCCCCCGATCCAAGGATCATGGTCCCAGTCCACGAACACAAGACGATCCGTCACGCATGATCTGACATCGTTGCCGAAGATTGCCGCAAGCTGCGTCAATGCGTAATCGGCGGTGGCGCGCGCGCCTTGCGCCGCCAGTTCCTTGGCGAACGGGCCGTTGAGCATGGTGGTGACGATGTTGCGGCCGCCTTCGCGGATGACGAACTCGATCGACTGGTCGGGGCCGAGGTCGGGCATCAGCATCACGGTGTCGAGATCACCGAACGGATTGCGCGTAAAGCTCAAGGCCACCTTGTTGCAGCTGCCCATCGGCAGGTCGGCGATCGCCTGGCTCTTCCAATCGGGCAGTGACGGACTGAAACGGATGAGATCGCTCGCCAGCACGCCAGCCGAAACCGCGATGATCGCGGCGCGTGCTTCGAGCGTGCCGCGTGGCGTCTCGATCGCGACACCGGCATTGCCGCCCCATGCGATACGCGTCGCCGGCGTTTCGAGTTCCACTTCTATGTCGCGGGCGTGGCGCGCGATGAGGGCGCCGAAGCCATCCAGCACGGGCCAATCGTCGCCTTCCCAGACATAGCGCGCAAAATCCATCGCCGAGGATTCGGCCGGCAGCGTGCCCTGCTTGGCGATGAAGTTGGCTTCGAAGAAATCGTGCCACTTGCCGCGGAAGGGGAACAGCTCGGACACCGCGCAATCATGATCGCCGTCGCCGACCGCGGCGATCTTCGCGAAGCAGTGATCGACGTAATCGAAGCATGCCTGATGATCGGCGCCGGTGAGCACGTTGCCGTTCTGCGCGACGCGGAAATCTTCCGCGCCTTGTTTCACGTGAAACAAATAGCGATCGACCAACGGAGTCAGCGGGTTGAGCGTGGGCGAGTGCAGCCAGTGGCCGCCAAGATCGACCGGCGCGCCGAGCGTCACGCTGTCCGTGACAGTGCGGCCGCCGATGTGTGCCTTGGCCTCCAGCAGGCGGAACGACGCGCCTTTATCCTTGAGACGCCGAGCCGCGGCCAATCCCGCGGCGCGCCGATAATCACGACATCCAGCATGAACTTGTCTCTATCTATTGATGGACGGCCTCGAGCTTGTGGCCGTCCGGATCGATGACGAAGGCGGCGTAATAGGTCGAGCTGTAGTGCGGCCTCAGGCCCGGCGCGCCCGCGTCACGCCCGCCCAGGCGCAGCGCCGCGGCATGGAAGGCATCGACCGCCTCACGGCTTGGTGCTTCAAAAGCCAGATGGAAGCCGGCGCCCGGCGACGATGTTTCGCGGGCCCTTGCAAACAAAGCCAGCTTGTCGTTGCCGCCCGCTGCGCCATAGCCTACGCCATCCGCGTTGCTCCAGACGCGCACATAGCCCAGCGTCGCCAGCACTCCGTCATAGAAAGCAGCGGCCCGGCCAAGATCAGCGACGCCGAACGACAGGTGCCCCAGCACGAGTTCCCCCGACATTCCAGTGTCGCGATATTGTTGGTGCGTTGAAGCAATGGGTCAATCCCCGCTACTTGTAGCGAGACCGACAAGTCGCCATGCTGCCGAGCGGGACGGGAGATCGGGAATGGAAAGCGGCAAGGAGACGGCGTTAGGCTGGGTGGATCGCCACATGGGCGATCTATCAGACTGGAACCAGATCATCTGGCATTATGCCGAGACGGCGCTGCGCGAATACAATTCGGCGGCCTGGTATGTCGATCGCCTGAAGCAGGAAGGATTCGAGGTCGAGGCGGGGACCGGCGGCATGCCCACTGCCTTCCGCGCCACCTGGTCCAACGGCGCGGGTCCGCGCATCGCCGCCTACGCCGAATATGACGCCGTGCCGGGCAATTGCCAGGCGGCTGCGACGAAGAAGATGCCGCGCGCCGGGTTGTCGCCGCATGCCGGCGGGCACACCGACCCGCATTCCGCGCTCGGCATTTCTGCCCTCGGCGGGGTGCTGGCCGCTAAGGCGGCGATGACGGAGCTCGGCCTCAAGGGCACGATCGTGTTCTTCGGCGAGCCCGCGGAGAAACTGCGCCTGTCGAAGCCGGTGCACGCGGCCAAGGGCTATTACGACAATCTCGATGCTGCAATCAGCTTCCACCCGACCTACATGCTGCCACTGGTGAATACCGCGCGGTGGGATACCCATTGCGGCGCGGGCTATGCCGCAATCTACAGTTTCGAATGCGAGGAGCCGGAAAGCTGGCTGAGCGGCGATCCTGATAGTCCCATTCCCGCCAGCCACGTCTCCGCGCGTGCACCGGGCGCGACCGACGCCCTGTTCCACATGTTCTCGCTGACCAAGCAGACGCAATCCAACATGCTGCCCTTCACCCAGGGCTGGTCGCTGAGCGAGGCGATCCTGACGGCGGGGCAGGCGACGGCCGACAACCTGCCGGCGCAGATCGCGGAGATCCAATATCTCTGGCGCACGCCCACCATCGCGATGGCAGAGCAGGTGGCGCGGGTGCTCGACAACAACGCGGAAGTGGCCGCCAAGGCTGCCCATTGCAGCTGGAAGCGCACCTGGGTGACGAAATCGCGGCCGGGCTTGCCCAACCATCCGCTGGCGGAGGCGACCTATCGCAACATCGTGCTGGCCGGCGCGCCGAAATGGGGCGAGGAGGCGGTGCGCCTCGCGCGGGAGATCCAGAAGGAGCTCGGCCTGACGCCGATGGACCAGCCCTATTTGAGCGCCTGCGAGACCACCATTCCGCCGATCGAGGCGGAGATGAAATTGCGCCAGGACCTGCCGCCGTCGCAGCTCAATTCGACGTCCGACGATTACACCGAATTCTGCTGGCACTGCCCGACGGTGCGCTTCTACATCGCGCGGCCGATGCTGAAGGCGCCGAAAGGGTTCTCCTATCCGGCCTGGGCGATGAATGCGCTGGGCGGACTCAAGCCCTGCATCGATCCCATGATCCGCACGGCGGCCAAGACCATCGGCGCGACCATCCTCGACCTTATCTCGAACAGCGAGTTGCGGAGCCGGGCGCAGGCGGAATGGCGCCACCGCACCGGCGGGGGCATCGGGGGCAAGGATTGGATCGCGCCTTTGCTGCCGAAGGATTTCCGCGTGCCGCTCGATTTCCGCTGGCCGGAATATGTGACGACGGCACGCGGGCAGGAATGGTGGATACCGACGAGGGAAGGGGAAGCATCATGACCAATAATTACGCGCCCAATTTCGACCTGACCGGATCGGTCATGCTCATCACCGGGCCGGCGCGTGGCTTGGGCCGGGCCAGCACCTTGGCCTGTGCGGCGGCGGGCGCGGATATCGTGCTCGGCCTCAGGGACAAGGCCAGCGACGGTGGCCTTGCCGCCGAGATCGAGAAGATGGGGCGCAAGGTGCTGCCCCTGCAGCTCGATGTCACCAGAATGGGCGACATCAAGGATGCCGTCGCGCGCACCCTCGACCGGTTCGGGCGGATCGACATCCTGCTCAACAATGTCGGGGTCGGGCCGGAGAATCCGGCGGAGAAGGTGACCGAGGCGGATTTCGACTTCACCCTCAACGCCAATCTCAAGGGCACCTTCTTCGTCACCCAGGCCGTGGCCAAGACCATGATCGAGCGCAGGAAGGGGCGGATCATCAATATGAGCTCGCAGGCCGGCAGTGTCGTCCTGCATGGCGAATCGATCTATTGCATGACCAAAGCGGCAATCAATCATCTGACGCGCTGCCTCGCTTCCGAATGGGCGCCTTACGGCATCAACGTCAACAGCATCGCGCCGACTTTCATCTATACTGACGGAACCGCGCCGGCCCTCTCCGACCCCGACTTCAAGCGCAAGACCTTGGCGCAGATCCCCTTGGGGCGGATCGGCGATCCAAAGGATGTGGCCGCCGCCGTGGTGTTCCTGGCTTCTCCGGCATCGTCCCTCATCACCGGCACCAACCTGCTGGTGGATGGCGGCTGGTCGGTCGCGGACATGCGATCGGCGCTGTAGCCGCGCATGTCGCTTGCCGGAAGCGGTTGGAACGTGTTCAATTCAAGGTGAACAGGGAATTTGCGTTTCACAATCGAGTCGAATGGGGAGGCATGAAAATGGCTGCGAAGAAGGCATCCAAGAAGGCATCTAAGAAATCAGCAAAGAAACGCGCGTCCAAGAAGGCCGCGAAGAAGGTCCGCGTGAAGTCGAGAGCAAAGTCCGCGCGCAAGAAGGTAGCGCGGAAGACGGCCCGGAAGACCGTCCGCAAATCGGCCGCCAAGAAGAAGTCGGCCAAGAAAAAGATCGCGCGCAAGAGCGTCGCACCATCCCGCGCCAAGCCAAAGGCAGCCAAGAAGGCCGCGAAGCCGAAACCAGCTGCCAAGCCGGCAAAGCCGATCGCGGCGAAGCCGGTCGCCCCTGCGGCGCCGGCCATGACCGTTACGCCTCCGAGGCCAGCACCGGTTGCTCCGCCGAAGCCGGCACCCGCTGCGCCCAGCATCTTCGCGCCTTCGTCGCCCGCGCCAGCCGCGCCGGCGCCAAGCGCGCCGGGTGGCGGCACCTCGTCGAGCGGCGGATCGACCTCCGGCAACTCGTGAGATAAGGGCCGTTTCGGCTCAGGCTGCGCGCAATTCGCCGACGAAGTGCCAGGCCAATGCCGCCAGGATCAGGCCACCACCGATGAAGGTGGTGGCCGGCGGCACTTCGGCGAAGGCCAGCCATACCCAGAGGGGAGCCAGCGGCGTCTCCACGGCAGCCAGCAGCGCCGCCTGCGCCGAGGGAACGCGCCGCGCTCCGACAGTATAGAGCGCCATGCCGCCGCCCATCGTCAGGGCACCGAACAAGGCGAGCCAGCCGAGATCGAGCGGCCCCACATCGGCCGGCGCGCCCAGCGCCATCCCCACCGCCATCGCCAGCACCAGCACACCGCCGGCGATCACTGCCTCCAGAATGGGCGTGTCGCGGTGGCGGCGCACCGTGACGGTCAGGATCGCGGTCAGCAACGTGAGCAGGATCGCGATCACATCGCCCAGTAGGTGGCCACCGCCGATCGACCCCCGCGCCATCACGACGACGCCGAGGAGGGCCGCCGCGCTGGCGATCAGCGTGCGGCGTGACGGGCGCTCGCCGATCCACGCCCAGGCCAGGCCCGCCGTCATGAAGGGCAGGGTGGCGTAGAGCACAGCGACGTTCGCGACGCTGGTCAGCGCGTTCGAGACGACGAAACAGATCATGCCGATGCCGGCGCACAGGGTCGCAATCAGCCCGTGCCAGGTGGCGAGGGCGCGGAAATGCAGGGCGCCCTGCTGCCAGAGAGCGAAGACAAGAACGGCCGTGACGCCGAACAGGCTGCGCCAGCCGAGCAGGGTCCACAGATCGAGCGGGATGAGCCGCACGAAGAACCCGCCTGTGCTCCAGAAGACGGCTGCCCAGAACACCATCACATAGCCGGTCCGCTCGGCCTGGTGCGCCGCCGCCAATGGCTGGCCGTTCATTGCGCGGCGGCCTTGGGCCGGCTGGATTTGCGCAGCTCCGTGCCGATGTTCCACAGGATGGCCGCCAGCACCAGCCCGCCGCCGAAGAAGGTCTCGCGCGCCGGCACTTCACTGAAAAAGATCCAGACCCAGAGCGGCGACATCGGCACCTCGCTCGCGCTCAACAGAGCGGCCTGGGCGGAGGGCAGGCGGCGCGCGCCCATGGTGTAGATTCCGAGCCCGCCGCCCTGAGTCACGATCCCAAAGGCCGCCAGCCAAAGGACGTCCGTCATGGTCGCGGAGAATGGGTCGCCCATGGGGAATGCGATGATGGCAGCGGCGATGCCGGAGAGGGCGGCCGCTTCCAGCATCGGCACATCGCGATGGCGCCGCATGATCACGGTCATGACCGCCATGGTGAAGGTCATGCCGAGGGCCGCGAGATCGCCGAGGACATGCCCGCCGAGGCCAGCCGAGCCGCTCACCGTGACGATGACACCGGCGCCCGCCACCAGGCTGCCGATCATGGTGCGCCGCTCCGCCCGCTCGCGGAACCAGAGCCACGCCAGGATCGCGGTGATGAAAGGAAGCGTCGCATAGATCACAGTGACGTTGGCGACGGTGGTGTTCTGTAGCGCATAGAGGAAAGCGATCTTGCCTGCAGCGGACATTGCAATGAGAGCGATACCGCCGAGGCTGAGTGCGCGCTTCCAATCGAAGCCAAAGCGCCGCCGCTCGATCATCGCCAGGGTGGCGATGGAGAGCCCGCCGAAAATGCCGCGCCAGAACACCACGATCCAGAGGTCGACCGGCACCGTGCGCGCGAAGAAACCGGCGGTGCTCCAGGCAACGGCGGAACTCAGCACCAGAGCGATACCGATTGCGGTGTTGCGATCGGCGGCTGCCATCGCGGTGGTCGCGTCTCTACTCATGACAAGGGCGTTCCGGCAGATCTGGACGACCGTAGTTCTGCGCCGATGTTCCATAGGATCGCGGCCAGCACCAACCCGCCACCGATGAAGGTCTCAGTCGGCGGCACCTCCTCGAAGAAGATCCACACCCAGAGTGGCGACAACGGTACCTCGCTGGCGCTGAGCAGCGCTGCCTGAGCGGAGGGCAGGCGACGCGCGCCCATGGTGTAGATGCCGAGCCCGCCCCCCTGCGTGACGATGCCAAAGGCTGCGAGCCAAGTGATCTGCCCGACTGTGAGCGTGAAAGGATCGCCGAAAAACAGTGCAACTACAGTCATCAAGAGACAAGCCATGCCGACTGATTCCAGCATCGGCGCCTCGCGATAGCGCCGCATGATCACGGTCATGAAAGCGAAGGAGACCGTAAGATATAGTGCCGCGAGGTCTCCGAGCAGGTGACTGCCGCCGCCAATGGCAATTGTCCCCCCGACCGTGATGGCAACGCCAGCACCCGCAACTAGGCTGCCGATCACGGTGCGCCGCTCGGCAGGCTCGTGGAACCACAGCCAGGCCAGGATAGCGGTGATGAAGGGCAGTGTCGCGTAGATCACCGTGACGTTAGCGATCGTGGTGTTCTGCAGAGAGTAGATGAAGGACAGCATGCCGGTCGCATTGAGAACCATCATCGCTATCCCAGCCGGCGTAAAGGCGCGCCGCCAGTCGAACGCAAAGCGCTTTCGCTCGATCATTGCCAGCACGATGATCGACAGAGCGCCGAACAGACTACGCCAGAACAGCACGAGCCAGATGTCGACAGGCACCACACGCGCGAAGAAACCGGACGTGCTCCACGCGACGGCGGAGGCCAGCACAAGGGTGATGCCGATCGCTGTATTGCGACTGGCGGCATGCGCCGCCGAAAGCGGACTGGCTGCGTTGATCTGACTGCCCATAAGCCGCGCAATGCTCCCTTACGAGCCGCTTGGCACGGCGGCATTGTTACCCCAGCGCGCGATCCAATGCTGTCAGCAGCCGCCCGACATCGCGATCGTCATTGTAGTGCGCGAGGCCGATGCGCACCACGCCGTCCTCAGCGGTGAGGCCCAGCGCCTTGATCAGGCGTGCTGCCCAGAAATCGCCGTGACCGATGGCGATCTGCTGCTCGTTGAGCTTGGCGACGATGGCGGCGGATTTGCGGCCCGGCACGTGGAAGCCGATCACCGGCGCGATGCGGCCATCGCTGCTCGGCCTACGCCCGACGATGCGGATGTTGGACTTCGATTTCAGGAACGATACGACCTTGTCCGCCAGCCCAGCCTCATGCGCCGCGATCAGCCGGTAGAGGCGCTGGAGCCGGGCATGAAAGGAGTTGGCCGGCTCCAGCCTGTGATGGGCATGCAGCCTGTCGAAATAGTCCGCCATGCCAACGCAGCCGGCGGCGAATTCGTGATTTGGCCCGCCGGGCAGGAACTTGTAGGCGACGTTGTCGTCGGGGATGAAGAAGTGGTTCTGGTTGCGCAATTGCTTCAGTACCGCGCGCTTGCCATAGAGTACCGATTGATGCGGCCCGCACACCTTGTAAAGGCTGAAGACGTAGAAGTCGCAATCGAGCGCCTTGACGTCGACGGGGAAGTGCGGCGCGTAGGCGGTGCCGTCGACGAAGGCGAGCGCGCCGACGGCGTGGATCTTCTTCACCAGCGCCGGCACGTCATGCACGATCGAGGCGACGTTGGAGCAATGCGTGAAGGCAACCAGCCTGGTGCGCGAGGACAAGAGCTCGTCCAGCATCTCGTAGCGCAATGCGCCGGTCTCGCGGTCGACCGGCCATTCGCGGATCACGATGCCGAACTCCTCGAGCCGCCGCCACGCGCCGACATTCGCCTCATGATCCTGCTCGGTCACGACGATCTCATCGCCTGCCCTGAGCTGCGGCCGCAGCGCCTGCGCCGTCAGATAGACATGCAGCGTTGTCGAGGGGCCAAGAACGATCTCGTCATGATCGGCATTGATGAACTCCGCCATCAGATGCTTGCCATGATTGATGCGATCGGTGGCGCTGCGCGAGGAGGCGAAGTTCCAGTTCGGCTGGACCTGCGTCTCGGTCATGTATTCGCGCGTCCGCTCGATCACCTGGCGCGGCACATAGGTGCCGCCGGCGTTCTCCACGAAGACCCAGCCGTCAGCAAGCGGCGGGAACTGGTCGCGCACAAAAGCGGTGTCGAGGGTTGTCATGTCCTGATCTTCGAGAAGTGGTTGGGAGGCGCTTCTACTCAATCGTCATGGTCGTGCTTGGCACGACCATCCACGAGTCTCGTCGGGCGGAGTTGGCGTGTGGCAGGCAAACTCGTGGGTCCTCGTGCCAAGCACGAGGATGACGGAGTGGCTGGTGCCGTCGGCGATCCGCTGGCAATGGCATCAAGCCGGTGCCTTCCCGCCGTGCGCGGCGGACCAGGCCTCGGGGTTCTCGAGGAAGGAGCGCACGTCCTTTGCTTCCTCGGCGCTGAGATGGCCGAGGTCACCGGCCACCCGCAGGACATCCCACCAGGTGGCGAGGCCGATCAGGTTGACGCCCTGCGCTTTGAGATCATCCAGTGCCTGAGGGAAGATGCCGTAATGGAACACGACCAAAGCGTGGCTGACCTTGCCGCCAGCGTTGCGGATGGCGTTGATGAAGTTGAGCTTGCTGCCGCCATCGGTCGCCAGGTCCTCCACCAGAAGCGTACGCGCGCCCTCGGGCAGGACACCTTCGATCTGCGCGTTGCGGCCGAAGCCCTTTGGCTTCTTGCGGATATAGGCCATGGGCAGGCCGAGCTTGTCGGCGATCCAGGCAGCATAGGGGATGCCCGCCGTCTCGCCGCCCGCGATCACGTCCAGGCTCTCGACGCCGATCTCGCGCCAGATCGCTTCGACGGCGTGCTGGGTGATCAGGCTTCGGGCGCGCGGGAAACCGATGACCTTGCGGCAATCGACATAGACCGGGCTGGCGCGGCCAGAGGTGAGGATGAAAGGGTCCTTGGGCCGCATCAGTACGGCGCCGATTTCCAATAGAACGCGCGCGACGATAGGGCCGGAGGGGCCGGCGGTTCCCGGGCTGCTCATGATGATCCTGTCTCCCAACGGGCGAGGTCGATTGGTTCTAGCGGTTCGACCCAGGTTCATGCAATTGTTAACCAATCCATGGCGGCTTGCCGCTAGAATGATACTGATTGTTCAAGGGTCGGGATATTAATGGCGGCACCGCTATCCCTCGCGCGCCGCATGCTGTTCGGCAGGAAGGCCAACTCGGTCTCGCAGGCTGAGCTCGATGGTGTCGTGCCGCCGCGCAAGCGGCCATTCCGCCTGCTGGCGATCGACGGCGGCGGCATCCGCGGCATCCTGCCCGCGATGGTGCTGGCCGACCTGGAGCGCCGCACCAACCGTCCGATCATCGACCTGTTCGACATGATCGTCGGGACCTCAACCGGCGGCCTGATTGCCCTCGCGCTGGCCTGCCCCGGCGAGGACGGCAAGCCGCGGCACAGGGCGCGCGACCTCATCCGGTTCTATGAGGTGGAAGGCAAGCGCGTCTTCTCGCGCTCGGTCTGGCACAAGATCCGGGCAGTCGGGAACCTCACCGACGGCAAGTATCCGAGCGCCGGCATCGAAAGCGTGCTGGATGGTTATTTCGGCGAATGCCGGCTGAAGGATGCGCTCTGCGACGTGGTCGTGCCGGCTTACGAGATCGAGCGGCGCTTCCCGTTCTTCTTCAAGGCCAGCAACGCGCGGATCAAGCAGTACTACGATTACCCGATGAAGCAGGTGATCCGTGCTGCGACCGCCGCGCCGACCTATTTCGAGCCGGCGCGCATCACCATCGATGGCCCCAACGATTACTATGCGCTGGTCGATGGCGCGCTGTTCGCCTACAACCCTGGCATGTGCGCCTACACCGAAGTGCTGAACCGCTTCCCCGATCATGAGTCGATCATGATGGTGTCGCTCGGCACCGGCGAGCTGACACGCAGACTGCCTTATGACGACGTGAAGGACTGGGGCGCTGCACGCTGGGCCCAGCCGACCTTTGCCTTGATGTGCGATGGGATCTGCGACGTGGTGGATTATCAGCTGCAGCAATTGCTGCAGCCGACGCCCGACGGGATGCGGCAATATTACCGGTTCCAGGCGCGGCTCGATGTCGGCAACGACGACATGGACGATGCCAGCAACACCAATCTCCGCGTACTGAAGCTGCTGGCCGAGGACATGCTGCAGGCCAACCGTGCGACCTTGCGCCACCTGTCGGAGCAACTGTTGCGCTGGGCGCCGGCGAGGGCCGATGCGCCGCCGCCCAACGTCGCTTCCGATCCCGCGCCATCCGGCGATTCGCTGCGCGAAGCGGCGCAAGCGATGGCGGCCGAAGCAACGGATCGCGATTGACCGTGAATTGCAGCGATCCGAAATTCGATTCTGACAATGACCTGACGGTGCGGCGATGAGCGATATCATCGTCGAGCGCGTTCAAGACGCCGCTGTTGCAAGTGTGCGGCTGAACCGGGCTGGCAAGCGCAACGCCCTGACGCTCGCCATGTGGCGCGAACTTGAACAGGCGTTCATCTCGCTGGAGCGGGACGAGCATGTGCGCTGTGTCGTGGTGCGTGGCGCGGGCGGCAATTTCGCGGCCGGCGCCGATCTCTCGGAGTTCCCGCTGCTGCGCGCCACGCCGGCGCAGGCCGAAGACTATGGCAGTCAGATGATCGTCGCGCTCAAGGCCGTGCGCGATTGCCGGCATCCGACCATCGCGGCGATCGAGGGCCTGTGTGTCGGCGGTGGCCTGGAAATCGCGCTGATGTGCGACTTGAGGCTCGGCTCGCCGGACAGCCGCTACGGCATCCCGATCCACAAGGTCGGCGTTGCCATGCCCTATCCCGAACTCGCCGTTTTGACTCAAATGCTGGGCCGGCCGACCATGCTGCAGCTGCTCCTGGAGGGGCAGCTGCATGATGCGGCGTGGGCGGAACGACACGGTCTGTTGACCCGAATCGCCGCCGACCTGGAAGCAGAGTTGACGGCCACAATCGGGCCTATCCTGACCGGTTCGACAGCCTCGCACCGTCACCACAAGCACTTCACGCAGCAGGCTGTCGATCTTCTCCAGGCACTCGATCCGGACGATGTCCGACGCTCCTACGCGGCGGTGGACACGGCAGACTATCGTGAAGGAATAGCGGCATTCCTTGAACGGCGTAGTCCGAAATTCCGGGGCAATTGAAACATCTGGATTGGACGAAGCGGCGACTCGGGGTTAAAGTAAACGTCGGGTCGATGGCTCAACGCCATCGGAAAGGGACGGTGACTGCGATGAAAGAGCTGCGAGAAGGCCTGCGGATGCCCTATCGCGTATTTTGGGTCGCGTATCTGGATGCACATCGCAATCCAGCGACCAGAGCCATGCACTATCTGGCGACCTTGTCGGGCATGGGCGGAGCGGTACTGGCGATCTGGTTCGAGCTTCTCTGGTTCATGGCGGGTGGCATCGGTCTCGGAGTCGTGATGGCCGTCAGCTCCCATCATCTGATCGAGCACAACCGGCCGTTGATCCGGGTCAATCCGTTCTATGGGGCGGTTTCGGATCTGCGGATGTGCTGGCTGGCTCTGACTGGCCGCCTCAATTCGGAATACGCCAGGTTGGGTCTTGGGCGCGCGGCGCCCGCGGAGCGGCGCGCCAGCGTCGCAGCCAACGACGCGGCAGCGGGGCTAACGCGCGCCGCTTAAGTACGCTGTCAACCACGGGGCGTGATGTAGCGGAAGGTCGCGTCACCGCGCGCAATTGCGCGGCCATCCTCTGTTTTGATTTCAGTCGTCCCGTACGCGACGGTACGACCGCCGCCGATGCGCCGCCCGGTCGCGATCAGCACATCGCCCAGCTTCGCCTGCCCCAGGAACTGCATCGACAGCGACAACGTCACCGCCGGCAGTACCTTGTCCGGCCCTTGCGCGAAGGCGACGGCGATGCCGGCCGCCGTGTCGATCAGGGTGGCGAGCGCGCCGCCATGGGGCACGTTCAGCCGGTTGAGATGCTTGGCCTCGACGGTGAGCTCCAGCTCGCAATAATCCGTGTCCCGCTTGCGCACGCGATAGCCGATCAGCTCCGAATAACCACTGCGGGGCCTTTGCCAATCTTCGTCATTCATGAAAAAGCGCCTTTATGAACTATCCGCATGATCGGCATGCGCCCTTGCCAGCTCAAGAGAAATCCTCAAGACTGCCTGCAAATCCGGCGGCGGATGAAGGCTGGGATGATCGACCTCTACACCTGGGGCACGCCCAACGGGCACAAGATCCACATCATGCTGGAGGAAACCGGCCTGCCCTATCGCCTGCACAAGGTGAATATCGGCGCCCGGGAGCAGTTCAGCCCCGACTACGTGAAGATCAACCCCAACAGTAAGATCCCCGCGCTCATCGATCAGGACGGGCCCGACGGCGGGCCAGTGACGATCTTCGAATCCGGCGCCATCCTGTTCTATCTGGCGGAGAAGACGGGACGCTTCCTGCCCGCGGAGGATGAGAAGCGCGCTCGCGTGCTGGAATGGCTGATGTTCCAGATGGGCAATATCGGGCCGATGTTCGGCCAGTGCTACCACTTCAAGAGCTCCGCGCCGGAGCGCATCCCCTACGCCATCGACCGCTACACGCGCGAGGTCGGGCGGCTCTATGCGGTGATGGATAAAAGACTGTCGAAGAGCGCCTATCTGGGCGGCGATGAATTCTCGATCGCGGACATCGCGACCTGGCCCTGGACCAAGAATCCCTCCGCCTATGACCAGGACCTGGAGGATTTCCCGCACGTCAAGAAGTGGATCAAGACGATCGCCGAGCGGCCGACCGTGAAGCGCGCGCTGCGCCTGCTGGACGCCTGAGGAGCAGCGCGCCGTGATCGATGTCTATACCTGGCCGACGCCCAATGGGCACAAGATTCACATCGCGCTGGAGGAGCTTGACCTGCCTTACACCGTGCATGCGGTCGATATCGGCGAGGGCGATCAGTTCAAGCCCGAGTTCCTGAAGATCAGCCCCAACAACCGCATCCCCGCGATCGTCGACCAGGACGGGCCGAAGGGCAAGCCGCTGCCGCTGTTCGAATCCGGCGCGATCCTCATCTATCTCGCGGAGAAGACCGGCAAGCTGCTCGCGCCCAAGGGCAATGCGCGCTACACCGCGATCACCTGGCTGATGTTCCAGATGGGCGGCATCGGGCCGATGCTGGGCCAGGCCCATCATTTCCGCGCCTATGCGCCGGAGAAGCTGCCCTACGCGATCGAGCGCTACACCAACGAGGCCAAGCGGCTCTATGGCGTGCTCGATCGGCGGCTGGGTGAAGCGGAGTACCTGGCTGGCGAATACGGCATCGCCGACATCGCGACCTTCCCCTGGCTGCGCTATTGGGAACGGCAGGGCGTCACCTTGTCGGACTATCCCAGCGTGCAGCGCTGGTTCAGCGCGATCGAGAAGCGCCCCGCTGTCGAGCGCGCGCTGAAGGTGCTGGCGGACCGCGTCAACAAGCAGCAACCCTTCACCGACCGCCAGCGCGAGATCCTGTTCGGCAAGACGCAGTACGAGCGGCGCTGACTCATTTGGATCCCAGATAAAAAGACGGCCGATACATTTTCATGCATCGGCCGGGAAGGGGACTCTACAGGCAGACGTTGTCGCTATCGCCGCGCGAGCAGTGCATCGACGAACTCCTCGATGTTGCCGCGCTCGATGCCGGCGTCTCGCAGGAGATGGTCGTCCACCTTTTCAAGGGCCCGGATGATTTCGCGCCGGCGCCACCGCAGCCAGAGCCACGACAACATGCGGGCGATCGTGTGCGTGAGATTGCGCTCATCCCCCGGTCGCAGACCCCGCGGCAGAGCGGAACAAGCGGTGGTGAGGTCGGTCATGGCGATTTCTTCAAACTGAACTAATGCTCTCGATCATCATATGAGACGGAGAACCGCCACTTTTCAAACGAATCCTGCTTGACGGATCAGTGAGCAAAATTTGAAGATAGGCTCATGACGAAACCAGTCAACCTGGCGGCTCTGCGGGGCTTCGAGGCGGCGGCGCGGCACCTCGGCTTCACCAAGGCGGCGGCCGAACTGAACGTGACGCCGGCCGCGGTGAGCCACGCCATCCGCGAACTCGAGGTCGATTTGAAGGTGCGGCTGTTCGAGCGGTCGAGCCGCGTGGTGCGCTTGACGCCCGCCGGCGAGATCTTGTCACGCGCAGTGGCGGAGGGGCTGGGGACCATCGGTCGCGCCGTCCAGCGCCTGCGTGCGGTCGATGCGCGGCCGAAGCTGATGGTGACGACCTCGCCCTCGCTGGCGGCGAAATGGCTGGTGCCGCGGCTCGACGGGTTCCTCGCGGAGCATCCGGAAGTGGACGTGCGCATCGACGTCTCGCAGCGGCTCGCGGACTTCGCGGAAGATGGCGTCGACATCGCGATCCGCTTCGGCACCGGCGATTATCCGGGCCTGGTGGTGGAGCGGCTGTTCGAGGAGAGCGTGTTCCCGGTCTGCAGCCCGAACCTGCTCAAGAGCAGGCATCCGCTCAAGGAGCCGCGCGACCTCAAGCATCACACGCTGATCCACATCGACTGGGACGCGCAATGGGCGACCTGGCCGAACTGGGCGATGTGGCTGCGCGCGGCGGGCGCGCCGGAGGTGGATGCGACGCGCGGACTTCATCTCAGCCAGACCTCGCTGGCGTTGCAGGCGGCGCTCGACGGGCACGGCATCGCACTCGGCGATTCAACCTTGGTGGCGGACGATCTTGCTGCGCGGCGGCTGGTGCGGCCCTTCAGCATGGCGCTGAAAGGGCCGTCGCAACTCGCCTATCATCTGGTGCACGCGCCGCGTCGTTCCGAAGAGCCGCTGATCAAGGCGTTCCGCCGCTGGGTGCTGGAGGAAGTGGCGCGCACCGGCGTGCCGGACAATGCCGTCGTGGGTGGCACGCCAGCGCCGAAGCGCGGCGCCCGGCGCCGCCGGCGTGTGGCCGCCAATTAGCTCACGGCTGCTGACGGAATGCAGCGAGCTCCTTGGCGAGCCAGTCGGAAGCGGTCACGGTGCGGGCATCGCATTCCACGAGATACGGCTTGCCGGTGATCATGCTCTTGCTGGCCGCGAGCGCGATGAAATCCTCCGCGCTGTGAATGTCGTTCCTGTAGTATTGGTACTTGTCCTTGATATGGGCCACGGCTTCTTTGCCGCCATAGGCGACGTCATTGCGGAAGAAGGCGCAGGGCGAGCCGGCGATGAAGCCGAGAAGATGATCGATCTCCTCGTTCATGCTATGCGCCATCGCTTGCGACGCCAGCAGGCAGGCGGCCAGGGACAAAGCGAGGGCGGATTTGGCGAAACTCATGGCAACTCCGGTTCACGCGCGCGGCCGCGCGGGCTGCATCCCGTCTTTACTAGCGCAAAGAGAATACCGACTCACCCGGTTCCATCGTTAACCACAAGAATGCAGGCGGAATTCACCGCTTGTTAATCCAGCATTTAGCGCAAAGTCGAACTCGGAACTGAATTGCCGAACTGGCAAGCCTAACAATGTAGCGCTCGGATCATGCAGCGAGCGGATTTGAGGGCCACGAAAGGTGCCGAAGACCATGATGCTGCAACAAGAGCTTTTGCCGGCCAGTCGCCGCGATCAGATGCGGCGCACGGTGATCAAGGGCGCCCGGATCGTGTTCAGCGACCGGAAGAGCACGCTGGATTGCCGGATCCGCGATCTGACGAATGACGGCGCGCGTCTCGACTTCTCCACCCCGCAATTGCTGCCCCACAAATTCGATCTGCACATGGCGGGCCGTCCAGTCAGGCATTGCGCGCTGTGCTGGGCGCGCGGAAGCGTCGCCGGCATCCGCTTCCTGCAAGCCGGCGGCTGAACGCCCAGCCGCGCTCTCCGAGGAGACGCGCAAGCACACCGGCACAAACCGCGCTCGTTCGGCGTCCCGACCGCCGAACGGGCGCGCTAACCCTCGGTTTTATCGGCGATTTGACTTTCAGCCGCCTCACCCTTAAGGAAGTGGCGCGCATACGCCGTGGCGCAGGCTGCTCACGGCGGAGAGGTGGCCGAGCGGCTGAAGGCGGCGGTTTGCTAAACCGTTATACGGGCTTAAACCCGTATCGGGGGTTCGAATCCCCCTCTCTCCGCCAGCACACCAATCCACCTGAAAAATCAATGGCTTGGAAGGGCGTTCGAGAGCGCTCCGAGCGGCACTGTGCACCAGTTCCGTGGCACAGTTCAAGCGCGATAAGAACCGTTCGCGGCAATCCAACGTCTGGCTCTGCGGCGTGGCGACCGCCGCAGTCCGAAAGTTCGTAGGCAACCCAAACCGGTGAGGGCAGCCGAGCCTTGCTCTCGATCCGCTCCTGACAATGCCGGCCTGTCGCGGCGTCGGCGCAACGAGCTGCTGGCTATGGAATGAATGGGCCCGAAGGCCACT
>DASRRI010000129.1:0-54560 GCA_035695765.1 Dongiaceae bacterium
GTGCTGAAAGCGATGACGCCGGACGAGCTGACCGACCTGCAAGTCGACGGCAAGCTCGAAGTGACCTGCGAGTTCTGCAACAGCCACTACGATTTCGCGGTGGAGGAGTTTCTCTCGGCGCGGAACTGAGCTTGACGCAACCAAGTGGCGCGTCGTTCATTCTCGCTCGACCCGCTCTCTCTCTACTGTCACCCCGGGCTTGACCCGGGGCCTATGCGGTACCGCCGCAACGCTGCTGGAGCGCATGGGTCCCGGCTCTCGCGGAGCCTGTCCTTGGGCAGCGCTTCGCGCCGACCCGAGGGCTCGGCCGGGATGACAGACAAGGAAGCGGCAACGATGGAGTGTCATCCGCATGCACCGCCGCACCTTCCTTCTCCTCCCCGCCCTCGCTTTGCTGCCCGCCTGCGACACACCCCCCATGCGGCAGAGCTTCGCGACGCTGACCTTCCAGGACCGCCCGCCGATCCGCCTCGACGTGGCGCAGGTCGAGATCGTGCAGGCCTACAAGGCGCCCGGCGTCGCACCCCATGTCGATCATCTGTTCCCGCAGAAGCCGGTGGACGTCGCGACATCCTGGGGCCGCGATGTGCTGCAGGCCGTGGGGCAGCGCGGGCAGGCAACCTACACGATTGTCGATGCCTCCGCGACCGAGACCGCGCTGCCGCGCTCGACCGGCCTCACCCAGATGCTGAAGACCGAGCAGTCCGACCGCTACGACCTCCACATCGAGGTGAAGCTGGAGGTCGGCAACCCGCTGCTCGCCACCACCGGCGTGGTGACCGCGAGCGCCAACCGCAGCCAGACCGTCGCCGAAGACATGACGATGAATCAGCGCGAAGCCGTCTGGTTCCAGATGACCGAAAGCGCCATGCGCGAACTGGACCAGAAGCTGGAATCGGCGATCCGGGACAAGCTGCGCGTGTTCGTGCGGTAGATCCGCCCTGTCATTGTCCTGGCCGATATGCTATGTTTCGCACATATACACATATGCACGGAGCGAGAACATGGCTAACCCAGTCCGCTGGAACATCGTGGTATCCGAGGAAGTCGACTTGTCATTGCGCCGGCATCTTGGCGTCCGAGGCATGCGCAAGGGTGATCTGTCCAAGTTCATCGAAGAGGCTGTGCGTTGGAAATTGCTCGATGAGACGGTCCAGAAGATCAAGGCCCGAAACAAAGGCAAGTCGCCCAAGAGGATCGCCGCCGAGGTCGAGCAGGCACTGACCGAGGTACGTGCCAAACGCGCTCGAAAAGCACGCCACTGAACGGCGCTCGATGCGCGTTGTTCTCGATACCAATGTCCTGATATCCGCATTAATCAGCCCGTCTGGCGTTGCTCACCTGGCCTATAGGGCCTGGCAGGCAGGCGACTTCCGTCTGGTGAGTTGCGAAGAGCAGATCGCCGAAATCCAGCGTGTCACGAGACGACCAGTGCTACGGGATTCGATCAAGGCGGCGGAAGCTGGTCGCCTCATCAACCAGATTCGGCACCTTGCGATCATGACCGAGCCGATACCACAGATAAGTTTGTCGCCTGATCCGGGAGACGACTACCTCCTTGCAACGGCATTTGACGGCCGGGCGGATTACCTTGTGACCGGCGACAAGAGCGGCCTACTCGCGTTAAAGCGCTTTAAACGGACAAGCATCGTGACCATCAGGAGTTTCCTGCTGGCACTGGCTTAGCCCATCCCGCCCAGAAACCACTCGGCGCCAGTCCCATCCGCCGCTGCCTTTGCGCGCACAGTTCCAGCCGCGCATCTGGCGAACGCACCAGCCCGCGCGCCAGGGTGTTCACCAGCTGGCGGGCAATGGCGCCATTCTTGTCCAAGGTCGGATTGAAGATCGTGACGTTGATGCCGCGCGCATGGCCGCTGCGCATGGCGGCATTCAAGATAGTCTCCAACTCCTCCCACGAAAGTCCATCCGGCATGCGATAATCGACTGCGGGCATGATGGCATCATCGAGCACATCGACGTCGAGATGAATCCAGAATCCGTCCAGCTCCGGCCGGCACAGGTGCTCGATCGCGGCGCGCGCGGCTTCGTCCGCGCCGACCCGGCGCAGCTCCGGCAGATCCTGCACGAACATCGTCGGCGGCAAGGGCTGGCTGCCGTATTCACGCGCCTGGTCGGCATCGCGCTGGCCGAGCACGGCCACATCCTCATCGCGCACCAGCGGGCGCAAGCCTTCGAGATCGGCAACGATGTCGGGCCCGCGTCCGGTCACGAGCGCCAGGTCCATGTCCGCCGCTTCGCCGGTGGGCGAGGCCGCGGGCTGATAGAAATCCGCGTGGCCGTCGAGGAACAGCAATCCGTGGCGTCGGCCAGAGCGCCGCAACGCCAGCTGGTTGCCGAGCAGGATCGAGCAATCGCCGCCCAGGACCACGGGAAACGATCTGCGCGCCACCACCGGCGCGACGATGTCCGCCAACATGACCGAGAAATCGCGGATGCGCGCGGGGTTGAGGATGCCGGTTTCGGGATCGCGCCTCGCATCGTATGGCGGGACAGCCAGCCGCGCGTGCCGCTGCGCGCCAAGACGCCGCGCCAGGCCGGCATTCAGCAATGCGTCGGGAAGATGCTCGACGCCACCAGGCTTGAGACCGAGGTAGGAGGGCGCTTCGATAATCGTGAAGTCTGGCATAATCGCCTCCTTCAGCAGAATTAACTATTTACTTTCCGCACTCTACATCCTATTATATGTATGCAGTCTGCATATAAGTCAAGTCCTTTTGAGGGAGCGGCGATGGTGGACCAAGATGCGTTGAGCGATGGCGAGAGCCGCCACACGGCGAACATCCTCGGCGCGCTCGCAGTGCTGATCCAGGACCGCGTCGAAAGCGCCTGGCAATCGGCGCTCGATCTCTCGCCCATGGCGGCGGCGGCCGTGGTGCAGATCGACAATGAGCCCGGCTCTTCGATCGAGCAGGTCGCGGGCCGCATCGGCCTCACGCACTCCGCCACCGTGCGCGTGATCGACAAGCTGGCCGAGCGCGGGCTCGTGGAAAAAGACCGCGCCCGCAAGGATGCCCGCGCGCAGAGCCTGAAGCTCAGCAAGGCCGGCAAGCGCATTGCCCAGCAACTGCATGAAACGCGCAACGGCGTGACCGACGATCTCTTGAGCGGCCTCGATGCGGCTCAGCGCAAGGCGCTGGAACAGGCGATCAGCGCCATCCTTCACCGCACCGTTGAGCCAGGCCGCGAAGCCGACGTCACCTGCCGCGTGTGCGACGACCGCCGCTGCACACCCGATATCTGTCCGATCCGGGTGGCGTAGCCGCTTACTTCCCCGAGAGCATGAAGTGCTGCGGCCCCGGGCTTTCGGCGCCGCTCATCAGGGCCAGCAGCGGGAGCTTGAGGCCGGAGGGGCGGAAATCGAGCGCGGCCGCTTCTTGCGCGCTGACCCAACGGAAGAACTGGTCTGGCTCCTCGCCCGCGAACTCGCCCTCAATGATGGCGCTTTGTGGTGGCCAGCCGGCCTCGTAATAGAAGCCGTACTCCGTGAAATGCGTGCCGCGATATTCGAACAGGTTCTCGATCACCCAGACCAGCCGCCCCAGGTCCACGACCACGCCCAGTTCCTCCTCGATCTCGCGCACCAGGCCGTCGGGGGAAAACTCACCGGCCTCGACGGCCCCGCCCGGCAAGGCCCAGAAGCTGTCGAGCCCGTAGCGGTTGAGCAGGATCCTGTCCGCCTGCCGGATGATGGCGCAGGCGCGGCCCCTGGTTATGGCCTTGGAGATCATGGGCGGGATGTAGCACAGGCCCGAGGCGCAGTCTGGCCCTTTGCCCGCCTTGCCCCCTCAGGTCCGCCCGCCCTATAGTGCCCGCCGTTTGTGCACTGCAACAGAAATGGGTCTGGGCCATGGCAGGCAGCGAGGAACTGCGCGGGAAATATGTCGACGAGCTCTCTGAGGGCATGACCGCCATTTTCACCAAGACGGTGACCGAGGCGGATATCGTGCTCTATGCCGGCATCTCGGGCGACACCAACCCGGTCCACCTGGACGAGGAATTCGCCAAGCCCACGATGTTCAAGGGCCGCATCGCCCACGGCATGCTGACAGCTGGCTTCATCTCCGCTGTCCTCGGCACCAAGCTGCCGGGGCCGGGCAGCATCTATCTGAGCCAGAGCCTCAAATTCAAGGCGCCGGTGCGCATCGGCGATACCGTGCGGGCCCGCGCCACCATCACCACTTTGGACCGGGAGAAGGGCCGCTGCACCTTTGCCACCACCGCCCATGTCGGCGATATTCTGGTGCTCGAGGGCGAGGCGCAGATCCTGGTGCCCAAGCGCCCCGCAGCCTGAAGGCGGCGCCGCTGTTTCAAACACCATGAGGCTGTTCCGTCATCCTAACGAAGTCACGCCCGAATGCCGGGGCGCCGCCATCGCGCTCGGCAATTTCGATGGCGTGCATCTCGGCCACCAGGCGGTGATCGCGCGCGCCTTCGAATTGGCGCAGGCCTATGACAGCGCGGTCGGTGTCCTGACGTTCGAGCCGCATCCGCGCGCCTTTTTCAGGCCCGACCAGCCGCCGTTCCGCCTGACGCCGTTCCGCATCAAGATGCGGGTGCTGCAGGCGCTGGGCCAGGAAAAGGATATGGGCCTCGATTTCGTCTGCTGCCTTGCCTTCGACCAGCACCTCGCCTCCATGACCGCGCCGGAATTCGCCGAACATGTCCTGCATGATGCTTTGGGCGCGGCGCATGTCGTCGTGGGGCAGGATTTCTGTTTCGGCAAGGGCCGCAGCGGCGATGTGAAGACGCTGAAGGCGCTGGGCCAGACCTTGAAGTTCGGCGTCGATGCCGTTTCGGCGGCGGTCGATGGCAAGGGCGCGGTCCATTCCTCAACCCTGGCGCGCGAGCTTCTGCAGGCCGGCCGGCCGCAGGACGCCGGCCAGATCCTCGGTCGGGCCTGGGAGATCACAGGCCGCGTCGAGCATGGCGAGAAGCTCGGGCGCAAGCTCGGCTTCCCGACGGCCAACATCACCCTCGGCGACTACCTGCTGCCCAAGCTCGGCATCTATGCGGTACGGGCGGCGGTGGATGAAAGCGACCATCCCGTCTGGCTCGATGGCGTCGCCAGCCTCGGCTATCGCCCGACCGTGGGCGGTGAGCAGATCCAGTTCGAAGTCTACTTGTTCGACTATTCCGGCGACCTGTATGGTCGGCACCTGCGGGTGGCGCTGCTGGAATTCCTGCGGCCCGAGCTGAAATTTCCCGGCCTCGATGAGCTGAAGGCGCAGATCGCCGCGGATTGCGACCAGGCGCGCCAGTTCCTGGCGGCCTATCAGGGGCCAAAGCCGGGTCCGCTCGGCTCCGGCCAATTCGTGATGTGAGTTCGAAGGATCGTTACGTGGACTACAAGAATACCGTTTTCCTGCCCAAGACCGACTTCCCGATGCGCGGCGATCTGCCGAAGCGGGAGCCGGACATCCTGAAGAGCTGGCAGGACATGAAGCTGTTTGAGGAGTTGCGGCGCCAGTCCAAGGGGCGGCCGAAGTTCATCCTGCATGACGGCCCGCCCTACGCCAACGGCAACATCCATATCGGGCACGCGCTCAACAAGATCCTGAAGGACGTCATCAACCGCCAGCAGCAGATGCTGGGCAAGGACGCGAACTATGTCCCGGGCTGGGACTGCCACGGTTTGCCGATTGAATGGAAGATCGAGGAGGAATACCGCAAGGCAGGGAAGGACAAGGACGCGGTGCCGATCAACGAGTTCCGCAAGCAGTGCCGCGACTTCGCCCAGAAATGGATCGACGTGCAGCGCGAGGAGTTCAAGCGCCTCGGCGTTGAAGGCGATTGGGACAATCCGTACCTGACCATGGCCTATGAGGCCGAGGCAGTGATCGCCGCCGAGATCGGCAAGTTCCTGATGAACGGCGGGCTCTATCGCGGCTCCAAGCCGGTCATGTGGTCGGTGGTGGAGAAGACAGCGCTCGCCGAAGCGGAGATCGAATATCACGACCACACCTCCGACACGATCTGGGTCAAGTTCCCGGTTGTGTCTTCGCCGGTCGCGGAATTGGCCGGCGCGTCGATCGTGATCTGGACGACAACGCCCTGGACCATTCCGGGCAACCGCGCGCTCGCGACCGGTGCGGCGATCGACTATGTCGCGCTCGAGGTCAGGAGCGTCAGCGATGGCGCGAAGGTGAAGGCTGGCGACAAGCTGGTGGTCGCCGAGGCCTTGGCGAGCGAGTTCCAGAACGAAGTCGGTATCACCGGCTCGAAGACCGTGTGGCGCGGCAAGGGTGCGGACCTGGTCGGAACCGCGACTCACCATCCATTGCATGGGCAGGGCTACGATTTCACGGTCATGGTCTGGCCAGGCGATTTCGTCACGACCGAGGCGGGCACCGGTTTTGTCCATATCGCGCCGGGTCATGGTGTCGACGACTACGAGCTCGGCATCGCCCATGGTATCGAGATGCCGCAGACCGTTGGGCCTGATGGACGGTACTACGATCACGTGCCGTTGTTCGCGGGCAAAGCGGTGCTCAATCATCGCGGCAAGCCGGGTGATGCCAACCCGGCGGTGATCGCGGCGCTCGATGCAACGGGCAAGCTGCTGAAACACGGCAAGCTCACCCACTCCTATCCGCATTCCTGGCGATCCAAGGCGCCGCTCATTTTCCGCAACACGCCGCAATGGTTCATCTCGATGGCCATCAACGGATTGCGGGATGTGGCGCTGAAGGCGATCGAGGAAACGCGCTTCGTGCCGTCGCAGGGCAAGACGCGGCTGCATTCCATGATCGCGCAGAGACCCGATTGGTGCATCTCGCGCCAGCGCGCCTGGGGCGTCCCGATCGCGGTGTTCGTCAATAAGAAGAGCGGCGAATTGCTGCACGATCCGAAGGTGATGGAGCGCATCGTCGACGCGTTCCGCCGCGAAGGCGCCGATGCGTGGTTTGATTCGCCTGCCGCGCGCTTCCTCGGCAACGATTACAAGCCGGAGGAGTTCGAGCAGATCAAGGACATCGTCGACGTCTGGTTCGATTCCGGCTCGACACACGCCTTCTGCCTGGAGCCGCGCAAGGATGCGGATCTTGCCTGGCCGGCCGATGTCTATCTCGAAGGTTCGGACCAGCATCGCGGCTGGTTCCATTCCTCGCTGCTGGAATCCTGCGGCACGCGCGGTCGCGCACCGTACAAGACGGTCGTAACTCATGGCTTCACGCTCGATGAGCAGGGCCGCAAGATGTCGAAGTCCCTCGGCAACACGGTCGCACCGCAAGAGGTGATGAAGCAGTACGGCGCGGACATCCTGCGCCTGTGGGTCGTCATCGGCTGCGACTATGCCGAAGACCAGCGGATCGGCGAAAACGCACTGAAGCTGATCGCCGACCACTATCGCCGCCTGCGCAACACCTTCCGCTATCTGCTGGGTGCCCTCGAAGGCTGGAGCGAGAGCGAGCGCATCCAAGCGACGGAGATGCCGGAACTGGAGCGCTGGGTGCTGCATCGCTTGAGCCAGATCGACGAGAAAGTGCGCGCGACGGCAGACAGCTTCGACCTGCACGATCTTTATATGGAACTGCATAATTTCTGCGCGGTCGATTTGAGCGCCTTCTATTTCGATATCCGCAAGGATTCGCTCTATTGCGATGCGCCGGGCAGCAACCGCCGCCGCGCGGTCCGTACTGTCCTGCAGGCAGTGCTCTCACGGTTGACCGCGTGGCTGGCGCCTGTCCTCGTCTTTACGGCGGAAGAAGCCTGGCGCGCGCGTCCCTGGAAGGACGGCGAGGCCAGCGTGCATCTGCGTACCTATCCGGAAACGCCGTTTGCCTGGCGCGACGATGCGCTGGCGGCCAAATGGGACAAGGTGCGCGAGATCCGGCGCGTCGTCACCGGCGCGCTCGAACTGGCGCGGGCGGACAAGAAGATCGGCGCCAGCCTGCAGGCGCATCCAATCGTGCATCTGGCCTCGGAGCGGCGCGCCATGCTGGATGGCGTCGATCTGAGCGAAATCTCGATCACCTCCGACATCACCATCAGCGAAGCGCCGGCGGCGAACGGCGCCTTTACCTTGGCCGAGGTTCCCGGCGTCGCCGTTCTGGTCAATCCGGCCGATGGCGGGAAGTGCGACCGTTGCTGGCAGGTCCTGCCGGAGGTCGGCAGCCACGCCCATCACCCGACGCTCTGCAACCGCTGCGCCGACGTCGTGGGTGGCGCATGAGACTCGTTGCGCCCAACCTTTTCTACCGGATGTGCGGGCTCGGTGCGGTCGTGGTCCTGTTGGACCAGGCCAGCAAATTCCTGGTCTTCCGCTCTCTCATGACCGAGCAGACGGAGATGGTAGTCCTGCCGATCTTCAGCCTGGTGAAGCGCTACAATACCGGCATCAGCTTTTCCATTTTGGCGACCGATCACGCGATTGGCCCCTGGGTGTTCGCACTGCTCGCCGCAATCATCGCCTTCGGGCTGCTGATCTGGCTGTCGCAGACGGCGGACCGGCTGCCGGCAATCGGCCTGGCGCTGGTGGTGGGCGGGGCGATCGGCAACGTGATCGACCGCGTGCGCGAGGGGGCGGTGATGGATTTCCTGCTGTTCCATTGGCGCGACTGGGCCTGGCCGGCCTTCAACCTTGCCGACAGCGCCATCACCATCGGGGTCGCCCTGCTCATCTATGACGGCGTGTTCGGCGGCCGGAAGCGCACCTAAAAGATGTTTCTTTTCAATTCTTTGTCAGGCGCAGAGCGGCGGGTTGCTGGCGCCCGCGGATCGCGGTAAAAAGCTGCCCTGGATCAGGGGGAGGTTTCATCCCATGCGTTGCACATCTCTACTCATCGCGGCTTTGGCCGTCAGCCTGCCGCTGGCGGCTGGCGGCTGCTCCAACATCAAGGAGACGCTGGGCCTCAGCAAGCAATCGCCCGACGAATTCAAGGTCGTCTCGCGCGCGCCGCTCTCCATGCCACCCGACTACAATCTGAAGCCGCCGACGCCCGGCGCGCCGCGGCCCCAGGAAGGGACCCCTCGCGACCAGGCGGAAGCCTCGGTGTTCCAGTATTCGACCACCGGCGGCGTTGCCAACGACGCGATCCCGCCGATCGGCGAAGGCGAGTCGGAGACCGCGCAATCTTCGGGCGAATCCGCGCTGCTGCAGAGTGCCGGCGCCACCGGCATCGATCCCAATATCCGCCAGCTGGTGGATACCGAGACCGCCGAGGATGAGGCCGATTCCAAGACCCTGGCCGATACACTGACCTTCTGGCGCGAGCCGGAGCCCTATGGCGAGGTGGTCAATCCGACCGAGGAGCAGAAGCGCTTGCAGGAAAATGCGGCGCTGGGCAAGCCGGTGACGGAAGGCGAGACGCCCACGATCGTGCGCAAGAAGAAAGGCATGCTGGAAGGTATCTTCTAGGATCATGGCAACGTCGATCATCAGGGGGCCGGCAGCGAAGGCTGCCGGCCTTTTATTTGGCGCGGTGCTGGCCTTGGCGGCGCCGAATGCCACCCGCGCGGACATCTTCGAGGCCCACGAATTCACCTTGCCCAACGGGCTCGACGTCGTCGTCATCCCGAACCATCTTTCGCCAGTGGTCGTGCAGGCCGTGGTCTACAAGGCCGGCGCGGCGGATGGCCTGCCGGGCAAGAACGGCATCGCGCATTTCCTCGAGCACCTGATGTTCAAGGGCACCAAGACCCTGGCGCAGGGCCAGTTCAGCAAGGAGATCGACAAGCGCGGCGGCAACGACAATGCCTATACGACCCAGGACGTCACCGTCTTTCATCAGGAGATCGCCAAGGAACATCTCGGCCTCATCATGAAGATGGAGGCGGACCGCATGGTCAATCTGCGCCTCACCGATGCAATCGTGCTGCCGGAGCGCGACGTAATCCTGCAGGAACGGGGCGAGCGCATCGACAACGAGCCGGGCGCGAAGCTCAGCGAGGCGGTCGACGCTACGCTTTATCTCAATCATCCCTACGGGTTGCCGGTGATCGGCTGGCGCCACGAGATGGAGACCTACACGACCCAGGACGCGCTCGTCTTCTATAAGAAGTTCTACGAGCCCAACAATGTTGTGCTGGTGATCGGCGGCGATGTAACGACAGAAGAAGTGCGCGCACTGGCCGAGAAATACTTCGCGCCGATCCCGAAGGGCGCGACAGTCGAGCGTCACCGGCTGCAGGAACCGCCACCGAGTGCGGCCCGCCGTGTCTCACTGAGCGACGAACGGGTGCGGCAGCCGTACCTCGTCCGCTCCTATCTCGCGCCCAACTACCGCAATGAAAAGAGCAACGAGGGTTACGCGCTGACGGTCCTCTCCGAGATCCTGACCGGTGGGACCGCAGGCCGGCTCTATCGCCGCATGGTGATCGAGCAGCAATCCGCCCTCGGCGTCGATACCGGCTATGACGGCGGCGCCTACGATATCGGACGTTTCAGCTTCTACGCCACGCCGCGCCAGGGTGGCGATCTCGGCGCGGCCGAGCAGGCGCTGGACAAGGAGATCGCTGCCCTGCTGAAGGATGGCGTGACGGACCAGGAGGTCGCGGACGCCAAGCGCCGGCTGCAGATCGCGGCGATCAAATCGCGCGACAGCGTCAGCGGCCCGGTCTTCATGGTGGCCGAAGCCCTGGGCAAGGGCCGCACCCTCGCCGACGTGCAGGCCTGGCCGGAGCGCATCGGCGCGGTCACGGCCGCCGATGTGCTGAAGGTGGCGGCACAAGTCCTGCGGCCGGAGAATTCCGTGACCGGAACCTTGCTGCCCAAGCCCGCGCAGGAGGCAGCCCAGCCATGATCGCGCGCCTTGCCATTCTCGTCTGCCTGCTGGTGCTGCCGCGCTGGGCATTCGCGCTCGATATCCAATCGGTGAAGAGCGACACCGGTATCGAGATCTGGCTGGTTGAAAGCCACGTCAACCCGATCGTCTCCGTCGCCTTCGGTTTCAAGGGCGGATCCGGCTTCGATCCGGTGGGCAAGGAAGGGATCGCCGAGCTGACCTCCGGATTGCTGGACGAAGGCGCCGGCGACATCGATTCCGAGCATTTCCAGAAGCGCCTGACCGATCACGGCATCGATTTCTCGTTCTCGTCCGATCTCGACGATTTCACCGGCAAGACGCGGTTCCTGCGCGATGACCGGGCCGAAGCGGCGCAGCTGCTGAGCCTCGCCTTGGGCGCGCCGCGCTTTGACCAGGAGCCGGTGGAGCGCATTCGCAACGCGCAGCTGATCGATATCGCGCAGAACGAAACCGATCCCAACAGCATCGCCGGGCGCGAGATGGAAGAGCTGGTGCTGAACGGCCATCCTTATTCCAGGCCGAGCGACGGCACCAAGGCCAGCATGGATTCGATCACCGCCGACGATCTCAAGCAGTTCGTGCATGCGCGTTTCGTGCGGTCGCGCCTGCTGGTCTCGATCGTCGGCGACGTTTCGCCGGCGGAGGCGAAGGCGTTCGTGGATCAGGCATTCGGCAGCCTGCCGGAGGATGCAATCCTGACCTCCGTGCCGCCAATTGCGCCCAGCAAGGCGGGGCGCACGCGGATCGTGGATTTCCCGGTACCTCAGGCGATCGTGCAATTCGCCGAACCGGGCATCGCGCGCTCCGATCCCGATTTCTTCCCAGCCTATCTGGTGAACTACGTGCTGGGCGGCGGCGGCTTCTCCGCGCGCCTGATGAACGAGGTGCGTGAAAAGCGCGGCCTCGTCTATGGCATCGGCACCGACCTCTGGACCTTCGATGCCGGCGGGCTGATCGCCGGCCAGTTCCAGACCGATCCGGGCAAGGTCGCACAGGCGATCGACATCGTGCGCACCGAATGGGAACGCATGGCGCGCGAAGGGCCGAGCCAGAAGGAGCTCGACGACGCCAAGGCCTATCTGCTCGGCTATTACCCGCGCAACTTCACGAACACGATGGATACCGCCCAGCTGCTGCGCGGCCTGCAGACCGAGCATCTCGGCATCGATTACGTGACGCGGCGGCAAAAGGAAATCGCTGCGGTCACGATCGAGGGTGCCCGCAAGGCCGCGAAGCGCCTGTTCGATGCGGCGCAGCTGACCTTCGTGGTGGTCGGCCCGGCCGATCAGATCCAGCTCCCCGGCGCGGAAGTCGTGAAGGCGCCGCCGCAGAATTGAGCGGCGTCGCATTGCCCTTTCTCGTCATGGTCGCGCCAAGCACGACCATGACGAAAGAGAAGGCGCGCATTCCGCTCTGCGCTACTTGTTGTTGCCCTTGAGCGGCGGCAGGCCGGCCTTTTCGCGCAGCTGGTCGGTCGAGGATTTATTGCTCTTCATCGGCTTGTTGCTTTTGGCAGTGCTGCCGCCATTCAGCAGCTCGGAAAGCCACGAGCCGTCTGATTGGCCCTGCTGAGTATCGACATCGGTGGCCGCGGCGATCACGTCGCCGCCGGGCCGCTGCACGTCGGCGATCGGTGTGTTGGCGAGGGCAGGGGCCATGAAATCGTGCCAGATCATCACCGGCAGCGTGCCGCCTGTCACCTTGTCCATCGGCGCGTTGTTGTCGTTGCCGACCCAGACGCCTGTCACCACGTTGCTCGTCAGGCCGATGAACCATGCATCGCGAAAGTTCTGGCTGGTGCCGGTCTTGCCATAGACCGGGCGATCCAGCTTCGCGCGCTTCGCTGTCCCGTCCTCCACCGTCGCCGCCATCACATCCAGCATCTTGCGCACGGCCGCCCCGCTTGCCACCGGGCCAGGGCCCGATCCTTGCCGCTCATAAAGGACAGTGCCGTCGCGCGCCGAGATGCGGTCGATCCCGAATGGCCACACGCCATTGCCCTGGTTGGCGAAGGTCGCGTAGGCGCCGGTCATCTCCAGCAAGGTCGTCTCGCTGACGCCAAGCGCGATGGCAGGGTTGTTGTCCAGCGGCTCGGTGATGCCGAGGCGATGTGCCGTCTCGATCACCCTGGATCGTCCGACGCGCTCGGACAATTGCACGGCCACGGAGTTGAGCGAGCGCGCGAACGCGTCGCGCAGCGTCACCTGGCCGTAGTATTTGTCCTTGTAGTTGCCGGGCGACCAATTGCCGATCCGGATCGGCCCGTCGACGAACAGATTGCCGGGCACATAGCCGTTCTCGAACGCGGTCAGGAACACGAAGGTCTTGAAGGCAGAGCCGGGCTGGCGCAGCGCCTGGGTCGCGCGGTTGAACTGGCTGCCGCGGTAGTCGGTGCCGCCCACCATGGCCAGCACTGCGCCATCCGGCCGCATCGAGACCAGGGCACCCTGGCTCGCTTTCATGGCGGCGCCTTGTTCCGCCAGCACGCGATCGAGTGTGGCTTCGGCTTGATGCTGGAGCGCGGGATCGAGGGTGGTCTGGACCACCAGGTCCTGGTCGGCATAACCGACATAGGAGGAGACCTGGTCGATCACCCAGTCCGCGAAATGCTGGCCGATCTGGTTGCTCGCCTCGGCGGACATCGATGGTGCGGCGGATTCCGAAATGGCATCGGCTTCTCCTTCGGTCAGCGATCCGGCGGCCACCATGTTGTGGATCACCAGCTCCGCGCGTGATTTGGCGAGGTCCTTGTCGTTGAAGGGATTGAAGCGCGACGGCGCCTTCAAGAGTCCCGCCAGCATCGCCGCCTGGAAGATGGTCACGTCGCGCGCCGAACGCCCGAAATATTTCTTCGCCGCCGCATCGACACCATAAGTGCCGGCGCCGAAATAGACCCGGTTGAGATAGAGCTCCAGGATCTGGTCCTTGGTGAAGGTGCGTTCGAGCCACAAGGCCAGCAGCATTTCCTGGCCCTTGCGGTGCAGGCTGCGCTCGGGCGTCAGGAACAGGTTCTTCGCCACCTGCTGGGTGATGGTGCTGCCGCCCTGCACTGTGTCGCCTTGGCGGAAGTTGACATAGAGCGCGCGCGCGATGCCGCGCAGATCGAGCCCCCAGTGGCTGTAGAAGCGCCGGTCCTCGGTCGCGAGGACAGCAGCCGGCAGATACGGCGGCAGATCGGCGAGCCGCACCGAATCGCCATAGAGGTCGCCATAGCTCGCAAGCAGCGAGCCATCAGCCGCCAGCAGCGCGACGCTCGGCTGGCGCTTCAGCTCATTGAGCCGCTCGGGTCCCGGCAGGTCATAGGCGCACCAGGCGAGGAACAGCAGCGCGAAAAAACCGGTCCAGATCGCGCCGACCATGCTCCATTTGGTAAGGAACCACGGAACTGTGCGCCGCCAGAAACGGCCCTGCCGCGGCTCGGAATTGGTCGAATCGGATTTACCCATAGGCCCGTGTTTAGCAGATCGAACCGATCGTCCATAGCAACCAGACGGTGACGGTCATGGGCGCCGGAAATGGCCGATTTATGGCAGGATTTGGGGTAATCCCGGCCTGTTCAGGCGGCGCTGCGGGGCGTCATAGGGGTCAGCGGCCGGTTTTGTCGGCCCAGATATTCGCGCGGAGCGAACTAGGGCCCCCGGGTGAGCCCGCGGCACGCTCCTCTTCGATCTCGATGAGGGCCTCGGTAACGATCTGCTCCAGCGACCAGTCCGGGTCGAAATTCTGCAGCCGCTTGCGCAGGATGGGCGTCGCCAACTCAAGCCAGCCCGGCGGCGCCTTGCCGTCGCGGGTTGCCGGGAAATTGCGCGCGGCATAGGCGAGGTCGACGAACAACGGCCGGAACACCACGTCGATTGCGCAATGCTCGAACAATTCGGCCTGGCCTCGTCCACCTTCATCGGCCATCAGCTTGCGGACATTGCTGATCGGCACGTTGGCCTTGATCGACAGGGCCTGCAGCAGGAAGCCGAACTGACCGATCGCGATCGCGCGCATGATCAGGGTCGGGCCAAGCAGGCGGTTATCTTCCAGCCGCTGGGCGAAAGCGCGCAGTTCCTCCGCCGGCTCGCCGGCGATGCTCTGCAGCAGGAAATGCTCGCGCGAATGATGCAGGATCATCGCCACGCGATGGGCGGGGACGGCATAACGCCCGATCAGGCGCTCCAGCGTGCGGCCGGTCACGAGCGTCGCCATGCGCTCGACGATCGCCAGCGGCAGGGCCGGGCGATTGCTCACCGCCTCGGCAATCCGTGCGTGATCGCCGAACCGGTCGAGGATGTGATGGAAGCCGCCCGCCGAGATGCGTGCATTGGTGTTGGCCGCAACGCGCACCACGACCACTTCGTCATCTGTGCGAATCAACGCGTCGGTCACCGCGACGTTGAGAACTGGCCGCATCGCGACTGCGCGCGAATGATCGACCGAGCAATGCTCGATCACCTGCACCAGATCTTCGTCGGTCAAGACCAGCGAATGAACCAGGATCGGCGTCGCAACGTCGAGCACGTCCTCCGCCAGCTGGCGGGCCAGTGCACGGTCCAGATGCGGCGTAGACTTGAGAGTCTCCGAAAGCCGGCGGCGCATCTCAAGCTCGGCTTCGGGGAGGACGGACTGAACGATTGCGAGCGCGATCTGCCGCTCGGCTTGGCTCAGCGGCTCGACGCTGTAAAGCTCCGCGACGCGCAGCATCGCATCCTGGCGATTGACCGGATTAGGGTCCGCCGCCAAGAGCTCTACATCGCGCTGCGATAACCGAGCCAAACTGATCATCCATCCTTGTCGATTCGATGCGCTCTTGAATACGATAGGCGTCAAATCTTGCAATTACAATAATAAGATAGGTTTACTCTAGCAGAAGGAAGTAAACGAATTCTTAACCATCTACTTGGCCAAAATTCAGTTCAAATTCAGCACGAATTGTTGCGATGCAACATAAGGCGGGCAGCACTGTCTGCGAGGGGCTTCCAAAGCATTGTGGTGTCAGGTCTTTTGCGCTGCGCTGAAGCATTTTTGCGAGCCCTGGTCTCACGCCTCGCCTAGTCCTCTCCCAAGTCTTGCGCTGCCGGCAATCTTATCTATGATGCCGCGCCTCCGGGGGCGATTGGCGTTGGCCAGCGCCCCCGGACATCTTCCGGTGGTCAAACCTCCGGGCCCCTGTGGCGGAATTGGTAGACGCGCCTGACTCAAAATCAGGTGGATCACATCCGTGCTGGTTCGAGTCCGGCCAGGGGCACCAAATTCAGGCGATCCAATCCACGGAACCCGGCAGCCCAAAACCCGTTAATGGAAATCCGTTGCTGAATAGGACGGATTTCATTCTATTATGCTTCCAGGTTTTGGTCCTGATCGAGCGCCCCATGACGACATCTGCCGAAATCCTGATCGCCGACGACCACGCCTTGTTCCGTAAAGGCTTTGGCCTGCTGTTGCGCGACGCTCTCCCGGGCGTTGGTATCAAGGAGGTAGCCGGGTTCGATGCCGCGCTCGACCTGCTCGCGGGCAGTCCGCACATCACCGGCGCATTTTTCGACCTATTGATGCCAGGCATGGCCGGCCCCGACAGCATCCGTGCGGTGCGCGAGGCATACCCGGCGCTTCATTTCGCAGCCGTGACGGGGCTCGAGGATCGCGCGCTCGCCTTGCAGGTGATCGATGCCGGCGCCAACGGCTATATCCTCAAATCCTCCCCGGAGGATGAGATCCTGCGCGCGGTCAACCGCGTCATGGCGGGCGAGACCTACCTGCCAAGCGTCCTGCCGCATACCCCCGACAAGCCGGCCTGGACGCCGCCCGAGGTTTCATTGAAGGCGGAGAAGGTGGGCGACCTTCCGCTTACGCACCGTCAGCGCGACGTCATCAGCCAGCTCGCCAACGGCCTCTCCAACAAGGAGATTGCGCGCCAGCTCGGTTTGGCGGAAGGCACCGTGAAGGTGCACCTTGCCGCCATCTTCCGCGTGCTGGCCGCACGCAACCGCACCGACGCAGTGCTGAAGGCAGCGAAGATCGTCGCGCACTGAAATCAGGCGGCTGCGAGCGGCACGTCGATCCAGAACTGCGATCCCTCGCCCGGAATCGATCTGACGCCGATCTTGAGGTCCGCAAGCGCGGCTAGCCGCCGCGCGATCGCAAGGCCGAGGCCAAGCCCGCCGGCTTCGCGCCCGGCATCGAGCTGCTGGAATTCACCGAAGATGAAATCCTGCTGATCCGCTGGAATGCCGTTGCCGGTATCGGCGACGATCAGGCGCAGCAGCGCGCCCTGGCGGCGGGCGCCGACCAGGACCTTGCCGCCGGCCGTGTATTTCACTGCATTGTCGAGCAGCTGCTTGAGGATGCGCCGCACGAGCGCAGGATCGCCGGCGATGATCGCGCACGATGGAACGTAGCGGAGCGCGAGGTTGCGGCGCCGGGCTTCCTCTTCAAATTCCTGCACGAGCGAGGCCAGGATCTCATCAGCGGCGATGGCGCGCGGGGCAGTGGCAACGATTCCGCCTTCCAGGCGAGTCCATTCGACGATGTTCTCGAACATGCCCTGCGTCGAGCGCACGGCCTGCGAGATGTGATCGACCAGCTCGCGCGCTTCGGGATCGACGACCCGCCGCTCCAAGGCCCCGGTCATCAGGCTCAGCGCATGCAGCGGCTGGCGCAGATCGTGGGTGATCCTGGACAGGAACTTGGCGGCATCCACGCCGCTGTGCTGAACAGCCTGCGGCGCCACGGCGGATGGCTTCAAGGACAGATCCCGCACGATGCCGGCGAAAATCCGGCTCCCGTCGAGCCAGGCTTCGCTGACGGTGATCTCCGCGGGAAAGGTGCTTCCGTCCTTGTGCCGGGCCGTGACCCGCCGGTTGGTGCCGATGATGTGCGCCTCCCCCGTTTCGCGATAGCGGCGCAGATAGCCATCGTGCCGGCTGTGGTCCGGTTCCGGCATCAGCATCGACAGGTTCCGGCCCATGACCTCGGAGGCTGCAAAGCCGAACACGGTCTCGGCGGCGCGGCTGAAGCTGGTGATGGTTCCCTGCTCGTCGCTGGTGATGATCGCGTCGGCCACCGCGTCGAGGATCGCGGCAAGCTGCGCGCGGTGCTCCTCGCGGCTCGCTTCCAGGCGGCGGCGGTCGGTCACGTCCTCCATCACGTTGATGATGCCGGTGATGGTGCCGTCGGCATCGCGCTGCGGCATGGCGTTGATCACCAGCTCGCGCAGTTCGCCGGCGCGGCCGCGCCGCTGCGCCGGATGATTCTGGATTTCGTTGCCGGCGAGCACGCGCTGCCGCAAGGACGCATCCTGTGCCGCATGCTCCGGCGCGAGGAAGGGCAGTTTGCCGCCTTCGACCTCGGCCCGGCGCCACCCGAAAATCCGCTCGGCGCCGCGGCTCCACAGGCTCACCTTGCCGTCGGGAGCAGCAGCGACGATCGCCAGGGGTACGGCGTCCATCACCGCGTGCAAGGCCTGCAGCGCCGTCAGCCGTGCAGCATTGGTGGCGCGCTGCTGCTGTGTCAGCAGGCTCCCGAACAGAGCTGGCAGGACAACCGTCACCAGATAGGCCTGCAGCGTACGGACAACGCCGTCGTCAGTGGAATCCCAATAAAGCGGCCATAGGTCCGACCGGACGGCGAGCACGCCGATCAGCGCGACCATCAGGCAGAGAATCGACGTGGTTCGAAAATCAAAACGCAAGCCCGCCCACATGACCAGCGGCAGGCCGAGGAACAAGGGCAGCCCCGTTTTCTCCTGATGCAGGACCAGGGCAATCAGCAGCACCAGAACCACCACGCACAAGGCCTCGCGCCAGCGGCTTCGCAGCAGCTTGGGGTCCCTGAGCGCCGGATTGTCGAGCGCCAGCAGCGGTGGCAGCAGTACTGCACTGCCCAGCGCCATCGCGCACCACCAGTTGCCGAACGTGGCGGTCGCCGATTCGGGGCTGCCCGCCGCAATCGCTCCGATGGCGATCGGCAATGCCCCGGCAATGGCAGGCAACGCCGCGCCCCACAGCAGCAGGCGCACGAGCGCTCCGGCAGTTTCAGGACGCGTGGCCGCCGGCGCGAAATGCGCGAGCGCCCAGCGCGCCAGCAGCGCCTCCGACAACGCGGCGAGGGCGTGCGTCACGCCCGCCATCGCGGTCGCGCCGGTCGGCAGATGGCCGATGAAGATGCCGATCGCACCGGCCAGCAGGGTTGCCGCCAGCATTCCGCCGGACCGGCCGAGCACCATGAAGATCAGCATTGCATCGGCCAGCCAGAGTGGCGGCACGTTCAGCTCTGTGGCCAAGCCGAACCCAGCCCAGGCCAGCAGGAAGCAGCCAACTCCACCCAGCAGGATGCGACCCCATTCCGGCACCGGCACGACTCCGTCAGGCTGGCTTCCCCAGTTCGCAGCATAGCGCAAGCGGGCGAAATCACGATCCCTCGTCCTTTCGGATTAGCGGGCTTTAGCGCTGGCGGTCTAGACCATCGCGGCGAATTGTCGCCCTGCCGCACAGCGCCTACCTTGAATGCCATGAAGCAGCCAGCGGGTGGAGCGAACGTGTTCGCTGAAGTGATCACGGGCAGATTCAATGGCGAGGGCAAGTCCGCCGCGGCTGCCTACAGCCTGCCCGTATCTGCCCATATCGGATTGCCAGTGCTTGACCGGGCTCACGAAGCGCTGCTGGCGCGGCTCAATGCCGCCCACCGCGCCCTGAGTGCAGGCGATGAAGCCAATGCCAGGCTGCAGCTCGACATGATGGGTTCCGACCTGGCAACCCATTTCGATATCGAGGAGGGCGTCATGCAGGCGCTCGGCTTTGCCGGCATGCGCGATCATATCCGGCATCACGCGACGAGCATGGCGCAGTTCAACGAGATTTGCCGTACCTCGCTATCTCGCGGTTCACTGACGGTGGGCGATCTCGATCTGTGCTACCAGGGCCTGGTTGACGAAATCCTGCGCGGCGACCTCGATCTAAAGAGCCATTTCCAATCGATGGGGTCAACCCGGCCAGCCCAGGGGCGAGGTGCATGATGGATCCGATGCTCTCCAGGCTCAGCCAGGCCGGCGCCAAGGGTGGCGCGCTTGCGATGATGGCGGCTTTCGCGGCCTACGGCGTCTCGGGCGATCCGCTCGCGCTTCTCATCTTCCCGGTCCTGATCAGCATCGTGCAGCTGCTGTGCCTGGTCGAAGGCCCGTGGACCCGGCCTCTGCTGCAGAGGCTGACGGTGAAGGCCCAGTACCGCTATTCCGCGCGCTCGAAATAAAGCCCGGCCAGGATCATATTGACCCGCTCGCCATCGTCGGACAACGGCAGCAGCTTGTGCTGTGATGTCAGGACGCCGTCGCTGGCCACGAAATGGGATTCGTAATAGGCCGGCTGCTTGCGTTCCAGCACCGTCAGGTATTGCGGCAGCACGATGCGCCGCTCTTCGTCCGATGTCATAGCCTCGACCCCTTTGCCCTCGCGCGACTTGCCATAGAACTGCACGATGTTCACGCCGTCGACGCGAATGCGATATTGCATCGGATCGGCCGGGAACTCGACCAGCAGCAGGCTGCCGAGCCAGGGCTTCATCTCGATCGGGTCGATGTCGCGCCGTGCCGGCATGATGCGGCCCTGGCATTTGTCCAGCCAATAGCCGAACAGCCCGAGCAGCCGGGTATCGTGGATTTCAACCGGGTCGTGCAGGCGGACGAGAGTCATGGCTTCGGACCTTCGGCGTTACGCCTGCCATCACACGAAGCCGATAGCCAAAGCCTTCACCGTCGAGCGCGCGGCCCCCGGCCTGACGGTCTGGCGCGGCTCATGGGCGGCAGGTCATGATAGATGCCGGCCAGGACCGCATCCACCCGTTTGCCTTCCTCGGACAGCGGCAGCAGAAGCTTGCGCTGATGGATAACGCCGCGCTCGCTGAGCTCGACTTCGGTTTCATAGAAGGCCGGCACGCCGGTATCGATCACCACGCGATATTGCGGGATGACGCTGTTGCGTTCGCCTTCGGAGGTCATGGCCTCGATGCCGGTGCCGGCGCGCGGCGTGCCGAACATCGCGGCGACATCGGCGCCGAGCCAGCGGATCCGGAAATCCGTGATATCGCCCGGGACGTCGACCAGCATCAGGTTATTCGCCCAGCGCACCATGTCCGCCTTGTCGAGATCGGCGCTGACCGGCATGCGCCGCCCATTCAGCTTGCCACGCCAGAACTGGAACAGGCCCAAGCAGCCGCTGGTCGCGGATCACCGTCGGATTCTCGAGGTCGACCAGAGCCATCGTCCGCTCGCTCGCGCTCGGGATTGCTGCTATTCACCGCGGATATTGTGCTTTGCGCGCGGCAAAATGCCAGCGCGTGGAAATGACAGAGCGGAGCGACGCTGTGCCGCTCCGCTCGTCATCAAGATAAGTACTGCGAATTAATCAGGCAACCGCGCTCTTCGGTCCGCGGCTGAGCTTCGGGCGCGTCGCCAGCGCCTTTTCATAGAGCGCGATGATCTGGGTGCGTTCCTCGCCAGCCAGCTCCAGGCGCGGCGCGCGCACCTTCTCGCTGCCGAGGCCGACGACCTGCTGGCCGAGCTTGATGTACTGGACCAGCTTGGACGAGGTATCGAGGTGCAGCAGCGGCGTGAACCAGCGATAGAGCGCGCGGGCTTCGGCGAAGCGGCCGGCCTGGCACAAATTCCACAATTCGACCGATTCCTCGGGGAAAACGTCCGTGAGGCCACTGACCCAGCCTTCGATCCCGAGCGCACAGCTTTCCAGCAGCAGATCATCGACGCCGCAGAACAGGATGAAGCGGTCGCCATAGAGATTGTGCAGATCGGTAATGCGGCGCGGATCGTCGGAGCTTTCCTTGATCGCGGCGATGGTCTTTTCCGAGGCGAGCTCGGCAAAAGTCTCCGGCTTCACATCGACGCCGTACACCGGCGGGTTGTTATAGATCATGATCGGCAGGTCGCTGGCGCGCGCGATGGTGCGGAAATGCTGCAGCGTCTCGCGGGTGTCGGACTTGTAGACCATGCCAGGCAGGGCCATCAGCCCGTCGATGCCGATATTGGCCACGTCCTTGGCATATTGCGCGGCGTCAGCGGTGGTGAACTCTGCCACGCCCGAGAGGATCGGGATGCGGCCATCCACGACTTCCTTGGCGGCGCTCAGCACCTTGCGCTTCTCCTCGGCGCGGAGGGAGCAGTTCTCGCCGACCGTCCCCAGCACGATGAAGCCATGGACCCCACCCTGGATCAGGCGCTCCATCAGCTTCTGGGTCGCGGGGATGTTGAGGCTTTCGTCAGCGTTGAACTGGGTCGTGACGGCGGGAAAAACGCCGTTCCATTGGGGGCGCGCCATTGCGGATCTCCTGGTGTAAAGGCTAGATGTATATTGTATACAATCCAGGACCATGTCAATATGGGCGGGCGAGGAGAAGACTAAATGGACTCGGGCCTGCCCGTTAAGCGGACCATCGCCGACCAGGTGGCGGAGCTGGTGCGCCAGCGCATCCTGACCGGCCAGCTGAAAGGCGGCCAGCCGATCCGCCAGGAGCATCTGGCGGCGGAGCTGGGCGTCAGCCGCATCCCGCTGCGCGAGGCCTTGAAGCAGCTCGCCGCCGAAGGGTTCGTCGCGATCACGTCCCACAAAGGCGCCGTGGTCGCCGAACTCTCCATCAAGGAGGTCGAGGAGCTGTTCGACATCCGGCTGAGGCTCGAGACCTGGCTGCTGCAACTCGCCATCCCGGCGATGACGGAGCGCGACCTGGCCGCGCTCGACCGCAACCTCGAGGAGCAGCGCCACCCGGACATCCTGCCGCGCTGGGGCGACGTCAATTGGCGCTTTCACGAGATCATGTATCTGCCGGCTGACCGTCCGATCACACTCAAGCTGCTCAAGAACATCCACGACAAGATCGACCGCTACCTGAGGCTCGAGGTCACCATGCGCTCTGGCTTCGACCGCGCGCTGCGCGAGCATGACAGCCTCATCGCCTTCTGCCGCTCGCGCGATATACCGGCTGCGGTCTCGCTGCTGGAGCGTCACATCCGCGAGACGGCGCGCGGCTTGATCGCCTCGCTGAAGATGCAATAGGTCAAGCAGCGATTTCTGCGCTCGCCATCACGGCCGCAAACCGGTCCGCCAGTTCCGCCAGCGCCGTGTGATGCACGGTCTCTGCCGCGATCGGAACGCCATCGTGTGACGGCAGGGCGCGCGTCGCCGTCGCATCAGCAATCACGCTCGTCTGGTAGCCGAGATCCAGCGCCGCGCGCGCCGACGC
Organism: Dongiaceae bacterium; assembly: GCA_035695765.1. Lineage (GTDB taxonomy): Bacteria > Pseudomonadota > Alphaproteobacteria > Dongiales > Dongiaceae > Dongia_A. The sequence goes on from DASRRI010000129.1 coordinate 22,995, forward strand.
ACTGATGCACATATGCGTCATGAAGCCGGCCATGATGAGGGTCCGGCGCCCGGCCTGCTGCAGACGCTCATGCAGCTCGGTGCCCGCGAACGCGTTGGGCAGGCGCTTCATGATGAGCGGCTCGCCCGCGATCGGCGCCGCCTGCGGCAGGATCGCGCCGCGCTCGGTGGCGGGATCGAACAGCGTGCCCTCCTGGCCCATCTGCGCGACGTGGAAGATGGGCGTGCCGGCGCTCCTGGCGCGCGCGAGCAGTTCGGCAACCCGCTCCAGTGCCGGGTCGATGCCGGGCAGCTTCACCTGCCCGCTGCGATATTCACCCTGTGCATCGATGATGAGGAGGGCGGACTCGGACAACCGCGCCGCCGGGATCGAAAGGCCGCGCAGTTGCAGAAGCGTTTGTGGGATTGCCGCGTTCATCCTGATCTCCTCTTGCCGTATGACGATCTGACCATGAAGATAGTCCAGGGCGTCGCGACGCCCAGCAGAGAGATGCCGGGATGAGGCTGCATTTTTGCAGGTTGGAAAGAGCATGGCATGGAAAATTGGGATGGCTGGCAGACATTGCTGACAGTGATCGAGGTGGGAACGTTGAGCGGCGCGGCCGCGCAGCTCCATATCGACGCGACCACCATCGGCCGGCGCCTCAGCCGGCTGGAGGCGAAATTGGGCCGCCGGCTCCTGGTGCGGCGCGGCGGCAGGATGGAGCCGACGGCAACCTGCCGCACCTTGTTGCCGCGGTTGGAAGAAGCGGCTCAGCAGTTGGAATCAGTGCAGAGTCTCGCGGCGGGCGAAAGCGGCAAGGCGCAACGCCGGCCTGTGCGCATCACCAGCGTCGCCTTCCTGTGCGATCATCTGCTGGCGCCGCAGATCAACCTACTTGCGGCCGGCCGCCAGCCGATCGAGCTGCTGGCGGAGGACAAGAACTTCAATCTGGCGCGGCGCGAAGCCGACCTCGCGCTGCGCCTTGGCCCGCCGCAGGGCTCGCGGCGCGGCGCGCGCCAGGTCGGCTGGGTGCGGTATGCAATCTATGCCGCGATCGACCGCGATGCCGCCAAGCTGCCCTGGGCCGCGCTGGACTCTTCGCTCGCGCCGCTGCCGGAGGTGCGTTATGTCGAAGCACAAGCGAAAGGCAGCGGCATCCAGTTCCACGCCAGCAAGCTCCAGACCCTGGCGGTGATTGCCGCATCCGGCGCGGCGCGCGTGGTGCTGCCGCATCTGATGGGCGACCGCCATCCCCGGCTGCAGCGTGTCGGCGATCTTTCTGTGCTGAAGCGCCCGCTCTGGCTGATTGCCGGCACCGACAAGGGGCAGTCGCCGCAGGTCGCCGCTGTCGCCCAGCGGATCGAACAGATCGCACGATCAGCGCTCAAGGGCTGAGCGGCATGGGCCTAACGCGATCTTACGCGCCAGGGTTCGATCTGGTCGATCGTCCCGGCCAACCCGAAATAATCTTCCAAGGCGATGAACTGCTCGACCAGATCGCCGCCGCGCCGCAGTGGAAAGATGCCGAACTCGTAATCCACCGTGCCGCCCGCGCTTCTTGGAACCGTCGTCAAGCCGAACAGAGGCCTGCGTGATCGATAGACGGTCAGGTAATGCTCTTGCCACGGCTGGTCAGGCTCGATGCTCAGCAGCTCGTCGAGATAGTGGCCCGTGATGTCGATGCCGGTGATCTCCGTGACCTTGGTGCCCTGCAACCGGTACCGGACCCGGAACGGATCATGCTCCGCCTCGGCGATCAGGATATTGGGAAGCAGCGCCTTCAGCTCCAGCGGATCGACCGCACTGCGATCCGGCACGATCGACGGTCCGCCCTTGCCACACCACCAGTCGTTCAACGCCAACACCATGGTCGATCTGCACTGCGCGACATCTGTCCAGACAGGCATAGAGAGGTACTCTTCTAGTATGAGTGCGGCAGAGTCGATGCCTACAGGGCACCTTATATATCCGGATCCCTCCTGCATCCAAACGCGCGAAAGTGGAGTCATGGCATGTCAGAGGGCGCCCTTGACCAGCTTCAGCCAGATGCCGGAATGTTCTGTCAAGGACGTGGCTCTGCGCCCGCGGCGCCGTGGAACGTCAGGGTGACACTCATCGTTATTCTCTCCGCAGGGAGTATGCTATGGGTCGCCGGCGGCGATCATAGGTTCGGCGCGAAATCCACGATAGGTCCGATCGGATGCAACTAGACGAGACGCCAGTCGCTTCGCTGGGCGACCCATCTTCCCTCGCTTTGTTCCTCGACATCGACGGAACCCTGGTGCCGATCGCGCCGACCCCCGCTGACGTGCGACCCTCGCCCGAACTGCCGCGCCTGCTGAGCCGAGCGGCCGCGGACCTTGCCAATGCACTCGCGATCGTGTCGGGACGAGAGATCACCTCGATCGACCAGGTGACGCAGGGTGTAGTGCCATATGCCGCCGGCAGCCATGGCGCGGAATTCCGCCTCGGCCTCGATCAGGCCATCCTGCGCCCCGGCCCGCAGCCCGACATCGCCGGCCTCGAATCCGACGTGCTGGCCTGCATGGGCGAATGGCCGGGACTGCTGATCGAGCCGAAACGCGCGGGCCTCGCCGTGCACTACCGCAAGGCTCCGGCGCTTGGCCCACGCGTTCGAACCGAACTCGAGGCGTTGCTGAGCCGGCGCGCGCAAAAGGATCTCTCCCTGCTGCAAGGCGATCACGTGATGGAAGTGCGCTCGCCGGCACACAACAAGGGCGAAGCGGTGCGCCGCATCATGAAAGAGCCCGCGTTCCAAGGGCGCCGGCCGGTCTTCGTCGGCGACGACGTGACCGATGAAGACGGCTTCATGGTGGTGCAGGAACTGGGCGGGACAGCAATCATCGTCGGCGCGCGGCGCCCAACCTTGGCGACGCGCAAGATCAGTTCGGTCGGCGGCGTCCTGGAACTTCTAGCCCGACTCTAGGCGGCGGCGCGCGCGTTGTTGGCGCGCAGGCGGGCGGTGAAGCTGTTCCACCAGGCCTTCACGTCATTGCGGGTGATCGCGTCCATGGCGTTGCGCCAGCGCGTCTGGCGTTCCTCCAGTGGCATGATCAAGGCGCGGTGCATGGCGTCCGCGCATTGATCGACGTCGAACGGGTTGACGATGAGGGCACTGCCCAGCTCCGCCGCCGCTCCGGCGAAGCGCGAGAGGATGAGAACGCCTGGATCTGCCGGGTCCTGCGCGGCGACATATTCCTTGGCGACCATGTTCATGCCGTCGCGCAGCGGTGTCACCACGCCGACTTGCGCCATGCGGCAGAAGCCAGCCAGCGACGGGCGCGGATAGGTGCGGGTGATGTAGCGGATCGGCGCCCAATGGACTTCCGAATAGCGGCCGTTGATGCGCCCGCTGAGGCGGTCGATCTCGCGCCTGAGGTCGCGATAGCTCGCGACGTCGGTGCGGCTGGGCGATGCGATCTGCACCAGCTCGAAAGCGCCGCGATGCTCCGGATGCGCGCGCAGCATCTCCTCGCAGGCTTCGAAGCGGTTGGGAATGCCCTTGCTGTAGTCGAGCCGGTCGATCGAGATCATCAACTTGCGCGATCCGATCCCCTCCTTCAATTGCTGGCATTCCGGCTTGCCGAGCGCCTTTTCCGCCATGGTCGTGAAACCGCGGGTATCGATCCCGATGGGGAAGGCGGCCGCATCGATCGTGCGGTCGAAGCAGGTGATGGTACCATTGGCACCGATGGTGCCGCCCGCCTCCTGCCGCACATAATCCTTGAAGCTCTGCAGGTCGCGCTCGGTCTGGAATCCAATCACGTCCGCCGCCGACAGGCCGCGCATCAAGGTGCCAAGGCCGGGCAGGACCGCGAGGGTGTCCACGCCCGGCAGGGGAATGTGGAGGAAGAATCCGATCTTGTTGGTGACGCCGCGCTTGCGCAATTCACCGGCCAAGGTCAGCAGCTGGTAGTCGTGGATCCAGATCGTGTCATCGGGCTTCAGATGCGGAATCAATGTCTCGGCGAAGCGCGCGTTGACCGCAAGATAAGTCTGAAGGGCGGCGCGCGAAAACTTCACGAGCCCGATGCGATAATGGAAAAGCGGCCAGAGCGTGCTGTTGGCGAACTGATTGTAGAAACCGTCGAACTCGGCGGGCGTCAAGTCGAAAACCGCGAAATCCATCTTGCCCTTGGTCGTGGTCTTGGCGGCGGGCTCGGGCGTTTCGGAAAGCTCGCCGCTCCAGCCGAACCACAATCCGCCGCCGCGCGACAGGGCGTCTCGGATCGCGACGGCCAGGCCGCCCGCGCGCTGGATGCGCTCGCTGGGCAGGATGACGCGGTTGGAGACGACGACCAATCGACTCACGATGCCACCTCCCAGCTCATGCTGAGCTTGATTGCCGAATTGATGAGGCCGACCAGGGAATAGGTTTGCGGGTAGTTGCCCCAGAGCTCGCCGGTCGCCATCGCGATATCTTCCGACAGCAGGCCATGGCGGTTGCGCCGCGCCAGCATGGTCTCGAACAAGGCGCGCGCCTCCTCGCGCCGGCCAAGGGCCACCAGAGCGTCGATGTACCAGAAGGTGCAGATGGTGAAGGCGGTTTCGGGCCGGCCGAAATCGTCCGGCACGACATAGCGGAACAGGAAGTCGCCGCGCTTCAGCTCTTCGCCGATCGCTTCAACGGTCAGGCGGAAGCGCGGATCGTCCGCCTCCAGGAAACCGAGCGGCTCCACCAGCAGCAGGATGGCGTCGATCTCGTGCCCATCGAACGTAGAGACCAGGGATTTGCGTTTCTCGCTCCAGGCGCGCTTCAGGATGGTCTCCCGCAGCCGATGTGCGGATGAGCGCCATCGCTCGATACGCTCAGTGCGGCCCGCCACCGCGGCGATCTTGGCCAGGCGGTCGCACGCCGCCCAGCTCATGATGGCGGAGAAGGTGTGGGTGGCCGCGGAGGTGCGCAGCTCCCACGGGCCGGCATCCGGCTGATCGAACACCTGCTCCGCCCGGCGGCCAATCGCCTCGAGCTGCTCGAACAAAGCCGCGTTGGCGGTCTGGCGGATCAGGCGCTTGTCGAAGAAGACGTGCGTGCAGGCAAGGACCAGACTGCCATAGACGTCGTTCTGCACCTGGATATAGGCCTGATTGCCGAGCCGTACCGGACCCATGCCGCGATAGCCGGCAAGATCGGCGCTGATCACCTCCTCGAGGTCGGACTGGCGTGAGATGCCATAGACCGGCTGGATCCCGCCATCGCGCGCATCGTCGACGATGTCGGTGATGAAGCGGATGTAGTCTTCCATGGTGCGCGTGACGCCGAGCGCGTTCAGCACGCGGATGACGAAAAACGAATCGCGGATCCAGCAATAGCGGTAATCCCAGTTGCGCTGCGTGTTCGGCGCTTCGGGGATCGAGGTGGTGAGGGCGGCGACGATGGCGCCGGTCTCTTCGAAATTGCACAGCTTCAGCGTAATCGCGGAGCGGATGACGGCATCCTGCCACTCGAACGGGATGGAGAGGCCGCGCACCCAGGTCTGCCACCAATCGAGGGTCGCCTCCAGCTGGTTGCGGCCGACGTCGCGCACATCCTCGGGCACGGGTTCGTCGGGTCCCATCACGAACCACAGGTCATCGCCGAGCCGAAAGCTGCGTTCCTCGAGCAGATAGGAGATCGGAGCGTTGGTGGTGAGGCGGATGACCTGGCGGGGGCCGACGAAGCGCATGTGGTTGCTGCCGCGGGTCATCTCCGGCACCACCGCGCCATTCGCCATCCGCGGCTTGATCCGCACCGTGACGATGGGGCGTCCGGAAATATGGCGGATGCGGCGCATGATGGTCGGCGGGCGGAACATGCGCCCATAGCGCATGAAGCGCGGACAATAATCGAGGATCTCCACCGCATTGCCGGCGCTGTCGGTCACGACTGTTTCCAGGATCGCGGAATTCTCGAGATAGCGCTGGGTGGAGCTGGCGACGTCCTTCATCTCGACGGTGAAGGCGCCCTCATAGCCGTTCTGGTGCAGCAGCGCGCAAAAGGCCGGGTCGCCATCCAGCCGCGGGAAGCACGACCAGACGATCGCCCCCATCGGATCCACCAGGGCGGAGATGGCACAATTGCCGATGACGCCGAGTTCGAGGTTTCGATCAGCCATGTCACCTCTAGGCTAGTTGTCAGATTGACGGACGCGTCTAACCGGGCGGCTCTGTCACCACCTTCTCACAGGAGTTAATGCTCGGAATCGGATCCGGTTCCCACCAAGGGACGGAGAAAACCCGGCCCTGTCGAGTGACTTATCGGTGGGGCCAGTGTGACACTTGGCGACGCCTACCGAACTGCATCTGGCAGACCCGCCTTCTTGCGCGCGATGAAATCCTGCAGCGCCTCGTCAATCGCAGGGTCGAGGGGTGGGGCTTCGTATTGCGCCAGCAGCCTGCGGGCGCGGTCGGCGGCGCGCTGGTTGGCGTCGCGGGCGCCCTCGGCCTCCCACTGCTCGTAGCTGTTATTGTCGGCAATGGTGGAAGTGTAGAAGGCAGTCTTGAAATTGCGCTGGGTATGGGCGCAGCCGAGGTAATGGCCGCCGGGCCCGACCTCGCGCACGGCCTCCAGCGCCAGCGCCTCGTCGGAGAGATCGGGTCCCTCCGCGAAGATCTGCAGCGACGCCAGCTGGTCGGCATCCAGCATGAACTTGGCATAGCCGGCGCTGAGGCCCGCTTCCAGCCAGCCGGCGGTATGCATCACGAAATTGGTGCCGGCCATCAGGGTCGGGATCATGGTCTGGACCGATTCGTACGCGGCCTGGGCATCCGCGACCTTTGACCCGTTCAACATGCCGCCGGTGCGCACCGGCAGCTTGTAGCGCCGGGCGAGTTGGCAGCAGGCATAGATCATCATCGCCGGCTCTGCCGTTCCCATCATCGGCGCGCCCGATTGCATGGAGACGGTGGTGACGAAGCTGCCATAGACCATGGGCGAGCCGGGCCGCTCCAGCTGGCCATAGGCGATGCCGGCGAGGGCTTCGGCGTTGAGCTGCGCGATCGCGCCGGCGGTGCTGGCGGGCGCCATCGCGCCCGCCATGATGAAGGGCGTCACCAGGACAGCCTGGTTGGCGCGGGCATAGACGCGCAGGGCGGAAAGCATGCTCTCGTCCCACACCATCGGTGAGTTGCAATTGACGATCGAGGTCATGACCGTCTTGCCGGCATCGATGAATTCGTTGCCGAACAGGATGCGCGCCATGGTCACGCAATCCTCCGCACGCTCCGGCGCGGTCACGATGCCCATGAAGGGCTTATCGGAATATTTGATGTGGCTGTAGACGATGTCGAGATGGCGCTTGGGGACAGGCACATCGACAGGCTCGCAGATCACGCCGCCTGAATGGTGGATATTTGGCGTCATGTAGGCAAGCTTCACGAAATTCCGCAGATCCTCGAGCGTGCCATAGCGCCGCTTGTTGTCGAGGTCGCGCACGAAGGGCGAGCCATAGGTCGGTACGAAGATGGTGTTGCGTCCGCCGACCGTGACGCTGCGCTCCGGATTGCGCGCGTGCTGGACGAATTCTGACGGCGCCTTGGCAAGAATCTCCATCAGGAGGCCGCGATCGATATGAACCCGTTCGCCGACGATCTTCGCGCCGGCCTTGCGCCAGGCCGCGAGTGCGATCGCATCGCGGAAATCAATGCCGACCTCTTCCAGAATGGTCATCGAGGCCTGGTGGATGCGCTCCAGCCCTTCCTCGGTGAAATACTCGTAGTCGGCGATGCGCCGAACCACCGGCCGGCGCTGGATGATGGGGGCGGAGCCGCGCTCATTGTGGCGGCCCTGGGTGCCGCCACGCCGCCTGGTGATTGCTTCCGCACCCATGAAACCGCTCCCGATCGAACTTGCCGGGAGATGCTAGCCCAACGCATGACTCGCCGTTAAGGCATGGAAAGCTCCGGCTTCGCGTGAATTCTGCGCAAGGCATATCGGCCGGAAGATGTGTGAAACATCAGTATATTTATCATTGACATCATATTCAGCGTTATGGATATCATAAAGGCGATCTCACACCTGAGAACAGATGCGCCGTCCATGATCTCTTCCGCCCAGATTCGGGCTGCCCGCGCGCTACTGGGGATCGACCAGCGCAAGCTGGCCGAACTGTCGGGCCTGTCCGTCCCGACCATTCAGCGCATGGAGGCGAGCGAGGAGGTGGTCCGTGGCAACGTCGACTCCCTGATGAAGCTGATCGCCGCGCTGAATGCGGCGGGCATCGAGCTGATCGGTCCGGGCACCGCCAGCCCAGGCGGCGGACGCGGCGTGCGGTTCAAGGAATGAGCGCGTGGCAGTCGTACTGATTCTCCTCTGCGTCGCCGCTTTGCTCGTGACGAGTGTTGGCGCCATTGTTTTGGCCCGATCGACGCTCGCCACGCCAATCGTCTACAGTGCGGCCTGCGCGGCGAGCGCGGCGGCCTTCGCTATCGCGCTCCAGCACGTGATTGCCACGCCCGAAGACTCGTCCGCCTTGATCCTGCCGCTTGGCCTGCCCTGGCTTGGCGCGCATTTCCGCATTGATGCGCTTTCGGCTCTGTTCCTCGTCATCGTCAATCTCGGCGGCGCGGCGGCCAGCCTCTACGGCCTCGGCTATGGGCGGCACGAATCGGCACCGGCGCGCGTGCTGCCGTTCTTTTCCGCCTTCCTTGCCGCCATGAACCTGGTGGTGATGGCGGATGATGCTTTCAGCTTCCTCTTGAGCTGGGAGTTCATGTCGCTGGTCTCCTGGGCGCTGGTCATGGCGCACCATCGCGAACCCGAGAATACCCGCGCCGGCTATATCTATCTCATCGTCGCGAGCTTCGGGACCCTGTGCCTGCTTCTGGCTTTCGGCCTGATGGCGGGACCGGCGGGCGGCTACGGCTTTGCGGAGATGCGCGCGGCCGCGCCGATATCGGGCTTGGCGGCTCTCATCCTGGCGCTGACCCTGCTGGGCGCGGGTTCCAAGGCCGGCTTGGTTCCGCTGCATGTCTGGCTGCCGCTGGCGCACCCCGCCGCGCCCAGCCACGTCTCCGCTTTGATGAGCGGCGTGATGACCAAGGTCGCGATCTACGGCTTCATCCGCATCGTGTTCGACCTGCTGGGCCCGCCGCAATGGTGGTGGGCGATGCTGCTGCTGTTCTTCGGCAGCATCTCGGCCTTGATCGGCATCCTCTCCGCCCTGATGCAACAGGATCTGAAGCGGCTGCTGGCCTACAGCACGATCGAGAATATCGGGATCATCTTCATCGGCCTCGGGCTTGCCCTCGGCTTCCGCGCCAACGCAATGGAATGGGCCGCCGCGCTTGGCTTGACTGCCGCCTTGTTCCACGTCTTCAACCACTCTTTGTTCAAGAGCCTGCTGTTCCTCGGTGCGGGCGCGGTCCTGAATGCAACCGGCCTGCGCGATCTCGACAAGATGGGCGGCCTCATCCACCGCATGCCGGTGACGGCCTTCGCGTTCCTGGCGGGCGCCGTCGCCATCTCCGCGCTGCCGCCGCTCAACGGCTTCGTCTCCGAATGGCTGACCTTCCAGGCCGTGCTGTTCAGCCCAGAAGTCTCGCAATGGGGGCTGAAGGTGATGGTGCCGACGGCGGGCGCGATGATGGCGTTGTCGGCTGCCCTGGTCGCCGCCTGCTTCGTGAAGGTGTTCGGCATCGCATTCCTGGGACGGGCACGCTCGGATGTCGTTGCCAAGGCAAAGGAGGTGGACCGCTTTTCCCTGGCGGCGATGCTGGGCTTCGTCGCGCTGTGCTTGTTGGCCGGCCTGCTGCCTGGCTTCGTGATCGACGCGATCGCGCCGGCTGCCGAACTGCTGGTCGGCGCGCGCCTGCCGGTGCAGATGCATGAGCAGTGGCTGTCCATCGTGCCGGTAGCGGAGGCGCGCAGCTCCTATAACGGGCTGCTGGTATTCGCGTTCATCACGGCCTCGGCTTCGCTCGCGATCGTGCTGATCCATCGTTTCGCGACCCGTTCGATCCGGCGCTCAGCGCCATGGGATTGCGGTTTCCCCGATCCCAGCCCCTTGACGCAATATAGCGGCGGCAGCGTCGCCCAGCCGATCCGCCGCGTCTTCGGCTCTCTGTTGTTCCTGGCGCGCGAGCAGGTGGAGATGCCGCAGCCCGGCGATACCGGCGCAGCGCGCTTCCGGGTGGAGCTGCGCGACCTGATCTGGGAAACCGGCTACGCGCCGATCGCCGGCATCGTCGGCTTCGCTGCGGACCGCCTCAACCGCATGCAATTTCTCACCATCCGGCGCTATCTCAGCCTGGTGTTCCTGGCTCTCGTCTTCCTGCTGCTGGTGCTGGTGATATGGCTGTGATCGCCGATCTCCTGGTGCAAGGCTGGCAGATGCTGGTGGTCCTGCTGCTGGCGCCGCTGCTCACCGGCCTGGTGCGCAAGGTGAAGGCGCGCCTATTGCGCCGGCAGGGACCGCCGCTGCTGCAGCCCTATCGCGATCTGCTGCGCCTGATCCGCAAAGAAGCGGTGGTGGCGGAGAATGCCTCCTGGCTGTTCCGCGTGGCGCCGTACCTCATTTTCGCGGCGACCTGGGTCGCGGCCGCTCTGGTGCCCACCTTCGCCACCGGCCTGCTCTTCAGCTGGTCGGCGGATCTGATCGCGATCGTGGCGTTGCTGGGCAGCGCGCGGTTCTTCCTGGCGCTCGCCGGCATGGATGTCGGGACCAGCTTCGGCGGCATCGGCGCCAGCCGCGAGGTGATGATCGCCTCGCTCGCCGAGCCCGCCATGATCATGGTGGTGTTCACCCTGGCGCTGATCGCCGGCTCGACCCAGCTATCCACCGTCGCCGGCTACATGATGTCGGCCCATGTCGGCCTCAGGGTCTCGCTCGGTCTTGCCTTGATCGCCCTTGTCATGGTGGCTCTCGCGGAGAATGCGCGCATCCCGGTCGACAATCCCGCGACGCACCTGGAACTCACCATGGTGCATGAGGCGATGGTGCTGGAATATTCCGGCCGGCACCTGGCGGTGATCGAGGCCGCTTCGTTCCTGAAGCTCCTGCTCTATGTGTCGCTGATCTGCAGCGTCTTTGCGCCCTGGGGCATTGCGCAGGCCGGCGCCGGCCTTGTCGCCTATGCGATCGGCGTCGCCGCCTATGCGGCGAAACTCGCAATCGCCGCTATCATGCTCGCGATCTTCGAAATCGCGATCGCCAAGATGCGGGTGTTCCGCGTGCCGGAATTCCTCGGCGCCGCCTTGATGCTGGCGCTGCTCGCCACCCTGCTCATGTTCATGACGAGGAGCCTGTGATCCACCCGCTGGTTTATGACATTGCGCATCTGCTGGCCGGCGGGATGGTGCTGGTCAGCTTCATGCTGCTCTACCAGGATCGCATGCACGGGCTGCTGAACGTATTCGCGCTCCATGCGCTGGTGCTTGCCCTGTCGGTGGCGTGGGAGGCGCTGATCCAACACGCGCCGCATTTGTTCATCACGGCGGCCATCGCCCTCATCGTCAAGGCGATCATCATTCCGCTGGCGCTGCACCGGATCGTGCGGCGGCTCAACATCCACCGTTCGGTCGAGACGGTGGTCGGCATCGGCCCAACCATGCTGGTCGGCATGGGCCTGGTCGCCCTGTCGACCGCGCTGATGTTGCGGGTGACGGCGACGGCGGACGCCCTGGCGCGGCAGGACCTCGCCTTTGCTTTGTCGGTGGTGCTGCTCGGCCTGCTGATGATGGTGAGCCGCCGCAACGCTGTCAGCCAGGTGGTCGGGCTGATGTCGATCGAGAACGGCCTCATCCTCGCCGCCGCCGGCGCCAAGGGCATGCCGCTGGTGGTGGAGATCAGCGTCGCCTTCTCCGTTCTGGTCGCCTTCATCGTGATCGGCATTTTCCTGTTCCGCATCCGCGAGCGCTTCGACACCGTCGATGTCCAAGCGCTCGACCGATTCCGGGGTGAGAATCAATGACACCATTCGGAATCCCGGCCTGGTTCGATGCGGTGAGCGCGGTCCTGCTGATCCCGCTGATTTCGGTGTTCGTGCTGGCGGCGCTGCCGGGTTATCGCGCGACCTCGCTGCTGAACATGCTGGCGAGCCTGCTCACCTTGCTGTCGGCGATCAGCCTGTTCTTCATGCGGCCGGAGCCAGGCGCCCTGTTGTTCGTCGACGATCTCAATGTCGTTTTCATCGTGCTCAATACGCTGGTCGGCTTCACGACCAGCACATTCAGCGCCAGCTATATCGCGCACGAGCTGGAAACCGGGCGCCTGACGCCGACGTACCTGCGGTTCTATCACGCCATGTATCAGGCGATGATGTTCGGTATGAACCTGGCGCTGCTCGCCAATAATATCGGCCTGCTGTGGGTGGCGGTGGAGCTGGCGACGCTGACCACTGTCATGATGGTCGGCATCTATCGAACGCACGAGGCGCTGGAGGCGGCGTGGAAATATTTCATCCTGGGCAGCGTCGGCATCGCCCTCGCCCTGTTTGGGACGATCCTGGTCTACGTCGCCTCGCAGCCGGTGATCGGCGAGGGGCTGGACGCCATGACCTGGACCATCCTGATCGAGCGCGCGGTCGAGTTCGATCCAGCCCTTCTCAATGTCGCATTCGTGTTCCTGCTGCTGGGCTACGGCACCAAGGTGGGCCTGGCGCCCGTCCATGCCTGGCTGCCCGACGCGCATGCGGAAGGCCCGACGCCAATCTCCGCGGTCCTCTCCGGCCTGCTGCTCAATGTCGCGCTTTATGCGGTGCTGCGTTTCAAGATGCTGATGACCGCGAACGAGGCTGCGCTCGCGCCGGGACCCTTGATGGTGACGATGGGCCTCAGCTCGCTGATCTTTGCGTCCTTCATGCTCTATCGCAGGCGCGACGTGAAGCGGCTGTTCGCCTATTCCTCGATCGAGCATATGGGCATCATCACCTTTGCCTTCGGCATGGGCGGGCCGCTCGCCAATTTCGCGGGACTGCTGCACATGACCATGCACAGCCTCACCAAGTCCGCGATCTTTTTCGCGGTCGGCAACATCGCCCAGGCCAAGGGCACGCAGAAGATCGCCGACATCCGCGGCCTCACGGAATCGCATCCGGTCCTCGGCTGGGGCCTGGTGATGGGCGTCGTCGCCATCGCCGGCCTGCCGCCGCTCGGCATTTTCATGAGCGAGTTCCTGGTCGTCACCTCGACCTTCGCGCGCCAGCCGCTCTTGGCGATTCCTTTGGTGCTGGGCCTGCTGATCGCATTCGGTGCCCTGCTGTGGCGCGTCTCCGGCCTGGCATTCGGAACGCCGCACGGCAGCGTCGCGCCGGTGAAGGCATCCTATCTGCCGATGTTCGCGCATCTGGCGCTCGTGCTGGCAGCTGGGCTCTACCTGCCGCCGGCGCTGGTCGCCTGGTTCCAGCACGTCGCACATCTGCTGGGATGATGCCATGACCGCGCTCGGCGACATCCTCTCGACCGGCCGGCGCATTGCGGCCCCCCGCCCCTGGCCGCGCGTCGTCGTGGATGCGGAGGGCTGGGATTCGGCTGCGTTCCTGGCTGCCGATGGCCGCTGCACGCTGCTCGGGCTGTGGGGCGAAAGGGACGCCGTGCACATGGCGCTGGCGGTGCAGGACCCGCTTGAGATCGCGATCGTCAGCCTGCCTTGTCCGGATGGCAGCTTCCCGTCGGTCGGGCGCCATCATCCGCCTGCGATCCGGCCGGAGCGGGCGATCCAGGATCTGTTCGGCCTCACGGCGCAAGGTGCGGTGGATGTGCGGCCCTGGCTTGATCACGGACGATGGGGCAAGCGCCAGCCGATGGGCAGCGCGCGCGCCGATGCCGGCGCGGGCGATGCCTATACGTTCCTTCCGGTGGAGGGCGAGAGCCTGCACCAGATTCCGGTCGGCCCGGTCCATGCCGGCATCATCGAGCCTGGCCATTTCCGTTTCACCGCCAATGGCGAAACCGTGGTGCGGCTCGAGCAGCGACTGGGCTACACACACAAGGGTACGGAAAGCTTGATGATGGGCGCCGACATCGCCCGTGCGGCCAAGCTGGCCGGCCGGGTCTCCGGCGACAGCACAGCTACCTATAGCGTCGCCTTCTCGCAGGCGGCCGAAGCCGCGCTCGGGATCGCCGCGCCGTCGCGGGCGCAGTGGCTGCGGGCATTGATGATCGAGCTCGAGCGCGTTGCCAATCACCTCGGCGATTTCGGCGCGATCTGCAATGACGCGTCCTTCGCCATCATGCTGGCCCATTGCGGCATCCTGCGCGAGCGCGTGTTGCGGGCCGCGCACGTCGCCTTCGGCCATCGCCTGATGATGGATCGCGTGATTCCGGGCGGCGTCACCGACCTCTCCAACGAAGGCATCAATGCAATCCGGGCGCTGATCCGAGAAATCCGTGCGCGCTTGCCGGCCCTGGTCGAGCTCTATGACAGTACCACCTCCCTGCAGGACCGGACGGTTGGGACCGGCCGGTTGAATGCGGCGCTGGCGCGCCAGTTCGGTGCCGGCGGATTCATCGGCCGCGCCTCGGGACGGAACTTCGATGCGCGCAGGCTGGCTGGACCCTTGCCGTATGGCGAATTGGATTTCCAAGTGGTGACGCGGGCTGAGGGCGACGTGAATGCGCGCGTGTGGGTCCGCATCGATGAAGTGACGCAGAGCCTGACGCTGATCGAGCAGATCCTCGATCGCCTGCCCGGCGGCGCGACGCAGGTCGCCTTGCCGAACCTCGGCGAGCAGCGCGAAGGCATGGCGATCATCGAAGGCTTCCGCGGCGACATCCTGGTGTGGCTGCGCCTCGGTGCGGATGGCCGCGTCGCACGCTGCCACCTGCGCGACCCATCCTGGTTCCAGTGGCCGTTGCTGGAAGCGGTGATCGAAGACAACATTGTTGCGGATTTTCCGCTCTGCAACAAAAGCTTCAACTGTTCCTATTCGGGACACGATCTCTGATGAACAAGCTCCTCCTGCAAGCCCTCGTACTGCCGCCGGTCACGGAGCCGGCGCCCACGCCCGATGAGGCGGCGCTGGCGGAGCTGGCGGCCAACGTGGACGCAGCGGCGCGCCGCAGGCTCGGCCGCTCGCTGTCGATCCGCGAGGTGGATGCCGGATCGTGCAATGGCTGCGAACTGGAGATTCATGCCCTCAACAATGCGTTCTATGATCTGGAGCGTTTCGGCCTGCGCTTCGTCGCCTCGCCGCGCCATGCGGATGTTCTTTTGGTGACTGGGCCGCTGACCGCCAACATGCGCCAGGCCCTGGAGCGGACCTGGCGCGCGATGCCCGATCCCAAATGGGTGGTCGCGGTGGGAGATTGCGCGGTGGATGGCAGCCTGTTTGCCGGCTCCTATGCCTGCGTTGGGGGGATCTCGGCGGCTGTGCCGGTCGATCTCCACATCCGCGGCTGCCCGCCCAGCCCGGCGCAATTGTTGCAAGGTTTGCTCGCCCTCCTGCAACAATAGGGTGGTTGCGGCACCTCCCGGCAATGACCATCTTGGCGTGGTCTGACCGAGCGAGGGCGACCAAGAGTGCGACGCGAAGGCTTAAAGCGGCTGCCTTTCCGCCGGCCGTCGGGCCTGTGGCACCGGCTGCAACGCGCCGTCAGGTTCCGCCTGGTGGTTCCACTGATGCGCAGCCGGCACATGCCCGAATGGTCGGCGCGCGCCGCCTTGATCGGGCTCGGCTGGGCCTTCACGCCATCGGTCGGGATTCAGATGCCGCTGGTGTTCGGCACCTGGGTCATCGCGCGGCGGCTGTTCAAGTGGGACTTCAGTCTACTCCAGGGGCTCGCCTGGACCTGGACCACCAACGCCTTCACGGCCTTGCCCTGCTACTACGTCTTCTTCCTGACCGGGCAGATCATGCTCGGCCGCTGGTCGGATCTCAGCGGCTACGATTCCTTTCTGAACCTCTTCCACACAGTGTTTGCGGATGACCTGACCTTGCTCGCGACCACCAAGGCAGTGTCGAAAGTGCTGCTGCTGGAATGGGGCGCCGCGATGTGGATCGGTTCGGTGCCCTGGGCGATCCTCATCGGCTGGCTGGGCTATCGATTGACCCTGCGCTTCGTCATCGCCTATCGCCATGCGCGAGTCCGGCGCATGGAGCGGCGCTTGGCCCGCATCGGCCGGCCGGCGGCATAGCCAAGTTGGGGTGCTTGTCTCGCTTGCCCGGGTTCAGTAGCGTGCGGGCCGATCTGAGGTCGAGGGGGATGATATGGCACGCGGCACGGCAAGGACTGGCGGAGAGCTGGGCCGGTTTCTGAAGGCCCATCCGGAGTTCACGCAGCTCGACGCCTTCCTCGCGGACATGAACGGCATTCCGCGCGGCAAGCGCTTTCCGGTGCGCGACGCTGCGAAGATCTGGGACAGCGGCGTGCAATTGCCGTTTTGCCTCTATTTCCTCGACGTGACCGGCGAAGACCTCGATCCCGGCGGCAGGTCCGAAGCGCGCGGCGACCCCGATGGCAATGCCTGGCCGGTCGCCGGCACGCTGGCGCCGGTGCCGTGGGCAGCGGAGCCGACGGCGCAACTTCTCCTCACGATGCCGGAACAGAAGAACCAGCCCTGCCTGGTCGATCCGCGCCAGCTGTTGGCAAGGCTGCTCGCGCGCTTCGCCAAGCGCGGCCTCAAGCCCATGATGGCGGTGGAGATGGAGTTCTACCTGATGGACCGCAAGCGCGGTCCGCTGGGCGAGCCTCTGCCGCCGATCTCGCCGGCGACGGGAGAGCCTGATTCCACGCGCCAGCTTTACAGCATCGGCGGCCTCGACATCTATGCCGACTTCGTGCGCGACGTGGCGGCGGCGGCGCGGCTGCAGAATGTGCCAGCCTCGACCGCCATCGCGGAGAATTCGCCGGGCCAGTTCGAGATCAATCTGCATCACGACGCCGACGCGGTCAGAGCCTGCGATCATGCTGTTTTGCTCCGGCGCATCATCAAGTCGGTCGCGCCGCGTCATGGCTTCACGGCGAGCTTCATGGCGAAGCCCTATCTCGGCCGCGCCGGCAGCGGCATGCATGTGCATTGCAGCCTGGTCGACGCGAAGGGCCGCAATGCCTTCGATGACGGCGGCGAGAAGGGCACGACGCTGCTGCGCCACGCGATCGGCGGCCTTGCCGCCACGACAGCGGAGGCGATGGCGCTACTGGCGCCCAATCTCAACTCCTATCGCCGTTACCGGCCAGGCTCGCTGGTGCCGATGGGGACCACATGGGGCTACAACAACCGCTCGGTCGCCTTCCGCGTGCCGACCGGCTCGCCCAAGGCGCGGCGCATCGAACATCGCATCGCCGGCGCCGATGCCAATCCGTACCTTGCTGTCGCCGCAATTCTCTCGGGCATGCTGCATGGCATCGAGCGCCAGCTCGATCCCGGTGCGCCGGCGACGACCGACGTCAGCAGCAAGATCGATCCCAAGATGCCGTTCCAATGGCACGAAGCGATCGCCAGGCTGCGCAAGGCGAAGATCCTGCCGGACTATCTCGGCGCCGATTACCTGGCGCTCTATGCCGATGCCAAGGCAGCGGAGCTCGCCAAGTTCAACAACGCCCTCTCGCCGCAGGAGCATGAGTGGTATTTGTGATCCGGCGCGCTCACGGAATGGGAGGGGCCTAGATGACTGGCACCTCCGACATCCTCATCATCGGCGCAGGCCTGGCAGGCGCGTCCGCCGCCGAAGCGCTGGCCCAACGCGGCTTCTCCGTCACCGTCCTCGAAGCGCATGACCGCGTCGGCGGGCGCGGCTATGCGCGTGGTTTCGCCGATACCGATGAATCGCTCGAATTCGGCGGTGGCTGGATCACGCCGTGGCAGAGCCATATCCGCGATGCCTGCACGCGTCACGGTATCGCATTGCAGCCACGCGCGCCGGTGACGGAGCGGCGCTGGTTCCGCGACGGCGCCTTGCATGGAGACGCACCGGCTTCGGAGTCCGAGCGCGCCGCTTTCGATCGCAGCATGGCCCAGCTTGCCGGTGATGCCGCGCGCATGAAGGCCGGGCACAATGCCGACGCCGCGGACCGCCCTCTGACGGGTATCAGCCTCAACGACTACCTCAAGCGCATCGCCGCGCCCTTATCGCTGCGCGATCTGTGCCGCGCCTGGTGGACGGTCAGCGGCAATGGCGATCCGGCGCGCGTCCCCGCCTCCGAACTGCTGTCAAGCTGCGGCTATGGCGATGGCACGCCGGACAGCATGATCAATGTCTGGGCGGATACGCTGGTGGGCGGCGCCTCGTTGCTAACGCGACGGATGCTCGCAGCCTCGGGCGCAACGTTGGTGATGAATGCGCCGATCGCGCGCATCAAGCATCGCGGCGGCGAAGTCATTGCGACCGCGCAAAGCGGGGCCAAGTGGCGTGCGCGGGCGGCCTTGCTCGCGACTGGCCTCAATCCGATGCGCGCCATCGCGTTCGATCCTGCGCTGCCGCCGCCCCAGACCATGGCCTTGTCGATCGGCCATTTGGGCGCCTCGGTCAAGATCTGGGCCAAGGTGCGGAATGTTCCCGTCGGCGTGCTGGCGACCGGCGGCGGCGAAAGCGCCAAGGCCGGCATTGAATGGATGTTCTCCGAGCGGCTGGCGGCCGACGGCGCGACCTTTATCGTCGGCTTCGGCCTTGCTGCAAATTTCGATCCGGCGAAACCCGGCGCCGTGGCGCACGAGGTGGCACGCTTTTTCCCGGAGGCCAAGCTCCTGGCCTATGACTGGCACGATTGGGTCGGCGATCCGTTTGCGCGCGGCACCTGGGTGGCAACCCCGTTGGGCGCCGAGCGGGCCGTTGCCCCCGCCACCTGGAAAAGTACCGGCCCGCTCGCGTTCGCCTCGTCGGATTTCTCGCCGGAGGGCGCCGGCTGGTTCGACGCAGCGATCATTTCCGGCCTGCAGGCAGCCGATGAGGTAACGCGGTTTCTACGTAAGACGTAGCGGTGGCAGCAAGCAGATCGGCAATCCCAATGTCGTCTCGCGCGTCCTGCTTTTCATAGATAGCGCCACGCCAGGTAGGCGTGACTGATGGCGATGGAAATCAGCATCAGCGGAAAGGCGATCTTGGCGAATTCAACGAACCGGAACGGCACGCCCGCGCGCTCGCCGATGCCGGCGACGGTGAGATTGGCCGACGCGCCGATGAGCGTGCCGTTGCCGCCGAGGCACGCCCCCAGCGACAGCGCCCACCACAGCGGCAGCAGCGCCTGATCTCCGCCGAAGGTCGGCGCCATGTTCTTGATGACCGGGATCATGGTGGCGACGAAGGGGATGTTGTCGATGATCGCCGACAGGACGGCCGAGACCCATAGGATCGAGACGCCCATCAGCCACAGATCGCCCTTGGTCACGCTGACCAGCCAATCCGCCAGCATCTTCAGGAGGCCGGCATGCTCGACCCCGGCCACCACGATGAACAGGCCGACGAAGAAGAAGATGGTGATCCATTCCACTTCATTGAAGCTCTCGATCAGGCGGTGATGCTGGTCCTCGACCGAGCGGCCGAGATTGTCTAGCATCAGCAAGATGGCCGCGCCGAACAAGGCGATGGTGCCGGCCTCGAGATGCAGCAGGCGCGCGAGCACGAACGCCGCGATCACCAGGGCGATGACGGCGATAGACTTCCTCATCAACGGCCGGTCGGTGATGGCATCGCGATGATCGAGCGCCATGACCCGCGCTTTGGCATCTGCGCTTGCCTTCATCGAACGGCCCCAGATCAGATGGATGGCGAGGCTGTTCACCAGCAGGATGATGACGATGATCGGTGCCAGGGCGTTGACGAAATCCATGAAGCTGAGGTCGGCGGCAGACCCGATAATGATGTTGGGCGGATCGCCGATCAGGGTCGCGGTTCCTCCGATATTGCTGGCGAAGATTTCGGCGAACAGAAAGGCATAGGGCTTGACCTGAAGCTCGCGACAGATGACCAGCGTGACCGGCGCGATCAGCAGCACGGTCGTGACATTGTCGAGCAGCGCGGATACCACCGCTGTCACGACCGCGAGCATGACAAGGATGCCGGCGGGATTGGCGCGCGCGGCCTTGGCGGAGACGATCGCGACATACTGGAAAATGCCGCAACGGC
Organism: Dongiaceae bacterium; assembly: GCA_035695765.1. Lineage (GTDB taxonomy): Bacteria > Pseudomonadota > Alphaproteobacteria > Dongiales > Dongiaceae > Dongia_A. The sequence goes on from DASRRI010000129.1 coordinate 42,978, forward strand.
GCGCGATGGCGACGATCAGCATCATGCCGGTCAGCAGCGCCAAGGTATTGAAATCGATCCCTTCGACCGCCTGCTCCTGATTAAGCAAGCCGAGGGAGATCATGAGGCCCGCGCCCATCAGCGCCACGATGGCGCGGTTGAGCTTCTCGGTCATGATCGCGGCATAAGTCGCAATCAGCAGCGCGGTCGAGACCCATAGCGGATCGAGGCCGAACAGAACGTGTCCGGTCGCGGCTTCTTCCATGGACGGTGTCTCCCCTGCGGACTCAACGGCCAGTCTTGGCCGCCCGGCCTTAGTGCTGGAAAAAGCCTATCAAGGCAAGGGTGTAGGTCACGGGAGCGAGGTTTGCGAGGAACTGCCGGGTCGCGGTTTCCCAGGAGAAATCCTGTGCATAGAGGCGGCAGGCGGCGCGGGGCAGGGCGAGCGCGCGCTCGACCGCCTTGGCGAGGTCCCAATCGAGGGCACCGACTTCGCCCTCGCGCACGACGTCCTTCGGTCCCGCCACTGGAAAGGCCGCGACCGGCAGGCCGCAGGCCATGGCTTCCAGCATCACCAGGCCGAACGTATCGGTGAGGCTGGGGAAGACGAAGACGTCCCCCGCCGCGACATGGCGCGCCAGGTCCGTGCCGTATTTCGCGCCAAGGAAATGGACGACGGGATATTGCGCTTTCAGTGCGGCGAGCTGCGGCCCGTCGCCGATCACGACCTTGGAACCAGGCAGCGTCAGGTCCAGGAATGCCCCGATATTCTTCTCCACCGCCACGCGCCCGACATAGAGATGGATCGGGCGGGGCAGATCGAGCGGCGCCCGCTCGCCTGGATGGAACACCTCGAGATCGACGCCGCGGGTCCAGCGGCTGATATTGCCAAAGCCGCGCTCGATGAGCTCACTCTCGATCGACTGCGTGGCGACCATGACGCGCGCGGCCGGCGCATGGAACCGCCGCACGATGCCATAGGTCCAGGCGAGCGGCACCGCGAGCCGCGCCGCCACATACTCCGGAAAGCGCGTGTGATAGGCGGTGGTGAAGGGCAGCCGCCGCTTCAGGCACCAGGCGCGGGCAGCGCGGCCCAGCGGCCCTTCCGTCGCGATATGGATCGCGTCGGGCCTCAGCGCATCGAGTTGCCGGTACACCTTTCGTGCCGGCCACAGTGCGAGCCGGATCTCCGGATAGGTCGGACAGGGTATGGTGCGGAACTGGTCGGGCGAGATCACGTCGACCTGGTGGCCAAGGCGTTCCAGCTCCGCCTTCGTGCGCTGCAAGGTCCGCACCACGCCATTGACCTGCGGGGCCCAGGCATCGGTGACGAGGGCGAGGCGCAAGGGCGCGAACCCTGCTAGCGCGTGGCCGTGAGGCTGAGATCGGGCGTCAGCATGGAGAATTGCCGCTTGGCCGCCCACTCGATGATCTCCAGCCTGCCGTCGCGATGCTCGACCAAGGCGGTGCAGCTCTCCACCCAGTCGCCGTCATTGCAATAGAGGATGCCGTCGATCTCCTTGATCTCGGCCTTGTGGATGTGGCCGCAGACGACGCCGTCGAGCCCGCGGCGCTTCGCTTCCGCCGCCATCGCATGCTCGAAATTGCTGATGAACTTGACCGCGTCCTTGACCCGTGTCTTCAGGAACGCCGACAGCGACCAATAGGGATAGCCGAGCGCCACGCGTACGCGGTTGTACCAGTGATTGATGTGCAGGCACCAGGCATAGGCATGATCGCCGAGCTTCGCTAGCCAGCGCGCATATTTGACGATGCCGTCGAACGCATCGCCATGGGCCACCAGCAGGCGCTTGCCGTCGGCGGTGACGTGGATGGTCTCGTTCATCATCATCACGCCGCCGAACGCCATGCCGTCATAGTCGCGCAGGGGCTCGTCGTGATTGCCCGGCACATAGGTGACGCGCGTGCCCTTGCGCGCCTTGCGCAGCAGCTTCTGCACCACGTCATTATGGCCTTGCATCCAGAACCAGGTGCGCTTCAGGCGCCAGCAATCGATGATGTCGCCGATCAGGTAGATCTCGTCGGCGTCATTGTGCTTCAGGAAATCGAGCAGGAACTCCGCCTTGCATCCACGCGTGCCCAAATGAACGTCCGAGATGAACATCGCGCGGTAGTGGTTGGTCGGCGTCGTCGCCTGCATCTCTCCCGGTTCCTGGCCGTTGCCCCGATCGCGCGAGTCCCATCGCGCGCGGCCTAAGAGCTAGAGCAAAGCAGCAACGGGAATATGACGGCCAAATGACGGATTTGCGTCACGGCTAAAGGAAAAGGGCGGACGCGGGGGCTGCACTTTGAAAAAAGCGATGCGAGAGCCTCAGCCTTCCCCCTCACCATCCTCACCTGATGACGAATCATCGCCGCTCGGGCATTCGGTGGTGCCGCCTTCATCCCCTTCACCGTCTTCGCCGGTCGTGCACTCCGCGTCTTCGCCCTCGCCGGATTCGTCGGCCAACGCTTCACTGGCCAAGTTGACGCCGAGCAGATCGGTGATCGGTGACAGGACGGGAGGGGGCGGCAGCACACCGCTTGCCAGGGCCAAGGCGCTGACACCAGCCCACAGCTTCAATCGATTCGTCATGTTTCTCTCCGGAAGTTCGCTACAGAGGGCGGGAACATGACGCAATTGCGACGCATTTGCAATAGCTGAGGCGCATTGTCCGAAGCGCGCTTCAGTACGCGCTTCAATCCCCTGGCGCGCGCAGCTTCGCGAGGGCAGTGTAGACGGAGTCGCGGTTTTCCGGCGAGCAGCCCATGCCGATCACGCGACGCTTGAACCCGGTCCAGGCCGGGTTCGAATAGCGCTGGATCGCGACGCACGAGGAGGGCAGGCCACTGATCATAGCCGTGAACTCCGCGCTATCATAACCGCCGCGGTTGCCAGTTCCGTTCCAATCCTCGGCTTCGATTTTCTCGAAGGCTTCGCGAAAATTTTCCCTGAGGCTGCGGTGCTCCATGTAGACCCGCGTCGCGGTCAGGCGGATGCCAACCACGGTCATGAACACGCGCGGGTTATCCCCGCTGATCGTCATGATGTCGACTTGGGTCGCGCCCGATGATTCTCCTGCGCGTACCTGTTCATTGGAACGCTGGCAGTCGAGGTTGTAACCATCGCCTGTGAAGGCGAAGGATGAACTGCCGCAATCTATCTCATCCATGTCGGCGGATTGCGCTGCCGGCACGGCGATGATCGCCGCGGCAAACAGCGCTGCGGCAGCCTTGAAGATATTCATGGCTTCCCCCGAATTGCGGACCGTTTCCCTGCTGCCGACGCTTCCATACTGAACGTCGAACTGCTCCAGGGTCAATCGGATTATTCAGGTGAAAGTTGTGAAAATCCAGCGACCGTGCTGAAAGGTCGATTAGTCGCCGAGCCTGCCGCCCTCGCCGCTTAGGCCGCCATCGTTGACGCCACCGCGTACGGAATCGCTGCCGCCCAGCCCGCCATTGCCGCTCAGCGGGCGGTGTGGCGTAACCAGCTGCCGGTCAGCACTATCTTCATCCTCGCCGAATTCGTCGGCGGAGCGGGACTCGAAGCGTTCGCCGGCTTCGGCGCAGCCGCCCGGCTCGCCGCACTCGTGCTGGAACCCGCCATCCGGGTCGGGGTCGTGATCGTGGGAGCTGCCCTGGCCATTGCCGCCGGCCATGCCGGCAAAAGCAGGCAGAGGCAGCGTCACCGCGCCCAGCAAGGCGCAGGCACTGACCCCCAGCCAAAGTTGCAGGCGTCGACCCATGGCTTGTCTCTCCATCATGCTCTATCAAGAGAACGCGCGAAGCGAGCCCGCGGTTTGCTCCTGTACATCACAAGATGGTAACGGTGCGCCCGGCCTGCCAGCCGGTGCTGTGAACCAGGTCACTCTGCTGTCGTTACGCTCCCGCCGCGCCGGCGAGGGTCATGCCGTCGATGCGCACCGTCGGTGAATCCGTGCCATAGCGGAACAACAGGTCGTTCGCGGGCGCAAGGTTCTGGAACATGTCCTTGAGATTGCCGGCTACCGTCACTTCCGACACCGGATAAGTCAGCTTCCCATTCTCGATCCAATAACCGGCGGCGCCGCGGCTGTAATCGCCGGTCACGCCATTGATCCCATGACCGATCAGCTCGGTGACGTAGAAGCCCTGCTTGATATCGGCCATCAGCTGCTCGGGCGTCATCTTGCCCGGCTCCAGATAGAGATTGGCGGCGGAGGGCGAGGGCGGGCTGGAGGTGCCGCGCGACGCGTGTCCGGTGGTGGTAAGGCCAAGTTGCCGCGCAGATCGGCAATCCAGCAGCCAGGTCGTGAGCACGCCATCCTCGATCAGCGCGCGCTTCTTGTTGACGACACCTTCGCCGTCGAACGGCTTGGAGCGCAGGCCACGTGGCCGATGCGGATCATCGATGATGCGGATGCCGCGCGCGAACACCCGCTGGCCCATCTTGTCCTTAAGGAAGCTGGTGCCGCGCGCGATCGACGCGCCGTTGATCGCACCGACGAAATGCCCGATCAGGCCGTTGGCGACGCGCGGGTCAAAGACGATCGGCAGCTTCGCAGTCGCCGCCTTGCGTGGACCCAAGCGCCGGACGCTGCGTTCGCCGGCCGATTTGCCGAGCGCTTCCGGATTGGGAAGATTCTCTCCGAACACCGCGCTCGCGAAATCATAGTCACGCTCCATCCCGGTTCCTTCACCGGCGAGCACGGAAACGCTGATGCCCCAGCGTGTGCCGGCATAGGCGCCGCGGAAACCATTGCTGGCCGCCAGCGCGACTTCGACCCGGCCCCAGCCCGCTTCCGCGCCCTCGGAATTGGTGACGCCTGGAACGGCGCGCGCCGCATCCTCCGCGCGCGCGATCATGCCCGTCAGCTCGGCCTCGCTCGGCTCCTTCTTGTCGTCGAGATCGAGCGCCACCGGCATTTTCACCAGCAGTTCCGGATCGGCGAGGCCGCAGAATTCATCCTCCGGCACCACGCGCGCCATCGCGACCGCGCGCTCGGCCAGCTCATCCAGCACCTTGGGATCGAGGTCGCTGGTGGAGACAATCGCCTGCCGCTTGCCGATGAACACCCGCAAGCCGAGGTCCTGCGCCTCCGACCGCTCGAGCTTTTCACGCTGGCCGAGGCGCTGTGCGACGTTGAGCGAAATGTCGCGCACCATCAGGCAATCGGCTGCCTCGGCGCCCTTGGCCTTGGCGCGCTTCAGCAAATCTTCCAATATCTGCAAGGGTTCTTGCTTCGCGGTCATGATCGGCTCTTTCGAATTGAGGCGGCCAAACTAGGCCGCGCAGTGGGTGGTGGCAAGCGTCCCGGCATGGTGAACAGATGAACCTGAAACACGTTCTGATCGGCGCAATTGTCCTCGCCGCCTGCGTGCTGGGCGGATTGTGGCTGTTCCTGCGCCAAGTGCCGCCGAGCAGTACTTTGGACAGTTTTCAGGAGACCTGCCGCGAGGGCCAACGCCGCGGTATTTCCGGTGACACGCGGCCGCTCGATGACGAGACTGAGGCGCGGCTGCTGGCTTTCTGTGGCTGCGTGGAGCACGAGGTGGGGAATCGCCTGTCGCAACAGGAGATCGCCGCCGTCGGCCTCGAACAGAGCGGCGAGGAGGCCGATGTCAAGCTCGCTCTCATCCTCAACCTCTGCCGTGCGCGCAATCCTTAGAGCGCCTCAACCACTCGAAAACCAAACTGAGCGAGGGCGTGCCGTATCGCCGCGTCGCTGGGGGCAGAGGTCAGCGCAAGGTCGGACGGCCCTGCGCCGTTGCGCGCCGGCGGCAGTACCTCGACCACACGCCGCGCGACCGCCGCGCCGGAATCGATCCAGGTGACATTGGATTGTCCCACCGCCTGCAATTCCTCGCGCAACAAGGGAAAGTGGGTACAGGCCAGCACGACGATATCGGGCTGCGCGTCCGCTGGTTGGTCGAAGAAGGGCGAGAGGATGCGCCGCAGCCTGTCGCGATCGACGGCAAGGCCCAATAATTTCGCCTCCGCCATTTCCACCAGCTCCGCCGAGCCGATCTTGAGCACCGTGCAATCAGCGGCATAGCACTGGATCAGGTCATCCGTGTAGGGCCGGTCGATGGTCGCCGGCGTTGCCAGCAATCCGATAATCTTGCGCTTGCTCTGCTGCGCGGCCGGCTTGATGGCGGGAACCACGCCGACGACCGGAATGCTGGTGGCGGCACGCAGTTGCGGCAGGCAGATAGTGCTGATGGTGTTGCAGGCGGTGACGATAAGGTCCGGCCGCACCCGATCGATCGCCTGGTTCATCACGCGCAGGAAATGCGCGAGCAATTCCGCATCCGGCCGCGTGCCATAGGGAAAGAATGCGTTGTCGCACAGATAAGCGAGGCACGCCTCCGGCAAGGCCTTGCGGATTTCGGCGACGATGGTAAGGCCGCCGAGACCGGAATCGGCGGCCAGGATCGTCGGCGCGCCCCCTTCGCTCATCGTGCTATTCGGCCGCCAACCCGGTGGGGGATGCGAGGGCCTTGCGGATCAGTGCCGCCGTCTCCTTGCGCCCATAGAGCGCGATGAAGGAGCCGAAGCGCGGCCCCTGATCCTGGCCCAGCAAGATTTCATAGAGCGCCTTGAACCAGGCGCGCAGCTCGGGGAACGGATGACGCTTGCCGATCTCGTAGACCTCGGTCTGCAAGGCCTCAGCATCGGCATCCGCCGGCGCGCTGTCGATATAGGCGAGCAACTCGCTCAGCGCCTTGCGCTCGACCTCGTTGGGCGCGCGGTACTTTTTCGCCGGCTTCACGAAGTCGCGGTAATAGTTGATCGCATAGCCGACCAGCTGGTCGAGAAAGGGCGCGGTCTCCGGCGTCGCATCCGGCCGGTAGCGCGTGATGTAGCCCCAGAGCTGCGCCTTCTCTTCCGCATTCGCCACGCTGGCGAGATTGAGGAGGATGCCGTAACTGAGATCGGAAGAGAGCTTCGGCGGCTGGCCGTTATGGATGTGCCAGACCGGATTCTCCAGACGCTGCGCCGGTGCTTCCGTTTCGAACTTGGCGTCGAACGTCAAGTAGTCGTCGACCGCGCGCGGGATCACGTCGAAATAGAGCCGCTTGGCCGCGCGCGGCTTCTGGAACATGAACAGCGCGAGGCTCTCCGGCGGCGCGTAGGACAGCCATTCCTCGACGCTGAGTCCATTGCCCTTGGATTTGGAGATCTTCTGGCCCTTCTCGTCCAGGAACAGTTCGTAATTGAACCCTTCCGGTGGCCGGCTGCCGAGGATGCGGCAGATCTTCCCGCCCAGTTCCACCGACGGGATGAGGTCCTTGCCCGACATCTCGTAATCGACGCCGAGGGCGTGCCAGCGCATGCCCCAATCGGGCTTCCATTGCAGCTTGCAGCGCCCGCCCGTCACCGGCGTTTCGACCTCACTGCCATCCTCGTCCTGATAGGTGATGGTGCCGGCGGCAGGATCGTATTTCGTCACTGGCACCTGCAGCACGCGCCCGCTCTTCTGGCTGACCGGCAGGAACGGCGAATAGGTGGCGGCCCGCTCCTCGCGCAGGCTCGGCAGCATCACTTCCATGATCTTGGCGTAGTGCTTCAGCACTTCGAGCAAGGCGGCATCGAACCGGCCCGCGGCGTAGAGCTCGGTCGAGGACTGGAACTCGTATTCGAAGCCGAAGGAATCGAGAAAGGCGCGCAATCGCGCGTTGTTGTGATGGCCGAAGCTCTCGTGAGTCCCGAACGGGTCCGGCACCTTGGTCAGCGGCTTGCCGAGATGGTCGGCCAGCATCTCCTGGTTCGGCACGTTGGTCGGCACCTTGCGCAGCCCATCCATGTCGTCGGAGAAGGCGAACAGCCGCGTCGGAATATCGCTCAAACGATGGAAGGCGCGCCGCACCATGGTGGTGCGCACGACCTCGCCGAAGGTGCCGATATGCGGCAGGCCGGATGGGCCGTAGCCGGTCTCGAACAGCACATAGCCTTTGGCCGGCGGCGCATCCTGGTAGCGCTCCACCAGCTTGCGCGCCTCCTCGAATGGCCAGGCTCGCGCCGCTTGGGCGTATTGCCGCTCGGAACTCATCATTTACCTCAAAAAACCAGTAACAACCGGCCGAACCTAGTGATTGTGGCGGGGTGGGGCAAGCAGGATTGCGCCCGAAAACGGCGGAATGCGGGCGGTTATCCGGGAGGTTCTGCGCCTATTTGCCCCGCCAGCCGAGCTCCGCGATCAGCGGCAGATGATCGGACCCGAATCTCGGGCCCAGCCCAGCCTGGCGCAAGGTCACGCGCCCGCGCACCCAGACGTGATCGAGTGGCAGGCGCACCAGCGGCGGAAGCCAGACTGGCCAGGATGGACGCACCCGCCGGTCATTGACGAGGCCGGCCTCTCGCTCCAGATCGCGCAAGTAACGGGACCAGCCGGCGGCGTTGCAATCGCCGATCAGGATCAGATCCTCGGGCGCGCTTCGGCACAGGGTGGCGACTGACTCGAACTCGGCGGGGATGCGATGCGTGGCGCTGAGACGCAGTGGATTGGCCGGATGGATCGCGACCAGCGTGATGCTGCGCCCGTCGACGGTCAAGTCGGCGGCGAGGTGCCGCGGCAAGGGACCCTCGCCGATGCCGCTGCTGCGCCTGGTGAGGGGGAAGCGCGACAGGATGACGATGCCGTAGAGACTTTCGGCCGAGCAGGTGTCGAGCGCATGGGGAAACCCGAGGCTGTGGAACCGCGCACGCGCCTCCGGCGTCGCTTCGCACAGCACGACGACGTCCGCATCGAGGGATGCGATGCCCTCCATTGTACGCTCGAACGCGACGTTCTGATGCAGCAGATTGGCGGAGACGAGGCGCAGCAGATCGTTGTCCTCCGCCGCGCTGGCTGGTGCTTTCTGCGGCCACAAGCGCCAGCTCCAATAGAGCGCGACAGCGGCGGCCGGTACGACCGCAATCCAGTCCGGCAACAGGAGCGCGCCGATCAGGGCAAGGAGCGAGAGCTGCCAGAGCTGCAGGCCCCAATGCTGCGAAACGCCGAGCAGCGGCCGGCGCGGAAACAGGATGGCCAGCAGGGTCGCCACCACAATGAACGCCAGCAGCAGGTGCAGCAGATGCACCACAAATGAATTCATCATTTCCTCGAGTTCGGCCAGGAATACCATCGGCAGGACGCGCCGGAATCCCGATCAGAATCAACGCAATATCGATGCGCCGTCAATCTTCGGGTGCCGCCGCAGGTTGTGGCATTTTGCTCAAATGCTGCGCTTTATTCAGGTGCCGTTCATGTTTCTCGGCCAGCATCGTGCGGCCGTTCACCGCGACGTCTCCGGCATTCCAAGAGAGGACACCGGCATGTCTTTTCCCCAGACCGCCATGATCTGCGGACTTATGGTCCTCGGCGCCGTCATCGCCGGCTCGCAGCTCGCCTCCGACGGCAATCTGGCACAGTCCGTCGCCAGCCTCGCTCACGCACACGAAAGGGATGCCGGCGACCGCGGCGAAAACCAGATCGCCAGCAAGGCAGCCAAGGCCGAAGAAGAGGCCAGCGGCGAGGAAGGCGAGGATGAAGCGGCCGAGGAAAGCGATGCCGCCGACGACACCGAAGTCGCCGATGCCGATCCTGTCGACGATGAAGGCTCTGGTGATGAAGCTGCGAGCGATGAGGAAGTCTCTGGCGATCAAGCTTCGGGCAATGAGGAAGCCTCTGGCGATGATGAATCCGCGAGCATTGCGCTGGACCAACCGAATCCTGGAGACCTCGGCGGCGAAGAAGGCAAGTAGACTGGCTCTCCTCTGCTGATCTTTGCCTTGATCACCTGACTGGACGGCTCTCTCTTTCTCTACGCGTAATACCGCCCGAACCGGTTCTCCAGGAAATCGCCCATGTCGCACTGTTCCTGGCGGATGAAGCCCTGTTGCGGCAGCTTGCCGTCGAAGAAGAGGTCGACCATCGCGGTGATGCCTGCGGCGGTGGTGATCTGGATCGCGCTCATCAGCTTGCCGCCGATCTCCTGGGCGTAGATCTTCTTGGCATAGCTTTCCTGGGTCAGCCTTCCGTCGCGCGTCCCGGTCACGACCACGAAGATCAAGACCACGTCCTGGTGCGTGATCGGCACCGAGGTTTCGAGGATGTCCTTCAAGAGCCCGCGCCGCTCCTTGAGGCGCAGATCCTCCAGCAGCATCTTCATGATGTCGCAGTGCCCGGGATAGCGCACGGTCTTGTAGTTGAGGCTCTGCACCTTGCCGTCCAGGGTCTCGCACAGAGTCCCGAGGCCGCCCGAGGTGTTGAAGCACTCATAGTCGATGCCATCGAGCGAGAAATGCTCGAGGCCCTCCATCGGCATCACTTCGGTCAGCTTGCCCTCGTGGATCGCCTCGCACGGGTTGCAATATTCGTTGATCAATCCGTCGGTCGACCAAGTGAGATTGTATTTGAGCGCATTGGCGGGGAATTCCGGCAGCGCGCCGACCCGCATGTGCACCTCGCGCAGGCTGTCGAACCGGCCGGCGAGATGGTTGGCGACGATGGAGATGAAGCCGGGCGCGAGGCCGCATTGCGGCGCGAACGCAACCTTCGATGTCTTCGCGATGCCCTTCACCGCACGCGTGGTCTCCACGTCCTCGGTCAGGTCGAAATAATGCGCGCCGACCTCCGCACAGACTTCCGCGACGCCGGGATTGAGGAAGAACGGCAGAGCGGAGAGTACCGCGTCCCGGCCTTGCGCGACCTTCAGCAGTGCAGCGCGGTCGCTGACATCGATCTGGTGCGTGGCGGCACGGCCGCCGCTGGCCTGTTTCAGGAATGTCTCGTTGCTGTCGGCCAGCGCGATGTCATAGGCGCCGCTGCCATGGAGCAGATCGACGATCGCGCCGCCGATCTTGCCGGCGCCGAGGATCAGGACTTTGCGGGGCATGAAGATTGCTTTCGTTTTATGGAATGGACGCTGGACCATCCTAAGGCCTTGGCAGGGCTTGCCTTAAGCCTGCGAAAAGTGAAAAAAGAGGCAGCAGACCGGCGAATCGACGGGGAATTATGGCAAAACGCAATCTGGATGACACCGACCGCCGCTTGATCTCCCTGCTGCGGGCGAATGCGCGGATGCCGACGGCGGCCTTGGGCCGGCATCTCGGCCTGTCGCGCAGCGCGGTGCAGGAGAGGCTGAAGCGGCTGGAGCGCGACGGCGTCATCACCGGCTACACCATCGTGCTGGGCGAGACCGCGGAACATCCCGGCGTCTCCGCCCATGTGCTGCTGACCCTCGACCCCAAGTTCCAGGACCGCGCCATGGCGGCGCTCAAGGGCCTGCCGGAAGTGTCGAGCTGCTACACGGTTAGCGGCGTCTATGACGCAGTCGCCATGGTGCGCGCCTCGACCTCCGCGCATCTCGACGAGGTGCTGACCCGCATCGGTCGCCTCCCCGGCATCACGCGGACCACATCGGCGATCCTGCTCTCGACGATGTTCGAGCGGGGATAAGCCGCTTCTCCACCTGTCATCCCGGCCGAGCGCAGCGAGAGCCGGGACCGTGCGTCTGTGATGTTGTTCTGTCAGGAGGTGAAAGTCCGACCCATGTGAGGTCACGCCACATGTAGCCGAAGGCAACTGCGTCGCCGCGAGGCGGGGTGGAGAGCAGCCCGAGGCGAACGAGCAGCCC
>DASRRI010000130.1:0-10034 GCA_035695765.1 Dongiaceae bacterium
CCGCAGGCCTCAATCGCTATCAGCGTCGGCGCAAGCTTCGAGAAGAACGGCACAACTTGACTGCGCCGCAACTTCTTCTTCAGCACCGGCTGCTCCCGAACATCAACCCCATGCAGCTGAAAAACACTCTTGGACGTATCCGTACCAATGCGGATAGGCTTCTCCATGGACGGCTCCTTTCAATGAGATCTGCAACGACCTCATTTTGGCACATCGATGCCGTACGGGGGCCGTCCACACCATCACGAGTTCGCTTGCAACTGCTTGGTCGCGCTCATCGAAACTCGCGGATGGCCGGACCAAATCCGACCATGACGGTTGGGGCGCCTAGGATGGTCAAGCCATGACCCCCGGCGCGCGCCTGCAGGCCGCCATCGAGTTGCTGCACGCCATCCATGCGGGCACCTCGCCGGCCGATCGCGCGACGGCCGCCTTCTTCCGCAATCGCCGCTATATCGGCGCCAAGGATCGGCGCGAAGTGCTGGACCGCGCGTATGCGGTGTTGCGCCGGCGTGCCGCGCTCGATTGGTGGATCTGGAAAAGCGGCCAGGCGCCGCAGGACCGCGACCGCGCACGTCTCATCGCCTCGCTTGCGCTGCTCGACGGCTGGACCGCCGACCGCATCGCCGGCTCGTTCGACGGCGTGGACTATCATCCGCCCACGCTGGACGAAGCGGAGCGCAGGATCGCCAAAACCGTGATCGGCAAGGCGATCGAGAACGGCGAGCAGCCCGCCGATGTCCGCAACGAATACCCCGAATGGATCGCGCCGTTGCTGCAGCGCCGCTTCGGCGCGCGCATGGATGCCGAGATGCGCGCGGCGATCATTGCCGCGTCGACCGATCTGCGCGTCAACACTGTCAAGGCGACGCGCGACGAAGCGATCGCGGCGCTGAAGGCCGAGGGCATCGTCGCCGCGCCGACGTCGCTCTCGCCGGTTGGGCTGCGGGTGCATGGCCGCCCGCCGCTCGCCACGCTGCGATGCTTCAAGGACGGTCTCATCGAAGTGCAGGACGAGGGCTCTCAGCTGGTTGCCCTGCTGGTGGATGCCAGGCCTGGCATGCGGGTTGCCGACTTCTGCGCCGGCGCCGGCGGCAAGACCCTCGCTATCGCGGCGCAAATGAAGAACAAGGGCAAGATCGTCGCCTGCGACGTCTTGGAAGGCCGCATCGAGCGCGCCGCTGTCCGCTTCCAGCGCGCCGGAATCCACAATGTCGAGCGCAAGGCGCTCTCGAGCGAGCGCGACCAGTGGGTGAAGCGCCACGCCGGCACCTTCGACCGCGTGCTCGTCGATGCACCCTGCACCGGGACAGGCACCTGGCGCCGCAACCCCGACGCCAAATGGAAGCTGACGCCGGAGGACCTCGAAGAGCTGAGCGAGGTCCAGCACAACATCCTCGACAGCGCCTGGCGCCTGGTGAAACCCGGCGGGCGGCTCGTCTACGCGACGTGCTCGCTGCTGGCGGAGGAGAATGAGGCGCAGGTCGAGGCGTTCCTCACGGCGCACGCGGATTTCAAGCTGGTGCCGATCGTGGATGTATGGAAGCACGTCGTCGGAACGGCCCCCCCACACTCCGCTGTCATCCCGGCCGAAGAGCCGGGACCCATGCGGCCTTCCCGCTTGGACGACGGTCCCATGGGTCCCGGATCACGCCGCCTGACGGCGGCTATCCGGGATGACAGCGTTGGAAGCGGCAACGGTGCAACGCTCTCCCTCACCCCCGCCCAGCACGGCACCGACGGCTTCTTCGCCGCCTTGCTCGAGCGTGTGAAGGTGCCGAAATGAGCGCCCTCACCATCCGCCCCGCCATCGCCGCCGACGCCCCCGCCATCGCGGAGATCCACTATGCCGGCTGGCAGATCGCCTATGCCCACGTCGTCTCGGATGAGCAGATGGCGGCCAAGCTGCCAGAGCGCCGCATCCCGTTCTGGCAGGCGCGCATCGCGGAGCCCGAGCGTGTCGTGCTCGTCGCCGAAGACGAAGCCGGCAAGGCGCAAGGCTTCGTCTATGCCGGCGACGTGCACAACCACGACATCCGCAAGGGGAGCCTCGCCGGCTTCGATTGCGAGATATACTCGCTGCACTGTCGTAAGGACGTTCAGGGCAGGGGCCTCGGCCGCCTCCTGATGGCCGCAACCGCCCGCGCGTTCCAGAAACGCGGGCGCAAGGCGCTGATGCTCTGGGCCTATCGCGACAACGCCTATCGCAAGTTCTACGAAAAGATCGGCGGCGTGCTCATCGCCGAAGGCTTCGACGACGACATTCCCGATGTGGCCTATGGCTGGCCTTTGACTAGACTGATCACGCTGGGCGCCGGTGAGCGCTCTATGGAGAAAGCATGACCGACCGCATCCTCATCCTCGATTTCGGATCGCAAGTGACGCAGCTGATCGCGCGGCGGGTGCGCGAAGCCGGCGTCTATTGCGAGATCCTGCCCTTCAACGCGGATCCGCAGCGGATCGCCGAGTTCAAGCCGAGGGGCATCATCCTCTCCGGCTCGCCGCATTCGGTGCATGCCGAGGGCGGGCCGCAGGCGCCGGACATTGTCTGGCAGTCGAAGCTGCCTGTCTTCGGCATCTGCTACGGCCAGCAGACCATGTGCCATCAGCTCGGCGGCAAGGTGGAGCCGCACGAGCATCGCGAGTTCGGCCGCGCCGAGATCGAGGTAACGGAGCATTGCGACCTGTTCGACGGCTTCTGGACCAAGGGGACCAAGGACCAGGTGTGGATGAGCCACGGCGACCGCGTGACGGCGATCCCGCCCGGCTTCCGCGTTGTCGGCGTGAGCAAGGGCGCGCCCTTCGCCGCCATCGCCGATGAGGCGCGGCATTATTACGGCTTCCAGTTCCATCCCGAAGTGGTGCACACGCCGAACGGCCATAAGCTGCTGAAGCAGTTCGTGCACGATGTCTGCGGCTGCAAGGGTGACTGGACCATGCGTGCCTTCCGCGAGGCGGAGGTCGCGAAAATCCGCGCCCAGGTCGGCAAAGGCAGGGTGATCTGCGGCCTCTCCGGCGGCGTCGATTCATCCGTCGCCGCTGTCCTCATCCACGAAGCGATCGGCGACCAGCTCACTTGCATCTTCGTCGATCACGGCTTGCTGCGGCGGGGCGAGGCGGAGCAGGTGCTGCGGCTGTTCCGCGACCACTACAACATCCCGCTGATTCACCGCGACGCCAGCGACCTGTTCCTCGGCGAGCTCGCCGGAATCACAGAGCCGGAGATGAAGCGCAAGATCATCGGCAAGCTCTTCATCGATGTGTTCGACGAGGAGGCGCACAAGGTCGGCGGCGCCGAATTCCTGGCGCAGGGCACACTCTATCCCGACGTTATCGAGAGCGTCTCCTTCACCGGCGGCCCTTCTGTCACCATCAAGAGCCACCACAATGTCGGCGGCCTGCCGGAGCGCATGAAGCTGAGGCTGGTCGAGCCGTTGCGCGAGCTCTTCAAGGACGAGGTGAGGGCCTTGGGCCGCGAGCTCGGCCTGCCGGAGAGCATGATCCGCCGCCACCCGTTCCCCGGCCCCGGCCTCGCGATCCGCGTGCCCGGCGACATCACGCGCGAGAAGCTCGATATCCTGCGCAAGGCCGACGCGGTCTATCTCGACGAGATCGACAAAGCCGGCCTCTACGACAAGATCTGGCAAGCCTTCGCTGTGCTGCTGCCGGTGAAGACCGTCGGCGTGATGGGCGACGGCCGCACCTACGACCATGTCTGCGCCCTGCGCGCAGTCACCTCGACCGACGGCATGACCGCCGATTTCTACCCCTTCGAGCCAGCGTTCCTCGGCCGCGTCGCCACCCGCATCATCAACGAGGTCCGCGGCATCAACCGCGTGGTCTACGACTACACCTCAAAGCCGCCGGGGACGATCGAGTGGGAGTGAGGGTACATAAGCGTCATTTGGGCGTAAGTGAGCGCACGGATTCTCTCAGTCCGGTGACTAGCCCCCATATGGTGCCATTGTCGGACAGCCCAGTTCGGCGGCGACCCACCGTCACATCGACGGTGGGTCAACATGCCTTGCTGGCGCGACGTCAGCTATCCTCGTGAACGGGAACGAGACGTCCATTTGCTTCCGATCGCCGACAGCGAATGGCCGAGAACGAAGACCGACCCCGCCAACAGACCGATGTCCTTGAGCAGGAACTGACCGGGCGCGACGCTGATCGCAGGAAAGCCCAGGCTTGGCTCAAACGTGCCGGGCGTCGAGATCATGAAGCTCAGCGTGGTGATGAACAAGCCAGCCGAGAGGAGCCCGCCGATGGCGGAAAGGGCGGGAGAAAGAATACGCCCGGCAATCAGGAAGCCGATCGTCAGCTTCACGAACCCAAGGAATGTGGAAAAGCCACGCACGGAGAAGATGTCGTACATCCAGGAAACCAGGGGGCTGTTCTCCACAAGCGGTACCAGGCCCTCCGCTTCGTAGGCCGTAAACTTCATGCCGCCGAACCAGAAATAGATGACGGCCAACGAGACTAAAATGCCGTAGGTGCCAAGCCTCGTAATGTTGGTGCCGACCGTTTCGAGCGATGCCAGATGCTGGTCGAATGAGCGGGCGTCGCGGGCGCTATGAAGATCGAGGGCTTTAAGTCGAGACATGACACATCTCCTTGTCGCATAAGGGGTTGAAGCGCAATTGGGACCATTCGGTTCCAAACTGGACGCCACGTGGATGTCGGCTGCTGATATTGCGTTCGGAACCGAATGGTCAAGAACCAGTCAAGATCACCATATCGTGAGATGTTGACCGATCGGTCTCTAATGCACATATTCCGGCCTGGAGGTAGCAGATGGCCCGGCCGCGCGAATTCGATATTGACGAGGCGCTTGAGGGCGCCATGAACGTATTCTGGACGAAGGGCTATGAGGGGGCTTCGCTGCAGGACCTTCTCGATGCCATGAACATCGCCCGAGGCAGCCTCTACAAGGCTTTCCAAGACAAGCGCAGCATCTATCTCGCCGCCCTCGACCGCTATGACCGGACGGAGATACAGCGTGCCGTGGATGTGCTGCGCGACCGGAGCGTCGGCGACGGCGCGATGCGCGTCCGCCTGTTCCTTGAGGATGCGCGCGCGGCCGTGGCCCGGCGCCATGACCGCAGGGGATGCTTTCTGTGCAATGCGGCCGTGGATCGGGCGCCCATGGATGCGGACGTCCAGGCGAAGGTGTTCGGCATGATGAAACGCATGGAGAGCGCCGTCGCCGCCGCACTCGCCGAGTGCATGCAGGCGGCTCAGTGGCCAGCGAAGCGCCGCGCCCAGACCGCTCTCACGCTGACCAACGCCTATCTGGGCCTGCGCGTCCTCGCCAGATCAGGGTCCCCGGCCAAAGACCTTGCTGCCGTCATCAGCGCAACAACGCAAGGCTGCGGGCTAGATGAATGACACCTGCAATCTAGTAGCCACGCCACAGTGGCGCGTCTCAGATTGCCACGTCATCGCGGGCAACAACGAAGCGGACCGATGGGGCGTAGTTGTCTTGCTTGTGTGGGTGCTATCGCGCCAGGTCGGCTAGGCGCCGACAGTCCGCCGTCAGTCGCCGTTCGTTGAGATTAGTCACGCCGAGCAGCAGTCCTTGCCGCGCTGGAGGTTGCATGTACCAGGGCGAGAGTGGAGCCGGCGCTAGGCCGAATGGCAGGGCGCGTAGGGCGACATCCACGTCCGACGCAGACTTGGGAAGCAGGATTACCACCGCGAGACCAGCGGTCGCTTCCACCGTCATCGCGCCCGATGCCACCTCACTCAAGCAACGAAGCAGCACTTCCCGTCGGGCTGCGTAAAGCCGCTTCATGCGGCGCAGATGGCGGAGGTAGTGCCCTTCCCGCAGGAATTCCGCCACCGCACGCTGCATTGCCGCCGCCGGAGCCGGTGCCAGGCAAGCGGAGACGTCGCCGAACCGTCCTGCCAGTTCTGGCGGCACCACCAGGAAACCCAGGCGCAGGGCCGGGCTGATGGTCTTGCTGAAACTGCTGATGTGCAGCAGGCGTCCTCCGTGATCGAGGGACGCCAGAGCCGGCGCAGCGCGTCCCTTCAGCTGCAGCTCACTCAGGTAATCGTCCTCGATGATCCAGGCGTCGTTCTTCCGCGCCCATGCCAGCAGGGCAAGCCGGCGCGAGAGCGACATCGTCATCCCGAGCGGTGCCTGCTGGCCCGGTGTCACAACCGCCAGGGCCGCGCCCGCTGCGCTCTCGACGCCGGAGGCAATATCGAGTCCGTCCGCGTCGACCGGGACAGGCGCTACGGTCATGCCAGCCAGGCCCAGCGCGGTGCGCGTGAGCGGAAAGCCCGGGTCCTCCATCCAAGCCGTCTTCCCTTCCAGCTGAAGCCCGCGGACGGCAAGACCAAGCGCACCGGAGAATCCGCCCGTGACAAGCACCTGGGAAGGCGTGCACCGGATGCCGCGAGCGATGCCGAGGTACGCCGCGATCTCCTTTCGCAGGTCCGGATCACCACGAGGATCCGGATAGCTGACCGGTGCCGAGGCGGCGCGCCGAGCCTCGCTTGTCAGAACGCGTGACCAGAGCTTGAACGGGAAGGCGTCCTGAGAGGGCACCCCCATCTGGAATGCCAAGGGCACAGTTCCGAAGTCGTGGAAGAGTTCCGGGAGTGGCGGCGCTTCCGGCGACCATTTGGGTGTCGACGATGACGTCGGCCGATCGGCCACGCGCGTGCCTGCCGCTCCCAGGCCGACCACGAACTGCTCGTTGATCAGGCGTTCGTAGGCCACGCGCACGGTGCCGCGCGACACCCCAAGCTGAGCGGCCAGATCCCGCCAGGAGGGCAATCTTGCTCCCGAGGTGAGCCGCCCCGTCTCGATGGCGTCTCGGATCGCCCCATAGATCTGTGCTGCCAAGGGCGTTTTTTCAACGCGATCAATGTGGATAGGGAGATCGGCCATGGTGCAATGGTACAGCCAAACTCGCCAATCTTGGTGCTGTTTTATGACCAGCGTGGAGCGCATCTGCTCGCTACGACCACCGTAGTTCGGAGCGCTTCCATGAATAATTCCATGTTGATCGGTATTGCGGCGGCCCTTTTCGCGGCCTTTGCGTGGTCTCTGAACTTCGTCGTTCCCTTTGTCATTGGAGATTACTCAGTCTTTGACTTTGCGCTGTTCCGGTTTGGCGTCTCTGGAGCAGTCGGCATTGGCTTTCTCTTGTGGAAATGGAGAACCATCCGCGTTGTCGGCATGAGCGATTGGCTGGTGGCCTTTCGGCTCGGGTTCATCGGGTATCTCGGCTACTTTCTGACAGTGGCCGGCGCCGCCATCTTCGCTGGGCCGGTGATCGCGCCTGCGTTTCTGGGTCTGGTTCCGATCGTGCTGGCGGTCGCGGGCAACTTGCGCCGGAAAGCGGTGCGCTGGTCTGCCCTGATCCTCCCCCTTGCCTTGGCCGCCGTCGGTCTCGCCTTCGTCAACGCCGGCGTCTTCGATTTGGCGAGCACGACATCAACACAATCGCTCATCGTCGGCATCTTGCTGGCGATAACCGCCGTCAATCTCTGGACGTGGTTCGGTCTCGCCAATCAGCGTGCGCTCGCCGAACGGCCGAGCATGGATTCGGGCGTTTGGACCGCTTTGATCCTGGTCGGTGGCGGAGTCGAGATGCTCGTTTTCGTGCCGGTCGGCCTTGCGTTGGGCGTCTTCAACTTTCCCCAGCTCGGTCTTGGCTGGGATGCCGCGGGATCGCTTTATCTTTGGAGTATCTCTTTGGCGATCCTGGCGTCAGTCGGTGGCGCATTGGCATGGACTTTCGCAGCGAAGCGGCTGCCGGTCGCGCTGTCGGCTCAGTTGATCGTATCCGAAACCGTCTTCGGGACGATCTTTGGCTTGGCTGTGCATGGTCGGTGGCCGACACCGACCGACATCCTCGGGATTGCGTTTCTGGTTGCAGGCGTCATGACCGCGATCCACGTCTTCCACAGCGAGCGCAAACTGGCCGCGGTGGCCTAGGTACCGCGAAGCTCACGACCAAAAACGGGATTTTGCGACTCCCATCCCTCATAGAATGGAAACCGCTTCGCCCAGAATTCCTTGAGACGGGGGTCGGCATCGACCCGGCGGATGATTTCGGCCATCTTCGGCGCGCTCTTGTAAAAGCGCGTGCGCCAAGGGCCGAAGCGCGAGATCACCGTCACATAGAGATCCAGCACGGAGAGGTCGCCGCCGAGGATATAGCGGCCGGGCTCGATCTGTCCGTCCATCATGCGCCAGCAATCGGCCCTTCGATCGTGGACGCGACCGATCACGTGCGGCGCTTGCTCTTTGCTGGCGACGATGCGCGTCGGATCGTCCATGACCCAGCCAAACGCGTAGATGGCCGCCGACACATAGGCCATCCAACGTAGATATTGTGCGCGCTTGGGGTCGCCCAGTTCTGGCGCCAACCGTGCCTGTGGATAGAGATCGGCGAGATAGATCAGGATCGCAGCACTTTCGGTCATGACCTCGCCGGACGGCAGCACCAGCGCCGGCACTTGGCGCAGGGGATTGACCGTCTCGACCAGCCTGCGCGCCGCTTCGTGCTCCCAAGTGACCGCCTCGATCACCTCGTGTTGAATTCCAAGCAGCGTCAGTGTGGCCTCGATCGGGACTGAGCCCGATCCGAGCGCGCCGAATATCTTGAGCATGAGCGCCTCCCACGGAAATCGACCATGACGCTATGGTACAGTGAAACTCGCCGAACTTGGTGCTTTCTTATGACCCGAGTGGCCTCATCTCTTCAACACAGTCAGCGGCCGGAACGGTCCTGATCCAGACCCTAAGGAGATGTCAGATGACCCACCGTATGGACTACAACGCTGCGACACCGGCCGGTATGAAGGCGCTCGGCGGCGTCTACCGCCACGTCATGCAAAGCGGCTTGCCGAAGACCCTGGTCGACCTCGTCTACTTGCGCGTCTCGCAGATCAATGGCTGCGCCTACTGCATCGACATGCATTCGCGCGACCTACTGAAGGAGGGCGTGTCGGTCGAGAAGCTCGTGCTGGTTCCGGCCTGGCGTGAAGGCGGCCCGCTGTTCGATGAGACCGAACGCGCAGCGCTCGCCTGGGCGGAGACGGTCACGCGGGTTGCCGAAACCGGCGTGCCCGATGCCGTGTATGAGGCAGCGGCCGCCGTGTTTGACCAGAAGCAGCTCGCCGACCTCACGATCGCGATCGGCCTCATGAACGCCTACAACCGGATGGCGATCAGTTTCCGCGCCACGCCGGCTGCGGCCAAGCAGTAATCACCCAGGAAACGGAGCTACCATCATGAAACGTGCCATCCTTGCGGCCGGCGCACTCGTGTTTGCCGCCGCCACGTTCATCCCGGCCCACGCGGGCGGGACCATCAAAATCAAGGAGACGGTGACGCCCGTCTTCGAGCATGAACTGCCGAACGTGCCCGGCAAGTCGCTGATCGCTTTCGAGGTCGAATATCCGGCCGGCGGCGCCAGCCCATCGCATACGCATCCGAAGTCGGCCTTCATCTACGCCTATGTGCTGTCGGGCGAGATCCTCAGCGCCGTCGACGACGAGAAGCCCCGGATCTACCGGGCAGGCGAAGGCTGGTATGAGGTGCCGGGCGCGCACCACCGCGTGTCGCGCAATGCCAGCAAGACCGAGCCGGCCAAGCTGCTCGCGATTTTCGTCATGGATCCCGGCGAACGGCAGGTGGTGTTTCCCGACGCGAAGTAAAGCCGCCGGATTGATCCCGCGGCGATCAGTCGCCGCGTCCCTCTAGCAGACCCAGTCCCTGAAGCGCGAGATCACCACGCAGTGGATCTATCCGCCTGCGGCGGATCGCAATGCGGCCTTTGACCTTGCTCGTCTGGACTATGTGACCGTCGCCTGATGCTGCTTTCCCTCCCCAGCGCCAGCGCTGGGGAGGTTTGGTGAAGTGGACCATGAGACCCTGCTCGTTTGTCTCAATTTGGCACTTGTGAGATCTCGTGGAGCGCCCCTAGGCTTGTCCGCTCACAGGTTCATCGCTGACGGTGCCGCAACTACATCACGGGGCAGGCCGGCGAGCAGGCTCACGAGCATACCTA
>DASRRI010000131.1:0-82886 GCA_035695765.1 Dongiaceae bacterium
GTGGCAAAGGGCGCAGCCGAGTAAACCGTGTGCGGACGCTAGGCGAACAAGACCAACAGCGCCGCCAATACTGCTACCACTATCCAAGCACTCTTCACCAGATGATGGCCACGCGCGTGCTCGCTCAGCACATCGCGGTAGCTCGAACTACATTAACGACATCGCGAACGGCGAGATTTGCCTCAGCATCGGCTGGAGCGGTGACCTCTTCATCGCCGAGGCGCGTGCGGCGGAAGCCGGCGGCAAGGTCCACATCGGCTATGCGCGCGAGCTGCGAGCGATCGTTGCCCACGTTAATCACATCGTGGACCACGATCAGGTGGTGATTGGTATCGACTGCGACCTGTACATTGTAGCCAACGACGCCGGAGCCGCGGCCACTGGTTGCCATGGATCGACTGTCTGGATCGGTGAGCGACACCTGCTGATCGGGCGTGGCCAGCATCTGCGCCTCGATGGTGGCGAGCTTGGCCTTTTCGGCCTCCAGAGCTGCGAGCCCTTCTTTGATCGACGTCGAGACGAGCCTTACTACACTAGACCTGCATTTGCCGCTCGAACTTCACGCAAAGCAACGCTGGGCGTCGCACCGGGTTGGATCGATCATAGATTATGCCGGCATCGATCGACTGGTAGACCTGGCTACGCTCAATCTCGTACGCCTGGCTCCAGACTGGCACGAATGCCGGCGTGAAGCGGTCAACGGTCTCAAACGAAAAACTTTGCGGCTCCGTCGCTGTCGGTTCGTGGCCGATCTCGGTGATCAACAGGAACAGGCCGCCTGGCTTCACGATGCGCTTGATCTCCGCGATTACTTTGGTGAGGTCGCGAACGTGATCAAGCGAGTTGAAAGAGAAGACCGCATCAAAGTGGGCAGTGGGGAAGGGGATGGACTCAGCGCCTGAATCCACATACGTCATCTTATGCTTGTCAGCTCCGAGCTTCATATACTCCTTGGCCAGTGAGTCGAGGCCGACACGCTCCGCTGCCATGTCTGCCCATTCCAGGCTGCCGCGCGGGCCGCATCCGATATCGATGATCCGCTTGCTGCGATAGAACTCGCGATTGAGGCCGAAGAACGTCGTGTAATAGCGTTCGTAGTGCTGATTCCGGAGTTGGCCGTGCTCTTCCTGGTATCGCTTGCGCCAGTAAGAAAGTTCGTGCCGTTCCTTAAAGGCTTCCGGCATGAGAAGACGAAACGCTAAATTAGCCGCTCTCCGGATGAGATGCGCCATCATCGTCTCCTCGGATCCCAACCCCGTGGATTGCAATGGCGAAGCAGCCAGCCTTTAAAGCCCGAGTTTCGCTGCGGCCGGCTCGGCCCACTCTCCCCAGGCTCGCATTAATTCGCCGGATATTCCACCTCAAACAATTAAATGGCGAACCTTCTGCCCCGGGCCCTACTGATGACGCGTCGCCGTTGCGCAACGCTAGTACCCGGTCCACGCACCGCGGCGAACAGCAGGCCGGCGATGAAGGTGAAATGATCGACGAAGAAGCCCAACTCCGTCTGGTTGCCTCCAGCGCGCCGGACCGTGAAAGGCGAAGGCGACGAACAGGACGTAGGCGGCTGCGAGTATCTGGAGCGAGTTCCGCTAGGCTGGGACAAGCGGCAGAATGAGCGACGGCGTCGTCCAGAAATAGGCCGTGTAATTAGTATGGTATCGAATCCCCGCAACCACTCTCAAAGAATCCAGGCCGCAGCAATCGCCGCGGGTTTTTTGTCTGGCGCAAGGCGTCCCTCATCCGGCATGCGCAGACTTCGGGCCGGCAGGATACGTCCTCCGAGCGGGACCGAAGAATGTGTAGCCGAAGAGCTCGATCTCCTCGGCGTAAGCTGCGGCGACGAGATTCCGGGTTTCCGGATCGTAGAATTCCGCCTTATGGAAAACCGCATTGAGGAGCAGACCGCAACGATCGAACAGCTCAAGCAGTCTGGGCAAGATGCTTCGAAACCACTCAACCGCCTCAATCTGCTTCGGCGTGTGCTGGGGGAGATGCGCATTCAACTTGGCCATCTCTCACCAACGGCATAGACGCAAAGAGGTCCAACATAGTGACTGCTCTAAGGATGCTTTCCGGGAGCAGTAAAGCCGCTTGAGGCGCGGCTATTGCGACGCGCACCTCAGCTGCTTGCAGCAAGGCGTAAAGCATCTGTGCCGTTGTTATTGGCTGGCATCTTCGCAGTTGCGTTTGGGGCTGTGCCTGCGCAGCAATCCGCCAATCGCGGAGGAGTCGGATAATTTCCACCCTCTCCGCCATCAGCGCACCACGGCGCTAAACGGGATTCGCCCTCACCTCCAATGCGGAGCAACAAGTGGCCCGCAAGAAGCAACGATCAGCAATTTCGTGATGTTCGACGTGTTCTACCAGGACGGCTCCCGCTACCCCGCATCGCAAGGTGCCGGCCTCGAGCGGTACGAGGCCGATTTCGAAGCGCGGGTCAAGGCGACGATCGAAGCCCAGGACCAGGAGATCGCCGAGAAATCCAGCCAGCCGCGCGGGCCGATCAGTCAATCCTGACGTCGGCCGGCCCGTAGCCGAGACGCTTTGTCGCTATTGCGGCGACGGCCGCATCACCATTGCAGGCTTGACGGCCCGGCGGCCGAAATAGCCGTAGGCGATCATCAGGGGAAATGTGCACAGGGCGACGATCGCTTTGTCGAACGTCGTCAGATAGCGCGGCAGACCTTTTTTCGGCGAGAACATGATCTTGCCACGGTGCATCAGGTGGTTGCCCGAGAGGGCATGATTGGCCTGCATCACGTGCCCGTCTTCTGCCGCTTGCTTCGACTCGGCCAAGGAAATACCGGCGAAGCGCTCCAATCGTTCCAGCAGCGCGATCGGCCGGTGGCACAAATCTTCGTAGTGAAGCGTGATGACGCGCGTCGGATAGAAGAGGCGCAGCAGCTCGCACGCAAAGCTCCCCACGGTCCAAAGGATCGCGGCGATAACCATCGGAATGAAGTAGTGCTGCTCCACCAGGAAGTGCTTCCTGAACATTTCGAAGCTCTTAGCGCTCCTGATGCGCTTCACGTAGGAATCGACCACACCGAAGGGGCTGCGGACGAAGTGGATCAACTTAGCGTTTGGTACGTGCCGCAACAGGAATATCGCGGTGGACAACTCCTTGGATGAATCGAGCACGATCGGCCGGTTCGACGCCTCGGCGATGCTGTTGTACAGAGCTTCGATTAGGCCCTTGGCTTCCCGCACCTCAGGGCTGGCGGCCGCGGCCAGCAGATTGGGGACTATCTGTCCGTAGCGCGCCCGGCGGTTCAGCAGCCTAACGGCGTCGGTGAATCCGGTGCCGGCTCGACGCTCGAAGGCTGCCTTCACCGCACTCCAGAATGGGGATGCCGAAAAAGTTTCTCCATTGGCGCAGGGCTTTGTTTCGTATCCCTTCCCAAAGCCGATGATGATCTCGCCTTCGCTCGCAACGTTGGGCGCCTCGCCAAGCAGCATTGAAAAGATGGTGCTGCCGCTATGACCTCGTCCCACGATGTAGAGATAGGTCGTCAACGATCCCTGACCCATGATCGACACCTCCCGGCCGTATCTTGCTGCCGAAAATCCGGATACGCCTCGATGCGCAGGTGGGAGTCTTGCCGAAAGAGTGGCGGAATTTGAATCGGACTTCAACGGTAGGCGAATGCCTGACGTCCGCTTGCGCGCATTTGTTCGGCTTTTGTTATCGCCATGACATTGCGAGCGCAACCGCAATACGACGTTCTTGAAGTTTCGCTCTTGAAGTAGAGAGGCGCACAGGGCCGACAGGCGCGTGATGGCAATGCGGCGGTGACTCAGGACGCGACCACGCGTCTCGAAATTCTGAGCGGCTTGTCCTCGAGCTCCTGTGTTCGGTTTCAACCCAAGCTTTAACTGATCCGCTTAGTTTCCTTTTGCCGCACACTTCGCCGGATAACGGCCAAGATTTTGGGATTTTATAACCTCAATTCAGCAATCAAACGCCTGGTACTCAGATCGCCAACCCCGCTGCGCAGGACAGTGCGAAACAGATGACCGCCTTCTCGACAAAACCATCGAACGGTCCGCGCAGCTCGATCAGGCTTGGCCGTTCTTCCTGGAACACATCCCAGATCGTCCGGTCCTTGAACTCCGGGTGTTTGGTCCTCTTGGCGTAGGCGATGCACTGATCTTCCAGCCACGCGTTCAGCTCGGCCAGGCTCTTGACCCGCGGCTTGGGCCGGAACAGCTGATCGCGCAGATTGCCGACCTGGTTCTTCCAAACGGGTCCACAGCCGCTATCGTCGCCGCTTGGCCGATCTGCCCATAGCGGGCCGACCAGTTAAGCTCGTCGTCGTGGCACGGCGATTTCACTGTGACGCCGTCCTCTGCGGGCGACGCATTTTTGCAGAGCGCTTTGCTCAGGACATGCTGGCGCCGTGGGCACGGCGCACCGCCCGGCTCGATCATATCGTCCACTACCTCGGCCTTGCCTTGGGCGGGCGGCCTGCGGCGAGTTTTGCCCGCAGGCCGAGGCTGCCGGTCAGCAACGATACGCTGCTGCGCGTCGTGCGACGACGCGGCAGCCCACGATTCCTGCCACCGACGGTGATCGGGATCGACGATTGGGCGTGGCGGCGAAATCAACGTTATGGAGCGATCATTTGCGACCTCGAACGACGCAAGACGATCGCGCTGCTGCCCGACCGTGAGCCGGCGACGGCGCAGGACTGGCTCTCAGACCAGCCGCAGATCGAAATCGTCGCGCGCGATCGGGGCGGCGGATATGCCCTGGCGGCGGCAAAGGCGCTGCCGCGGGCGGTCCAGGTCGCCGACCGCTGGCACCTGATGGAGAACGCCAGCCGCGCGTTCCTGGATGCGGTGCGCAAATCCATGCGGCAAATCCGAAGCGCGATTGGCGCCGCGACGATTAATCCCGACCTGCTCACCGCCGCCGAGCGGATTCAATATGAAGGGTACGTGCGCCGGGAAGAGGCCAACGCCGCGATTCTTGGGCTGGCTCAGAAAGGGGGCACGATCAAGGAGATCGTCCGCCGTACGGACATAGCCGGGGCCTTGTCCGCAAAATTCTGCGTGGTCAGCGCTCGGATGTCTTCCGCATCCGGGAGAGTTCGCTTGAGCTGCATCTCCAGTGGCTGGATGCGCAGTGGGCGGCCGGGCAACGCAATGCCACAGACCTATGGCGGCGTCTTAAGAAGCAGGGGTTTCGTGGCTGCCTTCGGGTGGTCAGCGAGTGGGCTACGCGTCGCCGCCTGGCCGAAAATGGCGAGGGTGCGTTGAGCCGAACGCCCTCGGCACGCACCATCGCACGGCTCATGACCATCGGTCGCGACGCGCTGACCAAGGCTGAAGCCGTCACCGTCGCCGCCGTCGAAGGCGGAGCGCCTCTTCTCGTCGAGGCACGGGAGATCATCGCCGCCTTCCAGGCCATGGTGCGGAAGAAGTCCGTCGCCGATCTCGAACCCTGGCTGGAACGGGCGCGATCGAGCCTTGTCGCGTCATTCGTCAATGGCGTCATCAAAGACCAAGCAGCCGTCAGCGCTGCCATCACGTTGCCCTGGTCGAACGGGCAAACTGAGGGCCAGATCACCAAGCTCAAGCTCGTGAAGCGGCAGATGTACGGCCGTGGAAAGCTCGATCTCGTTCAAGCTCGCGTCATCGGCGCCGCATAGCGCTGTCGCCACCAAAATTGCGTCAGAGCCCAGTTTTGACCGAGATCAAGCCGTGAACAAACTGCACGCTTTTTGCACACTTTTTCGTGCCGGTTCGCGTGCTGTTCCGTCTTCAAACGACTTTTCAGCGTTCGCGCTGCAGAGCACTTGAAGGGCCAAAAAGTGGCGGATTCTTGCGGTTTTCCGAGTAGACTTGAATGGTGGGTGCGACAGGGATTGAACCTGTGACCCCTACCGTGTGAAGGTAGTGCTCTCCCGCTGAGCTACGCACCCGGCCAAGAAGAAAGCCGCGAAAATCGGCTTCAGGTCCGGTCAAGACAGGCGGTTGTTTACTGGCCGGGCTCCAGGCTGTCAACGGGACCTGTCAGCCGCGGCCCATGCGCTGCCTTATTCTTGCCGTCATCGGATCGTGAAGTGCCGCTGCTTGACAGGGCGAGGGCGGCATTACCATCTGCCAGGACCGGCACGGCGCTCCGAGAAGCGCCATAAATCAGGAGTTTAGGCGATGAGAGCGAGCTTTCTGCCACGTTTGGCGGCGGTGGCGGCGGCGGGTTTGTTGGCAAGCGTTGTGCCGGCCGCGGCAAACCAGGCGCAGCTCAGCTACATCGGCTATCTGGCCGGCGCGCCGGTCCTCACCCTCAGCGCCAACATCACCGTGCCGGTGGGCACCAAGCCGGGCGACGGCGCCTACAAGATCGCGGCGGACATCGCGACCACCGGCAATCTCGCACTCCTTTATCCCTTCACCCAATCGCTGCAGGCCGCCGGCGCGCTGAAGAGCGGCAAGGCGCAACCCGCCAGCTATCAATCGACCATGCGGATCTGGAGCCGCCAGGAATTCATCGCGCTGACCTATGCGCCCAATGGCTCTGTCGGCATCCGCGCCGTGCCGCTGACCAAGCAGGCGCAAATGGCACAGCAGCAGGGCTATGCCAATGCCACCATCGATCCCGCCAGCCTGATGGTCGCAGTCGCGACCTTGTTCGCCAAGGCGGGAAATTGCGAAGGCCAGTATCAATTGTTCGACGGCGCGCGGCGCTATGATCTGACATTGGCACAAGGCGGTTATGCCGACCTCGATGCCATGCCCAACTCCTATTACGCGGGCTCGGCCACCGAATGCACAGCGACGTCGCAACTGGTCGCCGGCTTCCAGCAAAGCGCGCTGAACGCCAACCTCTATCCGCAATCGGCCAAGCTGTGGATGGCACCGGCGATCGCTGGCTTTCCCACGGTCCCGGTGCGCATCCTGGCGCAAAGCGCGTTCGGCGAGATGACGCTGGAGCTGGCCAAGGTCACGCAGTAAGCCGCTCGATCGCCTCCGGCAGATCGGCAAAGCTGGCGGCTGTCACCAGCGCCTGCGGCGGCGCCATGCCGTAGCCCGAGGGTATGATAATGGCAGGCACGCCCGCCGCGGCGGCGCAGGCCAGATCCACCGCGCTGTCGCCGATCAGTACCGCGCTCTCCGGCGTGCCGCCGAGCGATCGGATGACCGAGAGCAGGGGCTCTGCCTCCGGCTTGCGCTGCGGCAGCGAATCGCCACCGACCACCGCTTCGATCAGCTCATCCAACCCGAAGGCGGCCAGGACCGCGCGCGTCGGGCCGATCGGCTTGTTGGTGCAGACTCCGAGCCGGCAGCCGGCGCCGCGCAAGATTGTCAGCGTCTCCATCACCGCGGGATAAAGCGTGGTCAGCTTGACTGCGTTCTCACCGTAATGCGCGCTGAAGCGCACCATCAGGTCGGCCGCCTCGTGGGCCGCGCCGACATGGCGCAAGGCGCGCTCGAGCAGCACCGGCGCACCATCGCCGATCATGCGGCGGATGAGGCTGAGTTCCACCTCCGGCAGGCTGAGTTCGGCGAACAAAGCGTTGACCGCCGCTGCGATGTCCGGTGCGCTGTCGACCAGCGTACCGTCCAGGTCGAACACCAAAGTAGTGCGGCGAAAGCCCCGAGTCATACTTTTGCCGTTTTCAAGCTGTTGATTATCCATGTTATTTGGCGCCGCACGATGGCTTGGAACCCACCCAGGGATATGGCATTTTCCGCATCTGACTTGCAATCGCCGCGGCGGCCGGACGGTCCGCCATCCAGTCTAAGAAGCCCATAAGCCCATCATGCCAGACTCCAAAGCTGCCGCCATCGTCCTTGCCGCCGGCAAGGGCACGCGCATGAAGTCCCGCCATCCGAAGGTGATGCACCGCATCGCCGGCCGAACCTTGGTCGGCCATGTGCTCGATCACCTGAAGCCGCTTGGCCTTGCACGCGTCGTTGCGGTGATCGCGCCCGGCATGGATGAGGTGGTGGAAGAAATAGCGCCTCATGGCGTTGCCTATCAGGCGGAGCAACTCGGGACCGGCCACGCGGTCGGCAGTGCGCGCGCCGCCCTCGCGGATTTCGGCGGCGACATCCTGGTGGTCTATGGCGATACGCCCTTCGTCGCGACCGCCACTCTGCAGCGCATGTTCGACCGGCGGCGCGCACCGGATAATCCGGCGATCGTGGTGCTTGGCATGCGCCCCGTTGATCCCACCGGTTACGGCCGCCTCGTTCTCGGCGCCGACGGCACCCTCGACCGCATCGTCGAGCATAAGGAGGCGAGCGATGCGGAACGCGCCATCGGCCTGTGCAATTCCGGCGTCATGGTGATCGATGGTGCGGTGGCCTGGAGCCTGATCGAGCGGATCGACAACAAGAACTCCAAGGGCGAGTACTACTTGACCGACGCGGTCGGGTTTGCACGGGTGGATGGCCGGCGTTGCGCCGTGGTCGAAGCGCCGCATGAAGAGCTGCTCGGCGTCAACAGCCGGTCAGAACTGGCCGCCGCGGAAACTTTGTTCCAGACTCGCCGTCGGCTCGCGGCGATGGAGGAGGGTGCGACCCTCGTAGATCCCGCCAGCGTGTTTTTCGCTGCCGATACCAGGATCGGCCGCGACGTCGTGATCGGCCCCAACGTGCAGTTCGGCCTCGGTGTCGAGATCGCGAATGACGTGGAGATCCGCGCCTTCTGCCACATCGAGGGCGCGCGGATCGAAAGCGGCGCGGTCATCGGCCCGTTCGCGCGGCTGCGGCCCGGCTCGGTGATCGGCGCCGGCGCGCATGTCGGCAATTTCGTCGAGCTCAAGGCGACGGACCTCGGCGCCGGCGCGAAAGCCAACCACCTGACCTATCTCGGCGATACTTCCGTCGGCGCGAAGACCAATATCGGCGCCGGCACCATCACCTGCAATTACGACGGCTTCACCAAGTCGCGCACCAATATCGGCGCCGGCGCTTTCATCGGCTCCGACACCTCGCTGGTCGCACCCGTGACGGTGGGCGATGGCGCGATCATCGCGGCAGGTTCCGTCATCACGCGCGATGTCCCGGCGGATGCGCTGGCCATCGCGCGCGAGCAGCAGATCGAAAAGCCAGGCTGGGCGACGAAATTCCGTGCCAGGCAGAAACCGAAAAGCAAGAAGGTCTGATCACGTATGTGCGGCATCATCGGAATTCTCGGCAAGAGCGATGTCCCGGGCGCTTTGCTCGACGGGCTGAAGCGGCTGGAATATCGCGGCTATGATTCGACCGGCATCGCCACCCTGGTGAATGGCCGGATCGAGCGCCGCCGCGCCGAGGGCAAGATCACCAATCTCGAAGCCCTGCTGCGCAAGCAGCCGCTGTCCGGATCGACCGGCATCGGCCACACGCGTTGGGCGACCCACGGAAGGCCGAGCGAGAACAACGCCCATCCGCACGCGACGGACAAGGTTGCCGTGGTGCATAACGGCATCATCGAAAATTTCCAGGAATTGCGCGAAGAGCTCGGCAAGGCCGGCCATGTCTTCACGACCGAGACCGATACCGAGACCGTCGCGCATCTGCTCACCGACCTGCTGTCCAAGGGCAAAACGCCGGAGCAGGCGATGGCGATCACCATGACCAAGCTGCAGGGCGCTTTCTCCCTTGCCATCGTGTTCGCCGACCGGCCGGACCTGATGGCCGGCGCGCGCCGTGGTTCGCCGCTAGCGATCGGTTATGGCGAGGGCGAGATGTTCCTCGGCTCCGACGCGATGGCCCTCGCGCCCTACACCAACCGCATCTGCTACCTCGAGGAAGACGACTGGGCGATGCTGACGCGCGACGGCGCGACCATCTACAACGGCGAGCGGCGCGTGAACCGCGAAGTGCGCCAGACCGCATTGTCCGGCGCGCTCATCGGCAAGGGCAATTACCGCCACTTCATGATGAAGGAGATCGCCGAGCAGCCGACGGTGATCGGCGATACCTTGCAGGCCTTCGTCAATCCGCTGGCCCGGCGCATCGAGCTGCCGAAGCTGCCGATCGACCTCGCCAAGCTCTCGCGCCTTACGATCGTCGCCTGCGGCACCGCCTATCTCGCCGGCTATGTCGCCAAATACTGGCTGGAAAAGATCGCGCGCCTGCCGGTGGAGATCGACGTCGCCTCGGAGTTCCGCTATCGCGCTGCGCCGCTCGATCCCGATGGTGCGACCCTCGTCATCTCGCAATCGGGCGAGACGGCAGACACGTTGGCCGCTCTGCGCTACTCCAAGGCGCAGGGCCACAAGATCTTGGCCGTGCTCAATGTCCTGGAAAGCACCATCGGCCGCGAATCCGACCTCGTGCTTCATACCCTGGCCGGGCCGGAGATCGGCGTTGCCTCGACCAAGGCTTTCACGACGCAGCTTGTGGTGCTCGCCGCGCTCGCCATCGCGACGGCGCGCGCCCGGGGCGCCATCGATGCCAAGCGCGAGGCAGAGTTGTCCGCTGCACTGCTGGAGGTGCCGGCGCGCGCCGCGGAAGTGCTGAACCACGACGCAGCCTTGAAAGCCATCGCGCTCAAGGTGGCGGAGGCGCGCGATGTCCTGTTCATCGGCCGCGGCGCTTCCTATCCCATCGCCATGGAAGGCGCGCTGAAGCTGAAGGAGATCTCCTACATCCATGCCGAAGGCTATGCTGCCGGCGAGATGAAGCACGGGCCGATCGCCCTTATCGACGACGGCGTCCCGGTGATCGTGGTGGCGCCTAGCGACGATCTCTTTGAAAAGACCGCCTCCAACCTGCAGGAAGTGCGGGCGCGCGGCGGGCGCGTGGTGTTCTTTTCCGATGCCGAGGGCATCCGCCGCCTGGGGGCCGAGACAATGGCGGCGGTCGAGCTGCCGAAGGTCGATCCCTTCGTCGCGCCCATCCTCTATGCCATCCCGGTCCAGCTGCTCGCCTATCACGCCGCGATCGCCAAGGGCACCGATGTCGACCAGCCCCGCAACCTCGCCAAAAGTGTGACCGTCGAGTGAGCGTCCAGCCGCGAGCGCCCAAGATGGAGGCGGCTGGAATGCCGGACTCACTCGTTCTACGATCGGCTTCGGGGACATTGTCTGTGGGCATCGGCATGGAGATCGAGTATCGGGCTCCCGACGCTGTGCGCGCGGTCATCGGGGCCCTGGGCCAGACCGAGGATGTTCGCTTTTCCCCGAGTAACCATCGGCTTGCCATAGCGGCATTCAATCGTCACAGGGTTGTCGTCCTGGACGTCGACATCGCCAAGTCTGGCGCCACACAAGCCGTCGCCTTGACGGGGTGCGTCGAAATCTCATCGCCCGCGCTGAACTACCCCCATGGCCTGGATTTTCTGGATGAAGAGACGCTGGTGGTCGCCAATCGCAATGGCGATGTCGCCATCTTCAAATTGCCGCCGGCTGGGAATCATCCATCCGAATTGCTGCCGGTCCAAACATTAGCGGCGGGGAAGGGTTCACTCCTGAACGCGCCTGGCTCGGTTGCTGTCATCAGGAGAGATCAAAGGCTTTCTGAGCTGCTGATCTGCAACAATTCCGGCCACAGCGTGACGAGACACTTGATCGATCGCAGTGCGGACTGTTCGGTCACAGGCAGCGAGGTGTTGTTGAAGAAGTGGTTAAATCTTCCGGACGGAGTGTGCGTCAGCGACGATCGGCGCTGGATCGCCGTCAGCAATCACAACACCCATGGTGTCCTGCTTTATGAGTGTTCGCCGTCATTGAGCGAGTATTCCAGTCCGGACGGCGTGTTGCGCGGTGTCTATTTTCCCCATGGATTGCGGTTCAGCTCCGATGGCCAATATCTGTTCGTGGCCGATGCCGGCGCACCGTTCGTGCACATTTATGCAAGCGACGGTCGAGGCTGGCGGGGCGGTCGCAATCCTGCCGCGTCCCTCAGAATCATGGACGAACCGCTCTTCCTGCGCGGGCGGCAAAATCCCCAAGAGGGAGGACCAAAGGGTATCGACGTCGCCAGCGGGATGAACGTCCTGGTGGCAACGTCCGAGCATCAACCGCTGGTTTTCTACGATATGGCGGCGATCCTGGCGAAAGTTCCGTCTGAGACGCCGGTGATGGAGGTCGAGTACGAGTTCGGCATTCTGGAACAGGCCGAGCGGCTGCAAATGCGCGCTGACCAAGCGGAGGCGCGGGCGAGGAAGGCGAAGGCGCGGCTCAAAAAGCGCAAGCTAAAGTGGCTCCGCGCGCCCCTGCGCCGAGCATATTCCGCTCTATGGCGGCTAAATTAGCTCAGTTCCCCTGGGTTGGCGCGCTCACTGTTAAGGCCAGATTAACCATCTGCCGCGACAATTCCTGATCCGCTGTGGTTGGGGTTTGCATGACGCAGGTTTGGGACGTTTCGGTCCTGGTCGATGGTGTGGGCCGTATTCTGGAAGTACGAGGCCAGGCGAACCTGCATCTGGGGCAGGATGGCAAGGGCCTGACCGGCCAATCGATCGCCGGCTTCATCAATGACGGCGACGTGGAGCACTTCCAGGGCTTCTTTAAGAAGCTGCGCCCGGTCATCGCGGCGCCGCGCTGTGTCGTGCACCTGAAGACACCCACCTTCGGCATCCGCTCCTACGTGATGCAGGCCGAGGCGGGAAACCAGCTCGAAACCTATTGGCTGATGTTCGCCGCTGCCGGTCCGGGCATGTCGGCTGCTGCCATCGCCGATGCCAAGATGCCGGCCAGCTTCGCCGACGATGCGCGCATGCTACGCCTTATCGAGATGGCGGCGTCGGAATCCGATTCCACCATGGACCTGACGGTCATCGCGATCGCCGCCTTGCGCGACCGGCGGAAACGCAGTCAGCTCCAGGGCAAGAATATCGAGTTGATGGAGGCGGAGCTCGAAGCCGCCATTCTCGACCTCTCCAAGGAAGGCACCGTATCCAAGAGCGCGCCCGGCGAATTCGGCGTGCTGCACGGCTTGGAGCAATCGACCCAGCAGATCGAATCCAACATCCGCGGCGTTGCCGGCCGGTTCGGCGTAAGTGAGGAAGAGCTGGGCTTCACCTCCACTACGGTGAAGATCGAGCCCGGCTCATCGCCTTCCGCGATCCGCGAGAAACTTGCGTTCGCTTACGGCTCGCTGCGCGAAGATATCGAGGAATTCGACCGCACCGCGACGCCCGTCGACATGATGAAGGTGCTCGCCTTCTGCGCCATTGCGCTTGCAATCGGCGGCATCGTCGGCGCAGTGCTGGCTTATATGCCGTAGCGGCAGTTACGCCTCACGCCCCCACGCACGGGCTCAAAGACCCGATCGGCAGTCCCGCATCATTGCCGGTAGCCGTCTTCAAACTGAACGAGGCGAGGTAGGCAAAGCCTGCATCCGCGATGGCGACGAACTGGATCTCGCCGCTTGGCCGGCGATAGAGCACGAAGCAGTTGGCCGCGTTGTTGTGGTAGTTGGGATAGGCGTAACAGACCTGCCCATGCTCCATCCACCATTTGCCGGGATAGGTGCAACCCTTTTCCCAATAGGCCGTCCTGCCGTCGGGCAGATGATATTCGATCCAGTTCTCGCCATCGACATAGCGGCCATAGATGGTGAGATCATTCAGCGTCTTCTTGATCTCCGCCGGGTCGGTGATGGCGATAGCATCGGGCGCCAGCTCGGCGGGCGCATCAGTGCCCGCCCCTTGCGCGTCGGCCAGCGATAGAGCGGGCGCGAGGCCGATCGCGCCGAACCACAGCGCCAGGGCCAATCTGAAGGGTCGATGAAATGCGATCGTCATGGAATGCCTGGAACTATGGATGCGGTCTCAAACAATTCTATCGGCGGATTGTGGCGATGTCAGGATCATCGGCGTCGCACGCCTAGACAGCCGGCCCGCCGCAGTCCGGCGCGCCGTCCAGGGGCAGGTGGTCGGGATTGCCGGCGGTGAGGTCGACTGCATTGCTGACCAGCCATTGCTCGCCCGTCGCTGGATTGAGCCAGACGAAATGGGTCAGATGCGCCGATTGATACACCACGAAACATTGCGGCCTGCCATTGTCCCAGCTGGGATAGGCGTAGCAGATGGCGCTGCCGCTGACGTGCCAGGTGCCGGGGTGCAGGCATCCGTCGAACTCCCAGATCGTGCGGCCATCGGCCGCGGTATATTCGCGCCATTTGCTGCCCTCCGGTAGATAAATGCCGCGAACGGTGTGATCTGCGAACAGGGCGGTCAACGTGGCCGGATCGGTGACCAGCCTGGCGTCGGCTGGCAATGGCGTCCAGGGTGCCTTGACCTGGCGCGCCTCTGCCGTTGCGCTTTGCAGCGCAAGACATAGGATTGCCACCCAAATCCCGATCCACCTGTTCGATTTCATCCAGCACCTGTTGGCCTCGAACCCGCGCAATTGTGTCGTTCTGGATCACCCTCGGCAACCCGCTTGACATGCCAACAGGTGCCGAATAAAACGCGGCAAAATGGCAGTTTTGCAGAATGAAATTCGGTTATGGATGATATTGACAGGACCATCATAGACCGGCTCCAGGCAGACAGCACGCTGACTTACTCCGAAATCGGGGTGGCGGCAGGCTTGTCGGCGTCGGCCGTGAATGACCGGCTGAAGCGCCTCCGGGCCGAGGGCGTCATCCGCCGCATGACGGCGGAGATCGATCCGGCGGCGCTGGGCCTGGGATTGCTGGCCTTCGTCCTGGTTGCGGTCAACGACCAGGCGGGGGAGGCGCGGTTCCGCGATGTCATGAAGGAGACGCCTGAGGTGCTGGAATGCCATCATCTGACCGGCGATTTCTCCTATCTGCTGAAGCTCCGGCTGCGTGACACCGCGTACCTTGAACATTTCCTGATGAATAGGCTAAAGCCGCTCGCCGGGGTCGTCCGCACCAACACGCTGATCGCCCTCTCGTCGGTGAAGGAGACCCACATATTGCCTGCTTCCTTGCCCACCGCCGCGCATGCTTGAGTTCCTGATTTCGCAGGCCTGGGTGCTGGCGGAGGGCGGAGGCATCGGCTTCCTGGTCGCCGCCGCGATCGGGCCGATCGCGATGTTGTGCATCCGCACGACGCTTGAACGCGGGCGTCTCGCCGGCATTGCCGCCGGAATGGGCGTGGCGGTCGCGGACACCATCTTCGCGGCGATCGGCGCCTATGGCATCAGCTTCATCGGCGCGGCGCTGACCTCCAGTGAATCCTGGCTCAAGCTGGCGGGCGGCCTGGTGCTGGTCGCGTTCGGCATCTATCTCGCCCGCAAGCGGCCGAACGCCGCAAGCGAGGACGGCCGCGAAGTGCCGAAGAGCCTGCGCGCCGACTTCGCCATGACCCTTGCCCTGACCCTGACAAACCCCATGACCGTTGTCTCGTTCGCGGGACTGTTCGCGGGCGTCTCCGGCCTGCGTGGATTCGAGCTCAACGCCATTCCGGCGCTGCTGGTAGGCGTGTTCCTCGGATCGGCGGTCTGGTGGCTTGCCTTGGCAGTGGTCATCGGCCTGATCCGGCACAAGATCGATGCCGTCACCATGCTCTGGATCAATCGCGGATCAGGCGCCGCCATCGTCGCCTTCGGCCTCTATATGCTGGTCGGGCCGCTGCAGGCGTTCGGCGCGCCGCTGGTTGCGAACCTATGGGCCCAATGATAGGGTCCCGCCCGCTTTGCCGGCCCTAGTCGGGCTCGGCCAAGCCAACCCCGAAAAAGCTGGAATGCCATGTCGTTAGACAGCAAGACCGTTGCTCACATCGCCATGCTGGCCCGCATCAAGGTGCCGGAAGTGGAACTCGCCGCCCTCGCCAAGGAACTCTCCGGGATCATGACCTGGATCGAGCAACTGAACGAGGTCGACACGACGGGCGTCGAGCCGATGTCGGGTGTCCTGCATCGCAACCTGCCGCAGCGGGAGGACAAGATCACCGACGGCGGCTATTCCGACAAGATCCTGCTGAATGCGCCGGATGCGGCGCATGGCTTCTTCACCGTGCCGAAGGTGGTCGAATGAGCGCCGAACTGAACAGCCTCACTATTGCCGGCGCGCTCGAGGGTCTTGCGAAGAAAGAGTTCAGCGCGACCGAGCTGGCGCATGCGCATCTGAAGGCGATGGAGAAGCATCGCGACCTCAATGCGTTTGTGGTGGAGACCCCGGACAAGGCCTTGAGCATGGCCGCCGCCGCCGACGCGCGCCGTGCCAAAGGCGAGAAGCTGGGCGCGCTCGACGGCATCGCGCTGGCGATCAAGGATCTGTTCTGCACCGACGGGGTGCAGACCACGGCCGGCTCGCACATCCTCGAAGGCTTCAAGCCGCCGTATGAATCGACTGTGACGGCCAATCTTTGGCAGGCGGGCGCGGTCATGCTGGGCAAGGTGAACATGGATGAGTTCGCCATGGGCTCCAGCAATCTCACCTCTTATTTCGGCGGTGTCGGCAATCCGTGGCAGCGCAAGGGCGACAATCGCCGCCTGGTGCCGGGCGGCTCCTCGGGCGGCTCCGCTGCATCTGTCGCCGCGCGCATGGCCCTCGGCGCGACCGCAACCGACACCGGCGGATCGATCCGCCAGCCCGCTGCTTTCACCGGGACAGTCGGGATCAAGCCGACCTATGGCCGCTGCTCGCGCTGGGGCATCGTTGCGTTTGCATCGTCGCTGGATCAGGCCGGGCCGATGGCGCGCAGCGTCAAGGATTGCGCCATCATGCTGGGCGTGATGGCGGGGCACGATCCCAAGGATTCAACCTCGGTCGATCTGCCGGTCCCGGATTACACCAAGGCGCTGACCGGCAACGTGCGCGGCCTGCGCGTCGGGATTCCCAAGGAATATCGCCTCGACGGCATGTCGCCGGAGATCGAGAAATTGTGGCACGAAGGCGCGGAATGGCTGAAGAAGGCTGGTGCGGAGATCAAGGAAGTCTCCTTGCCGCACACCAAATACGCGCTGCCGACCTACTACATCATCGCGCCCGCCGAAGCGTCCTCGAACCTCGCGCGCTATGACGGCGTGCGCTTCGGCCTGCGCGTTCCTGGCGATAGCCTCGACGACATGTATGAGAAGACGCGCGCCGAAGGCTTTGGCAAGGAAGTGCGCCGCCGCATCATGATCGGCACCTATGTGCTGTCGGCCGGCTATTACGATGCCTACTACCTGAAGGCGCAGCGCCTGCGCACACTGATCGCGCGCGATTTCGACCGCGCCTTCAAGGATGTCGACGTGATCCTGACGCCCTCCACACCGTCGGCCGCGTTCGCGGAGGGCGAGAACACCGACGATCCGATCCAGATGTATCTGAACGACGTATTCACCGTGACCGCCAATCTCGTCGGCCTGCCCGGCATCTCCGTCCCCGGCGGCCTGGACAG
Organism: Dongiaceae bacterium; assembly: GCA_035695765.1. Classification (GTDB taxonomy): domain Bacteria; phylum Pseudomonadota; class Alphaproteobacteria; order Dongiales; family Dongiaceae; genus Dongia_A. The sequence goes on from DASRRI010000131.1 coordinate 17,249, forward strand.
CCAGGGCCTGCCGCTGGGACTGCAGCTGATCGGCCGCGCCTTCGATGAAGAGACCTTGTTCCGCGTCGGCGGCGTCATCGAAAGCAGCGCCAACTTCACCGCCAAGCCGGCAGGATATTGATCATGAGCGACGAGAAGAACCTGATCGAAGGCCGCACCGGCAAGTGGGAGGTCATCCTCGGGCTTGAAGTGCATGCCCAGGTGATCTCCGAAGCCAAGCTGTTCTCCGGCGCCTCGACCACCTTCGGCGCGGAGCCGAACAGCCAGGTCAGCCTGGTCGACGCGGCGTTCCCTGGCATGCTGCCGGTCATCAACAAGCGCTGCGTGGAGCAGGCGGTCAGGACCGGCCTCGGCCTGAAGGCGGAGATCAACCTCAAATCCGTGTTCGACCGGAAGAACTATTTCTATGCCGATCTGCCGGCCGGCTATCAGATCTCGCAGTACACCCAGCCGATCGTCGGCAAGGGCACGATCATCCTCGACATGGCGGGCGGCGTGAAGCGCCACGTCGGCATCACGCGCCTCCATCTGGAGCAGGATGCCGGCAAGAGCCTGCACGACCAGCATCCGACCAAGAGCTATATCGATCTCAACCGCTCCGGCATCGCGCTGATGGAGATCGTGTCGGAGCCGGATATGCGCACCTCGGAAGAGGCTGCCGCCTATTTGAAGAAGCTGCGTTCCATCCTGCGCTATCTCGGCACCTGCGACGGCAACATGGAAGAAGGCTCCATGCGCTGCGACGTCAACGTCTCGGTGCGCAAGGTGGGCGATCCACTCGGCATGCGTTGCGAGATCAAGAACGTCAACTCCATTCGCTACGTCCAGCAGGCGATCGAGTATGAGGCGCGCCGCCAGATCGAGATCATCGAGGATGGCGGCACGATCAAGCAGGAGACCCGGCTCTATGATCCCGGCAAGGGCGAGACCCGCTCGATGCGCTCCAAGGAGCATGCCCACGATTACCGCTACTTCCCCGATCCCGATTTGCTGCCTTTGGTGCTCGATCCCAACTGGGTGAACGAGATCAAGGCGACCTTGCCCGAACTTCCGGACGAGAAGCGTGCGCGCTTCGTCAGCCAGTACGGCCTCAGCGACTATGACGCAGGTGTGCTGTCGGGCGAGAAGGAGATCGCCGCGTATTACGAGACGGTCGTGAAAGGCCGCGATCCCAAGCTCGCCGCCAACTGGGTCAGCAGCGAATTGTTCGGCCAGCTCAACAAGGCCGGCAAGTGGGTCACGGATTCGCCGGTGTCGGCTGACGCGCTCGGCGGCCTCATCGACCTCATCGCGGACAACACGATCTCCGGCCGCATCGCCAAGGACGTGTTCGCGGCGATGTTCGAAACCGGCAAGCCGGCAAGAGCGATCGTCGAGGAGAAAGGCCTGCGCCAGGTGACCGACACCGGTGCGATCGATGCCGCGATCGACGACATCATGGCCAAGAACGCCGACAAGGTCGCCGAATACCGCGCCGGCAAGGACAAGCTGCTCGGCTTCTTCGTTGGCCAGGTGATGAAGGCGACCGGCGGCAAGGCCAACCCCGCGCTGCTCAACGAGCGTCTGAAGGCGAAGCTAGCGGGTTAGCGTTATCTCAGATCTGTTACCGGGTGTGCAGCCGACCTGCAGCGACCGTGCCCACTTGGCAGCTGGTAACCCAAGGGAGATGATCGCTGAAATCTGTCGATCATCGATGGCCGTGAGACCGGAGCAAATGCTGGAGCAGGTACAGAGCATTGTCCGTGTACACACAATTGCAATGCCGGATGTTCACGTATATCCTTTCCAAATCCATCCAAAGAAAGACCTTTGCCAACACAAATCGGCAGGTCATCAAGAACTAACAAAAATGATGGAATAGATCTCTGCAGCGATTGCGGCTGTGCGCTGACCCTAAGAGCGCAGGGAACGTGATCAGCCGTGGCGATTCAGAGAACGCGAGACATCCTCACCGATCCGTCCCCTGTGAGAGACGGGCGCACATGCAGCATCGGATTAGCGCCCGATCGGCGCGCGACTGTCGGGCGCCCATTTCACGGGAGGAAACCATGGTCGTCCTCGATCTCATTTCGCCCACCCCCATGTTCTCGTTTCTTGTAGCGACCGCGCAGAGGCCGAACCGGTGGATCATCGATCTGCTCGCATCGGCCCTAGTCGCGATGTTGCTCTTCGGCGGAGGGCCGGCTCACGCAAGCCATACGGTCTTCTGTCGCGCCGACCTGCCGGTGCACCCGGGCGAGCCGATGACCTGGCGGGCCAACGTGAGCGGCGGTTCTGGAAGCTTTACCTTCTCCTGGACGGGCACCGACGGCTTGGCTGGCAGCAGCGAGGTCGTGACCAAGATCTATGACACCGCGGGTTTCAGGCTGGCACGGGTCACCGTGAACGATACAACCAACGGCGATTTGATGACCTCCCCGGACTGCCATAGCCAGGTCATTCCGGTGTCGTTCTCCGAACCGCCCAATGTAAACCCGGTGCTGTGGGTGCCGAATGACGTCGACCCCGTGCCGCTCATTCCGGAGGTCGAGCGGGCGTGGCGCGCGGTCCAGGCCGGCTTCGTCGACCAATATGGCAAGACCTTCTTCACGAACCCGCTGACGACGATCGTCTCGCCCGATACGGAGTTCGACATTTGCGGGGGCGACTGCACCCACATCCGGGGCGGTCTCGAGCGGCTCATGAGCCAGGCCCAGCAGGAGGCGCAGGACCGCGTCGGCGCCGTGATCCCTTACACCCGCGCCGTGTTTGTGCTCGTCTGGGGAGGCGGAGGGTTCGCCGGCTCATTCGGCTGGGACAACCCGTTGAGCGGTGTCGGCGATTGGAACATCGCCGCGGTAGCAGGTGTGCCGATTCCGCCGATCGATCCCGACATTCCCGATAGCCTTGTCCCCGACATGGGGCGCTATTTCGGCCTGGGCGTCGATGTCATCGCCCACGAGCTGAACCACGCCGTCGGGTGGGACGATCCGCACGACTTCACGCTTACCCAGCCGCCGAACGACTACGAGAAGCAGTTCTCGCTGGCCGGACCGTGGCTGACCGAGACGCTCCCAGACCAGACCGACCCCGCCATCAGCTTCACGGCTCCCGCCCCCGACGCCGCGGTGTCGGACACGATTACGGTTTCGGCCGATGCTTCGGACGAGACCGGCCTGGACGCGGTTGTTTTCCTGGTTGACGACCACTTCATGGCAGTCGATGACACTAGCCCATTCTCTTTCGAGTTCGACACGAAGCGAGTGGGTTTCGGTCTCCATCAGCTCCAAGCCACCGCCTACGATGACCAGGGCAATAGTGCCACCGCCACACGAAGTGTCACTGTCCTGAACCAGGTGGCCGAGACATTGTGCAGCGAGAGCTTTCCCGTAGGCGTCTTTCACGCCTGCTTCTTCGACGGGACGAACCTCGATGGACCCTATCTCGGAACGCTTCTCGACGCACCGTTCCCGGTTCCATCCTCCAACCTGGGCACCGGAATCCTGCACAGCGGCTTCGGCGAGGTCGCTTTCGGGGAATCCGACACGGTGAGCGCCGTCTGGCGAGGGACCCTCGACTTCCCGGCTGGAAACTACATCCTGCGCTTCTTCACAGACGATGGGCTCCGGGTAGAGGTGAACGGAGTCGAGATCCTGAACGAGTGGCAAGACCAGCTCGCTTCATTCGCGCGGGTCGCTGCCCTGGACGGGCCGACTCCCATCCAGATCGAGTGGTTTCAGAACGAGGGCAGTTATGCGCTGTTCTTCCGCTGGCAGCCTACCCTGCTAGAACCGCCGGCCACGATCGTGGCCGATCTCCCCGAATCCGTTGCGCTGGTCACCGGCAAGCGGATCAGAGGAGACGCCGGCAGCTTGGCAGCCGATGACGACAGCTATCTAAGAGTGGACTCCGCAAGAACAGGCAGACGCACGCGCACCACCGCTTGGATCGGTGGCTTCACGGGTGTTCCCAACGACTTGCAGGATTTACGAGTCAACTATGTTGGTAGCAACTCGCGTGTCTGCTCGCAGGTCATCGCCATCCGGAATTGGACAACCGGCAAGTGGATACGGCTGGACACACGTGAGGTTGGTAAGACCGATGTGGTCATCCCGGATCTGATCCCCCCGGGGGCGGAGGCAGACTTTGTCAGCAATACGACCGGACTTGGGGATGTTCGCATCCGCGTCCGGTGCCAGAGGAATGATGGTAACTTCGTCGCGCGCGGCGATCTCCTGAGGCTCGACTATGGGTTGGGGAACGCCCTTGGGACATCACTGAACGCGTCAACCTTTCGAGAAGAGGGGTTCGATAATCTCAACGAATAGCGTCTTTTCGACTGTTCTTTCGCCCGGACGCCACAAGGCGCTCAGAGATTGTCTCTTAGTGGCACTTTTCCGCCCTGGTGGCGGTCCGGCGTGAGGGCTGCCGCCCTTGGCGGAAGTCCACGATTATCAGGGGGCACTTATGAGTTCACGCCTAGCCCGATCGCAGGAACAGAATCAAGGGTGCCAAGACCTCCGGCGGCTTCCCTTTCGTGACGAAGTGGCCGCACTGGATCACGCTGCCGCGCACGTGGTGATGAAAGCCACGGGCGGCAAGGCCAACTCCGCACTGCTCAGCGAGCGGCTGAAGGCGAAGCTGGCGGGCTGACACCGCGCTCCATTAAATTTCTGGAGTGTGGCGCCTGGGGGCGCCGCGCCACACCGTTCGGGCTAAAGGAATTCCCTCAAGCGGCACCTGAATTTTACTTGTATATCTCGATTGTTATAAGACGAGAGTCTTAGTTAAACATGTTTAGGATCGAGAAAATCATACAATATCAATATACTTTCGAATATACTCAGTATTTATGACTTATTCACGGTTGGGGATTTACTCATTCCCTCATTCGGCCATTTCGCCCAGATCAGGGGAACAATCCAATGACCACGCGTCTGACGATCGCGAAGGCGGTCAATCTGTTCGGAATTCTGGTCGGCATTGGTTTCGTGGCGGTGATCTGGACCGCTTTGATGGCGATCAATGAGTTGAAGGTCGGTGGTCCGGTCTATACGCGCATCGTGCTCGGCAAGGACCTGATCGCTGATATCCTGCCGCCGCCGGAATACATCATCGAACCCTATCTCGAAGCGACGCTGGCGTTGAATGATCCGAAGTCGCTCGGCGCACGGAAGGAGCGGCTGGCGCAACTGCGCAAGGACTACGATGCGAGGCGCGATTATTGGAACGCGGACCGAATCTATGATCCCGCCATCGTCGCGCAGCTGATCGGACCCGCGCACGCCGAGGCCGCGAAGTTCTGGGACGAGGTCGAGAAGAATCTGCTGCCGACGGTCGAGCGCGGCGACATGAACGCGGCCGCTGCATCCTATGCCAAGGTGACGGATGCCTACGCCAGGCATCGTGCCGTGATCGACAAGATCGTCGCGGCCGCCAATCGATCCAATGCGGAAAGCGAAGCGTCTGCCGCGCAGCTTGAAACCCAGTTCATGACCATCGTCTGGATCGTGTCGGGAATCGTCTTGCTCGTCGTGCTGGGCGGGGTGCTGTTCATGGCTCTCGGCGTCGTGCGGCCGATTGCGCGCATGACTTCCGTGATGAAGTCCCTGTCCGAAGGCGTGCTGGATGTCGTGATTCCCTCCGCCCAGCGGCGCGACGAAGTCGGCCAGATGGCGAAGGCGGTCGATGTCTTCCGCGCCAACGCGGTCGAGGCCAAAACGGCGCGCGAGCGTGAAGCCGCCCGGCAGCAGGAGCGTCAAGAACGGTTCGAGCGGATGGACGCGCTGACGCGTTCGTTCGACGACAGCGTCAAGGGCGCGTTGCAGCGGCTTGCCGGTGCCGCCGGCCAGATGGAGAACTCGGCCCATCGCCTGACCGACGTCGCGGACAAATCCAACCATCAGGTCGTGACGATGACAACCGCGACGGAAGAGGCCTCCGCCAACGTCCAGACCGTGGCCAGCTCCGCGGAGGAGCTGTCCACCTCCTTCACCGAAATGACCCGCCGGGCCCAGGAATCCGCCGACATCGCCCGCGCCGCCGCCAGCCAGGGCTCCAACGCCAGCGATATGGTGAAGGGCCTGGTGCAATCCGCCGACCGCATCGGCGAGGTTGTCCGCCTGATCAACGACATCGCCTCTCAAACTAACCTACTCGCGCTCAACGCCACGATCGAAGCGGCGCGCGCTGGCGATGCCGGCAAGGGCTTTGCCGTGGTGGCGGGCGAGGTGAAGAACCTCGCCTCCCAGACCGCCAAGGCGACCGAGGAGATTCAGAACCAGATCGGCGCCGTGCAAGCGGCGACTCAGTCGGCCGCCGGCGCGATCCAGGCAATCACGGAGACGATCGGCCGCGTGAACGACATTGCTTCCAGCATCTCCGAGGCGGTCCAGCAGCAGACCGAAGCGACGCACGAAATCGCGCGCTCGATCCAGGAAGCGGCGATCGGCACCCACGAAGTCTCCAGCAACATGGCCGGCGTCAAGCAGACGGCCAGCGACACCAAGGAATCGGCCGGCGAGGTCCGTTCGACCGCCGACGGCCTGAAGCACGAGAGCGAGCAGCTGCGCGCCCTGGTCGGCAGCTTCCTCGCGGATGTGAGGGCGGTCTAGCCCGTCAACCCATGCGCTATTGGCCGATCTCCCCCGGTTGGTAATAGCGGCCATCGGTTGGATCGTAGAGCCTTCCGTCCGGGGCTTCCATGAGCACGCGATCGGGAATGTACTGGCCCCTGATTGTCGGCCGCAGCTCCGTGACCCAGGTCGAGGCTGGGATCTCCTTCAGGCTCTTGCGGACGAGATCGAGCTCCTCTTCCGTGATTTTTGCGATCTCACCGGACAGACGCGAGAAGCTCAACAGTTGGCTGACTGCGCGCTCCTCATCTCCGGAGAGTTTCTCCAGCGCAGACGTCACCTTCGGCTCGATCTCGTCGTGCTGGGATGCGAGGCTGGTGATGTGCGAGATCGCGTAGCGGGCTTCCGCGCTGGCCGAGATCAAACTGAGGTACCCATCGTCGATCTTTTTCTGGAGACCCTCGCTCGCCGCCTGCAGCTGGTCCCTTTTGATAGTCAGTGTGGCGATCTCATTCTTCAGGGCTGTCCGCTCGGTATCGAAGAAGCCCGTTGCGAGACCGGAGCCGAATCCGACGATCGCGATCACGATCGGGACCAGGCTTCCAATGTATCCTGCGCGGGTCCACCAGGGGGCCGAGACCTGTGCGATCTCGACGCGCAGTTTTTCGCATTCCAGCCGCCGTCGCTCCAGGTCCAGCCGCTCCGCCTCCGGGATGACCTGATCCGCGACCGCTTGCGACATGTGACTCTCCCCCCACTGGCCGCGGGTAGCGCCGCCGCGACAATGTCCATCAGTATAGCAATTAGCGCAGAAACGGCAGCAGCGCCGCCAGCACCTCCTGCGGCTTCTCTTCCGCGACAAAGTGGCCGCTCTGGATCACGCTGCCGCGCACGTCGGTCGCCCAGCGTTTCCAGATGTCGATGGCCTTGCTTTCGCCGGTATGGAGGTATTGTTCGCCGGACAGCACCAGGACGGGGCAGGTGATGCGCTTGCCGGCCTTCTGGTCCGCCCGGTCCAGCGCATCGTCGATCCCGTAGCCGGCGCGGTAGTCCGCGCAAATGGCCGCGATATTCTCCGGCTTACGGAAGCAGCGGCGGTATTCGGCCAGCGCCTCCGGGTCGAGCGCGCCATAGTCGCCGGCCCAAAGCCGCATCAGGTAGTCCTGAAAGAAATCCGGCTCATGGCTGATCAACCGCTCGGGCAATCCGCCGTCGCGCGCCAGGAAGCCCCAATGGAACGTATTCACGGCGAAATGCCGGTCGGCGGTATCCCAGTATTCCGAGGTCGGCACGATGTCGAGAATGCCGAGGCGCGTGATGGCGCGGGGGTGGTCGAGCGCCAGACGATACGCGATTCGCCCGCCGCGATCGTGCCCCACAAGGGCAAACCGCTCGTGACCGAGCGCCTTCATCAGCGCCAGCATCTCCTCGCCCATGACGCGCTTGGAATAGTTGGCGGAATCCGCTGTCGGTGGTGGCGCATCGCTGTCGCCATAGCCCTTGAGGTCGGCACAGATCACCGTGTAGTGGCGCGCCAACTCCGGGGCGATCTTGTGAAAGGCCACCTGGGTCTGGGGCAGACCATGCAGCAATAGGAGCGGGCTGCCGCTGCCGCCGAGCCGCACGTTGAGGGTGAGGCCGCCGACCGCAACCCGCCGCTGCTCGAATCCTGGAAAAAAGCTCATGTCATCTGTTCCTGCTGCCAAGCGCCCCGAATCCGACTATGCTCCGGCGAAGAAATCCAGACTAAAAATCCAGCGCCACTATGGCCTCCCTTGCGCAAGGTCCTATCATGATCGTTTCCGAGCCGTTCCCGCAACCCGACCCGTTGCGCGCCCGCCTGCGCGCTCATTACCGCGCCGACGAGACCGGCGTGGTACAAACCCTGCTGGCGCAGGCCGAGCTGCCGGCCGACATGCAGGACCGGATCGCCGCCCGCGCCCGCCGCCTGGTGCAGAAAGTGCGGGAAAACCGCGTGGGGCAGGGTGGCATCGATGCCTTCATGCATGCCTACGAGCTCTCCTCGAAAGAGGGCGTAGTGCTGATGTGCCTGGCGGAAGCCTTGCTGCGCATCCCGGATTCCGAAACCGCCAACATGCTGATCAAGGACAAGCTGCGCGACGCGGATTTCAGTGCACATCTTGGCGAGAGCGATTCCATCTTCGTCAACGCCTCGACCTGGGCTCTGATGCTGACTGGCCGCATCATGCAGATGGAGCCGTCGGGCAATGATCTCAAGGGCGTGCTGAAGCGCCTAGTGACGCGCTCGGGCGAGCCGGTGATCCGCCAGGCCGTGACCCAGGCCATGAAGATCCTGGGCCGCCAGTTCGTCATGGGGCGCAACATCGACGAAGCGCTGGAACGTGCCGAGGCGATGGAGCGCAAGGGTTATCGATACTCCTATGACATGCTGGGCGAAGCGGCCCGCACGGCCGTGGATGCCGACCGCTATTTCGAAGCCTACAGCAACGCGATCGCCGCCATCGGCCGCGCCGGCGCAGGGAAGGACCCGATCAAGAGCCCCGGCATTTCCGTGAAGCTCTCCGCTTTGCATCCGCGCTATGAGATCGCGCAACGCCATCGCACCTTGGACGAGATGGTGCCGCGCCTGGTCGACCTGGCAAAGAAAGCCAAGGCGGTCGATATCGGTTTCACCATCGACGCCGAGGAAGCCGACCGGCTCGATCTCTCCCTCGACGTGATCGAAGCCGTTTCCGGCGACGCGTCGCTCAAAGGCTGGGACGGGCTCGGTCTTGCGATCCAGGCCTATCAGAAGCGCTGCTTGCCGTTGGTCGATTGGCTCGCCGATCTCGCGCGCAAGCATCGGCGGCGCCTGATGGTGCGCCTGGTCAAAGGCGCCTATTGGGACAGCGAGATCAAGACGAGCCAGGAGCGCGGCCTCGCCGGCTATCCGGTCTTCACGCGCAAGGCCTTGACGGACGTTTCCTACCTCGCTTGCGCGCGGCGGCTGCTCTCGGACCAGAGCGCCTTCTATCCGCAATTCGCCACCCACAACGCGCACAGCCTAGCCGCTATCATCGAGATGGCGGGCGGCGAAGCGCCGGCGCGCGAAAAGCTGGAGTTCCAGCGCCTGCACGGCATGGGCGAGGCGCTCTACAACGAAGTGACGCCGGCGGAAGCGATGGGCATTCCTTGCCGCGTCTACGCGCCGGTCGGCAGCCACGAGGATCTGCTCGCCTATCTGGTGCGCCGCTTGCTGGAAAACGGCGCCAACACGTCGTTCGTGAACCGCATCGTGGACGAGAAGGCGCCGCTGGACGAGATCGTGGCCGATCCGATCGCGCGCGTGCGCAAGCTGCCGCAGATTCCCCATCCGCGCATTGCTTTGCCACGCGACCTCTATGGGGCTGAGCGCAAGAATTCCGCGGGCGTCGATCTCTCCGACCCGGATGTGCTGACGCCGCTCGCCGCCGCGCTCGAGGTGGCAGCCGCTCGACCTGCTTCCGCGGCGCCGATCGTCGGCGGCCGCGAGCTTGCAGGGAAATCACAGCCCGCAGTCAATCCCGCCGATACGCGCCAAATCGTGGGGCAGATAACGAACGCGACGCCCGAGCAAGTCTCCGATGCCGTCGCGCGCGCCCAGCGCGCCTTCGAAGATTGGTCCATGACCCCAGCGAATGAACGCGCGGCTTGCCTGGAACGCGCCGCCGATCTGTTGGAAGGCGCGCAGACCGACGTGCTTGCCCTCTGCATCCGCGAAGCTGGCAAGACCATTCCCGACGCGGTTGCCGAATTGCGCGAGGCGGTCGATTTCTGCCGGTATTACGCAACGCGCGCCCGTGCCGATTTTGCGAGGCCCATGCCGCTGCCTGGCCCCACCGGAGAGCGCAACCAGATCCAGCTCCATGGCCGCGGCGTCTTCGCCTGCATCTCGCCTTGGAACTTCCCGCTCGCGATCTTCCTGGGACAGGCGAGCGCAGCGCTCGCCGCCGGCAACACAGTCGTCGCCAAGCCGGCCGAGCAGACGCCTATGATCGCGGCGCTCGCCGTGCGCCTGCTGCACAAGGCCGGCATTCCGGTCGACGTGCTGCATCTCGTGCCGGGCGACGGTCCATCCGTCGGCGCGCCCCTGGTCAACGATCCGCGCATCGCGGGTGTCGCCTTCACCGGCTCGACCGACACGGCGCGCAGCATCAACCGCGCGCTGGCGGCGAAGAACGGCGCCATCGGACCGCTGATCGCCGAGACCGGCGGGCAGAACGTGATGATCGTCGATTCGTCGGCCCTGCCGGAGCAGGTGGTGCGCGACGTCCTCATCTCCTCCTTCCAGAGCGCGGGCCAGCGCTGCAGCGCCCTGCGCGTCATGTTCGTGCAGGAAGACATCGCGGACAAGCTGACGGAGATGCTGGCTGGCGCGATGGCCGAGCTTAAGGTTGGCGATCCGTCTTTGCTGGCAACCGATGTTGGTCCGGTGATCGACCTCGACGCCAAGTCGATGCTGACGAAACACGCCGAGCGCATGAAGCGCGAAGCGAACCTGATCTACGAGCTGAAGCTCGGCCCCGACCACGCGCACGGTCACTTCTTCGCGCCAGCCGCGTTCCGCATCGACGGGCTGCCGCGGCTGGAGCGCGAAGTGTTCGGCCCGGTCCTGCATGTGATTCATTACAGCGCAGACCGGCTCGACGATGTGCTGAATGCCGTCAACGCCACCGGCTACGGCCTGACGCTCGGCGTGCACAGCCGCATCGACGGCAAGGTGCGCCGCATCACCGAGCGCCTGCGCGTCGGCAACGCCTACGTCAACCGCAACATGATCGGCGCTGTCGTCGGCGTACAGCCCTTCGGAGGCGAGGGCCTGTCGGGGACCGGCCCCAAAGCCGGCGGCCCGCGCTACCTCCACCGCTTCGCCACCGAACGCACTCTCACCATCGACACCACGGCCGCCGGCGGGAACGCGAGCTTGCTGAGCTTGAACGAGGAGAGTGCGGCTTGAACCTCGGCAGTTAACAATGCTCAGCTAGTGCCTCGGTATATCCCACAGGATATGCCGAGGCGGATATGACAAAATCGACGGTCTTTACGATCAACAAGAGCCAGGCGGTTCGCCTGCCTAAGCCGGTCGCTTTGCCTGAGAACGTGAAGCAGGTTGAGATAACAAAGATCGGGCGTAGTCGTCTCATCAGCCCGGTGGGGCACTCCTGGGATGCTTTCTTTGACGCGGGCGGGACAGGCGATCTCCGCGGTCGCGAGCAACCCAAGCCACAGAAGCGCGAGCCGCTTTGATGCCGCTACATGATGGATACGAATATTTGCATCCACGTCATCAAGGTCCGTCCGGAGAGCTTGCGGCAGAGGTTCAACCGCTTCGCCGAGCAGATTTGCGTTTCGTCCATCACGCTCGCGGAGTTGTATTGCGGGGCCGAAAAGTCCAAGAGGCAGGCGGCGAACTTCGCAGCGATCGAACAGATCTGCGGGCAGCTGACAGTGCTGCCTTTCGCCGATCGGCCCGCGCATCATTTCGCGATGATCAAGTGCGAGCTGGAGCGCGAGGGGAGGCCGATCGGGCCCTACGATCTGCTGATTGCCGGACACGCGCGCAGCGAGGGCTTGACCCTTGTCACCAACAACGAGCGAGAGCTTGCGCGGGTGCAGGGCCTGCGCACGGAAAACTGGATATAGCTCTCAGCTGCTCTTCGCCGTCAGCCTTGTGACGTGCCCCATCTTGCGCCCCGGCCTGATCTCCGCCTTGCCGTAGAGGTGCACCTTCGCGCCGGGCTCGTGCAGGATCGCGCGCCAATCGCGCACGTCGTCGCCGATCAGGTTCTTCATCACGGCATCCGAGTGCCGCTCGGGCGAGCCTAAGGGCAGGCCGCAGACGGCGCGCACGAACTGCTCGAACTGGCTGGTATTGCAGGCATCGATGGTCCAGTGGCCGGAATTGTGCGGCCGCGGCGCCAGCTCGTTCACCAGCACGTCGCCGTCCCTGGTCACGAACATCTCGACCGCCAGCAATCCGACCAGCTTCAGCTCCTGCGCGATGTGGCGGGCGATCGCCTCGGCCTTCACCGCGACTGCCGGCGTAATACGCGCCGGCGCAATCGTGGTGTCGAGGATGTGGTTGCGGTGCTGGTTCTCGACCGCCACATACATTTCCATCGCGCCATCGAAACCGCGCGCAATCACGACGGAAATCTCGCGCTGGAAATCGACGAAAGACTCGAGGATCGCAAGATCCCCGCCCATCGCCTGCCACACCGGGCCGAGATCGCTTTCGGGATCGATGCGCACCTGGCCCTTGCCGTCATAGCCGAAGCTGGCGGATTTGAGCACGCAGGGCCGGCCCAGCGCTTGCACCGCTTGCGGCAGTGCTTCCTTGTGCGCGACTTCAAGATAGCGCGCGACCGGCACGCTGATGGAGCTGAGGAAATTCTTTTCGCGCAGCCGCTGTTGCGTCAGATGCAGCACGCGCGGATCGGGCCGGGTCGGCTTCCACGCCGCCAGCTTCTCGCCGGCGGAAGCGGGCACGTTCTCGAACTCGAAGGTGACGACATCGACCGATTGCGCGAACGCCTGCAGGGCCGCGAGGTCGTCATAAGCGGCAACGGTGGTGGCAGCGGCAACGTCGCTGGCCGGTGCCCCTTGGTCGGGGCAGTAGATGTGGCAGCGATAGCCGAGCCGCGCGGCCGCCATCGCGGTCATGCGTCCCAACTGGCCGCCGCCGAGAATTCCGATTGTGCCGCCCGGCGCGATGCTTTGGCCACTATCCGCGCTCATTGTCCCGTGCCCACCTGCTGTCTCGTCATTATTGATCGCGCGTCGGGCTTTCCGCCACTGCCTCCGTCTGATTGTGGCGATAAGTATCCAGCCGCTTTCCCAGCGGCGCGTCGTTGAGGGCGATGATGGCGGCCGCCAGCAGGCCGGCATTGGTCGCCCCCGCCTTGCCGATCGCCAGTGTACCGACCGGAACGCCGGCTGGCATCTGCACGATCGAATAGAGGCTATCCTGCCCCTTCAGCGCCTGGGATTCGACCGGAACGCCAAGGACGGGCAGGGGCGTCACGGCGGCCACCATGCCCGGCAGGTGGGCGGCTCCACCGGCGCCGGCCACGATGACCTTCAAGCCCCGCTCGCGGGCGGTTTCGGCATAACTCATCAGGCGCTTTGGGGTACGGTGCGCCGAGACGATCCGCACCTCGTGCGGAATCTCCAGATGTTCAAGCACATCAACGGCATGGCGCATGGTCTGCCAGTCCGACTGGCTGCCCATGATAACGCCCACCAAAGGCTCATTTTTCTTGCTCTTTGGCATGAATCCCACCCCAAAAAGAGGCGGCATTATAGGGAGCAGCCGGCTGAGCGCAATGAACAATGCGCGAACAGATGACCAACCGGCCCGTCGGTTTAAGCCCCTATTAACCACCCCGCCCTAGCATCTGAGCTCGGATTCGCCTTTACTCTCAGGGCGGCCGGAGTACCCACCAAGGAGTTCTGGAATCCGCGCTGATGAGGATCCGAGACAACCTTTCACCCGGATCGGCTGCCCGCGTCGCCAGCGCCAAGCCGGTCGCGCGTACCCGCAACGCCGAAGCCACGGGCGCGACCAGCGCCACCGCCACCTCGGCCCAGGCTGATCAGGCCACCTTCCTCGGCCTCAATGAAACAGAGCTTTCGCCCAATGTGCGCGCCGCCCTGCAGGCGCTGCTGGACGAGGTCGGGCGTCTGCGCCAGGAGCTCGAGCTGACGCGCAAGCGCATCTCGCACCTGGAGCGCATGGCGGATGAAGATTCGATGCTGCCGATCGCCAATCGCCGCGCCTTCGTGCGCGAGCTGACGCGCCTCATCTCCTATTCCGAACGCTATGGGACAGCCGGCAGCGTGCTCTATTTCGACCTCAACGGCATGAAAGAGATCAACGACCGCTTCGGCCACCCGGCGGGCGATGAAGTGCTGCGGCACTTCGCGCGGCTGCTGGTCGGCAATGTGCGTGATTCCGACGTGGTCGGGCGCCTCGGCGGCGATGAATTTGGCGTTATCCTGGCCCAGGCCGATGAGACGCAGGCCCGGGACAAGGCAGCTTCCCTGATCGAGCTGGTCAACACTGAGCCGGTAACGTGGCAGGGGGAAGCGCTGCAGCTGTCCTGCGCCGTCGGCATCCATCAATTCTCGGCCAGGCAGAATGCCGACGAGGCGCTGAGCAAGGCCGACGCCGACATGTATGACGAGAAGCGCCGCTATTACGCGGAATTGAACAAGCAGCGCTGAGGCACCTCGCCGCCGCCGGCGAAAAGATTTATGACTGGCTGATCGTCACGGATCGGGCCGCATGTATATCGCATCGCCGCGCCATTTGCCGTCCATCAAGCAGCTCCATGATTACTGGACGCTGTGCCGAGGCAACCGCCTCATGCCGTGCCGCGCCGACATCGATCCCGCGGACATTCCCCACTTGCTGCCCAACGTGTACCTCGTCGATATCGAGCAATCGCCGTTCCGCGTGCGCTATCGGGTGGTCGGCACCAACGCGGTCGAATGGCAAGGCCGCGACTTCACCGGCTACTATCTGGACGAGATGCGCTTCAACAAGCCGGACGAGCTGCTTGCCCTCTATCGCCGGGCTGCGGAGGAAAGGGTGCCGACCTTCCGATCCACCACCTGGCCGATGCCGAACGGCATCATCCGCGCGGTCGAGACTGCCATCTTCCCGCTGTCCGAAGATGGCAAACACGTGACGCAATGTCTCGCGATCGAGGATTTCGAGGAGTTCCGCGACACGACCTATCTGCCGTGGGGGTAGACGCCGGCTACGCGATGATGTCGGGCAGCAGCTGGCTCTCCAGCTTGATGATCTGATCCTTCAGGACCAACTTGCGCTTTTTCATGCGCTGGATCTGCAGCTGGTTGAATGGAGAGGTCTGCGAGAGGCTCTGGATGGCCGCGTCGAGGTCGCGGTGCTCCGTGCGCAATTCCTCGAGCTTGGCCCTCAGCTCGCTAGTCCCGATAATAATGGTCACACCCTGCTCCTCATAAGAGCGCTATTTTACCGCAAATAGGATGCGCGCGTCACGGGTTGAAGGAGTGCCTGCGGCATCCCTTGCACCCCTTGCCGGGTGCCTCTAAACAAGGGCCGGAGCCACCATCGGCGGGCGACAATGCCAGACAATTTCGACCTTATACTGACGGGCGGCCAGGTGGCGACGCCGAACGGCCTCGAAACCTGCGATATCGGGGTCAAAGGGGGGCGAATCGCCGCTTTGGGAGCCCTCGGCCATGCCGCGGCTAGGGAGCGGTTCGTGGCGGGGGGCCTCACCATCCTGCCGGGCGTCATCGATACCCAGGTCCATTTCCGCGAGCCGGGACTCGACCACAAGGAAGACCTGGCGACCGGCTCGGCCGGGGCGGCCATGGGCGGGGTCACGGCCTTTTTCGAGATGCCCAACACCAACCCCAACACCGTGGACGAGGCGGCGCTGAAGGACAAGCTGCGCCGCGCCGCCGGCCGCGCCTGGGTCGACCACGCCTTTTTCATCGGCGCCTCGGACGAGAACGCCGCCGAGCTCGGCAAGCTGGAGCTGCTGCCAGGCTGCGCGGGGGTGAAGGTCTTCATGGGTTCCTCGACCGGCTCTCTGCTGGTCGCCGACGATGACAGCCTGGAGGACGTGCTGCGCCACGGCAGGCGGCGCGTCGCGATCCACGCGGAGGATGAGCCGCGGCTGCGTGAGCGCCTGGCTCTGGTGCGGGACGGCGCGGACCCCTCGATGCATCCGGTCTGGCGCGATGAGGAGGTCGCAGTCCGTGCCACCACGCGGCTGTTGCGCCTGGCGCGCAGGGCAGGGCGGCGCGTACATGTGCTGCATGTCAGCACGGCTGACGAGATGGACCTGCTCGCGGCCAACAAGGACCTCGCCACGGTCGAGGTGTTGGTCAATCATCTGACCCTGGCGGCACCGGAATGCTATCAGCGCCTCGGCACCTTCGCGCAGATGAATCCGCCGATCCGCGATGCGCGCCACCGCGATGGGCTGTGGCGGGCGCTCAATACCGGCATCGTCGATGTCATCGGCACCGATCACGCGCCGCACACGCGCGAGGAAAAGGCCCGGCCCTATCCACAGAGCCCATCCGGCATGCCGGGCGTGCAGACCTTGATCCCGGTGATGCTGGACCACGTGAATGCCGGCCGCCTCACCTTGCAACGTTTCATCGACTTGACCAGCGCGGGTCCAGCGCGCATCTACAATATAGCGGGCAAGGGCCGCATTGCCCTTGGCTACGACGCGGACTTCTCGGTGGTGGATCTGAAGGTAAAGCGCACCATCACCAACGACTGGATGAAGACGAAGTGCGGCTGGACGCCGTTCGACGGCATGGAAGTTACGGGCTGGCCCAAGGCGACCATCGTGCGCGGCCGGATCGTGATGCGCGAGGATGAGCTGATCGGCACGCCGATCGGCGAACCCGTGCGCTTCCAGGAAACCCTGGCACAGGAGGAATCGGCGTGACCGGAACCTCGATCATCGGATGGGCGCACTTGCCGTTCGGCAAGCACGCCGACAAGGACGTCGAAAGCATGATGGTGGAGGCGGGCGCCTCCGCTTTGAAGCATGCGGGCGTGGCACCGGCCGACGTCGACGCGATCTTCGTTGGCCATTTCAATGCCGGCTTCTCGGCGCAGGATTTCCCGTCCTCGCTCAGCTTCGGCATCGATCCCGCGCTGCGCTTCAAGCCGGCGACGCGGGTGGAGAATGCCTGCGCCACCGGCTCCGCCGCGGTGCATCAGGGCATCAAGGAGATCGCGGCCAAGCAGGCGCGCATCGTGCTGGTGATCGGCGTCGAGCACATGACCAACAATGACGGCGCCGCCATCGGCCGCAATCTGCTGAAGGCGAGCTACGTGAAGGACGAGGCCGATACGCCCGGCGGCTTCGCCGGCGTGTTCGGCCGGATCGCGGAGCTTTATTTCCAGCGCTATGGCGACCAGTCGGACGCGCTGGCGCGGATCGCCGCGAAGAACCACCGCAACGGCGTCGACAATCCGTACGCCCAGATGCGCAAGGATCTCGGCTACGATTTCTGCCGCAACGTGTCGGACAAGAACCCGCTGGTGGCTGGGCCGCTGAAGCGCACCGATTGCTCGCTGGTCTCCGACGGCGCTGCCGCTTTGGTCCTCGCCGACCTCGATACTGCGCTCGGCGCCGACCGCGCCGTGCTGATCCGCAGCGTCGCGCAGGTCAACGACTTTCTCCCCATGCGCGCCCGCGACATCGTGCAGTTCGAAGGCTGCCAGCAGGCATGGTCGAAGGCGCTGTCACATGCCAAGCTGACGCTCGACGATCTCAGCTTCGTCGAGACCCACGATTGCTTCACCATCGCCGAGCTCATCGAATACGAAGCGATGGGCTTGACCAAGCCCGGCGAAGGCGCCAAGGCGATCGCCGAAGGCTGGACCGAAAAGGACGGCAAGCTTCCCATCAACCGCTCCGGCGGCCTCAAAGCCAAGGGCCACCCGATTGGCGCCACCGGCGTCTCCATGCACGTGCTGACCGCCATGCAGCTCAAAGGCGAAGCCGGCGCCATGCAGCTGAAGAACCCCAAGCTCGGCGGCATCTTCAACATGGGCGGCGCGGCGGTCGCGAACTATGTGAGCATCCTGGAACCGCTGCGGTGATCACCAACGTGTAGAATTCAGCTCACACGACCCACCGCCAACAGAGGGGAGTGTCGATCATGAAACCGGGGGATTTCCATGTCGGCGTCATCTCTTTTTTCGCGATTCTTGTCCCGCGCTTCATGAGATACTACGAGCGGCGCCTGAAGAGCACGAGTCAGGCATACATGTATATGATCACACTGCATCGCCACGGAAAGCTGAAGGCACCGGCGCAGTCCGTGGCAGTGGAATCGGCGGAGTCCGTGTCATAGGAGCCGAATCTGAATGTTCAAAGCCCTTCTGCTGACCGAGAAAGACGGCAAGGTTTCATCGCAGATCACGCAGCTCGATGAAGAGCGGCTGCCGGACGGCGATGTCACGGTGCGCGTGCAATATTCGACGCTGAACTACAAGGACGGGCTGATCCTCAATGGGCTTGGGCGGTTGGTGCGCACCTATCCGCACGTGCCGGGCGTCGATTTCGCGGGCGTGGTGGAGGCCTCGCAGCATCCGAAGTTCAAGGTGAACGATAACGTCATCCTCACCGGCTGGCGCGTGGGCGAGGCGCAGTGGGGCGGCTATGCCGAGCGGGCGCGGGTCAAGGGCGACTGGCTGGTCAAGCTGCCGGCCGATCTTACCGCGCGCAATGCGATGGCGATCGGGACCGCGGGCTTTACCTCGATGCTTTGCGTCATGGCGCTGGAGGCGCATGGCCTCAAGCCGACGGCGGGCGATGTGCTGGTGACGGGCGCGGCGGGCGGCGTCGGGAGCGTCGCGGTGGCGGTACTGGCGAAGCTCGGCTGTCACGTGGTCGCTTCGACCGGACGCGCCGACACGCACGATTATCTGAAAGGGCTCGGCGCGGCGGAGATCATCGACCGCGCCACCATCGCGCAGCCTTCGGGCAAGCCGCTGGAAAGCGAGCGCTGGGCGGGCTGCATCGATTCCGTCGGCGGCGCGACCCTTGCGGCCGTCCTGCCGCAGATGAAATACCGCGCCAGCGTCGCAGCCTGCGGCCTCGCCGGCGGCAACAAGCTCGACACTACGGTGATCCCCTTCATCCTCCGTGGCGTGAAATTGCTCGGCATCGATTCCGTCATGAGCCCGCCGGACGAGCGCAAGCAGGCGTGGGACCGCCTCGCACATGACCTGCCGCCCGACAAGCTGGAAGCGATGATCGTGCCCGCCAAGCTCGAAGACTTGCCCACGCTCTCGAAACAGATTCTCGAAGGCAAGGTCCGTGGTCGCGTCGTGGTCGAGATCGGCGCGTAGAGCATTTCCCGTCCGAAGCGGATACGATTCGGCGTGGAAAATGCGACCACTTAAGCGAACCCGGAGTCCATTTACGCCGATGATCGTGCCGGCCTGCGTTCCTGGCCGAGCAGGAATGCAGCCGCTGCATAGAGTCCAAGAGCAAGGACCAGCAAGGCCGTAAAACCGAAATGCATGGCGAGCAATGTAGCCATGACTGCCGCTATGACGGACGCGCAGCCGTTGATGCCCCAGGCCCACGGCAACAGGGCCGGCGCAGATTCGGAGACGCGAGTGAGGCCGAGCGGAAACGGCAGCCCCATGGCAAAGCCCAGGGGCGCTATGAGGCCGATGGCGATGACGCTCTTTGCCGCCAGCGGCAATCCCATCATCGCCCCGAAGGCATGCGGCAGCACCAAAGCATAGAAGGTGCCGAGAGTAGCGATGGCAGCAACAGCCAGGACGATCGCCATCTGTGGCCAGCGTGTCGCGATATTTCGCGATACACCGCTGCCCAGCCCGGCCGAAACGAGAAATCCCGCGAGCGTGACGGCGATTGCACTGAGCGGATGGCCGAGAAACAGGCTGAACCGCGCGATGAAGGCAATTTCTATGAACAGGAATGCCAAGCCGATCGCCAGGAAATAGAGCGCTACGCGGATGCGACCCGGCGCCCGCGTCGCCCGCTCGGCGCGCCGAAGCCACGCCAGCGGCAACAGGATAAGAACCGCCGCCGCCGCGACGGCTTGTGGCAGCGCCAGGGCAAGGACGAGATACCCGGAATCGAGATAGACGAGTCCGGCTCGGCTTTGGATGGTCGCCAGCTCCGGCAGGAGGGCCCAGCGGAAGAACTGAAAGAAGAAGGGCCGATCGTCGGTGGCAGGTCGGATATCAAATCGATAATCGTCGACAAACGCTGATCGCGCAGGACCAAGCAGCGCAGCCGTTGCGTCGAACAACGTCGGCTTCGCCATGCGGTGATAGCGATTGGTATCCTCTCGGCGGATTCCCGGAAACCAGGCGAGGTCGAACTGCCGCTCGGCGGCAAATCTCCTTATGAGGGCGATCTCGTCGCGGCTGAAGGCATCGTTCCTGACCAGGAGCGTCGCGGTGTTCCAGTTGTGCAGCAGTACCATCCGCTCGCCGGCGCTGCCGAGACCATTGGCCTCGAGCGCCGAGATGGCCGTGGCAAGTAGCTTCAGGGTATCGCGCGGCGGACTGCCAAGCCAGCGGGTGACGGCGAGCATTCCACCCGGAGCGAGGTGGCGGAGATATGTCTGGAAAGCTTCGACCGTATAGATCGGGCTTTCGCTGAGCGCTTGCACGCCGGCAGCGGAGCTGGCGAACGAGTCGAGCAGCGCAACCTGGATCAGATCCCAGCGCGCATCGCTGGCCTCGACAAAGCTGCGTGCCTCGGCGACATGCACGCTGACCGCGGGATGCGCATAGATGTGGCCGGCGAAGTCGTCGAAGTCGCGACGGACAAAATCGACCAGCTGGGCATTCAGCTCGACCGCATCTATTCGCGGTGCACGATGGAACAGTGCTTGCAGAACCTGGGCGCCACCGCCGGCGCCGAGCACCAGCGTCGCCGGCCTGTCGAGCAGGTGATAGGGCAATGCGGTGGTCAGCTCATCGAGATAGGCGACGGCGGCAAAGTCGCCGCCGAAGCGCGTGACCGCCGTCATGCCTTCGCCGTCCGTGAAGATTCCGAGCTGCTCGGGCGGCATGAGCGTGCTGGCAAGGCTCAAACCCGGCGCGTCGCGCAGCGGTACGTGCGGGCTTTCGACCACCGTGAGCCGGCCGAGCGGGCTGGTCCGTTCGGCGACGATCCGCGCCCCGGGTACGTTGAGAGCCAAGCTGAGGGTCTTGTAGGGCGAGGGCATCGGCGTCAGCGATGTCTGCGGCCATGCCAGCGCGGCCGGTACGGCCAACAGCAGGATTGCGAACGCGGCTGGTCGCCGTCCGACGCTGTACAAGGCAAGCGCCGCCGCACCGAAGGCGAAGGCCGCGATGATCCGCAGGCAGTCTTCGGGCGGCAATACAAACAAGGCCGCCACGATACCAAGAGCCCCCAGTCCCGCACCCATCAGATCGGCGCGATAGACGGCGCCGATGCGTGCCGGCCAGGCGGCCAACACGAGGGCGATGGCGCTCGCGGCGGCGAAGAACGGCACGGCAAGCAGCAGATAGATCGCCGCCAGATGGACCTGCTGGCGCCAGTCCCAGATGATCTCGAGCGGGTTGAACGGCAGGTGCCGGACCAGCGCATAGCATCCGATCGCCGCGACGCCGAACGAGACTGCCAGCGCGGCGAAGCTGGTGTGGAATCGCGACAACAGGCGATGCTTGGCGAACACCAGGAATGTTCCGCTCGCACCGTAACCGAGCAGCGCCAGGCTGATGATCATGTAGGCGAAGTGATGCCACAAGGCGATCGAGAACAAGCGGGTCAGAAGAATCTCGTAGGCGATGGCCGCCAGCGAGAGGAGCGAGACGGCCGCGAGCAACGGCATTGCTATTGGCTGCGCGTGAGGGGGACGAACGATACCGGCAGCACTGCCTCGGTGCGGACAGTTCCGTTCGCGAGCTTCTCGACCAGGATCAACTCCTGTGTCAGGAAAGCGGCGCCGATGGGGATTACCATCCGGCCGCCCGGTTTGAGTTGATCAATCAAGGGCGGCGGAATCTGCTGCGAGGCTGCGGTGACCACGATGCCATCGAACGGTGCCGCGTCGGGCCAGCCGAAGTAACCGTCGCCCTCGCGCACGCGGACTTTGTCGTATCCAAGTTCCGACAATCGCTTTGCGGCCTGCTTGGCCAAGTCCGGCACGATCTCGATTGTGTAGACGTCATGCCCGAGCTCGGCCAATACGGCGGCCTGATAACCGGATCCTGTGCCGATCTCCAGCGCGCGACCGCCCGGTGCGAGACGCAGCAGGTCAGTCATTAGGGCGACAATGTAGGGCTGGGATATCGTCTGTCCGTAGCCGATCGGCAACGGCCGATCGGCATATGCGAGGCTTTGCAAGTAAGTGGGGACAAAGGCGTGACGCGGCGTGCGACGCATGGCATCAAGCACATCCATGCCCAAGACGCTGGGCGTCGCGCCGCCGCCCACCTCGCGCGCGATGGCCTCGATGGTGCGTACCATCTCAAGGCGATCAGATGAGTATGCATCGACCGCCACAGCTTGCGGCGCAACAACGAGCAAGAGCGCGACGGTCGCCACGACTGACGACAGCCTTGGGATCGCCCTCTCTTTGCCGGTCGAGTACATTCCCAGCGTCGCTCCACGCGTCTCGGCGTTTGTAGTCAATTGTCAACTGCGGCCCAGCGAACGAACTTGGAAGTACCAACAAGTTTGGGTCACGCCCGTCGCAAACTTCCCGTTGCCGCGGTGCCGCGTGGGCGAACGTTGGCGCCTAGCCCAACTCCGCCGACCCCGTGATGCGGTACATCCGCTTCACCTGCGGCACCGGCAACCGAAGTTCCTGTTCCGGATTGAAGCGGCGCACGAAGACGCCGTCGTGCGTGCGGCGCAGGAACTGGCGCACCTGGCCGCTGCCGTCCGTCATCTCGATCGCGACGAAGCAGTTGGGCGTAATGGGGCGGTTGGGATTGACGAACAGCAGTTCGCCCGCGAAGTAACGCGGCTGCATGCTCTCGCCGTCGGCATAGAGCGCGAATGCGTTGGCGACGCCGCGCAGGTTGGCGGGCCGCTCGACGAATTCCTTGGCGTCGCCTTCGACGAACCAGAAGCTGTCCGATCCTTCGCGGAAAATGCTGTGAACCGGCAAGTCGCGTTGCCCTGCCGCGGCATTGAGCGAGACCGGCCGCATCGCAGCAGCGCCGGCGCGCGCTGGCAAATTCTGGCTGCCCTCGAGGCCCGCCAGCTGGAGGACTGCGCCGGCCGCCACGCCCTGGCGCACGAACATGTCCTCGAGCGCGCGGGCCAGCTCGAACGGCAGATATTTACGCTTATAGCGATCCTCGTAATGCTGGTAGCGGGTGAGGCTCCAGCCCAGGGCATCGGATACTGACCGCATGGTCAGGCCTGCCTGCTCCCTCAGCTCCTTCAGTCGCCGCGCGACTTCCGAGACTTCCGACATGCCCACCCCGTCCAACGGAAACCGCAAAGACCGTAACGCAGTTTACGTTATCCTCGGTCAAGTTTCAACGGCTGGGCAGCCATATTTCACGGCGCCTGATCAATCATCTTCTTCATTTCCTGGCATTGCGGGGTGGCCTCGGTCGCGCCCACGCATTTCTGCTGGTACATGGCGGCTCCGACCGTGGGGCATTGCTTGATCGCGCTGCGGGCAAGGTCGGCGGGATTGCCCTTGTAGGGGTTGCCGCTGAACGTCACGGGCTTGCCGGTCTTGATGGCGTCCTCGACCCGCTGGCGCGCATCCACGGTGAGAAAGGACGTAAGGACCGGCGCCATGCAGGCGCAGGCCTGGTCGAGCTCCGCCGGTTGCATCTGATACGAGTTCTCCGCAACGCAGCGGGCATAAAAGGCGTCCGCGACCGGATCACCTACGGCCGGCGCGCTGGCCAGGATCAGCAGCACTCCTGCGGCTCCGAGAATCTTCACGTGCACTCCAGTTTCATCGGCGGTCGGAACCATAGCATCTGCCAAGTCCCGAAACATGGCCGCAATGTGGCGGTGACGGCCCCATTGGCGCCACGTTCGGCGGCGACACAGGAACCTCGCGTGCGGGGCGCGGGTTTAAGGGCAGGTCTGCGTTCAAGAAAGCAGGGCGGGGAGAATCGCCATGAACAATGTCTATGCAATCAGCGAAGTCGTCGGCACCTCCGACAAGAGCATCGAAGATGCCATCGACCAGGCCGTCAGCGTGGCGGGGCAATCGATCCGCAATCTCGACTGGTTCCAGGTTTCCGAACTGCGCGGCCATATCAAGGACGGCCGCGTGGCACACTACCAGGTCGCGCTGAAGCTCGGCTTCCGCTACGAAGCGAAATCAGGATAGCCCGCCGCACTGCCATCGACCAGCCACGGACAGACTGGAACCTTCATGACACGACGCTATGCGCGACGCTTGCCGGGATGTTTCCTGGCGAGCGCAGCCACTGCCGCAATGCTCGGCATCAGCGCCGCTCACGCTGATGATATCGGCCGCCTCACCGGCATCGAAGAGAATGACTCGGTCCTGTTCGACAGCGACAAATACTATACGCAGGGCCTGGAGCTCGCTTATCTCGGTCCAGACGTTACTGCCGACAGCGCGTGGATCGCGCCGTTCGATGCGCTCGCCGATCTCGGTCCGTTCGATGCCGCGGGCGCAAGCGAGGTATCGCGGCGCTATGAGGTCCTGCTGGGACAAAGCATGTTCACGCCGGAGGATACGGCACGGGAAGATCCTGATCCCGATGACCGGCCGTACGCCGGCTGGCTCTATGGCGGCGTCGGCCTGATCCAGGACACCGATCGGCGCCGGCTCGACCATCTGGAACTGCTGGCTGGCATGATCGGGTCCAATGCGTTCGGCAAGACGACGCAGAACGACTATCACCAGTTCATCGCCATCGACAAATCGCGCGGCTGGGACGAGCAGTTGCATGACGAGCCGGGCCTGATGCTGTCCTATGAGCGCAAGTGGCGCTTCCTGCAGCCGATCGGTGATGGCTTTGCCGTCGATGCAATTCCGGAGCTCGGCATCACTGTCGGCAATGTGATGGATTACGTGCAGGGCGGTGGCATGATCCGGTTCGGTAAGAATCTGGAAGCAGATTACGGCCCGGCGCGCATCCGTCCAGCTTTGTCGGGCACGCCGTATTTCAACAGCGACTATCTGGACGGGCCGTTCGGATTCTATTTCTTCGTCGGCACACAAGGCCGCGCCGTCGCGCGCAACATGTTCCTCGACGGCAATACCTTCCGCGACAGCCGCAGCGTCGACAGCAAGCCGCTGGTCGGTGACCTTTCGGGCGGCCTGTCGATGTTCTGGGGCGACGCGGTGAGGCTCGACGCCGTGCTGACCTATCGCACCGAGGAGTTCGACAATCAGGACGACCCCACCAAATTATGGGGCCTCAATATGACGATCGGATTCTAATTCCCCCCGTCTCAGCAGAAGCTGTTCGGAATACGTGGCTGCCGGCCGCCTGGCGGCGGACGCCGGCGCATGGTCAGCATCTGCAATGCACGTCGCGTTACCATGATGAATCTTTTCATCGCATGTCCCCCAATGGTGCAGGCCCGGAGGCGCCTCCGGGCCTGTATGTAGATCGCGACCTAGCGATCGCGGTTCTGGAGCGGATCCTGTTTTGACTGCCGGCGAGCCGCATCATTCTCTTCCATGTCCCTATTGGGATTGGATGCGCGCTCATTCGGCTGCTGATTCTGATCCGGGAATTGCTTGCCGGGCTGGCGGGACGCAGACTCGCGATCCTCCTGCGGGTTTTTCTGGCCCGTACGGGAAGCGGATTCGCGATCCTGCCCTGGCTTGTGCTTGCCAGGCTGGTTCTGGCCAGTCTGGTTCTTCTTGGGATTCGGCATCTTCTGCTCGCCCATGAAAATCTCCTTGCTCTGAGTGAAGCAAAGAGTAAACAGGCCGGCCTGTGCGGCGGTTCCGTGTTAACCTATGTCTTGAGGCCTGCCCGCAGGACACCCAGAAGGCGCGCCGGGACCGGCTCTTCCATCATGCGCAGATAGAGGTGCCTAAGCTCCCCTTCGAGCTCTGCAGCAAAGCGAGACACGCGCTGCCGGCCACGCATAACTTGCCGTGGCGGCTCTGCCGCCCGCCCGTCTTCCATGTCGATCGACCCCATTTTCCGCACCTCCGTCTTGGCCGGCGGCTCCCGGTTACCGTGCGTTTTCGGAGAGGAGAACAACCGACTTGGCGGTCGGTTGCAATCACAATGAAATATCAGCAGCCAGAGCTAGTCCGGATCGTCTGGTTCCGCGCCGGCAGGGTGGTTCCGTGCGCGCCAGGGGTCGGGGGTGAGGCGCTCGCGAATGAGGTCGTCGAAGGTCTTGAGTGTGCTGGCGGCTCGGTCATAGGCTTCCACGGCGGGTGTGCCGAGGAACAATTCGACCGCTTCCTCGACCCGCTCGATGGCCCAGATCGAGAAGGTGCCGTCGGCGACCGCCGCCGCCACCTCGTCCTCCAGGGCCAGGTCATGGGCGTTCGCGAGCGGCAGGACCACGCCGTGGCGCACGCCGTCCGCGCGCTCCTTCGCCGTCACGCGGAAATATCCCTCGACCTTCTCGATCACGTCGCCGACCGCCTGCACTTCGCCCAGCTGGTTGAAGGAACCGGTGACCGCAAGTTCCTGGCGCGCGGGCAGGCCGGACAGCGCCGAGATGATGGCGACCAGTTCGCCGACCGAGGCGCTGTCGCCGTCGATGTTGCCATAGCTCTGCTCGAAGGTGATGGAGCAATCGAACGAGATCGGATGCCGCCGCGCAAAGGTGCCGCGCAGATACCCTTCGACCACCAGCACGCCCTTCTGTTGCGTGCGCCCGCCAAGTTCGGTGATGCGCTCGATGTTGATGAGACCGCGATGGCCGACCGACGCGCGCGCGGTCAGGCGGCTCGGCCGCCCGAAATGACTGTCGCCCAGCTCGCGGATGGTGAGGGCGTTGACCTGGCCGACCACCGCGCCACTGGTGGCGATCGCGACATGGCGCCGGCGGACGCTCAAATGGAAGCGCTCCTCCGCGCGAGCCTCGCGCCGGTAGCGTGCGCGCCAGGCGGTCAAGACGGCCTCCGGCCTCAGGCGTTCGCCCGCCGGCACGTGCCGGCCGGCTTCGTGCAGCAGATCCTCGATCAGCTCGAAGCGGGAGGACAGTGAATCGCGCCGCATCGCAAGCCGCGATGAGAGGCCCAGCAACAGCCCGATTGCTTCGGGCGTGCACAGGACACCCTGCCGCGCCGCCATGCGGTCAATCAGGCTGCCGAGGATGTTGAGATTGTCCGGCGTCGCCGGCATGTCGGGATCGATGTCGGCCTTGATCTTGAAGTAGGTCTTGAAGTCCGGATCGTTGCTGAAGAAGTTGTAGTAGCTGTCCGGCGTGCCGACGATCACGATCTTGGCGTCGAGCGGGATTGGCGCTGGGCGCGGTGTCCCGATCAATGGCATGCCGCCGCTCCGATGCGGCTCCTCGATCCGGATGGCGCGATCGCGCAACGCCGCCTTCAGATAGGTCCACACCGTCTCGTCCTTGGCGAGCGGCTCGGCACGCAGCACCAGCACCCCGCCATTGGCGCGGTGCAAGGCGCCGGGACGGATCAGCAGCAGATCGGTTTCCGACATGCCCTCGACGCGGCGATACTCGATATAGCCGAACAGGTTCTCGTAGGTTGGATTGGGCTCCAGCACCACGCATTCGTCCGCACGTGAATGGTCGACCAGCAGATTGGTGCTGTATTTGGCGGGCAGGCGTTCATCGTCGTGCACCGGCCGCGCCAGGTTGCGCACGTCGCGGATCATCTCCTCGGTCAGGTCGTCGATCCATTCGGAGAGCGCGGGATAGTCGGCGAACATCGCCGCGAAGTCCGCGACGTCGCCTTCGATCAAACCGGCCAAGGTCTGGCGGTCGAGTGCCAGGGCTTGTGCCTCCGCGCTGGCACGCAGCTGGCCCGCGTCACGCTCCAATTGATCGAGCTCGCTCGACAGCCGGTCGCGGTTGCGCTCGCGGTCCGGCGTATCGGCGACGGTCGCGCGCAGCCGCACGCCCTCCGCGCTCTCCTCCAGCGTGAAGCCGACCTCCTCCGCAGCGCGCGCCAGTGCCGCCTGCTTCTCGTTGATCTGCTCATCGGCGGCACGATGGATGTGTTTCACGCGCTCGCGGTGAGCATCGCTTTCGAGTGCCGCGATCAGCATGGAGCGCAGCCGGCTGACATAGCGCCGCAGCGCCTCGGAGAAGCGCCCCCCGTCGCCGACCGCCAGCCCGAACGCCAGCGGCTGGCGCGCGTCGCGGTAGTTCTGGAGATAGATCCAGTCCTTGCGTCCGGAGCGCGCGGGGGTGCAGCTCGCGCTGAGATAGGCGACCGTCGCCGACATGCGGCCTGTCCGGTCCTCGCCCAGCACATAAACGTTGAAGCCGGGCGCGGGGATGGAGAGCGCAAGATCCAGGGCCTCTCGCGCGCGGGCATGACTGGAAAGGGCGAACGTGTCCTCGCTGCCCGGCTCCCAGCTATGGCGTGGAATCCCGATGTCTCCGGCGCGCAATGCACGCATAGGCTCCCCCTTTGGGTAAGCCAGGCGGGACGGGCTAGCCCTGGCTCCAGATGGCAAGCATGACCAACAGCCCGATGATGGCGATGGCCGTGCCGGCGATCAAGATGATACGCACATGGCCGCTGGTATCGCCCGACCGGGCCTCCTTGGTCGTGACGGTGACGCGGTCCTCACCCTTCCTCATGCGGCGGATGCCTCGTCGGCGGGGACGTCGTCGGGTTGCGCATCGGGACGCGGCTGGCCTTCTTCCAGCTGGGAGACCGCGATGTTGGCTTGCAGGAGGCCGGCGAAATTGCCGCAATCGAACCGGCGGCCCTCGTATTTGACCGCGCTGACACCAGCCGACCGGCAGGTCGCCGCAATGGAGTCGGTCAGTTGTATCTCGCCATTCAATGTGGGGCGAGCATTCTGGAGGCGCTCCAGCACCTCCTCGTCCAGCACATAGCGGCCGATCACGGCGAGATCCGAGGGCGCGATCTCCGGCCGCGGCTTTTCGATGACGCTGCGCACCAACCAGCTGTGCCCCGGCCCGCCATCGACATCCACGATGCCGTAGCGGCTGACGTCGGCGCGTGGCACGTGCTTGACGGCGATGGCCGACCCGCGCTGGCGATTGCGGCATTCGAGCAACTGGCTGAGGCAATTTGGCCCCAGCAGCAGCTCGTCCGGCAGCAGGACCGCGATCGGCTCCCCGGCTGGCGCACCACGACGCACGGCATCGCCGAGGCCCAGGGGGTCGTTCTGTTCGACGAAATCGAGGGCGAACGCGCCGCTGTAGCCGGCCATTGCGCCGCGATCCGCGAAATGAGCCTGCAGTGCCTCCTTGCCGGGCGCGGTGATGATGACGATACGCTCGATGCCCGCCGCAGCGGCTTCCTCGATCGCGTAATCGAGCACGGGCCTTTTCCACACCGGGAGCAGTTCCTTCGGTACCGCCCGCGTCAGCGGCAGCAGCCGCGTTCCAAGCCCGCCAGCGGGAATGATGGCGGTCCGAATCCGTGTGGACATGGAATTCTCCCTGTTGCCGTGCTGGCTTCTTCGAGCCCCGGTGGAGTTTCGTTAGACATCGCGGGCACAGAATATCCCGGCCACACACGACCATGGGTGCAAACACTACGGTGTGGCTTTTTGTTCCGTCCACAGTCGGCCAAAACCTGACTATCCGCCGGAACTATATCGCTTTGCATGACTTGCTTTTTTTAAGCCTGCGACGGTCGCGCCGTCGTCCCGGCTCAATCAGACCATGGGAGTGCGGTCGGGATGCTGAATGAAGAGCTCAGCAAGCTCATTGAGGAGGAGATCCCGCGGCTGCGGCGCTATGCCATGTTTCTCGCCAGAGATCCCGAGAGAGCGGACGATCTGGTGCAGGAGTGCCTGGTACGCGCGATCGACAATATCGACAAGTTCCAGCCCGGGACCAACATCCGCTCGTGGCTGATGACGATCCTGCACAACATCTTCGTCAACGAAACCAAGAAGCGGCGCCCGCTGCTCACGCAAGATGGCGTGATCGAGCGCGCAACACCGATCGAGGGCGGGCAGGAAGCGCGCCATCAGATGCGCGACGTGCAGCGCGCTTTCGAGGCGCTGAGCTGGCAGCATCGCCAGATCATCTGGTTCATCTGTGTCGAGCAGATGGATTACAACGAAGTCGCGCGCCAGCTGGACGTGCCGGTGGGCACCGTGCGTTCGCGCCTGTGCCGCGCGCGCGAACATCTCAAGCAGCTCATGGACCTGAAGGTCGAGACCGCACTCGAAGGGGATCTCGAGGGAAACGAGATCAAGTCCCGGTCGCGCGGCGGCCGCTCCCCCAGCGACGCGCCGAGGCGAACCGGAACGCGAGGATAGAACGCCGCTAGATGTGGCCAGTCAGCAAGGCGACGAGGGCCACGATCACCAGGACGGTCAACAGACCGCTCGGCGCATATCCCCATGATCGGCTGTACGGCCACGCCGGTACCGCGCCGATCAGAAGCAGAATCAGAAGAATCAGCAACACTGTCCCAAGCATGGTGATGACCTCCTACGTTGTTGGTCCTTGAACGCCCTGGCGTGGAGGTTGGTTCCTGGGCTCCGTGGCGGGCTGGTCCCCGGGATTAGCCGCTTCGCCGGTCTGCCTGCTGGCCTCGCGAGGCCGCTGACCGCGCTCTGCCAGCTCCAGGTAGTGCTGGTGCAGGCGTTCCAGATCCTTCTCGCTGCGCTCCTCCAAGTCGACCAGGCGCGTGTCGGCTGCATCGAGCGCACGCAGCAATTCATCGATCTTGAGATGGAGCGCGTGGCTATCGCGGTTCTGCGTGTTCTGGATCAGGAAGACCATCAGGAACGTTACGATGGTCGTGGAGGTATTGATGACGAGCTGCCAGCTGTCCGAATAGCCGGCGATGGGGCCGATCAGGCCCCACAGCAGGATGACCAGGCACGCCAGTGCAAATGTCGCCGGATGACCCATGAGCCGGGCGACGTAACTTGCAGTTCGATCAAAGACGTTCATGCGCAACCTTTTGGCTGTTTGCACATTGCCTGCCTCGATTCAATGTCAAGGCGCGATGCGCGGTTCCCCCATGGTGTCCGCCCATGCCGCCGCCGCCGGCAACGCCCGCACGATGAGGTTGTTTTCTGCCCATGGACCGTGATGAGAGGCGCAAGGCAATCAAGGATGATTCGAAGTATTGGGGCCTGTTCGAGAATCGGCCCGCGCAGGAACGCACTTCCTCGCGCGTCTCCGGAAAAGCGCGCGCGTCAACAAGAAAAAAAGCGGAGCGGCTTGCCCGCACGGCAGCGGACCGGCGCGTACCAAATACTGGACCTGATCGCTGCTAATCCGCCGACGCCTATCCCGCCCGCGCCGCCGCCGCCGGGCGATCCGCCTGCCGACCGGCCGGGTGATCCTGTGCCGCCACCGGAGCCGGGCCCTGGGCCAGACCAGCCGGGACCGGGGCCCGGACAGCCCGAGCCGGAGCCGCCGAGCCAGCCTGTACCGGAGCCGCCGAGCCCGGATCGGCCGGTCGGCGCTTCCGTGTACTGCTGAACGGAAGTTCTATTTTTCCTTGATGACGGCGCCGGTCTTCGCAGCGCCGCTGCCTTCCGGATCAAGCTCCGCGCCGAGCTTCTCGGCGGCAGCGTGAACCGCGCGGATCTTTTCCGCATTGGCGCCAGGCGGCGTATCCCCGGTCATGTTCTCTTCAGTCGCCACTTGCATGAGGTGCAAGTCATATTCCCATTGCCGGAGCAGCTCGAGCTTCTGCTCTCGCGACAGGTCGTCCGCTCCAATCAGCGCCTCTGGCGTTGGGAAGTGCTGGGAGACATTGACAACCAGCTTTTCGAAGTTCTGCTGATCCATTGTCCGCTCCATTCCTATCGCTAGGACTTGTGCACACTTATGGATCAACACCGGCGAGACTTGTGAGGTTCCGGAGGCGCCCAGCAACTGAAAGATCGCTGACCTGTTGACGACCGACTGTGTGAATCGTTTGAGGAGACTGAGATGAAACGAGCATTGCTCCTAAGCGGCGCGCTAACCGCGATGCTAGGCGCTGCGCCTTTCGTGGCGGTAGCCGATGAATCGATGCCGGTAAATACCGGTGCAGTGCAAATGGCTGACACTACCGCAGCGGGCGAAGTCGATGCCGGTAAGCTGATCGGCAAAGAGGTCTACGATCCGAATGGGGAGAAAGTCGGCGAAATTGACAGCGTGATGGTCAGTCCGAAAGGCAAAGTGACTGCAGTTGTCATCGACGTCAGTGGCTGGCTGCAAACTGAAAAGCTGGTTTCTGTCAAATGGTCTGATCTCCAGACCGCGGAGGACGGCAAGATAACGTCGTCGTTGACCAAGGATACCGCGAAGGCGGCAGCCGCGTACTCCTACAAGGAGCCAACCCTCCGCCGCCAGGTACTGACCGAGTCTGGCGATCGCTATGCGGCAACCACCACCGCCGCCACTGATAATTCTTTGGTCAATGCTGACGGCTCGCTCAATGCCAGCAAGCTGATTGGCCTGGACGTACAAAGTCCGGAAGACAAGAAGGTCGGTGACATCGGCGAGGTCGTCCTCGACAAGGACGGCAAGGCGCAGGGCGTAGTCGTCGACGTCGGCGGGTTCCTCGGCATCGCCACCCACCCTGTGCTGTTAGATTGGAAAGACGTGACCCTGGCCGAGCAGGACGGCAAGACCAAGGCGGTCGTTAACCTGACCAAGGACCGCCTGGAACAAATGCCGGCCTACGAAACTTCTAAGAAATAACCGACAGGCCGGGGGTTACACGAGAACAGGTGGGCTGTCGGCCCGCCTGTTTTCGTTTCGGATCCAGGAGAGAGGAGGCCACGATGTCGAGGCGCACCAAGTTCAGTAATACCGAACGGGCCTATGACGACCTGATGGATGAGTTCAGCAACCTGGTCGAAGCCATGGAGGATGTGTTCGCCGCTGCGACCGGCGATGGCAGCGAAAAGCTTGCCGAGCTTCGGGGCCAGGCGGAAGCAAGCCTCAGGAAGGCGCGCGCAAAGCTTGGCGCAGTGGAGAAAAACGCGGTCGCCAAGGCGCGCAAGATCGCCACCGATTCCGACGAGTACGTCCACGAGAATCCCTGGACTGCGATCGGCGTCGGCGCCGGCGTCGGGCTGTTGCTGGGCCTGCTGATCGGGCGGAAATGAGCGTCAGGCTCAGCGGGCGCGAGTCCGTGCAGGGACATCCGACTGACGGCATCGTCCGTTCCGGCCGCCGCATGCTCGGCATCCTGGTGGGCATGGTGCGAACGCGCCTCAATCTGCTCGCCGTCGAGCTCATGCAGGAGAAAAGCCGCATCGTGCTGATGCTGGTGCTGACGACGTTCGTCTTGATCTTTGCCTTGATGGCGCTGCTGATGCTCTCGCTGCTGATTGTCGTGGCGTTCTGGGACGAGAACCGCTTGCTGGCGATCGGCGGCTTGTTCGCCTTCTATCTCGGTGCCGCCCTCGTCACGCTGTTCATGTTGCGGCGGAAAGCGAAAATGGGAACCAGCCTGTTCGCCGGCACCTTGAACGAACTCTCGAAGGATGCCGCGGCGCTCAACGAAGACGTCGAGGAAGATGAGGTGGATTTCGATTTCGAGCGGAGGCGCGGACGTGGTCAGCCTCCGCGCCGATCATGCTGAGCTCGAGCGCTGTCGTCGCGTGTTGATTGCGCGCGCGGAGCTGGAGCGCGCGGCCATGAGCGGCGCAACCGAAGATCTGCAGGTCGCGAGCGACCGGATCGCGCGGATTGCGATCGTGGGGATGAGACTGGCGCGCCGCTATTGGCTGCCGGTCGGCGTGCTGGTGGCGGGTGGCTTGTTCAAGCGCGCGCGTCCCGTGCTGCGCATGGCGAAGACCGGGCTTGCTCTCTGGCAGACGGCTCGGCTGCTGCGAAGCGCCCGTCGCTAGCAATGTTCCCGAGACTCAGCTGTTTACGAAAGAGGGCGGCCAGCGAGGCCGCTCGACGGGATTTCAGAACATGAAGGAGCCGACCATGAACAAGGATCAGGTTCAGGGTAACTGGAAGCAATTGAAGGGCAAGGTCAAGGAGCAGTGGGGCAAGCTGACGGATAACGACCTTACGATTGTGGAAGGCAACATGGATCAACTCGCTGGCCGAGTGCAGGAACGCTATGGCATCCAGCGCGATGAGGCGGAGCGACAGATCAAGGAATTCCGTCGGCGCAACGAGGATCTGTGGCCCTAGGTCGAAACTGAGCGCGTAACCGAAAACGGCCCGCAAGCGGGCCGTTTTCATGTGATCAGAGGATTCGCGTGATGAGAGGGATGCGCGCCGGGCCGCCTTTTTGCAGCGCCCGCACGATCAGCGCCACCAGCAGCATGATCAGGGAAATGCCGAACAGCAACTGTCCGACGCTGCCGACGGTCGGAGACGATGTGCCGAAACCGAGGAGACCCGAGCCGATTGTTGCGACCAGAAACAGAATGACCCACCGCATGGCGACCTCCCGACGAGGACGAAACGACGAATCAGCGGAACAAGAACCAGATGACGATCAGGAGCGGAATTGGCACGCCCAACAGCCAGAGCAACGCGTATCGCATGGCCTTCCCTTTACCGGGCTCCGGCCCGCGCCATCCCGACGCGGCCCCGAACGGGGAAGAAAACCCCAAGGGGGGTGCTTTGTTCCGACGGCCCTAGACGGCCTCGCGCGACCGGGCCGCGGAATCAGCTGCTGAATCGCCGGTGGCGAGCCGCGCCGACTCCTCGCCGCTGCCGAGCCGCATGGATTCAAGACGAAAGACCAGCGTGCTGATCGTGCCGGGCGGGCCAGAGATGGCGATCTCTCCGCCCAATTGGCGGGTGAAGGCTTCGATCAGGGTCTGGCCCATGCTGCCCGGCAAATCGTTGTCGGCCGGGCGGTCCTGCTGGCCGACCCCGTCATCGGCGATGACCAGCTTGGCCATGCCGCCGCCTTCCAGGGAAATCCTTACCGAGATGCTGCCGGAACGTTGGTTGGGAAAGGCATGCTTGAAGGAGTTGGTGAGGATCTCCGTCGTCAGCAGCGCCAGTGGGACGGCACGGTCACCGGCCACGCGCATATGGGGAATCTCGACGCTGAGCTGCACCCGCCGCGGTGGCACCCCCGATCCGTCCTGCAGCAGGCTGCACAGATTGGTCATGAAGGGATTGAGGTCGACCTCCTGCAGGTCCTGGCTCTCATAGAGATGCCGGTGCACCAGGGCGAGCGCATTGATGCGCATCTGCACGTCGGCAAATGCCTGCTTGACCGCATCGCCGCGCGGGATGCGGGCATAGAGGTTGAGCAGGCTGGTGACAGTCTGCAGGTTGTTCTTCACGCGATGATGAATCTCGCGCAGCATCATCTGCTTCTGCGACAGCGACTGCCGCAGATCGGCTTCGCGCTCATCCAGCCGCATCGCCATCTCGCGCAAGGTCTCCGCGAGATCGCGGAACTCGGCCGGCGCGCCTTCAAACTGGCGCCGCATGGAGAGATCGCCGACGCTCATTGAGCTGGCGGCCTCGGTCAGCCGGCTGATCCATTTGGTGACGAGCACGCGTGTGCCGATCAGCGCCGCCGCCATGGCCGCCACCGACACGAACACCAACACGCCGATCTGGATGAGGAGCGAGGTGCGCAGCGGCTCGATCAGCCGGCCGGTCGGCTGGCCCAACAGCACGAACAGCTCGTTGTCGCCGATCACGTTGACTGCGTAGTTGCGCTCGATGCCGTCCTGGCCGACCGAATCAAAGGTGCGGATGTGGCCGCTGACGACTTCGCGGATGGTCTCGGAATCGGGCAGGCCGGCTTGCGCGTCGACGCCTTGCGCCTTTGGCCCGACCAGGACGTGGCCGGCGCGGTCCAGCAGGTAGACCATGGCGTCGGGCGGCAAGCCGGGTTCCTGCCCGATGGCAGACAGCCATTCCAGCCGGATCGCGAGCGAAAGAACGCCGATGACCTTGTTGCGGTCGCTCGTCGCCGGCGCCGCATAGATGATGACGCCTTCCTGGAGGCGCGCGGCATAGAGATAGCCGCTGACCGTGTCGCGGTGGGACTGCATCACGATCTTGAACCAATCCATGTCTGCCGCGTTGGCAGGCTGCGCGACGGCGTCCGACTGGCACACCGGCTCGCCCTTGGTGTTGCGCAGGACCGCGATGGCATAAGCGGGGTAGGGGCGGATTGCCGCCTCCAGCAGTTGGGCGCATTCCGACCCGCGCGACGGCTTGGCCGCCACCGCGGCCGTGATCGGCGGCTGATGGGCGAGGTTCTGCATGATGCGGTTGGACTGCCACAACAGGTTGGTCTCGTAGTTCGAGGCCAGGGTGGCGAAGCGCACGGTCGATTCGTGCGCCTGGCGTATTTGATCGCGATAGCGGTCGATGGCGGCGACGATGCCGAAACCGCTGGGGACGACGAGAACGATCGCGAGGAGGAGGATCAGCCGGTGTCGCAGTGGCTGCAGAAGCTGGCCGAACATCGATACGCAATCCCCCTGTTCACACGCCTGATGCCCCCGGGGGCGCGGGACTTTTGGTCGCGCACCCTCCGGGACCAGGCAGCCGACAGGCTAGGCTAGACCGCCTGTCTGCTTTGTCGAGGCTGGCCGAAAAAGGACAAGGCCTGGGAGATTGTAACCTTAAGCGTGTCAGGTTCGAACGGTTTGGTGACAAGATAGGTCGGCTCCGGCCGCTCGCCGGTCAACAGCCGCTCCGGATAGGCGGTGACGAAGATCACCGGCACTTTCATCGAGTCGAGGATCTCCTTGACCGCGGTAAGGCCCGAGCCGCCGGGGCCAAGGTCGATGTCGGCGAGCACCAGGCCCGGCTGGCTTTTCTGCGCCAGGCGCACGGCCTCAATCTGGCTGGAGGCGATGCCCACCACCGAATGGCCCATGTCGCGCACCAGGCCGACGATGTCGAGCGCGATCACCGGCTCATCCTCGATCACCAGGATCGACGTCGCCATCTGCTCATTGACCGACGACCAGGCGGAGGCCAGCAGATCCGCTCCCTCCTCATGTGACAAGCCGAGGATTTGCGAAGCATCCTGCACCGAGAATCCCTCGAGCGTGGTCAGCAGGAGCATCTGGCGCTCGGAAATGGGCAGGGCCTGCAGGCGGGCCTCTACCGAGAGATCGCGCGGCTCACTGCCTTCTTCTGAGTCCGGGGCACCGGCGCGTGACCATACGTCGTGGAACAGCCGGAACAACTGCAGCCGCACATCCGCGTTCGCGGAGATCCGGTCAGGCTCCTGCAGCAAGTCTTCCAGGCAGATCCGGACATAGGTGTCGCCGGCTTGTTGGGAGCCAACCAGCGCCCTCGCGTAGCGGCGCAGATAACGCAGGTTTTCAACGATCTTTTCGGAAACGTCTGGCATGGGTCCCTCTCTTGCCACCCGTTAATTTTTTTTGTGCTCAAGGAACCCCTCTGGCGGCTCAGGGGTTCCCAGGGGGAGAAAAAATGTGCGGCCGGCTTATAGCTCAATATTCCTATTGCATCGGGGGATTTGCAGGAACGTGGGCGTCGCATCTAAAGATTCACCCGGCGGGCACATCGGCTTCGGGACGGCGCAATGTGCGCCGGGAGTGGGCACAGTGAGCAATGATCAAAAAGACAAGCACGTGAAGAGTACAGCAATGCGAACTCCGGAACCAGGGACTGCGGTCAACACCAGCCGCCGCGCACCGGCCGTGCTCGACCGTTGGTTCGACGCGCAACTGGGCAGGCTCTATTCCGATGTGGCATCTGAACCCGTACCTGTTGAAATGCTGCAGCTGATCAGCAAGTTGAAGAAACCAAAACAACCGGGCTCCTGAAAAAGCGGGACCGCGTCGCCCAGCGGATAACCAGCTAGGAAGAAGAGGCATGGAGGAACCGGCGTTCGATCGTATGTCGGCCGAGTTGCAATCGGCGTTGCTGGACGTGCTGCCGCACCTGCGCGCATTCGCGCGATCCCTGACGCGCAATCGCGATCAGGCCGACGATCTCGTCAACGATACAATCGTGCGGGCGATCAGCGCTTCGCAGCAATTCACGCCCGGCACCAACTTCAAGGCGTGGATCTTCACGATCCTGCGCAACCTGTTCTACAACGAGGGACGCAAGCGGCACTCGAAATTCTCCTCGCTCGACGATCTCACGGTGAATGAGCCGTCGATCGGCGCCTCGCAGGAAGCGAGCCTGGAATTCTGCGATTTCCGCCGCGCGTTCTGGCAGCTCAACCCTGACCAGCGCGAGGTGCTGATCCTGGTCGGCGCCAGCGGCCTCAGCTACGAGGAAGCCGCTGCGGTCTGCGCCTGCCGTGTCGGCACCATCAAGAGCCGGGTCTCGCGCGCGCGGGCCGACTTGAAGCGCATGCTCGATGACGGCACGCTGTCGACCGTGCGCTCCGACATCGCGCCGGTCAGCGGCGCCGGCCTGTCGGAGGCGCTCGAGCCGGTCATTCCAGCTAGAAGCGCCCTCAAACGCGCGCGCTGATCTTTCCTGACGCTTCCTCGTCCCGGATCGTGTCGATCAGCGCTTCCTGCAGCCGCGTCACCGCGGGTGAAGCGATGCCGGCTGCGACATGCAGCCACAATCCAGCGATCGCCTCCAGCTTCGGCAGATCATCGCCGCCGGGCAGGATCGCAAAGCGCGACGGCACGCTCTGCCGCGCCCGCGGCGTGATGCCGAGACCGGCTTCGATGGCCGCCCACAACCCTGCGAGGCTGGGGCTGGTGAAGGTGACGCGCCAGGGAATGCCGGCGCCGTCCAGCGCCCGCACTGCGGCATCGCGGAAGACGCAGGGCGGCTCGAACGTCACAAGCGGCAGCGGCCGCATTGCCGCGATGTCGTGCTGGGCCGATCCGACCCAGGCAATCGGCATGCCTGTTAGCTCCGTGCGATGCGGTCCCGGTAAATCGCCCCACACCAGCGCAAGGTCAAGATCGCCCTTCGCGACCGCGGCGGCGAGGACGGCGCCGCGCTCGACCCGCGCCTCCACGCGCACGCCGGAATGCGCGCGGGCAAACCGGCCGAGCAGGGAGGGCAGCCAGCTTTCCGCAAAATCCTGTACGAGGCCAAGCCGCACCCAGCCTTCCAACGCGACGCCACGCACCGCCGCCACCGCTTCGTCATTGAGCTCGATCATCCGGCGCGCATAGCCCAGCATGATCTCGCCGGCCGGCGTCAGCGCGAGGCCGCGGCCATCCTTGCGCAGCAGCGCTTGGCCGGTCTGGTTCTCCAGCTTGCGGAGCTGCAGGCTCAGCGCCGATTGCGAACGCCCCAGGCGCTCGGCGGCGGCTGCAAAAGTCCCCAAGTCATGCCCCGTCACGAAGGTCCGGAGTATCTCGAGGTCGAGAGTGGACGGCTTCATCATTCATATTTACTCAAGCATATCATATCAAATTTCAACTTTTCATAAGTATCTTCTGCCACCATCTCGGAGATGTCAACAGCAGCCAGGGAGTTATCCCATGCCACTCGTCCGCATCTCCGTCCCCCGGCACCGTTCGGGAGCGGACCGCAAAGCCATCTCGACCGGCATCCACGCGGCGCTTCAGGAAGCCTTCAACGTCCCGGCCGATGACCTCTTCCACATCGTCACCGAGCACGAACCGAACGGCGGCATCGTGCGCAGCGCTGGCTATCTCGGCATGACCTATAGCGATGATCTCACCATCATCCAGATCACTGCCAACGACACCCGCACGGTGGAGCAGAAGAAGACGCTCTGTCGCCTCATCGCGCGCAATCTCGCTGCCGCGCCGGGTCTCCGGCCGCAGGATATCGTTATGAACCTTGTTGAGGTCAAAAAGGAGAATTGGTCCTTCGGCAATGGCGAGGCTCAATACGTGTGAGGCATGCGACGAGCGAGGAAACGCAGTTTCGTGCCGAGCGCGAGGGGCCCGTTCCGGTCAGCGAAATGATCGCAGCGCTGGGGCAGTTCTACATAGCCATGCTGTCCGCTCTCATCTTCATAGCGGCCATCGTGGATATGGACAGTCTGGTCAATGCGACGGACGTTCTGCAGATCGGCGATCCGGCAATGATGGTGGTCTTCACGGCGTAGCTGGCATCGCCAGCAAGCGGAGTTCCAGCATCGGCGCGATCACGCGGCTAAGCACTGCTTCATCCTCGGCGCCGGAGGCAGCGGCTGCGTGGCCGAGCTGTGTCTCGCCTTCGGCAGCAGCCAGGAATCGCGCGGTGGGAGCATTCAATTCCTGAACCACCAGTGTGCGATCCGGCCGACATATCAGGAGCGTGCGCGGTCGTTCCGTCATGTCAATGCTCGAGAGATCGGGCTCGGGTTTCTGATGCGCCTGCCAGAGTTCGATAATGGGCGCATGAACGGTAACGATCCGCGTGTGTTGCGCGCGGCGAATGGGGAGAGTTTCGAGTTGCTCCTCCGACAGGCCGGCAAGCATGTCTGTGGAAAGATGCTGCTCAATCGGCGCGTTGTAGGCGGTGATGCGCGCGAACTCAAAACCCGCCATCTCCGCGACGTAGGGCAGGGCGGCCAGCTGCGGCAGGCCGTGCAGATAGTCAGCGAACGAAGCGCCATATTCGAACAGGCACGGCCGCAGCGGCGGCTGCGCGAGCACGAAGCGCCGCGCCGCCTGTTCGAAAAAATCATTGCCGAGCAGTTGCAGTGTCACGGGGAAGTTGGACTTCAGCGCCTCTCCGAGGCTGATCAGGAAGTTGTTGCGATAGATGCTGAGGCGCTCGCCCGCATCGAAGGCATCTGCGACGATCGCTGGTGCCAGCTTTGCGCTGTCGCCGGAGAGGAGATAGTCGCGATAGGCGGATTGGAGCTGGGCGAGCGTCACGCGGCGCTCCGTTCCAGGCGCATCTGGGCCTTGCCGGCTTCGGCGAGCAGCGTTTCCAGCGGCGGCAGGGCGCTGTCCCATTCGATCAAGGTCGGGCGCGCGCCGATCAGCGCGAGCGCATGCTCATAGAGCGCCCAGACCTGATCGGTCACCGGCGAGCCGTGATCGTCGATCCGGATGGAGCGGTTGCCGATCTGGCGCAGATGATGGCCGGAGAGGTGGATCTCGCCGATCGGCAGATGCGCGATTGCGGCAAGATAGGCGCGCGCGTCGTCGCCATGATTCTCCGATGACACGAAGACGTTGTTGACATCGAGCAGCAGCCCGCAGCCGCTGCGTTGGCACAGCTCGGCAAGGAATTGCGGCTCGGCCCGGTCGGATTGCGCGTGATGCAGATAGGTCGAGGGATTCTCCACCATCACCGGCCGGCCGATGGCCTCCTGGAAATGCATGACGTTGCGCGCGATTGTGGAGAGCGCTTCCTCATCGTACGGAATGGGCAGCAGATCGTTGAAATAGACGCCGCCGGTGATGCTCCAGGAGACGTGGTCCGACACCGCCGCCGGATCGATGCGCCGGACCAGGGCGGCGATGCGCGAGAGATGATCCTCATCGAGGCCATCCGCCGACCCCAGCGACAGGCCGACGCCATGCAGGCTGATCGCATAATGATGGCGCAATGACTCGAGGAAATCCGGTGTCGCGCCCCCGCCTAGGAAATTCTCGGTGTGAACCTCCAGCCAGCCAATGGAAGGGCGCTCGGCCGAAACGCGCTCGTGATGCGCGGCACGCAGACCGATGCCCGTCGTGATTGGCAGACGCGACATCATGCAGTCATCCGCCACCGAAAAAGCCGCTGGCAGAGATCGGCGCAGGATGAGTCTTGCCGCCCCAGATGATGATTGGCCGCAGCCAGGCAAGCTCCGCCTTGTCGTCGTAATGGATCGCGCCATCCTCAGCCATCGAAACCCCGAGGCGTT
Source organism: Dongiaceae bacterium (assembly GCA_035695765.1). Taxonomy (GTDB): domain Bacteria; phylum Pseudomonadota; class Alphaproteobacteria; order Dongiales; family Dongiaceae; genus Dongia_A. The sequence goes on from DASRRI010000131.1 coordinate 59,137, forward strand.
TCCACAGCTGACCAAGGTCCATGGCAGAGCCTTTCTCGATATGCTGTTTGGCGAGCGGCGCGATCACGGTCTTGCCGAGCAGCGCGTCGCAGCGATCGAGGAACTTCATGGTCGGCCATTTCACCGTGACGTCGCCGCCCTCCGCCAACACAGTGCGTAGGCAATCGCTAAAGCCGATCCTGCCGCCGCTTGCTTTCAAGGATTCGATCTCCGCCATCAGCACGAACAAGGCACCGCCCCAATAAATTCCCCCGCGTCCGGCATTCTCCAGCCCGATATCGGTCATCGCGGGCATGCCACGCGGCATCGACGATATCCACTCGCGCCAGACGTCGTCTTCGGATTTCCAGCCGGCACGGGTGCGCAGCACCGGCTCATAGAAGGTCGCGAAGCCCTCATTCAACCAGGCGCCGGTATCGCGCATCAAGGGCGAGCCGAGATGGATGAATTCATGCACCAGCACCCAATCGTCATAGAGTTCCTGGTTCGTCGCCTGCTGCCCGACCAGAACTGTGACCGCGGCGCCGCCGAGCGACAGCACGCGCCCGAAAGGAACGCCACCGCGTGAGCTTGGGATCAGGATCACCAACCCGCCTTTGGCCGGCGAGCGGGCCCAGAAACGGCGATTGCCGTCCGCCACCGCCGAGACCCACGCCGTCAGCTGCTCCGGCGCGACCTTGGTTGCATTCCGTGGGACGGCCAGTGTCAGCTCCGGATCGCCTGGAACAACCGTTCCGTTGATGTCGCCGATGAGGAGGGGACCGACTTCGTCCAACCGCAGCAGCGGCACTTCGAAATAGCCGTCCTTGTCCGGTCGCAAAGCGGTCAGGCAATTGCCACCCGCGGCGAACTTGATACGAAAGCGCAGCGTGACCGCGCGTTCGGTGTCGGGCAAGGGCAGCAGGAAGCCGGGCGTCACCAGCACCGCGTCGCCGTATGTCATCGCCGATCCCATATCGTCTTCGGTCTTCGCGAAGGCGCCGAGGTCGTAGGTGAAATGCCCCTTGCCGCCGCTATAGCCCTTAGGATCGGTCGACCAGTGGTCGCGATTGCCGAGCGCGGTGAACTTGGCGATCTCGAGAGCGGGATCGCAGGCGACGGAAATGTCCAGCTTGCCGCCATGCGGATCGAGCACAGTGACGTCATAATTGCAGGTCGGATCGTCGGCCCGCGCGTGCGCAGGCCAGGCGAGCAGGATCGCCGCAAATGCCAGCGCGGGGACGCTACGCGGCGGAGCCGAGCCCATCATGTCCGACCGCCGCGACAATGCCCCATTCGAGCCAGCCCTGCAAGATCTGCGCGGCGCGCAGCGGTGCGGCGTCCGGATCGACCTGCTGCGCCACCAGCTCGCACAGGTCGCCGAAGGTGGCGCCATCCTGCATCGCTTGCAGCGCCGCATGTTCCAGCAGGTCGATGGCGCGGAACTTCACGTCGAATTCGATGCGCCAGACCATGATGGCGCGCGCGCATCGTGCCGCTTGGTCGAGCGCGATGTCGGAATTCTCCAGCAATGCTGGCCGCGCCTCGTCCACCGGCGTCGATATGCAAAACGCATCCAGGGTGGGATGGAACTGGAGCCGCACGCTGCCCCAGAATTCCGGCGGCACGCCAGCGAGATCGGCAAGGCCCGCCGCCGGCGCGTCTGCCGCGTCAAACGCGAACGCCAGTGCCCAGTCGAAACGCGCCATGTCCGTGAACCACGGATCGTCGCGGTACGGTGCTTCCTGTGCCAGGAATTCTGCCAGTCTCCGGCCGGCCCAGCGGATCGAGGGATGTTGCGATGGGTATCTGGCGATATAGGCACGCGCCATCCGGCCGAATGCTTCATCCCCCATGAGCGCTTTCAAGCCGGGGAAATCATTGCCAAGCGCTTCGACCAGGCGCGCCCAATAGGCGTTGCGATAGACCCCGAACATCGTTTCGGCGTTCTCGCGGGCGTTGCCGCGGACCTCACACAGAATGTCCGCCGATCGCCCGAGCAACCCGCTCTGAAACGATTGTTCGATGCGCGGCAGGTCCATCACGCCACCTGCGCCGGCTGCTTCAGCGCCGCCGCGGCGACCTTGCGCGCGTGCCCCAGCTCCGCGATCAGATCTTCGAGTGGCGGGATCTTGTCGTCGCGCTCGATCATGGTCGCGACCGGCCCCAGCCGCCGGATGGCATAGGCGTAGAGCTGCCATACATCCTCGACGACCGGATGATCGTGGGTGTCGATGATGTAGGTCCTGTTGTGCTCGTGTCCGGCGAGGTGAATGTAGGCGACGGACTCTTGCGGGATCGCGTCGATATAGTCGGTCGCGCGGAAACCGTGGTTGAAGGCGCTGACGTAGATATTGTTGACGTCGAGCAGCAGCTTGCAGCCGGTGCGGCGTGCGATCTCCCGCAGGAACTCCCATTCCGGGATCGCGTCCTGCGCGAAGGTCACATAGGTCGAGGCATTCTCCAGCGCGATGGCGCGGCCGAGATACGACTGCACCTGATCGACGCGCCCACACAAGTGCGCCAAGGCCTCCTCGGTCAGGGGCAAAGGCAGCAGATCGTGCATGTTGAGGCCGGCGACGCCGGTCCAGCACAGATGGTCGGAGATGATCGCCGGCTGTACCCGCTCGGCCAGCGCCTTAAGGCGCGCGAGGTAGTCGATATTCAGCGGATCGGTCGAGCCAATGGACAGGGATACGCCATGCATCACCATGGGAAAACGTTCACGAATCGCCATCAGCTTGGCGAGCGGCCGTCCACCATCCACCATGTAGTTCTCGGACAGGATCTCGAACCAGTCGATGTCCGGCGTGCCGTCGAGGATCGCCGGATAGTGCTGGGGCCGGAGGCCGAGCCCGAAACCGAGTTGCGTGACTGCGCGCCCTGTCATGCTGCGACGCCTGAGGACAGAGAGAAAGAAACGGGCGCCGGCCATCGCCAGCCAGCGCCCGCCGATCCTAGCAGAACTCGATCAGCCGTTGATCACGGTGCCGCCGGCCGCGGTGCAGGCTTCCGCGCTGGATTGCTCGACCCAGCCCTGGCCCTTGCACGCATTCTGGCCCTTGCAGGAATTGCTGGCGGACTTGCAGGCGCTCTGGCCTTTGCAGGCGTTGATACCGGCGCAATGGACGCTGGCGGCGCTGGCCGGGCCGCTGGCCAAGCTGACGGCTCCACCCAACAACATGGCTGCGGCGGTGGCTGCGAGCGTGGCGCCGGTGATCTTGCGAATCGAAGTCATGGAACTTCTCCTGAGTTCAGGGTTTTCGGTCTCTCGCAGCTACCGGAGACGGTAGCGTTTCCAGTGCGGGGGGCTAAATCACCTTTGTGTGAAAAAGTTAACAGCTGGACGGTTGTACACCCGGATGGCGGACTGTATGTCGCGCTGATGACCCGCTATATGTAGCCCATCCACAATTGGGACAGAGAAGCTGCCTTATAGGCGGGCCCGGAGTTGCGAACGTACATGAATCATCTCGACCGGCTGGAAGCGCAGAGTGTCTACATCCTACGCGAAGCCTTCAACCGCATCGACAAGCTTGCCATGCTCTGGTCCCTGGGCAAGGACAGCAATGTCATGGTGTGGCTGGCCAAGAAGGCGTTCTTCGGCCACGTGCCGTTCCCGGTGATGCACATCGACACCGAGCGGAAATTTCCCGAGATGTATGCCTTCCGCGACCGCTATGTAGCGGAGTGGAAGCTGAACCTGATCGCGGACAAATGTCCGCCGGTCGAACAGGTTGACCAGACCCTGCCGCCCGCTGCGCGATCAGCGGCACGCAAGACCCTCGGCCTTAGGAACGCGATCGAGCGCTACGGCTTCAACGGCATCATCGCTGGCATCCGGCGCGACGAGGAGGCGGTGCGGTCCAAGGAGCGCGTGTTCAGCCCGCGCGGCGAAAGCGGGCAGTGGGATTTCCGCGACCAGCCGCCGGAGTTCTGGGACTATTTCAACACCGACCTGCCGGCCGGCACGCATCTGCGTGTCCATCCGCTGCTGCATTGGACCGAGATGGATATCTGGCGCTACATCGCGCGCGAGAGGATCCCTGTAGTCGAGCTCTATTTCGCCAAGAACGGCAAGCGCTACCGGTCGCTCGGCGACCGCGACATCACCTTTCCGATCGATAGCGTCGCCAACACGGTCGAGGAGATCATCATCGAGCTGGAGCAGACGCGCGCGCCGGAACGTGCCGGCCGCGCCATGGACCGCGAGACCGAGGATGCATTCGAACGGCTGCGCGCCGCGGGTTATATGTGAGCGCACGCCATGAGCACTGAACGCGACCTCATGCGCATCGTGATCGTCGGCCACGTCGACCATGGCAAGTCGACCCTCGTCGGCCGCCTGTTCCACGACACCGGCTCGCTGCCGGACGGCAAGCTGGAGCAGATCAAGGCGATGTGCGAGCGGCGTGGCATGCCGTTCGAATGGGCGTTCCTGATGGATGCCTTCCAATCGGAACGCGACCAGGGCATCACCATCGACACCGCCCAGATCTGGTTCAAGACGCCGAAGCGCGACTACACCATCATCGATGCGCCCGGCCACCGCGAATTCATCAAGAACATGATCACCGGTGCCTCGAGCGCCGAAGCCGCGATCATGCTGATCGACGCCAGCCAAGGCGTGCAGCAGCAGTCGCGCAGCCACGCGTTCCTGCTGAACCTGCTCGGCATCCGGCAGATCATCGTCGTGGTCAACAAGATGGACCTGGCCGGCTGCGCCGAGGCGACGTTCGCTGCCATCAAGGCGGAATATGTCCGCTATCTCGAGGTGATCGGCATCGTACCGAACTTCGTCATTCCGGCGGTGGCGCGCGATGGCGACAATCTGGTCCATCGCTCGGAGCGCATGCGCTGGTACGACGATGCGACGCTGGTCGCTGCGCTCGATTCGTTCCAGAGCCAGGGCGAGCTAACGGACCTGCCGCTGCGCCTGCCGATCCAGGATGTCTACAAGTTCGACGAGCGGCGCATCCTCGCCGGTCGCATCGCCAGTGGTCGGCTCAAGGTCGGCGACCAGCTGCTGTTCTCGCCCTCCAACAAGCTGGCGCACGTCAAGAGCATCGAAGCGTGGAACGCCACCGAACCGAGCGAGGCGGAACCCGGCCAGTCGATCGGCATCATAACGGACGAGCAGATTTTCGTCGAACGCGGCGAGATCGCCAGCCACGAGGATGACGCCCCGATCGAGACCAATGTGTTTCACGGCCGCCTGTTCTGGCTCGGTCGCAAACCGCTGACGCGCGGCGATACCTATCGCCTCCGGATGCAGACCCGCGATGTGCAGGTGACGGTCGAAGCGATCGAAGCGATCTATGATCCTGAGACCTTGTCGCAGCGGCCGGCGGACAAAGTGGAGCGCAATGAGATCGCCGATATCGTGCTGCGCTCCTATGCCCTGCTGGCGCTCGACGATGCGGAGCAGAATCCGCGGACCGGACGGTTCGTGCTCGGCGACGGTGCGAACATCGTCGCCGGCGGCGCCATCAGCATGCGAGACTATCCGGATCAGCGGAAGCTGGTGACCGTCAAGTCGACCAACATCACCGCGGTCGCGCACCGCGTCACCAACGTGCAGCGGGTCACGCGCAACGGCCATAAAGGCGGCGTGCTGTGGTTCACTGGCCTATCCGGCGCCGGCAAGTCGACCATCGCGATGGCGGTGGAGCAGGAGCTGTTCCGGCGTGGTTATCAGACCTACGTGCTCGACGGCGACAATGTGCGCCGCGGCCTCAACTCGAATCTCGATTTCTCGCCGCAGGATCGCGCGGAGAACATCCGGCGCGTCGGCGAAGTCGCGGCCCTGTTCGCAGATTCGGGGCAGATCGTGGTCACCGCCTTCATCTCGCCATACCGCACCGACCGTCATCGCGCGCGGGCGGCGGCGGGCAACGGCTTCCACGAGATCTACATCAAGGCCAGTCTCGCGACCTGCGAGAAGCGCGATCCCAAGGGACTGTATCGTCGTGCGCGCACTGGCGAGATCGCCGAATTCACCGGCGTCACCGCGCCCTATGAGACACCGGAATCGGCCGAGCTCACCATCGATACAGACCGTCTCACCATCGAAGAGAGCGTGGCCTTGGTGCTCGATTACATCGACAGGAATTTCCGGAAAACCGCGTGAATCGCGCATTTCTGCGCTGTGCTGATCGCGTGACCCAAAGTGCCATAAAGTCACACAATATTGTGGTGGCGTTTTAAGCTTGCGCCCCCGAATTTCGCTGCATAAGGTGCCTTCAAACGACGAAGCCGCGGGATGGTTAATGCAACCTTGAACTCGCGGCGTTATGGGTGGCTAAGAGCATAGATTGCCGGTGCTTTGCTTACCGCTCCCTGGGTGGGTGGACCCCAAGGAGTCGCTGTACGTTTCGTGCAATCCTTCATCCTGTTGGGGGGTATGGCAGAGATGAAAGACTTGAAGGCCCGGATTGGCGATGGTGTTCGCCGATGGTTCGCCCCGCGCGAAATCATCATCCGCACCAGCGGCCGCATTCAGTTCATATGCCTGTCGACCCGCGCGCAATTGATCGCGACCACCGTCCTTGGCGGCGTGGTGCTGGGCGCTCTCGGCGCGTCGATCAATCTTGCCGTCGAGCAACTCCACCAATATTCCCGCGACATCGCCGTCCGTCAGGCGGAATCGGCCTATAACGAGTTGCTGACCGCATTCGGCGATTATGTCGAGCGGGCCGGCGACAGCATCGCGGCGGCCGATGCCGAAGTGGCGGCGCTGGCGGCGCGCTCCGATCCGGCGAGCGGCTCTTTGTCGGCGCCCTCCGAGCCCAGCGATATGCTGGCGAGCCTGGCCGGCCGCGGCGACGCCGCGCTGAAATCGGCACTGCGCGGCCGGCTGACGATGTTCGAGACCGATCTGCGCAACGTGTCGGAACGCAACAAGCTGCTGGTCGGCGAACTCTCCGATCTGAAGCGCGAACTGCAGCAGGCCGAGTTCGAGCGCGACGCCGCGATCGAAGCGCGCCAGGCCAAGGCCGCGCAGCTGGCGGACGAGATGGACAAGTCCCGCCAGCTCGGCAGCCGCGGCGATACGCTGCAGAAAGAGCTGACCGCCGTCGTCGAACGCGGCGCGAGCGCGGAGACGCGCATCAGTTCCCTGACCGCGAAAGTCACCGATCTGGAGTTGCAGATCGCGGAAACCAATCGAAACGCCGGCGATATCGAGCAACAGGCGCACCAGCTGACGCTCGCGCTCAACACCGCGATCGATCAGCGCAACCGCCTGCAGAACGAACGCGCCAAGATGGCGGGAACGGTCGGCGACCTGCAGAAGCAACTGGCCTCGCTGCAGGAAAGCCAGGCCGGCTTCGTCGCCAATCTGGCGGAGCGTGCGCGCGGCAATATCGACCTCATGGAAAAGACCGTGGCGATGACCGGCCTCGACGTCGACAAGCTGCTACAGAGCGTGACGGACGAGAATTCGGGCCAGGGCGGTCCCTTCATCCCAGCGCCGGCGCCGAGCGCGACCGATGACGAAGGTGGGCAGAAGCTGATGGCAAGCGTCGCCACTCTGGGCGACCAGGTGGACCGCTGGGAAAGGCTGCAATTCATCCTGCGCTCGCTGCCGCTGACCGCGCCGATCGACAGCTACTACATCTCCAGCAGTTTCGGCGCGCGCATGGACCCGTTCAACGGCGAGCGCGCGATCCATGAAGGCATCGACCTCGTCAGCAAGCTGCGCTCCGAGGTGCTGGCGACAGCGCCCGGCACTGTCACCTTCGCCGGCTGGAAGGGCGGGTATGGCCGCGTGGTGGAGATCGACCACGGCCTCGGCATCGTCACCCGCTACGCGCACCTCTACGCGATCGAGGTGAAGGTCGGCGACATCGTCGATTACCGGCAGGAGATCGGCAAGCTCGGCAGCTCCGGCCGTTCTTCGGGACCTCATGTGCATTTCGAAGTGCGCTACAATGGCCGTCCGCTCGATCCCATGGCGTTCCTGAAGGCGGGCCGATATGTTTTCAAGGGTTAGCAAGCCGGCCCAGAGCAGCAACAACGGCGAGACTGCGCGCTCGGCACTCAAGAGCTCCGTCCCTTCGATCATCAGCGCCGATCTCAGGATCAATGGCGACCTCGTCTGCAGCGGCGACGTGCAAGTCGATGGCTGGGTCGAAGGCGACATACAGAGCCGCAATATCGTGATCGGCGAAGGCGCGACCGTGCATGGCTCGCTGCAGGCCGAGACGGTGCGGATCTGCGGGCTGGTGAACGGCCAGGTCAAGGCGGACTCCGTCGTGCTGGAGAAGAGCGCGAAGGTCACTGGCGACATCCTGCACAAGAGCCTCGCGATCGAGCAGGGCGCTTTCCTCGAAGGCATGTGCAAGCGCCTCGAAGCGCCACCGGCAGCGGTGCAGGCCGCGCTGCCCGCACCCGGTGCGGCGCTCGAAACCAAGCCGCTGCTCAACGGCGACGCCATGCCGCTCGCCGACCGGCTGGCGGCGGACAGGTAGCTCTCACTTCTCTTCACGCACTCCCTCGTCATGGTCGGACTTGGCCCGACCACGCACGAGTTTATATCCGCGACATGGGATTGCTGCGGGCAAATTCATGGGTGGTCGTGCCAAGCACGACCTTGACGAATGAGAGAGACCTTAGTCCGCGAGCGCTTTCCGCAGAAGTTCGTCGTCGATGTTGCCACCCGAGCACACGATGACGATGTTGCGCGCGTCCTTGGGCACGCGGCCTTGCAGCGCCGCGGCGAGCGCCACTGCGCCGCCGGGTTCCACCACCAGCTTCAGGCGGCGCGCGGCGAAGGCGACGGCGGCCAAGGCCTCTTCGTCGGTTGCTGTCAATCCGCCGGACAACAGAGTGCGGTTGATCGCGAAGGTGATCTCGCCCGGCGACTTGGAAAGCAGGGCATCGCAGATGGACTTCTCGTTGCCGCTATTCTCCAGCCGCTTTCCGGCCCGCAATGAGCGCGTGGTGTCATCGAACCGCGCCGGCTCGCAGGCGAAGACGCGTGCCTCGGGATGGCGGGTCTTGATCGCGGTTGCGATGCCGGAGATGAGGCCGCCGCCGCTGCAGGGCGCCAGCACCACGTCCGGCGCCAGCCCCATGCGCGCGAAATCCTCGGCGATCTCCAGCCCGATCGTGCCCTGGCCCGCGATGATCGCAGGATCGTCATAAGGGGGAACGACCAGGTAGCCCTTGTCGCGCGCGATCGCGCGTGCGATCGCCTCGCGGTCTTCCTTGTAGCGGTCGTAGAGCTTCACCTCGGCGCCGAGCGCCTTGGTGTTCTCGATCTTGATGCGCGGCGCATCCTCGGGCATCACGATGATCGCCGGCACGCCGAGCTGGGCTGCGGCCGCGGCGACGCCCTGCGCGTGATTGCCCGAGGAGAAGGCGACGACCCCTGGAATTTTCCCACCGCTCTCCTGCGCCGACTTGATCTTGTTGTAGGCGCCGCGGAACTTGAAGGATCCCGTCACCTGCAAACATTCCGGCTTGATGAAGGCGTGCGTGCCGAGACGCCGGTCAAGCTCGGCATAGGTGAGAAGGGGCGTGCGTTGCGCATGGCCGGAAAGGCGCCGCGCCGCGGCTTCGATGTCGGCCAGGGCTGGGAGAGTGGGGTCAGAATTTAGTGGCAATGCCGAGATCCTGTGCGATCCGCAGGTTCGCCGCACCGTTGTTCAGGCGCGCGCGATAGACCTGGGTGTTTTCAAGAATGCGCATCACGTAGTTCCGGGTCTCATCGAACGGGATTGATTCGATCCAGTCAATGACATCCGTTGAGCGCTGGCGCGGATCGCCATAGGTCGAGATCCATTCCCGCACCCGGTTGGGCCCGGCATTATAGGCCGCCGCGGTCAGGACGTAAGAACCGCTGAAGCGGTCCAGCAATTCGTCGAGATAGGCGCGGCCGAGCGCGATGTTGTAGCTGGAATCGGTCGATAGCCGCTTGCCGGCGAATTTGATGCCGGCCTGTTTTGCGACGCCCTTAGCGGTGCCGGGCAGCAATTGCATGAGGCCGCGCGCGCCGGCATCGGAAACGGCGTCGACGTCGAACGCGCTCTCTTGCCGGATGATGCCGAGCACCAAAGCGGGCTCCGGATTCTTGCCGCCGGGCAGCTTGATGACGGGATAGAGATAATCGATCATCTCGGTGCCGCGGGTGCGCGCTTCCTTGGCGACTGCGACGGCGAAGTCCTTGCGGTTGATTTCCACACCCAGCGCCGCGATCAGCTGATACTCGGCGGGCCGGGAGCTCAACTCCATCAACTTGCTGAGGAACAATCGCGTGCGGTCGCCTTCGCCGAGGGCGGTCAGCATGCGGGTCACGCGCACCAGCTCGCGCTTGTCGAACAGCGCCTTTTCCTTCGCTGTCGGCTTGGGCGTGCCGGACAAATGCAGATCGCGCCCGTCATTGAGGTGCGCGGCGGCCAGCTGCCCGTAGAAGCTGGTCATGCCCTTGGCTGCCGTCTTGTACCAATCCTGCGCCTTGGCCATATCTCCCATCTGCTCCGCCGTGCGGCCCGCCCAATAGGCGCCCCGCGACTGGGAGATGATGGACGTGGTCCCGGCATAGAGCGCGGTGAAATGCTTCATCGCGGTCGGCGCATCGTTGAGGAAGCGCAGTGCGATCCAGCCCGCCAGGAACTCGCCCTCTGCAAAGCTTTCGCCGTTATTGGTGCCGTGCGCGGCCGCCAGGCGATAGGCGGCGGAGACGTTGCCGTCATTGAGCGAGCCGCGGCACGCCTTTTTCAGCTCCGCCCACATCAGGTCCGGCCGCAGCGCGCCCTGTGGCGGCGGATCGAGCAGATTTGCGGCTTCGACGAATTTCTCCTGCCGGCGCATGAGGCGCGCACGCTCGTAGGTGAGGCCGGGGTCCTTCCGCAGCTCTTGCGGAACCGCCGCCACCGCGGCCGGCGCATCCTTCGCCTGGTTCGCCAGCTTCATGCGCGCCTTGGCCAGGGCCTGGTGTCCGGCATCGACCTTGGGGAGCATGCGCTGGGCCTGGTCGAATGCGCCGTCCCACAGCAGGCGGTCGAGCCGCGCCCAATGCTGCTGCGCATGCAGCAGATGGCCGAAGCGCTGCAGGAGCACCTGCTCATCATCCTTGGAAAAGTCGAGCTCGATCCACGCGCTCTGCACCACCTGCTCGGCGCGCTTTTCCTGGCGGGTGGCGATCAGCGCGCCGGCCAGCGTGATGGCACCTTCAAGAGTGGTCGGCTCGCGCTCGCCGAACCATTTCAGGGTGTCCTGCGGCTTCAGATATTGCGGCATCGCGCGCTCGGCCTGCTGGGTCAGCGTATAGCGCAACGGCCAGTCGGGATTTGCCTTCAGGAACTCGCTCATCTCCTTGAAGTCGCGCCCAGGCCCGGGCCGGCTCAGGTCCAGCCACTGGATCACTTTCGCGGGCAGGGGATCCTTGGCGCTTGCGGCAATGCGCCGCGCTTCCTTCCAGCGGTCCTTTTTGACCTGCGCGAAAGCCTGTTTGTAGATCGTGATGTCGCGGCTGCTGAGGCCGCTCGAATCGGCGATGGCTTGCTGCTGACAAACGAAAAACGCGGCCGCCCCAAGCGCGACCGCCAAAATCCCCAAGAATCGCCGCACTTTGACCCTCATATGCCACTCTACGCTGTATCTTAACCATGGCGTCCGGACCGAGCAATTCGGCCAGGCAGCCGCCAGGACGCAGATTGTGGCAAAGAAAGCCTTAACAGCAGCTTGAAAGCCACCGTCGGGCGTGGCAATTGTCCCCGTTCGTGCGCGGCGTCACAGTCCGGTGGAAGGAAGGGCAAGATGATCAAAATCAAGGGGTCCAATACCGCACTGATCACGCCCTTCAAGAACGGCGCGGTCGACGAGCAGGGATTCCAGCGTTTCGTGGAATGGCAGATCGAGGAGGGAATCGACGGCCTGGTGCCGGTCGGCACCACCGGCGAATCGCCGACCCTGAGCCACGATGAGCACAAGCGCGTTGTCGAGCTGTGCATCGAGGCGGCGCGCCGGCGCGTGCCGGTCATCGCCGGCACCGGCTCCAATTCCACCGACGAGGCGATCGATCTCACCAGGCATGCGCAGAAGGCGGGCGCGGACGCCGCGCTGATCGTGCTGCCCTATTACAACAAGCCGACGCCGGAAGGGCAGTACCAGCACTTCAAGGCGATCCACGACGCGACGGACATTCCGATCTTCATCTACAACGTCCCGCCGCGCAGCGCGGTGGACATGAATGTCGAGACCATGGCGCGACTCGCCAAGCTGCCGCGCATTGTGGGGGTGAAGGACGCGACCGCCGACCTGGTGCGGCCGATCCGCACCAAGCTCGCGATCGACAAGGAATTCATCATGCTGTCCGGCGAGGATGGGACGGCGCTGCCGTTCCTTGCGCAGGGCGGGGTGGGCTGCATTTCCGTGACCTCGAATGTCGCGCCGCGCCTCACGGCCGAGATGCACAAGGCCTGGCGCGAGGGCGACCTCAAGCATGCCATGCAGATCAACGAGCGGCTGACGCCGGTCAATGACGCAATGTTCTGCGAGACCAGCCCGGGCCCGGTGAAATATGCCGCCAGCCTGCTCGGCCGGGCCTCGGCCGAGTTGCGCCTCCCCTTGGCGCCGATTGCCGAAGCCTCGCGCCAGAAGGTGCAGGCGGCGCTGACCAAGGCCGGCCTGCTGAACTGACCGCATCACATCATGGCGAGAGACCCGGCGACCCAGCGCTTTGCGGCGCAGAACCGCAAGGCGCGCCACGACTACCTGATCGAGGACACGATCGAAGCCGGCATGATGCTGACCGGCTCCGAAGTGAAGTCGCTGCGCTTGGGCCGGGCTTCCATCGCCGAAGCCTTCGCCGCCGAGAAGGATGGCGAGTTCTTCCTCTACAATTCCTATTTCCCGGAATACGAGGCGGCCAAGCATTTCAGTCACGCCCCGCGCCGCGCCCGCAAGCTGCTGCTGCGCAAGCGCGAGATCAACAAGCTGACAGGCGCGACTCAGCGCGCCGGCATCACGCTGATCCCGCTCTCGATCTATTTCAACGACCGCGGCATCGCCAAGGTCCAGCTCGGCCTCGCCAAAGGCAAACGCAAGGTCGACAAGCGCGAAGCCGAGAAGGAACGGGATTGGAAGCGTGAACAGTCGCGGCTGCTGAGCCGGCGCAATAGGGAGTAGCGCTCAACGTCTCGAAGATCGAGAGGGCCGAATGATTATCCGCAATGCCACTGCCGCGGATGGGCCGAGATCGAACGCATGATCCGCGACTTGGTCGCATATGAGGGCAATACCGACACGCTCGCATTCAGCGTCGAGCAATTGGCGGCCGCCCTGTCGGGGAGGCCGCCGCGGCTGCGCGCCCTGGTCGCCGAAGACGACGCAGGACTGATCGGCTTCGTCAGCTACACCATCGATATTGCGATCTGGACCGGTGGCGATGTCATCCGGGTCGACGACGTTTTCGTCCGCGCGCCGGCGCGCGGCAGCAGGGCGGGGACGCGCCTCATGCTGCGGCTCGCCGAGCTGGCGCTTGCGGGCGGCATGACGTGCCGATGGGAGATCGAGCCCTCCAATCTCGGCGCGCAGTACTTCTATGGTACGCTTGGGGTCGATATCCGCGAAAAGATCGTTGCGCGATGGGGCGAGGCAGCAATGCGCGCGGCGATCACGCCGGCGCAGGAGCGCGGCTCATAACCAAGTATAGCGCGTATCGAAGCACTCAAGCGATCGCTGCCGCCGCTTTTCCGACGACGTCGCGGAACATGTCCGTCGTGAGGCGTCCGGTGTTCGTATTGTAGCGGGAGCAGTGATAGCTATCGAACAAGCTGAGCCCGCGCGGCAGGTCATGGCGGGCACCGTGGGCGAACTTCGCCAGCGATTTGCGCTGGCTCATGCCGACCAGCACGGCATCGTGCGCGATCGAGCCGAGCGCCAGCACTGCTGTCAGCTTCGGCAGCGACGCCAGTTCGTCGCTGAGGAAGCGGTTGCAGATGCGGATCTCTTCCGGCGTCGGCTTGTTCTCCGGCGGCACGCATTTGACGGCGTTGGAGATGCGGCAATTGACCAGCTGCAACGTGTCGTCGGGCCGCTGCTCGTAGTTGCCGCGCGCGAGGCCGAACTCCTTCAAAGTGGCGTAAAGCAGGTTGCCGGCAAAGTCGCCAGTAAAGGGGCGTCCCGTCCGGTTCGCGCCTTGCAGGCCCGGCGCAAGGCCGACGATCAGCAGGCGCGCCTCGTCCGGTCCAAAGGGCGGGACGGGAGCATTGTGCCAGTCGGGAAACTTCTTGCGCGCGGCATGGCGAAATTCGACCAGCCGCGGACAAAGCGGACAATCGCGATCAGGGAGAATCATGCGCTCAACTTAGCGCATCAGAAGAAAGCTCAGGAAGCGTCGGCTTCGGTGGGCTCCGCGGGTTCCTGCGGCGTCGAGTGCTGCGGGCTCTGCCCACCGTGGCCGCGGCCGCCGTTATGCTGGCGCGCGATCAGCGATGACAGCTCCTCGAGCTCGATGAAATTGTCGGCCTGGCGCCGCAGCTCGTCCGCCACCATGGGCGGCGAGGAGCGGATGGTGCTGACGACCGAGACACGCACGCCTCTGCGCTGCACCGCCTCGACCAGCCTGCGGAAATCGCCGTCGCCGGAGAACAGGACAACATGGTCCAGGTGCGATGCCATCTCCAGGACATCGATGGCAAGCTCGATATCCATGTTGCCTTTGATTTTCCGCCGGCCCATGGAATCGGTGTATTCCTTGGTCGGCTTGGTCACCATGGTGAAGCCGTTATAATCGAGCCAGTCGACCAGCGGCCGGAGCGGCGAATACTCCTGATCCTCGACCAGCGCCGTGTAGTAGAAGGCGCGGATCAGGTGGCACTGCTCCTGGAAGTGCTTCAAGAGCCGCTTGTAATCGATATCGAAGCCGAGCGACCGGGCGGCCGCATGCAGGTTGGCGCCATCGATAAACAAAGCCACGCGCTCATTAGGGTAAAATCGGTTAAACATGGTTCTAGCCCTCGCATAATCAGTGTCTGCGCAAAGCCACGTTGGGGTGTGGCGTTCGAATATGGTGGATAGTCTGCGGCGGCCTGTAACTTCCCCAAGCCGGACCGCCCGCAGTCGTACCGACACAATTTATGACCGAACTGACCGATGCTTGACGATCTATACATTGGGTTAGGTGCGAACCTCCCCCACCCCCGTTTCGGCCCTCCCAAGGCCACGCTGGAGCACGTCCTGGAACTGTTCCCGGCGGCCGGCCTGCGGATCCTCGCGCGCTCGCCGTGGTATGAATCTGCGCCTGTTCCGGCCTCCGATCAGCCCTGGTACGTCAACGGCGTGGTTCGCGCCGCGACCGCCTTGGCACCGCAGGAGGTGCTCGCCAAACTGCATGACATAGAAGCGGAGCTGGGTCGACAAAGAGTTGAGCGGAACGAAGCCCGCTCGATTGATCTGGATATTATTGCATTTGGGAAAATGATCCTTAACGGCCCAGCATCGCCAATTGTGCCGCACCCCAGGATGGCCGAGCGCGCCTTTGTCCTGCTGCCGCTGGCGGATCTGGCGCCGGATTGGCGGCATCCGGCGACGGGGGAGCGGATTTCGGAGCTGATCGCCCGGCTGCCCCGCGACCAGGTCACCCGGCCCCTGCAGGAATCGCCGGGCCCCAAAGCTTGAACGTGGTGCAATAATAGGTTAGCTACAATCGATTAGCCCAATTCCTGGAGAGACTTGAAGAATGGCACGCGTAACCGTCGAAGATTGCGTCCTCAAGGTGCCGAACCGGTTCCAGCTGGTCATGCTCGCCGCTCAGCGCGCGCGCGAGGTGTCAGCCGGCGGCCAGCTCACCATCGACCGCGACAATGACAAGAATCCGGTCGTGGCCCTGCGCGAGATCGCTGATGCCACTGTCAATCTCGATATGCTGGCCGACAGCCTTGTGAAGGGCCTGCAGCGCCAGGTCGAGACCGACGAGCCGGAAGAGGAAGGCGCGGGCTTTGGTGCCGGTGCCGGCGACCTGTTGGCCGAAATGCAGCAGGCCCAGATCAGCAAGGAAGAGGCGGACGATGCCGACCTTGCGATCGATGGCGAGTTCGAAGACGCGGCGATCGCGGACGAAGAATAGGCGCCTGCCGGCAAAGGCGGGGCTATCGCAGGGTTGAGGACGAGGCCACTGGCGGGACTGTGGAGCGAGGCACAGCAACGAAACGTGACGTCACTCAACCATGCGGCCACAACATCGATCAGCTCAGTCCATGATTAGGCAATTTGAACTGGTCGAGCGCGTGAGGGCCTACGATCCAGGCGCGGATGAGGACCTGCTCAACCGCGCCTATGTTTTTTCCATGAAGGCCCATGGCTCGCAATCGCGGGCATCGGGCGATCCCTATTTCTCCCACCCGCTCGGCGTCGCGGAAATCCTGACGCGGCTGAAGCTCGATTCCGCCTCGATCATCACCGGCCTGCTGCATGACACGGTCGAGGATACCGAGGCGACGCTCGATCAGATCGAGAAGATGTTCGGCAAGGAGATCGGGCAGCTGGTCGATGGCGTGACCAAGCTGTCGCGCCTGGAGCTGCAGTCGGACCACACCAAGCATGCGGAGAATTTCCGCAAGCTGGTGCTGGCGATGTCCAACGACATCCGCGTGCTGCTGGTGAAGCTGGCGGACCGGCTGCACAACATGCAGACCATCCACTTCATCAAGGATCCGGAGAAGCGCCGCCGCATCGCGCTCGAAACCCTGGAGATCTATGCCCCGCTCGCCGAGCGCATGGGCATGCACGAGATCAAGGACCAGCTCGAGAACCTTGCCTTCGCGCAGGTCTATCCGGAAGCCTACGCCTCGATCGTGCAGCGCCTCAGCTTCCTGCGCGAGCAGGGGACGGACCTTGCCGACCAGATCATCGCCGAGCTGGGCAAGGTGCTGACCGATGACGGCGTCACGTGCAGCGTATCGGGCCGTGAAAAGACGCCCTATTCGATCTGGCGCAAGATGCAGAACAAGCGCATGGAGTTCGAGCAGCTCTCGGACATCATGGCGTTCCGCATCATCGTCGAGGATGTGACCGCCTGCTATCAGGCTCTCGGCGTCATTCACAGCCACTATTCGATGATCCCAGGCCGCTTCAAGGATTACGTCTCGACACCCAAGCCGAACAATTACCGCTCGCTCCATACCGGGGTGATCGGGCCGCTGCGCCATCGCATCGAGCTGCAGATCCGCACCTACGAGATGCACGAGGTGGCGGAGCTCGGCGTCGCGGCGCACTGGCAATACAAGCAGGGCCGGCCGCAGCTCGAAGGGCGGCAATATCGCTGGCTGCGCGAGCTGCTGGACATCCTGGAGCACGCGGCGGGTCCAGAGGAATTCCTCGAGAACACCAAGCTGGAGATGTTCCAGGACCAGGTGTTCTGCTTCACGCCCAAGGGCGATCTGATTGCTCTGCCGCGCGGCGCGACGCCGGTCGATTTCGCCTATGCAGTCCATACCGAGGTCGGCAACACCTGCGTCGGCGCCAAGATCAACGGCCGTATCGTGCCGCTGCGCAGCGAGCTGCATAACGGCGACCAGGTGGAGATCGTCAATTCGCGCGCGCAGACGCCATCGCCGACCTGGGAGCGCTTCGTTGTCACCGGCAAGGCGCGCGCCTGCATCCGGCGCTTCATCCGCACCCAGCAGCGCGCGCAATATATCGAGCTTGGCCGGGCGATGATCCAGAAGGAGTTCCAGCACGAAGGCTACGAATATGCCGACAAGTCGCTGGATGGCGTGCTGAAGAAATTCAAGGCGGAGGAGTCGGAAGACCTGCTGGCGCAGATCGGCGAAGGCATGCTGGGGGCGCGCGAAGTGGTGAACGCGATCTTCCCCGGAACCCGCGCCAAGGTGGCGCCGGACAAGGTCATTCCGCTCAACCGCCAGCGCGCCAGGGCCGCCAAGGGCAGCAACGCGATCCCGATCCGCGGCCTCATCCCCGGCATGGCGATGCATTTCGCCGGCTGCTGCCATCCGCTGCCGGGCGACCGCATCGTCGGCATCGTCACCACCGGCAAGGGCGTCACCATCCACACCATCGACTGCGAGACGCTCGAGAGTTTCGCGGAGACGCCGGAGCGCTGGCTCGACGTGGCGTGGGACCAGGATCCGAACGCCACCGATCATCACGTCGGGCGCCTCTCAGTCGTCATCACCAATCAGCCTGGCAGCCTCGGCAGCCTCACCACGGTGATCGGCAAGAACCTCGGCAATATCTCCAACCTCAAGATCACCAACCGCTCGATCGATTTCTTCGAGGTGCTGGTGGATGTGGAGGTTAAGGACGTGCGGCATCTGACCAACATCATCGCCGCCTTGCGCGCCACGCCGTCGATCAGCTCGGTCGACCGGGCCCGCGGCTGATCGACGCATGATCCTCGGCATCGGCAACGACATGATCGACATCCGGCGCGTGGAGAAATCCATCGAGCGCTGGGGCGCGCGCTTCATCAATCGCATCTTCACCGACGTCGAGCGCGCCAAATCGGACCGGCGGGCGCAGCGCGCGGCGTCCTATGCCAAGCGGTTCGCGGCCAAGGAGGCGTGCGCCAAGGCGCTGGGAACCGGTCTCAATGCCGGAGTGTTCTGGCGCGACATGGGAGTGGTCAATCTGCCGTCCGGCAAGCCGACCCTGAAACTGACCGGCGGGGCGCTGAAGCGGCTGCAGGCCATCACGCCGCCGGGCATGGTGGTGCAGATCGACCTCACCATCACCGACGATTTTCCACAGGCCCAGGCCATCGTGATCATCTCCGCCAACCCGGCCTGAACGCGCCCAAGCCGCTGAAAAACTGGATGAAAAGACAACCGAGCGGAATCGGGGAGTTTCTTGACTTTGGCGCCCCCTGCTGGCTTGATCCCCCGCGGTCGGGCGAGGCGGCGCTCGCGCCCCTCAGTCCCGTGTAACGAAGAGTCCTCATGTCACGTAAAACTTCCGGCGCTTTCAGCGAATTCTGGGAAATCGTCAAGACGCTGCTGTGGGCGGCCGTCATCGCGATCGTCATCCGGACCTTCGCCTATGAGCCGTTCAATATTCCCTCCGGATCTATGATCCCGACCTTGCTGGTCGGCGACTATCTCTTCGTGTCGAAGACTGCCTATGGCTACAGCAGGTTTTCGTTCCCCGGCGGCATCGTGCCGGTAGAAGGGCGGATCTGGGAGGGCGCGCCGAAGCGCGGAGACGTGGTGGTGTTCCGCCCGCCGGGAGAGCCTGAAACCGATTTCATCAAGCGCGTGATCGGCCTGCCGGGCGACAGGATCCAGATGCGGGCCGGTGTGCTCAACATCAACGGCGAGGCGGTGCAGCGCCAGCGCGTCGAGGATTTCGTCGATCCCGACGATCCGACGGAGCGGCCGATCCCGCAATATCTCGAGACCTTGCCCGGTGGCGTCACCCATCCCGTCATCGAGGCGGAGGGCGATCTCGGCGGCCTCGACGACACGCCAACCTATGTCGTGCCGCCCGATCATTATTTCATGATGGGCGACAATCGCGACCGCTCGAACGACAGCCGCATGTGGGACGAATCGCGCCTGCAGACTAGCAGCACCGACGAGGATCAGGCGGCGCTGAAGGCCGCCAAGCTCCAGGCCGAAATCGATGCCGGCAAGACCGACTGGCTTGGCAAGGTCGGATTCGTGCCCAAGGAGAATCTCATCGGCCCGGCCAAGATCCTGTTCTGGTCGTATGGCAGCGAATTCCGCTGGTACAACCCGGTCACCTGGGTCACGGCCCTGCGTTTCGGCCGGCTGCTGAACGTGATCGAGTGAATGACAAAGGATGGCGACGCGCCGCTTGAGCACTTGATGCAGGTCCTGGGGCACAGCTTCGGCGACCCGGACCTGCTGCGGATCGCACTCACCCACCCCAGCGCCTTGACGCGCCGCACGGGCCGGCAGGGCCCGCGCCAGAAGGGCGGCCAGGACAATCAGCGGCTGGAGTTCCTCGGCGATCGCGTACTCGGCCTGGTGGTGGCGGAGATGCTCTATCGCACCTTTGGCAAGGAAGATGAGGGCGCGATGGCGAAGCGCCTGGCCGCTCTCGTACGCCAGGAAGGCCTTGCCCATGTCGCGCGCGCGATCGACCTCGGCAGCCGTCTCATCCTTTCGCGCGGCGAAGCGGAGGGCGGCGGGCGCGACAACGCCGCGACCCTGGCCGATGCCTGCGAGGCGGTGATCGGCGCCATCTATCTCGATGCCGGGCTGGATGCGGCGCGCCAGTTCGTGGAGCGTCATTGGGCCGAGCTGGTCGCTGCCGATTCCCAGCCGCCGCAGGATGCCAAGACGGCTCTGCAGGAATGGGCACAGGCAGCAGGCCTTCCGCTGCCGATCTATCAGGTGGTGGAATCGAGTGGCCCGCCGCACGACCCGACCTTCACTGTCGAAGTGCGGGTCACCGGCAAGCGCGCCGCCAAGGCAAGCGGCAAGTCCAAGCGCGCGGCTGAACAGGCGGCAGCGGCTTCGCTGATCGCGGAATTGCGCCCGTGACCGAAGCGGTGACGCGTTGCGGCTTCGTCGCGCTGATCGGCGCGCCCAATGCCGGCAAATCGACGCTCCTCAACCGCCTGATCGGCGCCAAGGTCTCGATCGTCAGCCCGAAGGTGCAGACCACACGCCGGCGCGTCATCGGCGTCGCCTTGCGGGGCGCCGCGCAAGTGGTGTTCGTCGACACGCCCGGCATCTTCGCGCCCAAGCGGCGGCTCGACCGCGCGATGGTGGCGGCCGCCTGGAGCGGGGCAGGGGACGCCGACCGCATTGTCCTGCTGGTCGATGCCACGAAGAAGAAGATCGACGGCGATACCCGCGCGATCATCGATGGACTGAAGCGAGACCAGCGTCAGGCAATCTGCGCTATCAACAAGGTAGATGCGGTCAAGCACGAGAGCCTGCTGAAGCTGGCGGGCGAACTGAACGCGCTGTTCACGTTCGAGCAGGTTTTCATGATCTCGGCGGAGACCGGCGACGGCGTCGAAGATGTGATGGACGAAGTGGTCGCGCATCTGCCGGAAGGGCCGCACCACTTCCCGGACGACCAGCTGACCGACCTTCCGGTGCGCCTGCTGGCGTCGGAAGTGACGCGCGAGCATCTGTTCCGCCAGTTGCACGAGGAAGTGCCGTACGCGCTGACGGTCGAGACCGAGGCGTGGGAGGAATTCAAGGACGGCAGCGCCAAGGTCTCGCAGATCATCTATGTCGCGCGCGACAACCAGAAGGCGATCGTGCTGGGCAAAGGCGGCAACCGCATCAAGCAAGTCCGCGAAGCAGCCCAGGCCGAACTCGAGGCGATGCTGGAGCGCAGGCTGCATTTGTTCCTGTTCGTCAAGGTGCGCGAGAACTGGCAGGAAGACCCGGAGCGCTACCGCGAGATGGGGCTGGATTTCGAAAGCTAGCCGCTTGCACCTCTTGTGCTTAGTGTTCGCTTAACCACACTACGTTCATTGTCTGCAGTAGGGCCGGTTCGTGATCGGCTGCGCTGGGGCCGCGATCGCCATGACGATGCACAAAGTGAAGCCGATTTCGACTCTGGTGCTGGCGACAGTGCTCGGGCTGGTCGTACAGCCTGCCTCTGCGGATGACGTCGGAATCGAAATGCTGGTGGGCCGAACCCCACCCAATGTCCGATGGGAGGATGGCAAGCTGACCGGCTATTGGGTGGAGCTGGCGCGCCTCGCCGCGCAGAAGGCGAACGTTCCGATCGAAGGTTTCCAGAATTTGCCCTATCAGCGCTCGCTGCAGGAAGTGGCGGGCGGATATCGTCAGTGCCATCCGTTCGTCGCGCGAACGCCAAAGAACGAGGCATCCTACCATTGGGTCGCACCGACGCGACGCATCGTGACGACGGTGTTCGTCACCACCGACATGCCGAACCCGCCCAAGACGATCGAGGATCTGAAGCAGCATGAGATCGCAGTCCAGCGCGGCACCCTCGGCGACCATGCCCTGGAAGAGCTTGGCATACCGGCGATGCGTGTCACCGATACCAGCCGGCTCGCGGTTCTGCTGGAGCACCGCCGCGTCTCGGTCTTCGTCGCGGAATATGCGTCCGGCTTCGCTTCCGCCACGGAGGCGGCGGTGACGGTGAAAGAGGCGATGCCGCTGGCTGAAACGCTCGGCTACTTCGTCTGTTCGCCCCGCATCGACGGCGCGCTCGCCGATCGCCTGGCTGCTTCCATCAAGGACATCTTCGCGGCTGGCCTCGACCGTCTCTTGGCGGCAGCCGACGGCATGGATCCCCTGGTCTATGAACGGGTGCGCCCGGCATCGCTCGCCGCGGCCGGCCAGCCGACGCAATAGGGCTGGATTTCAAAGCGCGGACCGGGCAGCGTCTGGCCCGATGGACTGGCAGGATCAAGGCTTCGTATTGGCGGCGCGGCGGCATGGCGAGAGCGATGCCATCCTGACTGTGCTGACGCGCGAGCATGGACGGCATCTCGGCATCGTCAAAGGCGGGACCGGCCGGCGCCAGCGCGCGGTGGTGGAGATCGGCAATGCGGTCACTGCCCATTGGCACGCGCGCCTCACCGAGCATCTCGGACGCTTCCAGGTGGAGCTGAGCGCGCCGCACGCCGCCTTGTGCATGGCGGACCCGGCGCGGCTAGCGGCCTTGAGCGCGGCGTGCGCGACGTTGGACGCCGCGCTGCCCGAACGCGAGCCGCATGAGGACGTGTTCGACGATTTCGCAGCCCTGGTGGAGCAGCTGTCGCGCCAGGCCGCGGACTGGCCGACCCAGTACAATCGCTGGGAAGCGCGGCTCTTATCTTCGCTCGGTTTCGGCCTCGACCTCTCGCAATGTGCGGTGACGGGGGAGACGGAGGGGCTGGCCTATGTCTCGCCGAAGACCGGACGCGCGGTGACGGCGGAGGCGGGCAAGCTGCATAAGGACAGGCTGCTGCCGCTGCCGTCGTTCCTGATCCGCGACCGCGAGAAGCCGGGCCGCGGTGATCTGATCGCCGGCTTGCGCTTGACGGGATACTTCCTCGACCGGCATGTCTTTGCTCACGCGCTCAAGCCGGGCGCGACGGAAGCGCGGGCGCGGCTGATCGAGCGGCTGACGGCCAAGTGATGGGGGGATAGGTGGGGAAGAAAGTTCTGGTGATCGGCGCCGGCATCGTCGGCTGCTCGGCGGCGCTCTGGCTGCAACGCGACGGGCACCAGGTGACCATCGTCGACAAAAGGGGACCGGGCGAGGGCGCTTCCAAGGGCAATGCCAGCGTCATTGCGACCGAATCCTGCATTCCGGTGGCGACGCCGGGCGTTCTGTGGGACGTGCCGAAATACCTCGCCGATCCGCTGGGACCGCTCGCCATCCGCTGGTCGTATCTGCCCAAGCTGGCGCCGTGGCTGTGGCGCTTCCTGCGGTCGAGCGGCGAGGCGAAGGTGGAGGAAATTTCCATCGCGCTGCGCTCGCTGCTGGTCGAGGCGCTGGCGGCGCACAAGGAGCTTGCAACTGCGGCCGGTTGCCGCGACATCATCCAGGATACCGGCTGGCTCGGCATCTTCGAAAGCGATGCCAGGTTCCAATCCTACCAATGGGACCTGGAGCTGCAGACGCGCCGCGGCGTCAAGTTCGAGATTCTGAAGGCCGAGGAGATCCGGCAGTTCGAGCCGAGCCTGCAGCCGATCTACAAGCATGCGGTCTATTATCCGGAGAATTCCTACGTCCTCGACAATTATCGCCTGGTGCGCACGCTGGCGGAAGACGTGACGCGCAATGGCGGGCGCATCGTCCAGGACGAGATCCAGGATTTCGAGATCGGCGCGGACGGGCCCAAGGCAGCGATCGGC
>DASRRI010000132.1:0-19941 GCA_035695765.1 Dongiaceae bacterium
CGACCTGCGGGATCGCGGCGGCGATCTTCACTTCGTCGGCGCCGCGCCCGGCGACCGCAGCACGGCAGCGTTCCACGAAGATGCTCCACACCATCGGACCATAGCCGTAATTTTCGATGACGCTGATGATCTGGTTGACGCGCGCGCGGGCGCGGGGCGAGAGCGGCATCAGGGCTGGCCCGTCGAATGCCTCGTCGATATAGCGCGTGATGGCGCTGGCTTCATAGAGCCGCTCCCCCTCATGCTCGAAGGCCGGGATGCGCATGAAGGTCTGGTGGTGCAGATAATTTGCCGGCGCTCCTTCCTCCGCCCCGAGATCGATTTCGACCAGCTTGTAATGCACGCCCTTCTCCGCCAAAGCCAGCCGCACCGCGCGGACATAGACGTTGTAGGCGGCGCCGTAGAGCGTGGGGGCGGTGGAGGTGGCGGCAGCGGGGTGGAGGTGGTGCAAGGGTTTGCTCAACAGGAGATCCTCTGTCGTCTAGGGCTGAAAATAGTGTGGTGAATCCGATGCGCAAGCGATGCGCGACCATAGGAAACGCAATCGCGCGTGACTCGTTCCCTCTCGCAAAACCTGGTGTAAAATGGGGCCTACGGTTGGCTCGCAATGCCCTTAACTGTCTCGGGACATTGAACTAAGGAAATTTTCACGCGCAGCGCTGTGCAATGGCCAAATCCTGATTGCATCGTCCTCAGGCCCGCGTAGTCCATCAGCGCTAACGCACGCTCCACCAGCGGGCCTATAATGAAGCGGCGCGGACCCGTGAACGAATTCGATTGGCTAGTGGAGATTTGCATGCCGATTTTCATGGACCGCCACGATGTGTGGGAAACGACGGCTGCGGACGTCGCGGAGGCGCACCGCAAGGACCTCGAGGTCCAGGACCGGTATGGGGTCAAGTTCCTGACCTATTGGTTCGACGAGTCGCGCGGCACGATCTTCTGCCTGGTCGATGCGCCCAACAAGGAAGCGGCCCAGTCCGTGCATCGCGAGGCTCATGGCCATGTCGCCGGCGAAGTGATGGAGGTGCCGCTCGCCGCGGTCGAAGCGTTCCTCGGCCGCATCCAGGATCCCGCGCCGCAGCCGGGTCAGCAGCCCGGCAGCAACCTCGATCCCGGCCACCGCGCCATCCTGTTCACCGATATCGTCGGCTCGACTGAAATGACCACGCGCCTCGGCGACCGCCTGTCGACCGAGCTCATCCGCGCGCATGATTCGATCGTGCGCCGCTCTCTTGCCGCCTGCGCGGGGCGCGAGGTGAAGCACACCGGCGACGGCATCATGGCCGTGCTCCCCGACAGCCAGCGCGGCGTCGAATGCGCGATCCGCATCCAGCGCGAGTTCCGCCACTACAACCAGCACAGCCAGGAGCCGATCCACGTCCGCATCGGCCTCGACAGCGGCGAGCCGGTGGAGGACAGCAACGACCTCTTCGGATCGACCGTGCAGCTCGCCGCGCGCCTGTGCAGCGAAGCGGCGGCGGATCAGATCCTGGTCTCGGAAACCGTGCGCACCGAGCACGGCGACGCGTCGGTGTTCAAGGCGGCGGAGCAGCGGCAGCTAAAGGGGTTCTCAACACCTGTCCCTGTAGCGGAGTGTGTTTGGGAGTGACTCGGCGGCGGCAATCGAACTATTTTTCAGGAATGGATGGCAATACAGAAAAGTCTTGGACTGGAAGAGTGCGCACGCGACCATTTTTGATATAGTCCGCATCGGCCTCCATTGGCACTTCATTTTGATCAATGAAAAGATGGCCTAGGTAGTCGTTTGGAGCGACTTCGTCACAATAACGGCTTGCAGCATCGAATGCTGGTGTAAGGATCTTGCGCAGTTCGTCGCGGCCAATGGCCGCCTCGTGTTCCATGCGGACAGTTCTAATCTCATCATCGGAGTAGCCGAACGCGTTACTCCGTAGGCTCTTGATGATTGCGGGCGGTGTTTGGTTGGGATCCTTGCCGACGACCGCCCAAACCAGCGGTCCAAGAGGACAGTAGCGGTTAACGATATTTATGAGGTCCACTGCATCTCGCGCCGCTTTTTGGCGGCGAGACGCGCAAAGAACTTTGTTCACAGCAGCATCTGCCTGATGAAGACGATAACCTAAGTCCTCATCATCCTGGGCCGGGAAGAAGCGCTTGCAGGTTTCAGGATCCCACATCCACTGTATCCTGGTCTCCTCGCCATACTGTCGAAGGATGGCTTCAACTGTCCATTCATTGTCGCTGGTCACATCTACGCTAAAGCCTGCATCCTTCAGCGCCGCCAACTCCGGCCGCACGTCACGTGGGAATGAACGAAATTCATCCCGAAAGATATCCATGTCATCTGACAATCGTTGCCAGGATTTGTTTAGTGCCGCTCCACCGCCAACGTAGTCTTTGGTCGTTCGAAAGGGTTTGAGCGTCTTTATCGCGAGCCGTTGAAGAGGAGTTAGCGGCATTACTTGATCAGACTTCTGATTTCTCGGCCAAGTTTATAAGCTTCGGCATTGCCCCGGTGCATCAGAGCAGCGGCCACAACAGCACCATCAGCGAATTCTGCTCTCTCAGGATCTACGCTGATGTTATCCAGACACGACGCGTGAAAACGCTTGTACGCGCTGGCGACAAGCTTGCGCAGATTTGAAATCGCCTCCGAGTCCGATCCATGACGCAACTGCGCTACGAATGTTTTGAGCTGGTCGACCTGATGAGCAGGCACTAAGACTTCGACTCGCTTAAAACCCGCTTGGCGTTGGCGTTGGCGGGACTGGAGTACGCGTTCATTAGCTGGAACTCTGTTTACTGACTTGCGTGACATAGCAACACTCCGTGTTACCGGAAATATAGTGGTGAGTGTTACTGGATACAAGATCTAATTTGTTTCCGGTTACGAACAGAATATGTAACCGGAAATGCAAAACGCTACCCATGCGCATTGAAAATCTAAGAATGATATCAATTAAATACCATATCTTCAGCTTGGCCATTCACGTCGTATAGGTTGGTATATATACCAACCTATACCTCGAATCTTCCTATCGTAGAAGCTGCTTCGGTATATATACCGAAGCAGGAACCACGATACACGCAAATGCCAAAACCAAGCCGCCTAACCCTTGCAAAGCAAAACATCGTTCTGGCGTTCCAAAGAGCGCCCCAACAAGTCTACTCAAAATCGCAACTTGAGGACGTCCTCACCAAAAATCGGGCAACTTGGGAACTGGCTCGGCGAACATCGACGGATGAATTTGTCGAATTCCTGACAAACCAAAGAATCGCACGTTCGCAAACATTTGTCTCAGACCGATATGGCCGACAAATCGTTCGTTACTCATTTGGAAGAGCTTCCCCATATGCGCTCGCCCTCTCCATACAGGCGAAAGCCTACCTTTGCTATGCAACAGCTTTGAATCTGCACGGACTAGCAAATGTAAACCCGAAACTTCTCTATTTGAACTCTGAGCAAAGTCCAAAACCGGACCCTTCCGGTGCCCTGGCGCAAGATCGCATCGACAACGCATTCAAGAAAGCGCAGCGATTGTCGAATCTCATCTACGGTCTTGGCGATCTATCTTTCACGATTGTCTCCGGCAAGCACACAAAGGGGCTTGGGGTTGAGGAAATACGCCACTCCGACTCCGAAACGCTCGCTGTTACCAACTTGGAACGCACACTCGTCGACATCGCTGTTCGCCCTGCTTATGCGGGAGGAATTTCTCTGGTGTTGAAGGCTTACCGAGCAGCCAAGGTCAGAGTCTCTGTAGATCGTCTGCTAAAGATATTAAAGGACCTCGACTATCGATATCCCTACCACCAGTCCATCGGCTTTCTGATGCAGAAGGTTGGCTACCCACAGCACAGCTACGCAAAACTGCGCGCTCTGGGCCTACACCACGATTTCTATCTCGATTACAATATGCAGCAGCCTGCTTACTCACCGGATTGGCGTTTGTACCATCCTGCAGAGCTATCGGAATGATCTATCAACGTTGGCAAGCTAAAGTGCGGTTAATTTGATAAAGCCGAAAGGTAGCCGCACAGCTGAAACCGTCGCTACCGACCGCAGCACGTCTTCTTTCGCCTAGTACCCCGTCACCAACCGCTCCACCAACTGCTTCACCGTCGGGATGAAGCCGTTGTTGTAGAACGGGTCGCTTGCGAAGCGGTAGGCGTTGTGGCCGGCGAACATGAGCTGGTCGTTTATGCGGTCGGAGTGGCTGATCTCCTGCAGCGTCTTCTGGATGCAGAAGCTGCGCGGGTCGGCCTTCTTGCCCGTCGTGCCCTGCTCGTTCTGCGACCAATTGGAGAACATGCAGGCGCTCAAGCACCCCATGCAATTGATCTGGTCGGTGAGGATCTCGTTCTCCTTCTCGCCCGTCACGAAGATCAAGGTCGATTCGGGCGTGCGCATCGCTTCGTTGTAGCCTTGGGCCACCCATTGCTCGGCGCGCAATTTGTCGGGGGCAGTCAGATAGACGAGGCGGCCGCGCGCGCCGACGGGGAAGGGCTCGCTATGCTCGCCCACCTTGTGCTGGCTGTAGGCCACCTGGCGCTCGGAGCGCAGGCGCAGTTCCTCGATGAAGGCGTTGTTGACCGCCGATGAGTAGAAGCCGGTGGGCGAGAAGCGGTTCAGGAACACATCGCCCTTCTTCAGCTGCAGCAGGCGCTTCTTCCACGCTTCGGAGATCGGGCTTTCCTGCGTCATCAAGGGGCGCGTGCCGAACTGGAAGGCGACCGGGCCGATCTCCGGATTGTCGAGCCAGTGCTCCCATTCGGAGAGCCACCACACGCCGCCAGCCATCACCACCGGCGTTGTGCTGAGCCCGCATTCGTCGCGCATCACATCGCGCAGTTCCTTGACGCGCGGATAGGGGTCGCCCGGCTTGGTCGGGTCCTCGACATTGCTGAGGCCGTTGTGTCCGCCGGCGAGCCACGGGTCCTCATAGACCACGGCCCCCAGCCAATCCTGGAACTTGTGATAGGCGCGCTTCCACAGGGCGCGGAAGGCGCGGGCGGAGGAGACGATCGGATAATAATGCACGCCATATTGCGCGCAGATCTCCGCGATGCGGTACGGCATGCCTGCCCCGCAGGTGACGCCGTGGATGAGGCCCTTCGCCCCTTCGAGCACGCCGTGCAGCACGCGCTCCGCACCCGCCATCTCCCACAGCACGTTCATGTGGATGCGGCCTTTGCCGCCGGAGGATTCCCACGCGATCTTGGCCTGGGCGATGCCGCCCTTGATGGCATAGGCCAGCAGCTCCTCGTGCCGCTCGCGCCGGGTCTTGCCGTAATAGAGCTGCGGGATGGCGCGGCCCTGCGCGTCGTATGAATCGGCGTTGACGCCGGAGAAGGTGCCGACGCCCCCCGCCAGCGCCCAGGCGCCGGAGGATTCGCCGTTGGAGACCGAGATGCCCTTGCCGCCTTCCACCAGCGGCAACACCTCGCGCCCCGACATCAGGATTGTGTTCAGCGCTTTCAAATCACTTCTCCCACTCGGCCAGATGGCCGCTTCCCGGGTGGCATTATAGCACTTTCGCTTTCGGCGTTTACCCCCCTGCCCTCACTGATTTTTTCCTCCCCAGAAGGGAGCGGAGGAGCCTGGGTGTGGGGACGGGAGAGCTACTCTCCCAGATCCTTCAGCAGCAGCCCCGGCACGTCCGAGAACACCCCGTCCACGCCCCAGTCGAACAGCTCGCGCGCCCTGGCCGTTTCGTTGACGGTGTAGCTCACCACCTGATAGCCGGCCTTCTTGATCGTCTTTGTCCATTCCGGTGTCAGGGTCTTGTGCCAGGGGTTGAGGGCGATCGCATTCACCCCTTCGCACAGGTCTTTCCAGTTGCCCGGCACCTCTTCGACCAGGACGGCGCGCGGGAATTCCGGTGCCAGGCGATTGGCGACATGCAGCGAATCATAGGCGAAGGAGGAGATGAGCGGCTTCTCGGCCTGAGCCGGCCACAGGCGCTGCAGCTCCCGCACCACGAATTCCGCCGTCACATGCTCGCGCCCCGGACAAGGCTTGATCTCGACATTGCAATTGAGGCCGAGGGCGGCGAGCTCCGCCACCAGCTCTTCGAGGGTCGGGACCCTCGCGCCCTTCCAGGCCGGTGCGAACCACGATCCGGCATCGAGCGCGCGGATCTCGGCCAGACTCATCTGCGCCGCCGCGCCTTTGCCGCTGGTGGTGCGGTCGACCAGGTCGTCATGCAGCAGGATGATTTGATTGTCCGCCGTCAGCTTGGCATCGACCTCGACCCAGGCCGCGCCCTGCCGCTTCGCCTCGCGCAGACTCTCCAGCGTGTTCTCCGGCGCCGCCTGCGCCGCGCCGCGATGCCCGATGATGCGGGGGATTTGGATGGTCATGTGCAACGATGCCCTTGATCGTGCGACGGCTTCCCCCTCCCTACCCTCCCCCATTCTGGGGGAGGAAAAGGAAACGCCCTCCCCCGATACGGGGGAGGGTTGAGGTGGGGGAAGTGCGGGACCCTATCGTGCCAGTGCACCAACGACCTGCGTGCAACAAGGTCGCACGTCGTCACATCGCCGGCTGTTCGCCGACATTGTGGGCGACCTCGCGGGCCTTCTGGCTGATGTCTTCGCCGGTCTTCTGGTCGACGGCTTTCATCGACAGCTTCACCTTGCCGCGATCGTCCATGCCGATGACCTTCACCTTCACCGTGTCGCCGACATTGACCACGTCGCCGACGGTCTTCACCCGCTGCGGGGAAAGCTCGGAGATGTGGACGAGGCCGTCGCGGCTCCCGAGGAAGTTCACGAAGGCGCCGAAATCCATGATCTTCACGACCTTGCCGTCATAGACCACGCCCACTTCCGGCTCCGCCACGATGCCGCGGATCCAGTTGATGGCGGCCTGGGCCGCGTTGGCGTCGACCGCCGCGACCTTGATCGTGCCATCGTCCTCGATGTCGATCTTGGCGCCGGTGACTTCGCAGATCTCGCGGATCACCTTGCCGCCCGAACCGATCACTTCGCGGATCTTGTCCTTCGGGATGTTGATGACGGTGATGCGTGGCGCGTTCTGGCTGACCGCCTCGCGCGCATTGTTCAGTGCCTTGGCCATTTCGCCGAGGATGTGGAGGCGGCCGCCCTTGGCCTGCTCCAGCGCGATCCGCATGATCTCGTGCGTGATCGAGGTGATCTTGATGTCCATCTGCAGGGCGGTGATGCCCGCATCGGTGCCGGCGACCTTGAAATCCATGTCGCCGAGATGATCTTCATCGCCCAGGATGTCGCTGAGCACGGCAAAGCCCGTCGGCTCCTTGATCAATCCCATGGCGATGCCCGCCACCGGACGCTTCAGCGGCACGCCCGCATCCATCATGCTGAGAGATGTTCCGCACACCGTCGCCATCGACGAGGAGCCGTTGCTCTCGGTGATCTCCGAGACGATGCGGATGGTGTAGGGGAAATCCTCCTTCGCGGGCATCAGCGGATGGATCGCGCGCCAGGCCAGCTTGCCGTGGCCGATCTCGCGCCGGCCGGGCGAACCCATGCGTCCCGCTTCGCCGGTCGAATAGGGCGGGAAATTGTAATGCAGCATGAAGGTCTGGCGATATTCGCCTTCCAGCGCGTCGATGATCTGCTCGTCCTGGCCGGTGCCGAGGGTCGCCACCACCAGGCCTTGCGTTTCACCGCGGGTGAACAGGGCGGAACCGTGAGCGCGCGGTAGGATGCCGACCTCGGCCGAGATCGGACGCACCGTCTTGCCGTCGCGGCCGTCGATGCGCTTGCCGGATTTCACGATGTCGCCGCGCACGATGTCGCGCTCGAGATCCTTGAACAGC
Source organism: Dongiaceae bacterium (assembly GCA_035695765.1). Lineage (GTDB taxonomy): Bacteria > Pseudomonadota > Alphaproteobacteria > Dongiales > Dongiaceae > Dongia_A. The sequence goes on from DASRRI010000132.1 coordinate 7,788, forward strand.
TTGCCGACCAGGTCGGCCTTGGCCTGGTCCTCGCCGCCGATCGCTTCCTTCGCCTTCTTCTTCACTTCGTCGATCTTGTCGGTGCGGGCCTGCTTGGATTGCTCCGCATAGGCCGCGCGCAGGTCATCGGAGAATTGCGATTGCAAGGCGGCCCAGACCGCCTTCTTCTCCGGGCTTTCCTCGGCCAGCGGCCATGGCTCCTTGGCGCATTGCTCGGCCAGGTCGATGATGGCGTTGATCACGTGCTGGTATTCGACGGCGCCGAAATTGACCGCGCCCAGCATGACTTCCTCGCTCAGCTCCTTCGCTTCGGATTCGACCATCAGCACGCCTTCGGCGGTGCCGGCGACCACCAGGTCGAGGCCTGAATTGTTGAGCTGCTCCGCAGTCGGGTTCAGCACATACTGGCCCTCGACATAGCCGACGCGCGCGGCGCCGATCGGGCCCATGAAGGGAATGCCGGAGATGGTGAGCGCGGCAGAGGCGCCGACCAGCGCGACGATATCCGGATCATTCTCCAGGTCGTGGCTGAGGACGGTGCAAATGACCTGCGTCTCGTTCCGGTAGGCGGGGTGGAACAGCGGGCGGATCGGCCGGTCGATGAGGCGCGAGGTCAGCACCTCCTTCTCGGTCGGGCGGCCTTCACGCTTGAAGAAGCCGCCCGGTATCTTGCCGGCGGCAAAGGTCTTTTCCTGGTAATTGACGGTGAGCGGGAAGAAATCCACGCCCGGCTTCGGCGATTTCGCGCCGACCGCGGTGCACAGCACCATGGTGTCGCCATAGGTGGCGAGGACGGCCCCGTCCGCCTGGCGTGCGATGCGTCCGGTCTCGAGGGTGAGCTTCCGCCCGCCCCACATCAGTTCCTTGCGATAAATCTTGAACATCTTTGGTCCTTTTCGGAATCCATGTCATGAGCGACCGGATTGATGCCGGACCCGCGAAAACAACGTCTTTTTTGCTTCGTGGTGGATGGGGACGTTGCTTGCGTCGGCCCGGCGGTCCTTGGATCGATCTCACGCTCCGGTCGTTTCGGCGCACTCGATCCATAGAACACGAACCCGCCCCGATGGTTCATCGAAAGCGGGTTCGCGAACTCAATTAACGGCGCAGCCCCAGCTTGCTGATGATGTCCTGGTAGCGCGCATTGTGCTTGTTCTTAAGGTAATCGAGCAGGCGACGACGCTGCCCGACCATGACCAAGAGCCCGCGACGCGAGTGGAAATCCTTGTCGTGCGTCTGCAGATGCTCGGTCAGATTCTTGATCCGCTCCGACAGCAACGCTACCTGCACCTCGGGTGCGCCAGTATTGATGCCGCCACCATATTCCTTGATCAGTTCCTGCTTGCGCTCGGCCGTGATCGACATCGGGTTTCTCCTTATTCTCTAGAGGTTCAGCACCCGCACCGGAACCAATTCGCCGGCCTCGAACCTGGTCAAGGCCACGAGCCTGCCCCCCGCCATCGCGCGGACCATGCCGCCGGGAGCAAGCTCGTAAATACGGTCGCGGTCTTGTCGGTGGAGCAATCCAACCGGCTGTCCCGACCGAAGGCGGATCGCCTCGGTGGCCGTCAAAGCCAGGGCCGGGATGTCGTCCAGCGCGGTTTCAACGGGCAAAAGGTGCTCAAAAGCGGCGGGACTATGCCCCAGGGCCTTCAAAGATTCCAGCGAAATCGCCCTTTGTTCCGTGAACGGCCCGACGGCGGTCCGCCGCAGGTCCTTGATATGGCCGCAAGTCCCTAATCCAATTGCCAAATCCCGGCCCAAGGCGCGCATATAGGCGCCCTTGCCGCTGACCACCTCGAACTGGGCTTCGTCCGGATTCGGCCGCGCCACCAGGCGGATGGAATGGATCAGGACCTGGCGCGGCTCCAGCTCCACAATTTCACCCGCCCGGGCCAAGTCGTAGGCCCGCTCGCCCTGGACCTTGATGGCGGAAAAAGACGGCGGCACCTGGGTGATGAGGCCGGTGAAATGGGGCAGGATCGCGCGGATCTCGTCGTCGCTCGGGCGGCGGTCGGAGGTCTGGACCACAGCGCCCTCGGCATCGTCGGTCGCACGCGCTTCGCCGAAGCTGAGGGTGAAGCGATAGGTCTTCGAGGCGTCCATCGCGTAGGGGACAGTCTTGGTCGCCTCGCCCAGGGCGATCGGCAGGATGCCCGACGCCAGCGGGTCGAGGGTACCGGCATGCCCTGCCTTCTGCGCATCGAAAATACGCTTCACGATATTGACGGCCTGGGTCGAGGCGAGGCCGACCGGCTTGTCCAGGATCAGCCAGCCATCGACCTTGCTGCCCTTCTTACGCCTCATCATCCTCATCCTTATGAGGCTCGAGGTCGCGGGCGACGGCGGGGTCGTGCAGCAGTTTCTCGATCCGGCTCGCCTCTTCGAAGGTCTCATCGGCGCGGAAGCGGAGGGTGGGGGTGAATTGCATCTTCACCGCGCGCCCCAGCTCGCCGCGGAAATAGCCGGCGGCGCGGTTGAGGGCGTCGACCACCTTCTTCGTGTCGGTGCCGCCCAGCGGCATGACAAACGCGGTGGCGTTGCGCAGGTCCGGGCTGATGCGGACTTCCGTCACGGTGATGATCTTATCGTGCAGGTCGGGATCGCTCAGGTGGCTCTCGCGCAGGATCTCCGCCAGCGCGTGGCGCATCTCCTCCCCCACGCGCAACTGCCGCTGCCCTGCCGGTGCCGATGATTTCTTCTTGCGAGCCATGATCTCGTTATTTCGCTCAAACGATCAGCGGCGGCCCCGATCAGGACCGCCGCTGCACTGACCTATGAAAAGCGGCGGCGTTACGCCAGCGCGCGGGCGACTTCTTCGACCTCGAAGCACTCGATGATGTCGCCCTTCTCGATGTTGTCGTAGTTCTCGAACGCCATGCCGCATTCGAAGCCTTCCTTGACCTCGCGCACTTCGTCCTTGAAGCGCTTGAGCGTCTTGAGGGTGCCTTCGTGGATCACCACGCTGTCGCGCAGCAGGCGCACCTTGGCGCCGCGCTTGACCGTGCCTTCGACCACCATGCAGCCTGCGACCTTGCCGAACTTGGTGATGTTGAAGACTTCGCGGATCTCGGCATTGCCCAGGAACTTCTCGCGCAGGCTCGGCGCCAGCATGCCGGTCAGGGCCGCCTTCGCGTCATCCACCACGTTGTAGATGATCGAGTAGTAGCGGATGTCGATATGGTCGCGCTTGGCCAGCTCGCGTGCCTGCGGATTGGCGCGGACGTTGAAGCCGATGATCATGCCGGCGGAGGCACGCGCCAGGGTCACGTCGCTTTCATTGATGCCGCCCACTGCCGCATGCAGCACGCGCACCTTGACCTCGTCGGTGGAGAGCTGGTTGAGCGAGGCGACGATCGCCTCGACCGAGCCCTGCACGTCGCCCTTGATGACGACCGGCAGTTCCTTGGATTCGCCGGCCTGGATCTTGGTGAACATCTGCTCGAGCGTGCCGCGCTTGGCGGCGGCCATCTGATGCTGTCGCTGGCGATGGGCGCGGAACTCCGCGATCTCGCGCGCGCGCGCTTCCGATTCCACCACCACGAACTGGTCGCCGGCCTGCGGTGTGGACTGCAGGCCCAGCACCTCGACCGGGGTCGCGGGTCCGGCCGACTCCACCGTGCGGCCGCGATCGTCGAGCAGCGCACGCACGCGGCCCCACTCGCTGCCGGCAATGAGAATGTCGCCGACCTTCAAGGTGCCCTTCTGCACCAGCAGGGTCGCGACCGTGCCGCGGCCGCGCTCCAGCTTGGCCTCGATCACCGCGCCCTGTGCGGCGCGGTCCGGGTTGGCCTTCAGCTCCAGCACTTCGGCCTGCAGCAGCAGCGCCTGCTCAAGCTTGTCGAGGTTGGTCTTCATCTTGGCCGAGACTTCGACCGCGAGGACATCGCCGCCCAGCTCTTCGACCACCAGCTCGTGGCTCAAGAGCTCGTTGCGCACGCGGTTCACGTCCGCGTCGGGCTTGTCGATCTTGTTGATGGCGACGATGATCGGCACCTTCGCCGCCTTGGCGTGGCGGATGGCTTCGACGGTCTGCGGCATGATGCCGTCATCGGCCGCCACCACCAGCACCACGATATCCGTGACGTTGGCACCGCGCGCGCGCATCTCGGTGAACGCGGCGTGGCCCGGTGTATCGATGAAGGTGATCCTGCCACCATTGTCCAGCTGGACCTGATAGGCGCCGATATGCTGGGTGATGCCACCCGCTTCGTGCGCCGCCACGTCGGTCTGGCGCAGTGCGTCGAGCAGCGAAGTCTTGCCGTGGTCGACATGGCCCATGATGGTGACGATCGGCGGACGCGCGGCCAGATGCTCATCAACGTCCACCTCGCCGCCGAGGCCGGTCTCGATATCGCCCTCGGTGACGCGGCGCACCTTGTGGCCGAATTCCGCGATGATGAGCTCCGCGGTGTCGGCGTCGATCACCTGGTTGATGGTCGCCATCATGCCCATTTTCATCAGGCTCTTGATAACGTCAGCGCCACGCTCGGCCATGCGGCCGGCGAGTTCCTGCACCGTGATGGTTTCCGGCAGAATGACGTCGCGCACGACCTTGGCCTGTGGTTGCTGCGCCATCATGTGGCGCTTTTCCTTTTCGCGCGCGCGCTTGACCGCGGCGAGCGAGCGCATGCGCGCCCCTTCCTCGTCGGACAAGGCCTGCGTGACAGAGAGCTTGCCGGGGCGGCGCTTCGGCTCGTCGCGACGCGGCGCTGCCACCGGCTTGACTGCTGTCCGGCCGGCCGCGCGGCGGCGGCTCGCTACCTCTTCATCCTCTGCGACCTCGCCCGGTGCGGGCTTATGCATGTGCGCGCGCATCGAGCCCGGCGCGGCAGCCGCAGCCTTGCCCGGCTTTGCCGGCGTGGCGGTGTCTTCCGCCCCCGGCTCCGCTGCCTTGGTGGTGGCCTTGGTGGCCTCTTCCTTGGCGCGGCGGGCCTGTTCGGCACGCTGGCGTTCTTCCTCCGCGAGGCGCGCCGCTTCCTGGCGCTGCAGTTCGAGGCGGTCGGCCGCGGCCTGCGCCTGCTTGATCTCCTCGACCTTGCGGTGGTCTTCGTCCTTGCGCGCCTGCTCCAGCGCCTTCTGGCGCTGCGCCCGCTCGTGCGCGGTCAAGGCATGATGATCGAAGATCTCCGCGGCGGTCGGCTCGCCCGGCGTATGATGCTTGGCCTCAAGCTCGCTGACGGCTTCCATCTTGCCGCCGACACCCGGCGCGAAGGTGCGCTTCTTCTTCACCTCGACCGAGACGGTCTTGGTGCGCCCGTGTGGGAAGCTCTGCTTCACCTGTCCGCCGTCGATCGTCTTCTTCAGCTCGAGCTTGCCCGAGGAAGAAAGCTTCAGCGGCTTGCGGGTCGGTGTTTCCGTCGTATCGGTCATGTTGCTCAGTTCGTCCGCTCTAATTCGACTTCGTTACCGTTGCACGCGCGCCGTTTTCCGGCCCCTGCCGAAGGGCGGCATAACGGCGCGAGGCGATGATCGTCTTCTCCGCGATGCCGCCCGCCTTGATGGCGGCATGGACGGCATGCTCGCGGCCCAAGGCCTGGGCCAGCTCCGCCGCCGTCAGGGGTGCGCATATCTCTACTCCAGAACCGGCGATCCGCGCCAGTTTTCCGCGGCCGTCTTCCGCCCCGTCGCTGGCGGCCACCAGGACCCGGATTTTGCCGGCCCTTAACGCCGCGTCGACCTTCTCGAAGCCGGCGACCAATTGGCCGGATTTGCGGGCCAGGCCCAGCAATTCCGCCACTTCCCGCCTGGCCAGCTCGGTCACCCGGTCGGCGAGATCGGGGCTCGCCTTGACCGATTGCTTGGCGGCCTTGGAGAAAGCGTGCTTCACGACAGCTTGATCCAGGGCCTCCCGGCTGGCCGTCACCCACAGGCCCCGGCCGGGCAGCCGTTCCTTAAGGTCCGGCGTCACCTGTCCCGCCGGATCGATCACGAAGCGGATCATGGCCGGCTTTTCCATCGCCTCGCGCGTGACGATGCAGCGCCGCAAGGCGGGAGAGGCCAATTCCTCGCCCTCCATCACGGCTTCCATTTCGTCCGCCATTGCTGTCACCGCCTGCAACAAGCCGCGTCGTCTCCCTTACTTCTTGTCTTCGCCGTCGAACCAGTGGGCGCGCGCCGCCATGATGACGGCGTTGGCGTCCTCGAGGCTCAGCTCGAAGTTCTTCAGGATGCCGTCCTTCTCGTCGGTCAGCTCGTCGGCCGCGAGGTCGGCAAGGTCGTCCAGCGTTTTCACGCCCGCCTCGCCCAACGCGACCAGCATGGCCGGCGTCAAGCCCTGGATCGCCGCGACCGCGTCCTCGACACCCAGCTCCTTGCGCTTGGTGGTAAGGCGCTCGCTCTCTGCCTCCAGCCAGGCGGCGGCGCGGGCCTTCAGCTCGCTTGCCACGTCCTCGTCGAAGCCTTCGATCGAGGTCAATTCCTCGGTCGGAACCAGCGCCACTTCTTCGACGCTGGTGAAGCCTTCGGTGACGAGCAGATGCGCGATCACGTCGTCGACGTCGAGCGCGTCCATGAACATCTGCGAGCGGGAGCGGAATTCTTCCTGCCGGCGCTCGGATTCCTGCGCCTCGGTCAGGATGTCGATCTCGAAACCGGTGAGCTGGGATGCGAGGCGGACGTTCTGGCCGCGGCGGCCGATCGCCAGTGATAGTTGGTCATCCGGCACCACGACTTCAATACGGCCGGAATCCTCGTCCAGCACGACCTTGGAGACTTCCGCCGGCGCAAGCGCGTTGACGACGAAGGTCGCCGGGTCCTGCGACCAGGGGATGATGTCGATCTTCTCGCCCTGCAGCTCCTGCACCACCGCCTGGACGCGGCTGCCGCGCATGCCGACGCAGGCGCCGACCGGGTCGATGCCGCTGTCGCGCGACACCACGCCGATCTTGGCGCGGCTGCCCGGATCGCGCGCCACCGCCTTGATCTCGATGATGCCGTCATAGATTTCCGGCACTTCCTGGGCGAACAGCTTGGCCATGAACTGCGGATGAGTGCGGGAGAGGAAAATCTGCGGTCCGCGCGGCTCTTCGCGCACATCCATGATGAGGGCGCGCACGCGGTCGCCGTTGCGGAAGGTCTCGCGCGGCAGCAATTCGTCGCGCCGCAGCAAGGCTTCGCCGCGGCCGAGATCGACCGTGATGTTGCCGAACTCGACGCGCTTCACGAGGCCGTTGATGATCTCGTTCTTGCGGTCCTTGAATTCCTCGAACTGGCGCTTGCGCTCGGATTCGCGCACCTTCTGGACGATCACCTGCTTGGCAGTCTGAGCCGCGATGCGGCCGAAATCGATCGGCGGCAGCTCATCGACAATGAGATCGCCGGCCTTCAGGTTCGGATCGCGCTTCTGCGCCCAGGCGACAGGGAGCTGCGTCGCTTCGTTCTCGACGGTCTCCACCACTTCGCGCACGCGGGTCAGCCGGATTTCGCCGGTCTTGCGGTCGATGTTGGCGCGGATGTCGTGCTCGTGGCCGTATTTGGAGCGGCCGGCCTTCTGGATGGCTTGCTCCATCGCAGTCAGCACTTCATCGCGGTCGATGCTCTTTTCGCGGGCCACCGCATCGGCGACCTGCAACAGTTCCATGCGCGGAATGGCAATGGCTTGTTCCATGACTCTTTGCCTCAATCGTCCTCTTGTTCGGTGTTGCTCTGTTCGTCTGCAGCCTGATGGAGCGCGATCAGCGCATCCGTCAGGACCAGTTTCGCCTTGTGGACGGCAGCGAAGGGAATGCGGAGATCCGCCCCATCCACGATCAATTCCACCGCGTTCCCATCGGCCGACTTGATCGGCCCCTTGAAACGCTTGCGCCCGTCGATCGGCGCATTGGTCTCGACCTTCGCCTCGTGGCCGAGGAACCGTTCGTAATCCTTGGGCCGGGTCAGCGGCCGGTCGATGCCGGGCGAGCTTACTTCGAGCGAGTAGGCGCCGGCGATCGGATCCTCGACATCCAGCACCGCCGAGATCGCGCGCGAAATCTCCGCGCAATCATCGACCGACATGGCGCGCCCGCTCGCCGGCTCCGCCATGATCTGCAGGGTCGGACGTTGGCTGCCCGAAACCTGCACGCGCACCAGGTCGAAGCCCAAGGCCTCGATGGCGGGCGTGATCAATTTGGCGATTCGTTCGGCCAGCATGCTCTCCGATCTGCCTCGATAATCCCGACTTCGTCCCTGCCGATATTCCGGCAACAAAAAAGGCGGGCCGTTGGCCCACCCTTTTTTATGGCTCGATCCCGTCGAACCTGGGAATTGGCCGGGAATATAGCCATCCGGCCCCGAAAGGCAAGAAGATTACCGAGAACATATGTGGAACATGCGGCTGGATTACGAGCGCTTGTCCCCAGACCAAGGGCAAACCGTCCGGATCAAATGTCCCGCCTACCAGCGAATGCAAACGATGACATCGCCATCTCCTCCACCAGCTGCCTCATCACACTGGGACCGCCCGTCCATTCGGATTCTGACAACATTCCATCATTTTTTCGGCGTTATCGCGCATCCGTCATGATCGCGCTGGAATCTCTCTCAGCTGCCGGGCGACCCGAACTCCTCCGCCCGCGTGACGGTGGTGGAGAATTCCTGGCTTTGCGGCGAGATCGCCATCGGACAGCGCACGCCGGGGATGATTGCGACGTCGAACAATTCGCGCACAAGCCCTTCCAGCCTGATCCATTGCAGGACATCGCCGGTTCTAAGGTCGATTATCTGGATGCCGCACCACGGGTCGGCGTCCTTTTTCTTGAGGTTCTCGTCAAGCTCCAGCCCGGAAAAGCTCTTGTCGCGCGGCAGCGACAGGCCGACGATCGCCGCCGGCCCGTGGAACGCGAGCCCGCGCAGGAAGCCCGGCAGGAAGGCATGATCGCGCGCCTGTCCGCTCTGCTCGTCCACCTGGCAGAGATAGCCGCGGCCGGAATCCAGTAGCCATAATCTGTTGTTCCACAGCCGCGGCGAATGCGGCATGGAGAGCTTTTCCGTGACGATGCGGTCATCCTTGAGGTCGATCAGGACGCCGCCTTGCGCGCGCCGGTCGCGCCAGCCATTCACCACGTCGCTGCGGCACACCGCCGTGACGAAGCGCGGCTTGCCGTCCTGCATGGCAAGGCCGTTGAGGTGACAGCGATCCTCCGGCGCCAGCTTGCTGATGAAAGGCGGCTTCCAGATCGGCCGGAAGGAATGGGTCAGGTCGAACTCGGCCAGGCACGAATAGGACGTATTGACGAAGATCACCCGGCCGTTGGGCTGCACCGACAATTCATGCACGTCGACATCGCCGGTCGTCTGGGCATTGCGCGGGACATAGCAGCGGTCGAAATGCTGGTTCGCGCGCTCGCCCGGCCGCAGCATGTTTTCCAGGCGCCACACCTGCGCCAGGGCCGCGAGATAGATCCGCTGCTCGCCCGCCGACAAACCCATCGCGCGGGTGAAGCCGATCTGGTTGACGGAGAGCACGCCGCCGGGCTGCACGCCGACCAGGAACAGCTGCCCGGTCTGATAGGAGGTGAAGGCGAGGCTGACGTCATGCGCCACCAGCCAGCCTGCGAGGCCACGCGAGCAGGTGACCTCGGTCTTGCCCGGGTCTTGCGCCGGGTTGCCGTCGCCGGGCTTGGGCTCGCCCTCGGTCATTTGGCTCCAGAAGCCTTTTTCATGGCATCCAGTGCCGCCGTGAAGCCACTGAGGGAGAATTCGAGGACCGCATTCTTGCCGCGGCCGATTCCCACGGCAACTTTTGCCTTCGTGCCTGATCGCATCGCCGTTTGCTGCTCGGCCGATAGCGGCGTCAGCGCCTCGCAGCCGCGCTGCAGGCAGCGCAGGTAACGCAACGGCATCGGCTTGCCGTCGTCAACCTTGAAGGCGGGTTCGATCATCAGATCGACGCCAAGCGGCACGAGGGCGCTGGCGATCACCTCCGGCACCTTGCTCTGCTCTTTCGGGACCGCCGCCACCACCAGCGCACCCAGCGGCTTGCCGCCCTTGGCCAGGATGATCGTCCGGATCTCGCAGACCCGCTGTTCGCTGGCGGCTTTGGGTTGGGGGCAATACAGGTTCCAGTCCTTGAAAACCTCCGGCTTGGCCGCTGTTGAAGCGGCCGGCGTGGCCGGAGCCTGCTGTGTCTCCTGCGCGGACGCGCTGACGTCGAATATTGCGATGGCGGCCGCCGCCAACGCCAGGGCTCTCCAGAGATTCATGGCTTCCTCGATGCAGTTGGTCAGCCCCCCGGTCAGCTATGCCGCAAATCGAGGCGGGCTGCCAAGGGCCTTGCTCGCCGGGGAGACGGACGGACCCTCTTGAAGAGCTGACGGTAATCGCTCATATGACGGCGCGGATTTTGGTTCCCATGAAGGTAAAAGACGCCATGAAAATGGAAAAGCTGGGTTTCCAGGCCGAGGTTTCGCGGCTGCTGGATATCGTCGCCCATTCGCTCTATAGCGACCGCGCGGTCTTCCTGCGCGAGCTTATCTCCAACGCCTCTGACGCCTGCGACAAGCTACGCTATCTCAGCCTCACCGAACCCGGCCTCCTGGGCGAGGACCCGGAACTCAAGATCACCGTCGCCATCGACAAGGCCGGCAAGACCCTCACCGTCTCCGACAACGGGATCGGGATGAACCGCGAGGATTTGATCTCGCACCTCGGCACCATCGCGCGGTCCGGCTCCGCCCAGTTCGTCCAGGCCCTGGACAACAGCAAAGGCGGGGGCAAGACCAAAGACGTCTCCCTGATCGGCCAGTTCGGCGTCGGCTTCTATGCCGCCTTCATGGTGGCGGACAAAGTAACGGTTGTGAGCCGCAAGGCCGGCGAGACCCTGGCCTGGAAATGGGTCAGCGATGGCAAGGGCGAGTTCGAGATCGGCGAAGCCGATCGTGCCGGGGACAATCGTGGCCGCGGCACCGACGTCATCCTCCACATCAAGAAGGATGCCGAGGAATTCCTCGAAAAAGCCCGCATCAACACCATCATCACCAAATATTCCGACCACATCGCCCTGCCCATCGAGCTGATCGAGGGCGGGAAGGAAGAGAAGGTCAACCAGGCCGCCGCGCTCTGGACGCGCTCCAAGTCGGAAATCACGGAGGAGCAGTACCGCGACTTCTACCGCCACGTCGCCCACGCGTTCGATGAGCCATGGGGCACCTTGCATTTCAAGGCAGAGGGCAAGATCGAATATACCGGCCTCGTTTTCATCCCCACGGTGAAGCCGCTCGATCTGTTCCATCCCGACCGCAAGCAGTCGCTGAAGCTGTATGTGAAGCGCGTCTTCATCACCGACCATTGCGAGGAATTGCTGCCGCACTGGCTGCGCTTCGTGAAGGGCCTGGTGGATTCGGAAGACCTGCCGCTCAACATTAGCCGCGAGATGCTGCAGCAGAACCCGGTGCTGACCAAGATCCGCCAGGGCGTGGTGAAGCGCGTGCTCGACTATCTGAAGAAGCGCGCGGAGAACGAGCTCGATGCCTATGCCGCCTTCTGGAACAATTTCGGCGCCGTCCTCAAGGAAGGACTCTATGAGGATGCCGAGCACAAGGACGCGCTGCTGAAGCTCGCGCGCTTCCGCTCCACGCACGGTGATGCGCTGGTGAGCCTCCCCGATTATGTCGGCCGCATGAAAGAGGGCCAGGCTTCGATCTACTACCTGACCGGCGATTCGCTCGAGGCGGCATCGCGCTCAGCCCAGCTCGAAGGCTATCGCGCCAAGGGCATCGAGGTGCTGCTGCTGATCGACGGCGTCGATGAATTCTGGGTGCCGGCCATCGGCGAATTCGACGGCAAGATCTTCAAGTCCGTGACCCGCGGCGGCGCCGACCTCGAGTCGATCAAGGGCGATGCCAAGGCGGAGGAGAAGAAGCCGGAGCCGGCCGCCGCCGGTATCGACAACCTGATCGCGCTCATGAAGCTGACCCTGAAGGACAGCGTCAAGGATGTGCGCGTCTCGCAGCGCCTGACCGATAGCGCCGTCTGCCTGATCGCCGACGAAGGCGACATGGACATGCGCCTCGCCCGCCTGCTGCAGCAGCACAAGCGCATCGACGCTTTGATGCCGCGCGTGCTGGAGATCAATGGATCGCATCCGGTCATCGCGGCGCTCGCGAAGGCCGTCTCCAGCGGCAAAGGCGAAGCCGTCGCCGACGCCTCATGGCTGCTGCTCGATCAGGCGCGC
>DASRRI010000133.1:0-47865 GCA_035695765.1 Dongiaceae bacterium
CAGGGGAGTCATCCGCGCGCCACGCTCGGCGCAGACCGTATCGGCCTTGGTAAGGGCGTCATCGATGCAATGACGATGATCGTGGGGATGCAGGGTTTGGGGCGCGTTCATCCAGGGAATCCGTATTTGCTCGGCCGAGTACTCGGCCGAGTATATGCGTCGGGTGCCCAATCGGCGAGAGGGGCCAGCCATTCGTTCCTGCCGGAGCCAGTCTTATCAACACACGATATATGTAAATTATAGCGCCTTTTAGTCAGGACGGCAGGCCAACATATAAGGCTTTGTTCAAGCGTTCTAAATTCGAATATGGTTGCGATCGATTTTCATCAAGGTCCGAACGGATTTCTGGCCTTCCCAAATTTCACACTGTAAAATACAATTGACTAAGCCGTATGTCTGACCTAACTAGTCGGAAAAGGCGCTTCGCGTGCGTCTTTCCACGATTCTGGGTGTGGATTGGATGCGCAGTTTTCCGCTGTTCCTAAAGCTTGAGGGCCGTCTGGTCCTGCTGGTGGGCGCTGGCAGCGCCGCCGCGGCCAAGTTGCGCCTGCTGAGTGCGGCGGGCGCGCGCGTCACAGTCATTGCCGACAGGTCGTCTTCCGATCTGCTGTCCGCGATCGCTGACTCCCGTGCGCAGCTGGTGGAAGGTGCGCTGGCGGCGACGCATCTCGCCGATGTCGATCTCGTGTTCGGCGCGACCGGCAGCGAAGCTGGCGACCGCGCGGTCGCCGAGCTGGCGCGCGCGAACGGCAAGCTGGTCAACATCGTCGACCGCGCGGAGCTCAGCGATTTCACCATGCCGGCGATCGTCGATCGCGGCGACATCGTGGTTGCCGTTTCGACGCAAGGATCGTCGCCCGTTCTGGCGCAACGCGTGCGCGCAGCGGTCGAAAGCGTGCTGCCGCCCGGCCTTGGCCGGCTGGCGCAGTTCGCGCAGCGCTTCCGCTCCGCCATACAGTCGCGCATTGCGGACAACGCGTCGCGCCGGCGTTTCTGGGACGAGGTTCTGGCCGGTCCGATCGCGGCCGCTGTCCTGGCTGGCGATGAGAAGCGAGCGACGCGCGATCTGATCCGCGCCGTGAATCGGGGCGAACCCAAGGCCGAGACCGGCCGCGTCTCATTGGTCGGCGCCGGTCCTGGCGATCCTGAGCTGCTGACCCTGCGCGCGGCTCGGGCGCTGCGCGAGGCCGATGTCATCATCTATGACAAGCTGGTCGATCCCGCGGTGCTGGAATATGCGCGGCGCGATGCCCGCCGCGTTTTCGTCGGCAAGAGCAGGGGCGACCACACGCTACCACAGCCCGAGATCAACGCGCTGCTGATCGCGGAGGCGAAAGCCGGACGTCACGTCGTGCGCCTCAAGGGCGGCGATCCGTTCGTGTTCGGGCGCGGCGGCGAAGAACTGGACGCTCTGGTCGCGGCCGGCATCCAGGTCGAAGTGGTGCCGGGCATCACCGCTGCCACGGGCTGCGCCGCCTATGCCGGCTTCCCGCTGACCCATCGCGACCACGCATCGAGCGTCGTGTTCGTCAGCGGCCATTCCAAGGATGGATTCGCTGATCTCGATTGGCGCGCGCTCGCCAATCCACGCCAGACCATCGTCGTCTATATGGGCGTGAGCGCGGCGGGCGAGGTCGCCGGCAGCCTAATCGAAGCCGGATTGAGCGCAACAACGCCGATCGCGATCGTGGAAAACGGCACGCGCTGGGACCAGCGCGTGATCAAGGGCGCGCTGGGCGAGGTGGCCGATCTCATTCGTCGTCACGGCGTGACCGGCCCGGCGCTGCTGGTGATCGGCGAGGTGACGCGCGCTGCGGAAGCCGGCCTGCGTGCCGACCTCATAGCCGCAGCGGAGTAAGAGACGAGATGGCGACCGCACCGCAAATGGTCACCGCGAACCGCCTGTCGGATGGCGCGGTGGTCTATTTCACGTCGGCCAAGAGCTGGTCGGAGAACTTCACCGACGGGGCCGTCTGGACCGACAAGGAAAGCGCCGACACAGCGCTGCACGCCAGCGAGGAAGCGGTCAAGGCGCGGCTGGTGATTGGCCCTTATCTGTTCGAAGTGGCCGTCACGGATGCGGGACCAAAGCCGACCAGCGCACGCGAACGCATCCGCGCTGACCACAAGCCGACCTTTGAGCCCGACCAGGGCTCGTGGACCGGCCCGATTGCAGGTTGAATAGAACATGTACCGTTACGACGAATTCGACGCCACGATTGTCCAGGAGCGGGTCGAGCAGTTCCGCGGCCAGGTCGCGCGCCGGCTGGCGGGCGAGCTGACGGAAGACCAGTTCCGCCCCCTGCGTCTCAAGAACGGGCTCTATCTCCAGCTCCATGCCTATATGCTGCGCATCGCCGTTCCGTACGGCCTGCTGTCTTCGAAGCAGATGCGCAAGCTGGGTTACATCGCGCGGCGCTATGACCGCGGCTTCGGCCATTTCACGACGCGCCAGAACATCCAGTTCAACTGGCCGCAGCTGGGCGACATACCGGACATCCTGCAGCACCTGGCCGAGGTCGAGATGCACGCCATCCAGACCAGCGGCAACTGCATCCGCAATGTCACCTCCGACCAGTTCGCCGGCGCCGCGGCTGACGAGATCGAAGATCCCCGCATCTGGGCGGAGATCGTACGGCAATGGTCGACCTTCCATCCTGAATTCTCCTACCTGCCGCGCAAGTTCAAGATCGCGGTGACCGGCGCGCCTGACGACCGCGCGGCCGTCCGCGTGCACGATATCGGCATCCGCATCGTGAAGAACGAAGCGGGCGAAGTCGGATTTGAAGTGTGGGTCGGCGGCGGCTTGGGCCGCACGCCTGTCATCGGCGTCGTGTGCCGCAAGTTCCTGCCCAAGGAGCATCTGCTCTCGTACCTCGAGGCGATCCTCCGGACCTACAACCTGCTCGGCCGGCGCGACAACATCTACAAGGCGCGCATCAAGATCCTGGTGCAGGCGACCGGCGGCGACAAGTTCGCCGCAATGGTCGAAGAGGAGTGGGAGAAGATCAAGGACGGCCCGCTGCATCTGCCGCAAGCGGAGATCGACCGCATCCACCGCTACTTCGCGCCGCCGGCCTATGAGACGCTCGCCGATATCGATCCGGCGTTCGAGAGCGCGAAGCTGGAAAACCCGGACTTCGCGCGCTGGGCCCGAACCAACCTGGTGAAGCACAAGGTGCCCGGCTATGCCATCGTCAACGTCTCGCTGAAGCCGGAAGGCGGCGCGCCGGGCGATGCCTCGGCCGACCAGATGGATCTGCTGGCGGACCTTGCCGACGAGTTCTCGCTCAACGAGCTGCGGGTCACGCACCACCAGAACATCGTCTATCCGAACGTGCGCAAGCGCGACTTGTTCGCCCTGTGGCAACGCCTGAAGGCAGCGAAGCTGGCGACCTCCAACCTCGGCTTCATCAGCGACATCATCGCCTGCCCGGGGCTCGATTACTGCAACCTCGCCAACGCGCGCTCGATCTCGGTGGCGCAGCGCCTGTCGCGCCATTTCAGCGACCCCCGCAAGCTGGATGAGATCGGCGAATTGCGCCTCAACATCTCCGGCTGCATCAATGCCTGCGGACACCATCATGTCGGCCATATCGGCATCCTCGGCGTCGACAAGCAGGGCCAGGAATTCTATCAGGTGACGCTCGGCGGCTCGTCAAAGGACGACGCCGCGCTGGGCAAGATCGTCGGCGCGGCGTTTTCCGAGGACGACATCGTGCCGGCCATCGACACCATCATTGAAACCTATCTCGCCAATCGCGCCGACCACGGCGAGCGGTTCCTCGATTATTACCGCCGCGTCGGCATGGATCCCTTCAAGGAGGCCCTCTATGGCCCTGCTACAGCACGGCGCCCTGCAGCCGAATAGCTGGCGCTTCGTCGGCGACGATGCGGCGATCTCGGCTGACGAGCCGGTGACCGTCAGCCTCAAGCGCTGGCAGGCGGAGGGCGAAATCCTGCGCGGCCGCAACGCTCTCATCGGTGTGCGGCTGAAGAACGACGAGCAGGCCCTGGCGCTCGGCGAAGACGTGCATCGCCTCGCCTTGATCGAAATCGAGTTCCCGAAATTCACCGACGGCCGCGCGTTCTCCCAGGCGCGCATCCTGCGCGACAAGCTTGGCTACAAGGGCGAGCTGCGCGCGATCGGCACCATCCTGCGCGACCAGTATCTCTACATGACGCGCTGCGGCGTCGATTCCGTGGAACTGCCCGACGGCAAGCCGATCGACGGCTATCTCGCCGCGCTCAAGGAATTCAGCGCGTGGTACCAGCCGGCGTCCGATGGCCGGCCTACGGTGATGGAATTGCGCCACCCGGCGAACGCGAATGCACGCCGTGGCGGCGCGCCGCTGGTCACTGCGAGCGTGGCCGCACACTCGGCCTAGAGTCGCGGCACTATCGTGGCACACGTCGCTAGGCACCGCGC
Source organism: Dongiaceae bacterium (assembly GCA_035695765.1). Lineage (GTDB taxonomy): Bacteria > Pseudomonadota > Alphaproteobacteria > Dongiales > Dongiaceae > Dongia_A. The sequence goes on from DASRRI010000133.1 coordinate 4,430, forward strand.
GGCATTCACCGATCGTAGAGACGAGTCGCGCGGCCGCTGGGAGTCTTACCAGGCTGACGCGTCACTTCTTGCCAAACTCACATCCACGTAGAGCGAACGCCTGGCGCGGTCATAGTTGACCGCATCGCAGGGCGTGACGCGGCCGGTCGCGCTTGACGGCATCACGGTCCTGCGTAATGCTTTTGCGATACAGGGTTGTGCCTCTTTCATTCTCGAAGTCGTTATTCATCTTTCCCGCGACATTTTGCTGGGGAGTTGCAGTTATGGTCGGGCAGGGGGGAATCCCATTCGCGGGCGTGGCGCTGATCGCTGCGCTCTCCATGTTCGTGGTCGCTTGCGACAAGGCCCCCGATGACGAGGCGACCGTTGCGGGGCTCACCGAAAAAGATCTTCAGCAAGCGGACGAGCCCTATTTCAAGGACATGGATAATGGCGTGACGCTCACGCCCGAGGAAGAGCGCGGCCGCAACATGTGGCTGGTCTGGACCGGTGGCAACGACCGGTTCTGGGACTGGATGGGCAAGCCGACTTTGGGCGGCTTCGATTTGCTGAAGATCATCGCGCCGCCGCCGGGCAGCGACATGGAGCGCGGGCAGCGCTGGTACACCTTGGGCCTCATCAACGAGCCGTGCTTCGATGCTGCGCTGCCGGACGGCGACCCATCGCGCTTTGGGCTGCGGCTCGACATGCGGCGCTCCGATTGCCCGCCCGATCCCTTCGCCAACGCGCGGAAATATCCCGGCGCCAAGGTCGGCGCGCGCGGGACGACCTTCAAGGACGGGTCGGCCTTTCCGGTCGGCTCGTTCTACGGTGAGCCCACCGGCATCGTCGGCCTGCGCCTCTTCACCAATCCGGACTTCGACGAGGCGGCCAAGGCGGCGTGGGATCCGAAGAAGTACTATTCCGACCCCGCTTATTACAGCAATCCGAACCTGATCCGGCCCTATCGTGTCGGCATGTCGTGCGGCTTCTGCCATGTGGGGCCGAGCCCGATCAATCCGCCTGCCGATCCCGCCAATCCGCAATTCGCCAATCTCAACTCCACGGTGGGCGCGCAATATATGTGGGTGAACCGGCTGTTCCTGGTCGACCCCAACAAAGAAAACTTCATGTACCAGCTGGTGCAGACCTATCGCCCCGGCGCGATGGATACGTCGCTGGTCTCCACCGACAACATCAACAATCCGCGCACCATGAATGCGGTCTACAGCCTGCAGGCGCGGCTGGAGAAGGGCAAGCAGATCGGGCATGAGGAATTGTCCGGCGGTGAGCAGAATAACAAGCAGTTCAACGAATTCCTGCCTTCCGGCTGGCTGACCGAGCTCTACAAGAAGCCAGACGAGGTGTGGACGCCGCACGTGCTGAAGGACGGCTCCGATTCCGTCGGCGCCCTGGGGGCGCTCAACCGCGTCTACATCAATATCGGCCTCTATAGCGAAGAATGGCTGCGGCACTTCAGTGCCGTCGCCGGCGGGCAGCCGATCACGCCGATCGAGATCGCGACCGCCGAGGAGCATTCGGCCTACTGGCGCGCGACCGAGCAGGGTACGGTCGATACGGCCAAGTTCTTCCTCAAGGCCGCCAAACCCGATCATCTGAAGGACGCGCCAGGTGGCAACAGCTATGTCAGCACCGACAGCGCGAAGCTCGAGAAGGGGCGGGAGGCGTTCGCCGTTACGTGCGCCCGCTGCCATTCGAGCAAGGCACCGACGCCGCCGGAAGAGCTCGGCCTCGCCGATTGCAATGGCCCCAACTACATGCAGTGCTTCAAGAAATGGTGGGCCTGGACTCAGACCGACCAGTTCAAGAGCCAGATGAAGGAGATCGCACAGGCTCCGGACTTCCTCGAGAACAACTACCTGTCGACCGATGCGCGCATTCCGGTGACGCTGCTGCGCACCAACGTCTGCAGCCCGCTCGCCACCAACGCGCTCGCAGGCAATATCTGGAATGACTTCTCCTCCACCTCCTATAAGTCGCTGCCCTCAGTGGGGTCGGTGACGCTCCAGGACCCGTTCGACGGCCATCGCTGGAGCTATGAGATGAAGGGAGGCGGCCGCGGCTTCACGCGCGTGCCGTCGCTCACGTCGCTCTGGTCGACCGCGCCGTTCCTGCTCAACAACACGGTCGGTCCGTTCAATGGCGATCCGTCGGTGAAGGGCCGCATGGAGGTGTTCGACGTCGCGATCAGGCAGATGCTGTGGCCGGAGACGCGGCCGCGCGATCCGGAGCTCGGCGAGAAGGTCGATGGCTGGATCGACCGCACCGACCGGCGCAGCTTTTTCCTGATCCCCGATTTCTATGTCCAGAAAGTGCGGGACCATGTCGGGCCGATCGCCCGGCAGGCGATCAAAAAGCTGGTCGATCCGGACGGGTTCCTGCGGCTGGGGCCGATCCCGCAGGGTATGCCGGTCAATCTGCTGGCGAACCTGCAGCCGCTGGCGGAATCGAAAGTACCGTCCGAGATCGCTAACCATTATGACGAGCTGTTCGACCTGCTCAAGACGCTCAAGCTCGACCTGCTGACCGCGTCCTCGACCGCCGACGATGCTGCCTTGCGCAAGCACTTTGCGGATGCGCGCGAAAGCCTGATGAAGCTCAACAAGTGCCCGGACTTCGTGGTCAATCGCGGGCATTATTTCGGCACCGCCAAGTTCAACGAGACCGATGGGCTGACGGAGGATGAGAAGGCCTACGGCCAGGAGCCGGTGCTGTCGGACGATGACAAGAATGCTTTGATCGAATTTCTCAAGACGCTCTGATGTCTCCCGCCGATACCGCCGACTGCGATTATGTGATCGTCGGTTCGGGTGCGGGCGGCGGAACGCTGGCGGCGCGCCTGGCGGAAAACGGCATGAAGGTCGTGCTGCTGGAGGCTGGCGGCGACCCGTGCGATGAGACCGAGCCCGGCCTGCCGGAGCAGTACGAGGTGCCAGCCTTCCACGCCCAAGCCTCGGAAAATCCGGCGATGGCGTGGGATTTCATGGTCAATCACTATGCCGACCCCGCGATCGCGGCGCGCGATGAGAAGTGCTCGCCAGAGGGCATTCTTTATCCGCGCGCCAGCACGCTTGGCGGCTGCACCGCGCACAACGCGATGATCTTCATGACCGCCCATGATTCCGATTGGGACCATCTGGCGGAACTGACCGGCGATCCATCCTGGTCGGCGCGCGCCATGCGCAAATGGACGCGCCTGGTGGAAGACTGCCGCCATCGGCCGATCTGGCGTTTCCTCCGCCATTTCGGCATTGATCCAACCGGGCACGGCTGGAACGGCTGGCTGCGCATCGAACGGTTCGAGCCGCAGGAAGCGATCGGCGACCGCTGGCTAGTCTGGGGCATGGCGGCGAGCGCTTGGGCAGCCTTGCATAACATTTTCGGCTGGCTGGGCTGGCTGCGCCTCGTGATCGGCAAGGGCGATCCCAACGATGCGCGCACCGACGGCAAGGAAGGCGTCTGCTATACGCCGCTCTCGACCGCCGGCCATCGCCGCGTCGGCGCGCGCGAGCGGGTGCTGGACGTTGCGGCGCGCCATCCGAAGCACTTGACGATCGAGCTGCACGCGCTCGCGACGCAGATCGTGTTTGATGGCGAACGCGCGATTGGCATCGAGTATCTGAAGGGGTGGCGCCTCTACGGCGCATCGCAAAACCATGCGAAGGCCGGCGAAAGGCGGCGCATCATTGCCCGTCGCGAGGTCATCATCTGCGGCGGCACCTTCAACTCGCCGCAGCTCCTCATGCTCTCGGGGATCGGGCCACGTGCGGAATTGGAGAAGCTCGGCATTGCAGTGAGGGTCGATCTGCCGGGCGTCGGGCGCAATCTGCAGGACCGCTACGAAGTCGGAATCATCCACAAGATGAAAAAGGACTGGGCCGCGTTGGATGGTGCGACGTTCGCTGCCGGTGACCCCCTGTTCCACCGCTGGCAGCAAGGCGGGCACGGACTCTATGGCTCGAACGGTGCGGCGCTCGCCGTCATGCGGCAATCGCGCCAGAGCCTGCGCGATCCCGATCTCTTCATGATGGCCATGGTGGTGAAGTTCAAGGGCTACTACGAAGGCTATTCCGACGAGCTCTACAAGGATCACGACGGATTGTCCTGGTGTGTGCTCAAGGGCCACACCCGCAACCGCAGCGGCGCCGTGACCCTACAGTCCGCCGACCCGCAGCAGCCACCGCAGATTGACTTCAACTATTTCGGCGAAGGCGGGGAGGCCGACCTAGCCGCGCTGGTCGAGGCGGTAGAGATGGCCCGCGAGATTGCGGCGCCGCTGCGCAAACGCGGCATCGCAATCGAGGAGCTGCCGGGCGAGCACGTGCGTGGGCCGGCGCTGGCGCAATGGATCCGCGACAATGCCTGGGGGCATCACGCCTCCTGCACCTGCGCCATCGGCCGGCGCGAAGCGGGCGGCGTGGTGGATAGCGACTTCCGCGTCCACGGCGTCAAAGGATTGCGGATCGTCGATGCGTCGGTCTTTCCGCGCATCCCCGGATTCTTCATCGTCAGTGCCGTCTACATGATCGCGGAAAAGGCCGCGTCCGTCATCCTGGCGGAGGCCGCAGCATCAGCGGCATTCCAGCAGCTCACCCGCGCGCGCGAAGGAGCAGTGCCATGATCCTCACGGTCACGCATGCCATCCTGGTGTTCTTCCTGCACCTCGAGCGTCGGTTCGAGCCGTTCTTCCGGCCGGGGCTCAATTGGCTGGTGCGCGATCCGACCCGGGTGGTCGTCCAGTTCTTCTACAATCTCGGGCGCAAGAACGAGGGTCTGGCCATCGCCGAGGAGCGCATCGATCCCGATGAGGAGGCGAGCCTGCAGAGTCTGATCGATACCATGCGCGAGCATCTGCGCGAGGATTTCAAGCCCGGCACGGTGGAGCGCGCCGGCAATACCAAGACCCACGGCCTGATGAAGGCCACCTTCACCGTCCACGACAATCTGCCCGCCCATCTCCGCAAGGGGATTTTCGCCGAACCGAAGACCTATCGCTGCTATGTGCGGTTTTCCGGTCCCGGCCCGCATGTAGAGCCGGACATCGAGGATGTCGGCTTCATCAGCATCGGCGTGAAGCTGATGGGCGTGCCGGGGCCGAAGCTGATGGATGACGAGAAATTCACCCAGGATTTCACGGGTGTCTGCACGCCGACCTTCGTCACGCCGAACACGCGCGCCAATACGCGCCTGCAAATCTGGAGCCGGCGGCACCTGCCGGTCTTCTACTTCTTCGACGCCACCGCGCCGGGCGGCACGCACCTGCTCGACTTCTTGATGCAGGGGCTGTGGAACGAGACGCAGTATAACCCCCTCGGCCACACCTTCTTCAGCTGCGTGCCCTATTTGATGGGCGAAGGGCAGGCGATGAAATACAGCTTCCGCTCCCTGACCAGGGTGCATCGCAAGATTCCGCGCGTGCCATTCCGGCCACCGGACAATTACCTGCGCGACAACATGGTGAAGACGCTGGCGGAGAAGGACGTTGACTTCCATATGGAGGTCCAGATGCAGACCGATCCGCATCTGATGCCGATCGAGGATGCCGGCGTCTACTGGTCGACGCGCCTGTCGCCGCGCGTGCCGGTGGCGACTTTGCACATCCCGAGGCAGAAATTCGATTCACCCAAGCAGCTCGCCTTCGCGCGCAACCTCACGCTCAATCCCTGGCACTGCATCCCCGAGCATCGTCCCCTCGGCAACCAGAGCCGCGCCCGCCGCCGCATGTACTACGACCTCGCTCGCTTCCGCCAGTCGCAGAACAAGGAGCAGCATATCGAGCCGACGGGGGACGAGGTGTTTGAGTAGGAACGGACCTCCTCCATCTCATCATCCTCGTGCCAAGCACGATCATGACGGAGAGGGAGAGCGTTGTCGCTATCGATCCGCCAGCAGCCAGTTGAGCGCGCGCAATCCCGGCAGGAAGAAGTACGCGCCCCCGCGGACCGTGATGAATTGCGGCACCGCGCCGGAGACGCGGCAAGGTCCGTCGGCGTGCGGGCGGGTGAAGCGGTCGTTCACTTGCGTACCGGGGAAGGGCGCGCGATTGCCGAGCAGCGGGTCCTGCTCGTTGCTCATGCCGGCGAACTTGGCGTTGGCGAGCCATGCGCCCTGCACGAACTCGAACTGCCGCGAGAGGTTGGCGTTGAGGCAGAGGAAATGGAGGCCGCTCTGCGGGTCCTGCGCGTTCGGCTTGACCGCCTCGAGCCGGTCCAGCGGCATGCCATATTCGCGGCCGCGCCGCAGGATGCGGTGAAAGCGCGTTGAGGCAATGCGGTCCTGCTCCGGCGTGCCGGTGAGGCCGAACAAAGTCAGCAGCTTCTTGATGAGGCCAGTGCGGCCGGTCGGATAGTCGCCGGTGCGTGGATTGGCACGGCGGATATGGGCGCCGATCGGGCACACGCGGCCATCGGGGTCGCCGCGGAAATTGAAGCCATTGACGGTCCGGTCCTTGATCCCCGGAATGTCCACGGTGCCCAGCTGTGCGAATGGATGGCCGTTGTCGAAGCGCCGTCCCACCATTGCTTCCGCCAGCGGAATTGCGCCGGTTTCGCCGGCCGCTTCCTGCATCCAGCTCCAGAAACGACGTACATCCTGGTCCAGCTGCCGGAACACCAGATAGCTGCCGTTGCGGCCGAGGTCGTGCAGCGCAGGCTGGTCCTCGGCGAACGGCAATGACGACGCACCCGGCACCCTTGGCTCGAGCAAAGGCCGCTCAGTATAGAGCCCGTATTCATTGACGTAGCCGAGCAAGAACTCGCCGAGGGTGATGAGATTGTGGAAATCCATGTCGCCCGCATCGCCCGGCGTGCGCATGCCGTACCAGTCGATCGCCGGCTGTGACAGGCCATCGCGAAAGCCGAATGGCTCGCGGTCGCCCATGTCGCCGGAATCCAGCGTGATGACTTCGGACAATCCGGAAGCCGTGGCCTCGCGTAGGAGGTCATTCGTGAGGGCCTTGACCTTCTCGTAATCGTCATTGTCGTCGAACACCATCAGCAGCACGTGCGGCTCGTTCGCGCCGACACCCCAGATCCACCTGGCCGGATCATTGCGCCCGATGTCACCGAGCCGCCGCGAACGGCTCGAGTCATCCGCCAGCCCGATGGTGAATTCCGGTGCGAACTGCTTGATCAGCTCTGGGTCAAGGCCAAGCGCTTCGAGGCCCGCCGCGGTCAGCGCCATCTGCCGCGCGTGCTGCAGATATTGTCCGCCGCCGACCTGAGCGAAGCTCTTGATCTCCGTCAGCTGGCGGCGCAGCCAGCGCCGGGCCGGTGCCGCATCGACGATCCGCAGCAGCATGTAGCGGCACCACAGATCGTCGAGGCCCGTCTTGAGCAGCGCCTGCGTGTCACGTTGGTCCTCGTCGGGAAAGATCGAGCGGCCCATGGTCAGATCTCCGCCAGCCAACGGCGAATCTCTTCGTCGCTCATGTCGATCCGCTCCAGCCCCTGGCGGATGCGGGCGTTGCGCGACAGGTCGGCAGTCGTCAACCCCGGATAGGCCCTGTACCAGACGTCGGTCTTCACCTGCCGGCGATGCAGGAAGTGCTTGAACATCTGCTCGCGCTGCGCGCCGTGCAGCACGAGGTAATCGGTCGGCGGATAAGCGATGCCGTTGGAGAAGACGAGGTTGAGCCCAAAGGCGACTTTGTTGATGAAGTCGTCCATGTAGCTCTCGAGGCTGGCATCGTAGTTGCTGGCGAAGAACACCCGGCGGTTACCATCGAGCAGCACCCAGCGCGCGAAATGGATGGTGCTGACCCGCGCCAGCCGCCCGCGGTTATAGATTAGGATGCCGGAGAGATGGACCAGCCGCAGCGCGACCACGGTGATTGCGAGGCGGAACCAACCCGGCTTCAACGACCCGATGGCGCTGAAGGGATTGGTGACGTCGCGATCCTCGCTGAGCGCGATCTCGCGCGTGTAGGCGGGATCCACCTGCTTGCGGATCACGGGATCGGTCCTCTCGTGATATCGCAGCGCGATCAGGAACAACGCCGCAATAATGATCACGGGTATCAGCAGGATGAGCCCGAGGAGTAACAGACCCAGGATGCCGAGGATGAAGGCGATCCACTGGGCAAGAGTCCGCGGCTCGACCGGCGTCAGCTTGGCCGCGGCGGCGGCGGCCCTCAGCTTGGCGTGCAGGACCTTCGGTTCACGCTCCTGCATGCCGGCCAGCGCGGCACGCAAGGATTCATGCAGCATTGCTTCCTCGCGCACTTGGCGCACTGTGCGGCCGACCCAGTTGACGTAGATTGCGGCGGGCGGGACCTGGCGCGCTCGCATCCAGGCGAGCAGGTTGGTGTGCTCGTCGAAATCGTCGCAATGGGCGAAGATCTCGCGCAGGCCGCGTCCGGCCTCCGCAGTGATGCGCGCAAGCAAGTCATCGCCGGAGCCGTCGCAGTCAGCGAGGAAAATGAGAAGAATGCGCTCGCTCGCCGGCAAGCCCGGAAATGCCGCGCGGTCGCCCAGCGTCTGGTCGTCGGCTACGACAAACCGCGCGACATGGATGTTCTCGAACCGCCCGAACGGTACCAGCGTGTTGTCGGGGTCGACCATGCCGGGGCTGCTGTTCATGGTCGCCAGCAGCGCGCGCAGATCATTGACCCGGTCCGGGCGGACCGGAGCGGCCACCATGAAGTGCCCCTGGGTGATCAAACGCCAGTCCGGTCAGGACTTGAATTCGAGCGCGAAATCGATCAGGCGCGATTTGTTCCAATAGACCTTGCCGAGATAGACGTTCGGCGCGATGAGCCGGATCTCGTCACGGATCCAATGCGCGACGATCGACGTCTCCGAGTAGTCGAGGACAATGCATTCCTTCTGGTCGAGCCAGCTTGGCGCCTTATAGACCTTGGCGATGATGGCGTTGATGCCGAACGGCAGGATGCGGTTACGCAAGGTGCCGGTCTTGGAATCGAACACCTTGCCCTGCCAAGCGAAGATGTTGACCCATTTCGCAATGTCGTCGCTGAACTTCGTGCCCGGCGCAACGATCGCCGTGCCTTCGGCCTGGCCATCCGGGATTGGCCCGGCCTCATGCGCACTGAATAGCGCGTCGAGCTCGGCCTGCGATTTGGTGAGAAGGGATTGGACGGTCTCGCTCATGGTATCACCCCCGCAAATGGAGCGGCTGAGCCACTCGGAAAAGAAAGGAGCGCGGGCCACCGGAAACCCCTGGGGCGCGCACCGTCAGCACGTGCGATGCAATGATATTGACGCAATCATACAAGCGGCTGCGCGGGCGAGACAATGTGTCAGGCGGCGCTGATGGTCTTAACCCATTCTTGCGCATTGGCGTGGTGGGTATGGGGACATTTGCCCGTCGAAGGGAGGGGTGAGGGGCTGTTCGCGTTTCGCGCGCACCCTATTTTCCCGTGTCCAAAGCCAATAATGCCTGTGCGGTATTGGGCTGGTGCCTGTGACCCGGATCACACAAAACGCTTCATCGGACGGTCCAGAATATTGTTTGTCGCGTATTTGTAACCATATGAGAGATCGTTTCGCGCGGAGGAGGGACCAATGCGCATATCATTGTTGATTACAGCTACCTGTCTATTGATCGCCGGCGTCGGTGTCGTCGAGCACCGCACGCAGGCGATGACGTTGATGATGACTGGCACGCGGCCGGAAGCGACGCGCGTGGCCGATATTACGACCGGCAGCGGCGGCATCCAGACCTGGAGCCGCATGATGGAGCTGGGCGGACTCGAGGATTTCGGCAAGACGCCGCAGACCTTGTTCGTGCCTTCCGACGCAGCCTTCAAATCGCTGCCGACCGACGAGTTGAAGGAGTTGCTGGCGCCGGGCCAGAGCGAAGCTCGTCGTGCCTTCCTGGCACGGGGCGCAACCGATTCACGGCTGTCACCGGACGAGATCGCGGGCAAGCGCATCTCGGTCACCACGCTTGATGGCAGGCCATTGACCATCGATGCCACCGGCGAAGAGCTGATGGTCGGTGATTCAGAAGCGCTCGACGTGCAGAAGCTGCCGGACGGCAAGGTATTGTACGTGCTGGATCACGCGCTCGCGCGTTGATCCGAGACGCTGGCGCCGGCTTCGCGGCTTCGGATAGAGTGACGGCGGCCCTACCTTGATTTGACCCGCATCCCGTGCAGGCAAAGGGGAGGGACGGTCGCCGTTCCTTGATTCCATCCTTCGCGCGGACACATGAGTGCCATCCCCGACAGACCGATCGCCTTGCTCTCACCCCTGGTGGAGGAGCGTGACGCGCTGTTTCACCGCCTGACCGATACCGCCTCCCACGCCATCGGCACCTTGCACGTCGCGACCGGAAAGCTGGAAGGCCGCGCAGTCGCCCTGGCGGAAAGCGGGGTTGGCAAAGTCGCCTCGGCCGCGATCGCGACCTTGATCGCGAAATCGCTCGATTGCAGCGCCATCGTGGTCTGCGGCGTTGCTGGCGGTATCGATCCGGAGCTGGCGATCGGCGACGTGGTGATCGCCGACCGCCTCATCCAGCATGATTACGGCCATCTCACCAACCAGGGCATCCGCAATTTCCGGCCTGGCGTCGCGCCGATCGGCGAGGCGCGTGACCGAATCGCATTCGACCTGTCGCCCGAGCTGCTGATGCGCATCGGCGGCGTGGTGAAGGACATCACGCTGCCGCCCTTGCCGCCGGACCTTGGCGTCGCGACGCCGCGCCCGCCGCGCATCGCTTTCGGCCCGATCGTCAGCGGCGACCAGTTCATCAATAGCGAGCAGGTGCGCGAGCGCCTGCGCCGCGATTACGCAGCGCTGGCGGTGGAGATGGAGGGCGCGGCGGTGGCGCAGGCGGCAGAGTTGCTCAGCATTCCCTGCATCGTCATCCGTTCCTTGAGCGACCTCGCCGGCGCGGAGAGCCATCTCGATTTCCCGAAGTTCCTGCGGGCCGTCGCCCCGGCCGCCGCCGAAGTCGTCGCCCGTATCGTCTCGGTCCTGTAGCCGTGCCGGAGTTGGGTGTGACCATCGCGGCGCTGCTGATCGCGCTGGGCTTCGCAGCCCTCGCCAACTGGCAAATGCGCCGGCCGTTCGAGCGGCGCTGGCTCCCCGTGGTACCCTGGCTAGGCGTTCAGTTCCTGGCAGTCGCGATCGCGCTGGTCATGGTGGCGCACCTGGTCTCGCTGCTGACCGGCCATCCGTTCGGCCGTGGCTACGCGCCATAGGGCGAGAGCGCGGCGCGCCAGGTCTCGACCTCCCTCGTCGCATCGGCCGGCTCGAACCGGATCGGCGGCGCCGCACCCCAGACTGGCTTCGGCCAGGCTGGGTCATCCTTGAACCGCCCGAGGACATGGATGTGCAGCTGCGGCACCATGTTGCCGAGGGCACCGACATTGATCTTGTCCGGGCGCCGCAGATCCTTCAGCGCCTGGCTGGTCCAGGCGATCTCGTCCATCAGCAGAACCCGGTCGGCGGCGGACAGATCGATGATCTCCTTCGCGTCGGTCAGCCGCGGTACCAGGATCAGCCAGTGATAGGCCGCCTCGTTCATCCGCAGCACCCGGCAAAGCGGCCAATCCACCAAGAACAGTCCATCGGCGGCGAGCTGCGTATGCAAAGCGAATGTCGCCATGAGAAAACTCTCTATTGCGCCAGGGACGGGCTATGGGATATTCCCGCCCCGAATCACGCGTGTTCCCCAGCCTAGCCCCATGCTGACTCCCGTCAATCCGAAGCGGCCGTTGCCGTCATCCGGTATCATCCAATCTGCACAAATTCCCCTTCCCCCCTTGTGGGGGAAGGTCGGGAGGGGGGGTGATGCAGCGCTGCGGCCTCGAGGCGGGGCGCTCTTACGAGCGCGCGCGGCTATCGCCGCCCTACCCCCCATCCAGCTTCGGCTGAGGTCGCTCCGCTCACTAAGCCTTCGCATCCTTCCCCCACAAGAGGGGCAGGGACCTATTGTTTGGCGGCGTGCCCGATGATCGGCGCGCTGCGCTCGGTCTTTTCGCTGCTGCTCGGGGCTGGGCTGATGGCGTTCGGCGTCGGCCTGATCGGACTGCTGCTACCGATCCGGATGGGCCTGGAAGGCGTGTCGTCACAGATCGCCGGTTACGTAATGTCGGCCTATTATGCCGGGTTCGTCGCCGGCAGCATGATGGGCCAGCGGATCATCGGCCGGGTCGGCCATATCCGCGCCTTTGCCGCCTTCGCCGCGACCCTCACCGCCGCCATCATGGTCCACGCTCTCGTCTTCAATGTCCCGCTCTGGGGCGTGATGCGCGCCGCCGTCGGGTTCTGCATGGCGGGGCTCTATGCGGTGATCGAGAGTTGGCTGAATGTCCGCAGCGCCAACGAGCTGCGCGGCCGGGTGCTCTCGATGTACACCCTCACCATCTACATCTCGTCGGGCGTCGGGCAGCTGGCGATCAATCTCGATCGGACTGCCGGGCTCGAGCTGTTCTCTCTGGGCGCCTTGCTCACCTCGCTCTCCCTCGTGCCGGTGGTACTGACCCGGGTGGCCGGGCCGGAGCTGGGCGCCATCAAGACCATGAGCCTGGCCAGGCTCTATCAAGCATCTCCCCTTGGCACCGTGGCGACGGCGGGGGCGGGGCTGATGAGTGGCTCGCTCTACGCCCTGGGAGCGGTCTACGGGACCGAAATCGGGCTGTCCGTGTTCGAGAACTCGATTTTCATGGGCGCGCCGATCATCGGGGGCTTCCTGCTGCAATGGCCGATTGGGCGAATGAGCGACAAATTCGACCGAAGGACGGTGTTATTCGGTGTACTGATGGCAACCGTCGCCGCCTCGGTCCTCCTGGGCGCCTTCAGCCTTGCGCAGGGCAACTTCCTCCTGCTCGGGACGGCCAATCTGCTGTTAGGCGGGTTCCTGGCGACCATCTACCCGACGGCGGTCGCCCATGCCTTCGACTATATCGACCGCAGCCGGATGGTGGCCGCCAATAGCGGGATGCTGCTGGCCTGGGCGGTCGGGGCGACCGCCGGACCCTTGGTCGCCTCTTCAGTCATGGGGCCGGTCGGCCCGTCTGGTTTGTTCGTCTTTATCGCCATCGTGGCCATTACCCTGGCCATCTATACCCGCTGGCGCATGAGCCGCCGGGCCGCCAAACCCACGGAAGAGCAATCGAAATTCGTCCCTGTCCCGTCGACCTCGGCGATCGCCGGCGCCCTTGACCCGCGCGCCGAGCCGCTGCCGGAATTCTATTACGAGGATGAGGATCCGGGGGACCGGTAACCAGTCTTCCCTAGTAATCGCCGGACTTTTTCGGCCAATCGATAAAATCGAATCTTCTCGCTAAGCGATTGTTAATCGACAAATGGCACTCTGTGCATACCTTTGCACCCCTTGACGCCCACATTGACGATCCGAGCTTCCCTTGTCCCGCGCCGCTCACACCTCTGATCACACCAAGCTGCCGATCATCATCCGGCTCGGCCTGTGCGGCCATCATCGTCGGCGCAAGCACGGACCCACTCAGCCAAGGCGTGCGGCATCGCGGAAATCGGAGCGACGGACCACCCGCCGTAGCGGCCTGTGACAGAAGCTGTGACACAAGCCGTGTGCGAAGCGTGGCAAGGCCGTGAGAACTGCATCACGCACGTTACAATCGATCAAATTCCATCTCATCGAATCGCGTGCATAGCGTTAGACTCACGCGTACAGGTTCGGCGCTTGTTGGGTATGCGCATCGTCGCGGTGCGCGCGGGGGCTGATCAAGCTTCGTGCAGCGACGATGGCGTTCGGGGACGCTCAGCTATTTCTGCAAGACCGAGTTCGGGCACCTGCAATTGATCGCGTCTGGCGGATGCGCCGGGCGCGGAAGAGTAACTTTTTTGTTCTGAGGTTCGCATGAATCCGCGCCGCAAACCCATCTTCGCCCGTAACCGGAGAAACGTCTCGCAGCCGCATTGGCTCTGGGTTGCCCTCAGTCTTTGCGTGCTGGTCGCCGTGACGTTGTTCGATGTCGGTCCGACCCACCACAGCTTTGCCACGTCCACGCCCGACCGGCTCGAGACCCAGCTCCAGGCCTCGAACTAGGCAATCTCGCCGCTCCGGCAGTTGGCAGCGAGCGAGCTTCACACCTTCTTGTGCGCTCCGGCGGATAATTAGGCTTGGCGAAGCTGTTTATACATTGAATATGGCGCGCTCGTTGCGAGACAGCGGGAAGTTATTCCCGTTCTGCGCATTTTTTTCTGCGGAGCGCCCAGCATTTAGGGAGGTAGCCTCTGCTCAGGGTTGCGCAGATTGCTCCACTAAACGAAAGCGTTCCACCCCAGTTGTACGGTGGAACGGAACGGATCGTCTCCTACCTGACAGAAGAAATGGTGAGACAGGGTCATGATGTGACTCTGTTCGCGAGCGGCGATTCAAACACTGCGGCACGACTGGTTCGGTGTTCGGATGTGGCCTTGCGGCTCGATCCTTCAGTTAAGGACCCGCTGCCGTATCACGTCATAATGCTTGAGGAGGTTCGCCAGCGCGCCGATGACTTCGACGTGCTGCATTTCCATATTGATCTGCTCCATGCTCCGCTGATTCGGGAGTTCTCGGATCGGAGTGTGACGACGCTCCATGGTCGGCTGGACCTACCCGATCTGGAGCCGTTCTATAATACCTTTTGGGACTTGCCGGTCGTCTCGATTTCGCTCGACCAGAGGCGTCCCATCCCTTCAGCGAATTGGGTCGGCAACGTCTATCATGGGCTGCCCCGCGATCTCTTGCCTTTCCACGGATATCCTGCTGACGGAGGATACTTGGCCTTTGCGGGGCGCATCTCACCGGAAAAACGCCCCGACCACGCGATCGAAATTGCAAAGCGCGCCGCCCTGCCACTCAAGATCGCAGCGAAAATCGATAAAGTTGACCAAGCCTATTGGGACGAACTCATTGAGCCAATGGTGCGCTCGCATTTCAACGTCGAATATATCGGCGAAGTCGAAGAGGGAGAGAAAGGGGATTTTTTCGGCAATGCGCGGGCGCTCCTTTTTCCGATCGATTGGCCAGAGCCGTTCGGGTTGGTCATGATTGAAGCGATGGCGTGCGGCACGCCCGTGATCGCCTTCAGACGCGGGTCGGTGCCGGAAGTGATCGAAGATGGCGTGACCGGAGTGATCGTGGATTCCATTGACGAAGCGGTCGAAGCGCTGGAACGGCTGGACGAGCTCGACCGGGCCAAGGTGCGCACATCCTTTGAGCAGCGCTTCACGGCGGACCGCATGGCAAGGGATTATCTGGAAATATACTGCAACCTGCCAGGCGTGCGCCTGAGGACAACCCGTCTGCCACGGCGGAAGGGGGTGATTCCCAGTTCGCCGCAATAGGTTGACCGCCGTGAGACTGTGTGTGCGACATTCGAGCGGGTCGTTCACGGCCGCGTATGGCGCGGGACTTTCTCAGCAGCTATCGCAGCCTGCCGGGTGTGCGTAGGGGTGCGGCGCGTCTGCGGCGCCAGCATGGCGAGGATATCGAACTCAGCGCAGCAGCTTGAATGCTGCCTGGAGGTGGTGGTGCAATCAGCTCCGCAAGGTTCCTCGCTGATCGCGGGGAATAGCGGCCCGGGTAGCCTCTCGACGCCGCAATTCTATATTCCCGCGACCACCTCCATGCAGGAGCGTCGGCCGCGGACCTTGAAGCACGGCGACATGTTCGCTGTCTTCGACCACCATGGTGACGCGATCGGCGGTCCGGCAAGCACCGACGGGCTCTATTACCGTGACACGCGCTATCTTTCCTGGTGCCAACTGAGGATCAGCGGGGTCCGGCCATTGCTGCTTGGATCGACGCTGCGCGACGACAACGCCACTTTGACCTGCGACCTGACCAATCCGGATATCAAGGAGGCCGAATCCACGCAACTGAAACACGACCTCATCCATATCCGCCGGTCGTGCTTCCTGTGGAACGCGACCTGTTATCAGCGGCTATCGATCCGGAACTTCGACCAGACACCTCACACGCTGCGGATCGAAATTGTCTTTGCAGCCGATTTCGCCGATATCTTCGAGGCCCGCGGCACGCGTCGGGAGAGGCGGGGTGTCCTTCATCCCGCCGGTTTGACCAAGGCCGCGGCGACCTTGGCCTATACTGGCCTCGATGGCCGAAGACGGCAAACCGAGCTTGCTTTCGATCCCGAGCCGAACCGCCTCGCCGCCGATCAGGCGGACTTCACTATCACGTTGGAACCGAACGAAACGGCCAATCTCTTCATTGAGATCAAGTGCGACGCGCAACCGGCAGCTGCAGTTCCCGCCAGCGGACGCTTCGTCACGGCGATGCGCGATGCGCGGAGAGCCCTCAGACGCTCTTCGGCGCGCGCGGCGTCGATCCAGACCTCCAGCGATATATTCAATGAAGGCCTTCGGCGAGCCGTGTCGGATCTCTACATGCTGATCACGGATACGGTGGAGGGGCCGTACCCGTATGCAGGGATCCCGTGGTTCAGCACGGTGTTCGGTCGCGATGCGCTGATTACCGCCTTAGAGACCTTGTGGTTCGATCCCGCCATCGCAGGCGGCGTGCTTCGCCACCTGGCTGCCAACCAGGCGACCACGACCGATCCGAAGGCCGACGCCGAACCCGGCAAGATTTTGCACGAGATTCGTCTCGGCGAGATGGCGGAGCTGGGAGAGGTGCCGTTCCGCCGCTATTACGGCAGCATCGATTCAACGCCGCTCTTCGTCATGCTCGCTGGCGGGTATTTCCAGCGCACGGCCGATTTGAACACCGTGCGGCAGCTGTGGCCGAATATCGAAGCGGCCCTCCGTTGGATCGACGAGCACGGCGATCGCGACGGCGACGGCTTGGTGGAGTACGGCAGGCGGAACGACCAGGGGCTGATCAATCAGGGTTGGAAGGATAGCTATGATTCAGTGTTCCATGCCGACGGAACGCTGGCGACAGGCCCGATCGCACTCGTAGAGGTCCAGGCCTATGTCTATGCCGCGCTATGCGGCGCGGCGCGGATCGCGCGCTCTCTGGGCCATGCCGCGCGCGCGACGGTACTGGAGCACAAGGCCCAGACCCTCCAGCAGGCGCTGGATCGCTGCTTCTTCGATGAAGAACTCGGTACTTACATACTTGCATTGGACGACGAGAAGAGGCCATGCCGCATCCGCACCTCCAATGCCGGCCACGTGTTATTCGCAGGTGCAGCCTTGCCGGAGCGCGCGGCGAGCGTCGCGAAAGCGCTGATGGCGACGACCTCGTTCTCTGGCTGGGGCATTCGTACGGTGGATTCGCGGGAAACGCGCTACAACCCGATGAGCTACCACAATGGCTCGGTCTGGCCGCACGACAATGCGATGATCGCGGCAGGCCTCGCGCGCTATGGCTTCCGGCGCGAGGCGGCGGCGATCTTCGAGGGCCTGTTCTCCGCCTCCATCCATATGGATCTGCGGCGTCTGCCGGAATTGTTCTGCGGCTTCCCACGGCAGCGCAACTCGGCGCCAACCGCCTATCCCGTCGCCTGCGTCCCCCAGGCCTGGGCGACGGCGGCACCCTTGTCGCTCATCCAATCGGCGCTCGGACTGAGTTTCGATTTCGAGCCGCTGCGGATTGCCTTCACTCAACCCATGATGCCGGAGTTCCTGGAGGAAATCCAATTGCGCAAGCTCCAGGTTGGCGATGCGTCCGCCGACGTGGCCGTGCAGCGCAGCGGCGAGGAGGCGGCCGTCCACCTGCTCAGCCGGCGCGGCAACGTCCGCGTCTTCACGGCTGCCTAACGCCGCGCGGTTCGGCAGTTGGAGTGGACGAAGACGGCCGCGTTGGATTTCGGTATCGCCGGCTTCCCCAGGATCAGCGCTGCGCCGTTCGCCAGGTCGCTGCATTCAAGGCGTCCAGGATCGGGCAGTCGGGGACCTTGTCGGCCTTGCACTGGCCAGCGAGCTCCGAGAGAATGCGCTCGAGCCTTTTCAAATCGCGAACCTTCTCGCGGATCGCTGCGATGTGATGCTGGGTGAGTGCCCTGATTTCGCCGCAGGTCAGGTCGTGTCCGCCACCAAGCCCGAGCAGGGCGCGCACTTCTTCCAATGAGAATCCCAGCTCACGGGCCCGCCGGATGAAGATCAGCCGCTGGCGGTGCGTGTCTCCATAAAGCCGGTGCCGACCGGCACTGCGCGGCGGCGCCGGGAGCAGGCCGATGCGCTCATAGTACCTGATCGTTTCGATGTTGACGCCGGTGCCTTCCGACAGGGCGCCGATGGTTGCCTGGGCTGCTCGCATTTTCGTGTTCTCGTCGTGCCTGATAAGGTCTTGCATCTGTAGTCGCTACAGATTGTAGCATCCGCCCCATGATGCGAAATCAAATCACCGACAACGCCAAGGATGGCGCACTCGCAACCGGGAGCGTGCTCGCGGCCATCGGCGCGTCATCGTGCTGTGTCTTGCCGCTGGCCTTTGCCTTTGCCGGGGTCAGCGGTGCCTGGATTGGCGGGCTGACGGCGCTCGCTCCCTATCAGCCGATCTTTCTGGGAATCGGAGCGCTGTCCGTCGGATCGGGCTTGTGGCGCAGCTATGGCCGAAAGCAACCAGCGTGCGACGGCCCGCAATGCGGATCGCCAAGCTCGCGGCGATGGACCAAGGCAGGGTTATGGCTCGGCGCCGTGCTTCTGATGATCTCGGCGACCACCAAATGGTGGGCGCCATGGGTGGCCTAGGATGACATCGATGCTGCGTTTCCTGATCTTGCTACAGCTGCTGCTGTCCGCCTCGATCGCGGCAGCTGCCGAGCGCACCGTCACCCTGACTGTGGCAAACATGACCTGCGCCCTGTGCCCCATCACGGTTCGCACGGCGATCGAACATGTGGCCGGCGTCAAGGACGTCCAGGTCGATTTCGAGACCAAGACGGCAGTCGTCGTGTTCGACGACGCCGAAGCCACCGTCGAAGACATAGCCGAGGCATCGCGCTTGGCCGGATATCCGGCTGCGCCCGAGGAATGAGCCAATGACCGAGCTGCGATCGACGATCACTTGCCCGGCATGCGGCCACCTGGCGACCGAGACGATGCCGACGGACTTCTGCCAGTACTTCTACGACTGCAAAGGTTGCGGCGCTCTCTTGAAACCGAAGGTAGGCGATTGCTGCGTATTTTGCTCCTTTGGATCGACGCCTTGCCCACCCATGCAGCAGGAGCGCTCCGGAGAACAACCCGTCGCCTCCTGTTGCGGATCCGGTACTCATGGTTGAAAGATGCGGCACCCGTCCGACCATTAAGGACTGGGCAGGCAATTGGCGGTCGCTCGCCGGTCTCTGGGGCATTCCAGCCGCTGCGATGTTGGGCGCTACGCTATTGGAGCCCGGGCTCCGCGCCGTCGCCTGGTTGGCAGCACTCATTTGGATGGGCGGCGCATGCATTGCGAACGCGCGCCGGTGCAGGCGCACTCATTGCCGGTTTACTGGACCGTTCTACTTGCTGATGGCAGTGTTGGTGCTCGGCTATGCGGTCGGCGCGCTGCCAATCGGCAATCAAGGCTGGGCGATTCTCGGCGCAGCGACCATTGTCGGCTCAGCTGTGCTCTGGTGGGGTAGCGAGCGCATCTGGGGACTGTTCTGGCCACATCGTTGAGTGGCCGGAAGAGATCACTACCGCTGCGCCGTACGCCAATTGGGGTGAACGAACACCGGCGCGTTGGATTTCGACAGTGCCGGCTTTCCCAGGATCATGTCGGAGCATTTCTCCGCCATCATGATGGTCGGCGCATTGAGATTGCCGCTGACGATCGAGGGCATGATCGAGGCGTCGACCACCCTGAGACCCTGAATCCCATGGACCCGGGCCTGGGGGTCCACCACCGCCATGTCGTCAGTGCCCATCTTGCAGGTGCAACTCGGGTGATAGGCGCTGTCGCCCCTTTCGCGGATGAAGGCATCGATCTCCGCGTCGCTCTGGATGTTGGCGCCGGGCGCGATCTCCGGTCCGCGATAGGGATCGAAGGCCTTCTGGGCAAAGATCTCGCGCGTCAGCCTGACCGCGTCACGGAATTCCCGCCGGTCCGCTTCGGCCGCCAGGTAGAACGGCTGGATGCGCGGATGGTCCTTGGGGCTGGCGCTCTTCAGCTTGATCCAGCCGCGCGCCTCTTGCCGCATGTTGCCGATATGGACCTGGTAGGCGTGGCTGGTCCCGCTCTTGCGCCCGTGGTCGTTGACCGTCGAGGGCAGGAAATGGAACTGCAGGTTGGGGTGCTCGACCCCGGCCTGTGACCGGATGAAGCCGCCGGCCTCCAGGTGGGCGGAGGTGCAGACGCCCTTGTGGGTCAGGAACCATTGCACGCCGGACAGCGCCATGCGGTGCGGCTTGGTATAGGTGTAGAGCGTGATCGGCTTGGTGCAGTGCTGCTGGATATACATCTCCAGATGCTCCTGGAGATTCTGCCCCACGCCGGGGAGTTGATGCCTCACCTTGATGCCGATTTCCTTCAGGTGATCGGCCGGGCCAACGCCCGACAGCATCAGCAATTGCGGCGAGTTGATCGCGCCGCCGCAGAGAATGACCTCGCGCTCCGCCCGGTAGCGCACGATGCGGCCGCGCTGCGAGAACTCGATCCCAACCGCGCGGTTACCTTCGAACAGGACGCGGTGGGCCAAGGCACCGGTCTCGACCCGCATGTTGGGGCGTTTTTCGGCTGCGCGCAGGAACGCGGTGGAGGCTGACCAGCGGCGGCCATCGTGAGTGGTCATATCCATCTTGCCGAAGCCTTCCTGGCGATAGCCATTCATGTCTTCGGTATAGGCATAGCCGGCCTGCTGCGCCGCCTGGATGAAGGCCTCGAACAAGGGATTCGCCTGATCGCCGGTATGGACCCAGAGCGGGCCATTCTCGCCGTGATACTCGTCGCCGCCCTTCTCGCGGTGCTCCGCGCGCTTGAAATAGGGCAGAATCTCCTGGTACGACCAGCCCTCGCAATTCTCCTTGAAGGCCCAGCGGTCATAATCCAGCGCATGGCCGCGGATATAGACCATGGCGTTGAGCGAGGATGAGCCGCCCAGCACGCGCCCGCGCGGCCAGTACATGACGCGGTCATTCATGTAGGGCTGCGGCTCGGTGTGGTAGTACCAGTTGTACCGGTCGTCCATCAGGTTGTACATGAGCGCGGCGGGCATGTGGATCTTCCAGTTCCACCACGCATCGCGCGGGCCGGCTTCCAGCAGGCAGACCTTGTTGGCCGGATCTTCGCTGAGACGGTAGCTGAGCACGCACCCAGCAGACCCACCGCCGACGATCAGGTAGTCATAGACGCCGTCGAATTTCATACGCCAGCCTCATTCTGCACTTGTACTACGCACCGCGCTTCCCCTCCCCCGAGCCCGGGGAGGGTAGGGAGGGGAAGCGAGCGAAGATTCCATCCAACCGAAGCGCGGCTCCCCACCCCAGCCCTCCGGGGAGGGAGGGGCAGCTTCCACGCTTTCAATACGGCGCCGCGACGTTGCCGCCTTCTACGTAAACCGACTTCAGCTGCGTGTAGTGCTCGATCGCGGCCAGGCTGTTCTCACGCCCGATACCGGATTGCTTGTTGCCGCCGAACGGCATCTCGATCGGAGTGATGTTGTAGTTGTTGATCCAGCAGGTACCTGCCTCGAGCTGCGCGATCACCCGGTGGGCGCGTTGGATATCCTTGGTGAACACGCCGGCGGACAATCCGAACTCCGTGGCGTTGGCGCGCTCGATCACTTCGTCCTCGGCCTTGAAGGTCAGCACCGACATGACGGGCCCGAAGATCTCTTCCTTCACGATGGTCATGTCATCGCGGCAGCCGGCGAAGATAGTCGGCTCGACGAAGCAGCCCTTGCCGAGCCTGCCTTCGGTCACACGATTGCCGCCGGCCATCAGCTTCGCGCCCTCGCGTTTGCCGGTCTCGATATAAGTGAGGACCTGGTTCATGTGTTCCTGGCTGATCAGGGCGCCGATATGTGTGCCGGGATCGAGCGGATCGCCGATCCGCATCCTGGCGACGCGCTCTTTCACCTTGGTCAGGAACGGCGCCACCAGCGCCTCTTCCACGAAGACGCGGGTGCAATTGGTGCAGATCTCGCCCTGGGTATAGAAATTGCCCATAATCGCGGCTGATACGGCGTTGTCGAGGTCCGCATCGGCGAAGATGATCAGCGGCGACTTGCCGCCCAGTTCCATGGTCACCTTCTTCAGCGTCTCGGCGGCAGCCGCCATCACGCGCTTGCCGGTCGCGACCGAGCCGGTCAGCGACACTTTGGCGATCGACGGATGCGTGCTGAGCGCCGCGCCGGTTGTGCCGAAGCCGTGGACCACGTTGAACACGCCATTCGGCAGGCCGGCCTCGGTATAGATCTCCGCCAGCTTCACCGCCGTGGTTGGCGTTAAATGCGCGGGCTTGAACACCATCGCGTTGCCGCAGGCGAGGGCGGGGCCGGACTTCCAGCAGGCGATCTGGATGGGATAGTTCCAGGCGCCTATGCCGGCGCACACGCCGAGCGGCTCGCGCCGCGTGTAGGCGAAGGCGGTGCCGAGATCATAATGATCACCGTGCAAGGTGGGCGCCGCGCCGGCGAAATATTCGATCGCATCGGCACCCGACGCGACGTCGACAGCGGCGGCTTCGGCGATCGGCTTGCCGGTGTCCAGCACCTCCAGCCGCGCCAGCTCGTCGTTGCGTTCGCGCAGCAGCTGGACTGCTTTCATCAGGATGCGGCCGCGCTGCACGCCGGTCATGCGCGACCAGGCCTGGAATCCTTCGCGCGAGCTTTCGACCGCGCGGTCGACGTCGGACTTGCTCGCGACCTGGACCTTGGCGATGACCTCGCCGGTTGCCGGATTGATGTTGTCGAAGGTCTCGTTGGAGGTGGCTTCGACCAGCCGGCCATGGATATAGAGCTTCAGCTCGTCCATGGCGTCTCTCCGATCTTGATGTTCAGGCGATGCGTGATAAATTCGGTTGCAGCCCGGCGTGCATCGGCGCCGTCGGGCCCGCTCCGGTTCAGGGCCGCGCGCAGCCAGATGCCGTCGATCAGGCACGCCAAATCCTGCGCCACGTGCTGCACCTCCGGCTCGCGCAGGAAGGGGCGCAAAGCATGCACCAGGTTGCTGTGCAGGCGCCGGATGATGATGGTCTGGATGCGGGCAAGGTTCGGGTGTGTCGGCACCTGGGACCAGAAGGCGAGCCAGGCGGACACGGCCTCCGGCGTGAACAATTCGGGCCCCAGATTGCCGTCAACCACCGCCATCAGCCGGTGCGCCGCGTTCTTGGCCGCGCGCAGGCGCCGGACCACGGAGGCGCTGAGATTGGCGCCAAGCTGACGCAGGGTCGCCTCCAGCAGCTCGGCCTTGTCCTCGAAGTAATGGTGCACGATCCCGGCCGAGACCCCAGCCTTGGCGGCGATGCGCGAAACGCTGGATTCCGAGAAGCCGACATCGTGGATCGACGCGATCGTCGCCTCGATCAGCTGCCGCCGCCGGATCTCTTCCATGCCGACCTTGGGCAAGGGACGCCTCGCAAAAGTGTGAGCGCCGGGCTGCTATCGCGGAGCCCCGATCTTCTATGCTGGAGGGGTGCCCACTGGCCTGCGGCCCGGCTGGCGACCACTCTAGGTTTTTTTAAGTTGGTTGATCAACCAAAATAAACTTGGCATGAGGGTCGCACCTGGGATAGTGTCCAGGCTCAAGAGCGCCAGAATTCGGTCCCGGCACTGTACCGCGGATCGGGTGATTTCACCGCGAGACCCTGCGGCGAAAGAACCTGGCAGGGGAGCAACCAGGGTCGCTGAAACAGCCAAGAACTTGGGAGGCTAGGAAACATGATGGTGCGCAAAATTCTTCTCGCCAGCGCGATGATCGCCGTGAGCGCGGTCGCGGCGCAGGCGGCGGAACCGGACTCGTGCAAGAACGTCCGCATCGCTGATGTGGGCTGGAGCGACAACACGGCCCAGAACGGCCTCTTCAAGACTGTGCTGAAAGGCCTCGGCTATTCCGTCAATGACCAGTTGCTGCAATTGCCGGTCATCATGGAAGGGCTGAAGAACAAGGATCTCGACATCTTCCTCGATAACTGGATGCCCTCGAACGCCGCCAACGTTCAGCCCTATCTCGATGCCAAGACGCTCGAGATGCTGGAGCCGAACCTGACAGGCGCGGGCTATGGCCCGGTGGTGCCGGACTATGTCGCCGCCGCTGGCGTGAAAGACGTCAAGGATCTGGCGACCAACGGCGACAAGTTCGAAAAGAAGTTCTACGGCATCGAGCCCGGCAATGACGGGAACAAGATCGTCCAGGCCAAGATCGACGATCCGAAGAACAACCTGCAGGGCTGGGAGCTGGTCGAATCCTCCGAGCAGGGCATGCTCGCGCAGGCCCAGAAGTCGATGAAGAAGAAGGAGTGGATCGCGTTCCTCGGCTGGACCCCGCATCCGGTGATGGGCAAGATGAACCTTGTCTATCTGACCGGATTCGAGAATGACGGCTTTGGCGATGCCAAGATCCGCACCTTGACCCGCACCGGCTACAGCTCCGAATGCGCCAATGTCGGCAAGCTGCTTACCAACCTGAAGTTCGATCTGCCGATGGAAAGCGCCATCATGGCTGAGATCGACAAGAAGGTGGAAGGCGAAGCGGCGGCCGCGGAATGGCTGAAGGCCAATCCCGGCGTGCTCGACACCTGGCTCGCGGGCGTGAAGACCACTGACGGCCAGGACGGTCTGCCGGCCGTGAAAAAGAGCCTCGGCCTCTAATGCCAAGACGCGTGGGCGGCTCCCAACGCGGAGCCGCCCATTGTCTGCTAGCTCGGTCTCGGGCTAGTGCTATTGTCGGTTCAAGCGAAAACTCCGAATCTGGAACCAGCGCGAGATCGGCGGGTGTGTCGCCGATGGGGGTGGCCATATGGAGCAGCTGCAAAAGCTTCAAGATCTGATCACATCGCATAAGTTTCCGATCGGCGAATGGTCGGCGGCCATCATCGTGTGGCTGCAGGATCATTTCGAATGGCTCTTCGATCGGATCACCGATGGCATGGATTGGCTGATCGAAGGATCGGTGGATCACCTGGTGGCGCTGCCGCCCCTGGTCCTGCTGGTGATCTGCGTTGCCGTCGCGCATCTCATTCAGCGCAATTGGAAGATCACGCTGTTCGTTGCCCTCGGCTTGCTCCTGATCCTCAATCTTGGCCTGTGGAAGCCGATGGTCGAGACCTTGGTGCTGGTCCTCTATGCGACCCTCGTCTCGCTTATCATCGCCATCCCGCTCGGCATCCTCTGCGCGCGGAGGCAAGCGGTCTACCACGCCATATCGCCGGTCCTCGACATGATGCAGACGCTGCCGACTTTCGTCTATCTGGTGCCGGCCTTGTCGCTGTTCGGACTTGGCCTGGTGCCGGGCCTCTTTGCGACCGTGATCTTTGCCGCGCCGGCGCCCATCCGGCTGACTTATCTCGGCATCAGCCAGGTGCCGAATGCGCTGGTCGAGGCCGGCGATTCCTTCGGCTGCACGCGCTGGCAATTGCTGTGGAAAGTGAAGCTGCCCGCCGCCTTGCCAACCATCATGGCCGGCGTCACCCAGTGCATCATGCTCTGCCTTTCGATGGTGGTGATCTCCTCGATGGTCGGCGCTGGGGGCCTGGGGGCACCCACCATCCGCGCCTTGGCAACCAACAACATCTCGCTCGGCGCCGAAGCGGGCCTCGCCATCGTGATCGTCGCGATCATCCTGGATCGCGTCATGAAAAAGCGCACCATCAAGAGATGAGCGATATCGCGAGAACCTTGGGACGAGGTCGCGGATGAATAATTCGAAGAATGCCATCCGGTTCGAGAATGTAGACGTCGTGTTCGGCGAGAAAGCGTCTGAAGCGGTCGCGCTGCTGGATGGCGGCGAGGGGCGTGATGCCATCCTCGCCAAGACCAACAGCCTGGTAGCCGTGCACGATGCCTCAGTCTTCGTCAACGAAGGCGAGATCCTGGTGCTGATGGGCCTCTCGGGCTCCGGCAAATCCTCGCTGCTGCGGTGCGTCAACGGGCTCAATAAGGTCACCCGCGGCAAGGTGCTGGTGCATGACGGAAACCAGGAGGTCGATGTCGCGACCTGCGCTCCAGAAACCTTGCGCCGCTTGCGCCGCAACCGGATCTCCATGGTGTTCCAGCAGTTCGGCCTGATGCCGTGGTTGACGGTTCGGGATAATGTCGGCTTCGGGCTCGATGTCCGCGGGCTCAACAAGGCGGAGCGCGACCGCATCGTCGACGACAAGATCAAGCTGGTGCGGCTCGACCAGTTCGCCAACAAGTTCAGCCACGAGCTCAGCGGCGGCATGCAGCAGCGCGTGGGCCTCGCTCGCGCGTTCGCGACCGAGGCGGATATCCTCTTGATGGATGAGCCGTTCTCCGCCTTGGATCCACTCATCCGCGAGCATCTGCAGGACGAGCTCATCGAGCTGCAGCAGAAGCTGAAAAAGACCATCGTGTTCGTCAGCCACGACCTGGACGAGGCGCTGAAGATCGGCAGCCGCATCGCCATCATGGAAGCGGGCAAGGTGGTGCAGTTCGGTGTCCCGGAGGAGATCATCCTCAATCCGGTCAACGATTATGTCCGCCAGTTCGTCGCCTCGATGAATCCGCTGACAGTGCTGAAGGGCGGCACACTGATGCGGCCGCTCACCGACCTGGTGCGCGAGCCAGGCGGCAATACGATCCAGCTCGATCGCGGCGGGAAGTGCCGCTGCCAGCTCGATCCGCGCGGCAAGCCGACCAACCTGATGGTCAATGGCAAGCCAGGCGAGCTGGTGCCGTACGCGACCGACCTCAACCTCGCGCGCCTGCCGGATCATGTCATGATCTGCGGGACGGAGCGCACGCCGATGCGCGCCGCCGTCACGGTGCGCTCGCAGACCAAGCGGCCGATGGTCCTTTTGGGCGACGACGGCGTGCTGATCGGCGTGGTGGGCGAGCATGAGATCTACCGCGGCATGCTGCGCCAGAGCGAATATGCCAGGGTCGACGGCGCGGCACCGATGTAGTTCTCCCTCCCCCGTGTCGGGGGAGGGGATTGGTCAGTGTGAGTGGAGGGCCAGGAGTGTCGATGATCGCCGCCATCCTGTTCGACAAGGACGGGACCCTCTACGACTTCTACCACACCTGGGGCGCACTGACCGAGAAGGCGGCGCTGATGGTCGCCGACGGCGATGCGGAGCGGGCGAGGTTCCTGCTGGAGAATTCCGGCAAGGATCCCGTTACGGGCAAATTCGCGCCCTCCTCGCCGATCGCCGCCGGCAGCAACCGCGAGATCGTCGAAGTCTGGTGCGGCCTCATCCAGCGCGCGGACGTGGAAGCGGTCTATGAGCGTGTGCACGTGATGTTCCTGGAGCACCAGAAGAACGGCGCCGATCCTGTGCTCGACCTCAACGTGTTTTTCGGCCGGCTGAAGGGACGAGGCCTGCGCCTGGGGCTCGCCACCATGGACAGCGAAGAAGCAGCCCGCGCCGCCATGCTGCGCGCGAAAGCGACCCACCATCTCGATTTCATCTGTGGCTTCGACACCGGCCATGGCGTGAAGCCGCTCGGCGGCATGGTCGAGGCGTTCGCGCTAGCAGTCGGCGTGCCGGTCTCCGCACTCGCCGTCGTCGGAGACTCACCCCACGACATGCACATGGCCCGCGCCGGCAAAGCCGCCCGCGCCATCGGCGTGTTGACCGGCGTGTCGCCGAGGGAGGCGCTGCTGGAAGCCGGCGCGCATGAGGTGATCGAGAGTATCGCGGAGCTGGAAAGCGTGCTCTGAGAAGCCATTCTCAGAATGTCATCCCGGCCAAGCCACGAAGTGGCGCAGAGCCGGGACCCAAGCGCCCCGTCCGTGTCGCAGCGAGCGCCTGAGGGGTCCCGGCTCTCGCTGCGCTCTGCCGAGATGACAGTTGAGGTGCCTCTAGACCGTCAAAGTTCCCTGCATCACCGCCACGCAGCGCCCGCTGATGCGCGGTGGGGCGACCTTGCCCCTGCGCATCTCAGCATAGCCGCGGAGCAGGCTGGGGCGGCCCATCTCGACTCCTTGTCTTGCTTCCAGGTGGAAGTCACAATCGGGGCGGTGATCGAGTTGCGCCAGCAATGCCGTCAGCGAAGCGGTAGCGCTGCCTGTTGCAGGGTCTTCGCCGATGCCGTCATAGGGTGACAGGTTGCGTGCCTGGATGCGGGCGCCGTCGTCGGCGGGCCACTTCACGTAGAGGTGCACGGCCCAGATGTCGTGCCTGTCGCGGATGATGTCGAAGGCGGGCAGGTGTGCGCGCGCCTTGGCCAGGCCTGCGAGATCGCTGATCTCGACGAACATGAAGTCGAGGCCGACCGAGGCGACGATCGGCGGATGCGTCGTGGTGATGATCTCGGACTCTTGCAAGCCTAGCGCGGCCGCGACGGCGGCAACGTCTGGCGCCTCCTGGGTTGAGATTGTCTGTGGCGCCGTCAACGAAGCGCCAATGACACGTTCGCCCACCCGGTCGAGCTGCAGGCGGACCAACCCGGCCTCCTCCTCGAACGTCAGATCATCGCTCCGCAACGGGCGGTCGCTCGCCAAGGCAAAGGCTGCGCCGATGTTGGGATGACCGGCAAACGGCACCTCCAGCATCGGCGCGAAGATGCGCACTTGGGCGGTGTGAGCCGCCTCCTGTGGCTTCAGGATGAAGGCGGTCTCCGACAGGTTGAACTCCCGTGCGATAGCTTGCATCTGCACGCCGTCCAGCGCATCGGCGTCGAACACGATGGCAGCCGGATTGCCCTGCAGCGGCGCTTCGGCAAACACGTCGACGATGGCGTAGCGGAGCTGCGTCATGCGGCGGAGCGATTCTGCAGCAGAAAGTTTCGTATCGCGTCGAGCCCGGCCTTGGTATGGAACCGACCGAACCCGATGCGGAAGCGGTCAGGTGGCGTGGGCGTGAGGCTGGAGCGATAAATCGAGGCCGGCAGCAGCACGACGCCGACCTCCTCCACCAGGCGCTTGCAGAAAGCCTCGACCCCGTCGCGTCCAAGATAGCGTGGATAGGCGACGCAGCCGCCATCGGGCCGGCTCCATTCGAACCAGCCGGGAAATTCGCTGAAGAAGCTGTCGACCAATTCGACATTGACCTTGAGCAAGGCGAGATTGCGTCCGATCACCTTGTCGCGTGCCTTCAAGGCGATGATGGCGAGATGCTCACTCGGCCCCGCATTGCAGATCGAGAGATAGTTCTTGAGCCGCTCCATCTTGCTGAGCAAGGTATGGTCCTTGCACGCGACCCAGCCGATGCGTAGCCCCGGCAATCCATAGGCCTTGGACATCACGCCCAGCGACAAGCCGCGCTCATAGGCCTCCACAGCCGCCGGTAATTGCTTGGCGTGATCGAGCTCCAGCCCGCTGTAGACTTCGTCAGAGAACAGCCAGATGCCGTGCTTGCGGCACAAGCCGACCAGCGCGTCGAAGGTTGCGCGGTCGATCACCTTGCCGGTGGGGTTGTGCGGGAAGTTGATGGAGATGAGCTTAGTATTGGGGCGTATCTTGGCCGCAAGCTCATCCAGGTCCAGATCCCAGTTGCGGTCCGCGCGCAACGCTACGCCCTCGGTCGCGCATAGCGACAGCGGCAATTGCTCCGCCGACTGATAGTTGGGCGTCACCACGATCGCATGATCGTCCTTGGTCAGCAGGGCATGCATCGCGCAGTAGATACCTTCCTCCGCGCCGGCAAAGGCGAGCACGTCATCCGACGACACGCCCTTGTACGTTGCTGCGATCGCGGCGCGCAGCTTGGGCGTGCCCCAGGTTTCGATATAGCCGAGCGGCAGCTCTTCCCACGCAGCGCGATCGGCGGGATCGGCCAATGCCAGCAGCTCCTTGATCGTGAGGGTCTGGGCGTCCGACGGCGTCATGTGCCAGCGTGCGGCGAACTCCCACTTGCCGAGATAGACTTCGAGGTTGAAATCGGGGAGCAGGGTCATTGGGCGGCCTTCATGCTGGAATTGCGCGCGGCGTTGAGCAGCGCATAGACGGTGGCGCGCGAGACATTCATCGCACTCGCCACGTGCGGCGCGGCGTTACGGGCGGCGAACAGGCCCGCCGCGTCGATCTCGGCGATCAAGGCGATGCGTTCGTCGCGCTCGAGTGCCTTCAGGGCCTTGCGCTTCCTCTCGAGGAAGGCGCGGATGGTGAGGTTGATATGCTCGCGCCAATCCTGGCGGAACATCGCTTCGGGCCGCGGCTCGCTCGGCGCGGCGAAAGCGGAGAGCAGCTTGATCGCCTGATCGAACAGCGAGACGTCCATGTTGATGCACATGAGCCCGATGCGCTTGCCTTTGTCGTCGCGCAAAGCGGCGGTGATGGACTTCAAGCGGGCGCCGTCGGGATTGGCCTTGTCATATGGGCCGAAGACATCGCGATCGAGATGCAGTTCGATGTCGTCGCCCAGCAGCGAGTCATCGCCGGCCTGGCGGTGCGAAAAGGCATTCCAGATATCGACGATGCGGTCGCTGCGCAGATCGTGGATCACCACCTCCGCATGGGGGTGGAGCAGGGCGGCGATGGCCTGGGCGACGGGCCGGTGCTGCGCGAAAAGATCGGTCATGCGCGCATTCAGCCGCGCGCAAGACGATCTGTCAAGAAAGACAAAATGTCTTGTTACGAGATCGAACTTGACTCTTTCGTCGATGAAATATTCAATGAATAAATGATCGACGAAATATCCGGGCGCAGGCCCTACCGGTTGAAGCGCCGGGCGGAGAGTGCGGAAGAGACGCGCCGGCGCCTGGTCGAAGCGACCTTCGCGCTGCATAGCGAACAGGGGATTGCGGCCACCACCATGAAACAGATCGCGGAGCGGGCGGGGGTCAGCATCGGCACCGTCTATCACCATTTTGCGACGCTGGATGAAGCCATCATGGCGTGCGGGCAGATGGTGATGGCGACTTACCCGTTCCCGACCGAAGACGTCCTCATGGGCGCAGCCACCATGAAGGAACGCATACGCCGGCTGGCGCGCGCGCTGTTCGACTATCAAGATCGCGTGGCATTCGACGTCGTGCGCGCGGATCGGGATCGCGTGCCGATGATCCGAAATTATGTGGCCGACGAGCAGCGGCATCGCATCGAGCTGACGCGTGCGGCACTGGCGCCGTTCGCGATTGACCGCGACCTCATCCGCATCGCGGCGGCGCTGCTGGATATTGGCGTCTATCGCGCGCTGCAAAGCGCGGGCCTGTCGCTCGACCAGGCCGCCGACACCATCGCCGACATGATTCACGCGCGGCTAACGCGCAAAGACTAAACCGGGAGAGAAATATGGATACTCGGATTGACGAAATTGCCGACGGCATCTATCGCCTGTCGACCTACATGGCGGATGTGGCGCCGCCGGCCGGCTTCACCTTCAACCAGTTCCTGGTGAAGGCGGACCAGCCGCTGCTGTTCCATTGCGGCATGCGCGGCATCTTTCCGCTGGTATCGCACGCGGTCGCCAAGATCGTGCCGGTGGACAGCCTGCGCTGGATCACATTCGGGCATGTCGAATCCGACGAATGCGGTTCGATGAACAAATGGCTGGAGGCGGCGCCGCGCGCCGAGATCGCGCATGGGCAGATCGCCTGTGCCGTGTCGCTGCACGATCTCGCCGACCGCGAGCCGCGCGCCCTCAACGATGGCGAAGTGCTCGACCTCGGCGGCAAGCGCGTGCGCTATCTCGACACGCCGCACGTGCCGCATTGCTGGGAAGCAGGAGTGCTCTACGAGGAGACGAGGGGCACGCTGCTGTGCGGCGATCTGCTGTCTCATCTCGGCGACGGGCCGGCGTTGACCAGCAACGATGTCGTCGGTGCTGCAATCGCGGCGGAAGAGATGTTCCACGCCACCAGCATCGGCGTCGCCACCGCGCCCACGATTCGCAGGCTCGCGGCCCTGGAGCCGCGCACGCTCGGCATCATGCACGGCTCCTCCTTCAACGGCGACTGCGCCCACGCGCTGCATTCGCTGGCGGACTACTACGCCATCGGGCTGAAAGCGATGGCGGCTTAGAGCGCCAACGATGTCTATCAGGGCGGAAGCGTGGTCAACTCCGCATCGATCAGCACCTGATTCGACGTGGAGAGCTGGGCGATCTGTGTGCCGGATTCGTTTGCGAGTTCGCGAATGGCCGCGTCGTTGGCATCGGCAATCTGATTGATTGCATCGTTTGAATCATCAACCACGTCGAGAATGCTCAACGTGCTGCTCTCAGCGATGCTGGCCAGGGAATCCTGGACGGTCGTGCCCAGATCGGCTTGCGCGCCGGTAAGAGTCGATCCGAACACCACATAGCTGGCGCCAGCGGCGGCCCCAGTGGCGCCGGGCGCTCCGATGATCACGTCGGCCAATCCGTCGCCGTCCACGTCACCGGCATCGGAGACCGAGGTGCCGCTGAATTCGTGGCTCGTCGTTCCTCTCAGCAGGATGCCGGCTGTGCCGATGTCGAGCGCCGCATCAAAGGCTTCCGCCTTTCCGAATACCAGGTAACTGACGCCGACCGAAGCGCCCCCCGCGTAAGGCGCCCCGACAATGATGTCGTCGAACCCGTCGCCATTCACATCTCCGGCGCCGGACACGGAGAAGCCGCTCCGGTCGTATTCTCCCTGACCGTCCAGACGGAAGCCCGTTTTGCCATCGAGGGTTGAGAGATCGAGCGTCGCATCGAAACCATTCTCTTTGCCAAAGACCACGTATGTGGCGCCGGAGCTGCCAAAGCTTGGACTGAAGTATGAGGCCGCCCCGACGATCACATCGTCGAACCCGTCGCCATTTAGATCGCCGGCCGACGAGACAGAGAATCCGGTAAAGTCATTTGCTGCCGCCCCATCAAGACGAAAACCCGTCGTGCCGTCGAGGGTCGAGAGATCGAGCGTCGCGTCAAAGCCTGTCGTCTTTCCGAATACCACATAAGCGGCGCCGGAAGAGTCGCCGGCCGGATCGGCATAGGGCGACCCTATGATCAGATCATCGAGCCCGTCGCCATTGACGTCACCAGCGGAGGAGACCGACCTGCCGCTATTGCCTTCGCCATCGAGGCGGAAGCCATTCTTGCCGTCGAGCGCCGAGACTGCGAGAGCGGCGTCAAAACCCGCTGCCGCGCCAAACACCACAAAGCTGGCACCGCCTGTACCCGCGTTCGGTGCCCCGATGATCACATCGTCGAACCCGTCGCTGTTCACATCGCCCGCCGATGAGACGGAGACGCCGAAGAAGTCTTTGCTGGCCGCGCCATCCACGCGAAAACCCGTCTTGCCGTCGAGGGTCGAGAGATCGAACGTCGCGGCAAAGCTATCTGCTTTGCCAAACACCACATAGGCGGCGCCGGACTCCGTGCCGCCCGGGTCGGCGCCATCGGCTCCGATGATCAGATCATCAAAGCCGTCGTGATTCACGTCCCCTGCGGAGGAAACTGACCCGCCGCTCTCGTCGCCGGGCGCCACTCCATCCAGGCGGAAGCCAGTCGCGCCGTCGAGGCTTGCGAGATCGAGACTTGGATTAAAGCCGTCAGCCTTACCGAACACCACATAGCTGGCGCCGCCCTCAAGAGCGTGCAAAGCCCCGACGATCACATCGTCGAAACCGTCGCCGTTCACGTCGCCGGCCGACGAGACAGAGGAGCCGCTGTAATCGTCGCCCCTTACGCCGTCGAGGCGGAAGCCGGTCGTGCCATCAAGAGTCGACAAGTCGATGACCGGCACCTCGGCTCCCTTGATGGTGACCGTCACGGACGTGGTCCAGGATCCGCCCTGTCCGTCGCTGATCGTGTAGTCGAATGTGTCGGTGGCGGTCTCGCCGGGGCCAAGATCGTTGAATGAGGTCAGCGGATCATAGAGGATCTGACCGAAGTTGATCATTGCGAAGCCGCCGTTGGAGGTCGCGCTGACATCGGTGAGGGACAAGGTCGCGGACTTGCCGAAGATGGTCGCGTCGGGGTCGAAGTCGTTGGCCAGGACATCGATCAGGATCGAGGCGCCCTCGGTCGTCGTGGCGGTGTCGGCAACGGCATACGGATTATTGTTCGCGCCGGTGAGCTTCAGCACATAGCCATCGTGGAAGCCGACGGACTCAACATTCCTGAGCGTGTCCCGGCCGTCGCGGTCCGCGACCTCATCGGTCATCCGCAGAGCGCCGCTCTTCAGAGGCGTGAATGCATATTGATCCAGCGTTCCCGCGGCCACGACCCGATCGCTGCCGGCGCCGCCGGTGATGGCATCGTTGCCGCGACCCGCGACGATGACGTCGTCACCGTCGCCGCCACGCAAGCTGTCATCGCCGTCCTCGCCGTTCAGGAAGTCGTTGCCATCGCCGCCTCGCAGCGTATCGGCGCCGGATCCCGCCTTGTCGTTGCCGAAGCCACCAAACAAGGTATCATTGCTGCCGAGACCTCTTAAGACGTCGTCGCCGGCCAATCCGCGAATGCGATCGGCGCCGCTGGTGCCGGTGATCTTGTCGGCGCCAGACGTTCCTTTGAACGTCGCCATGACGCGCCTCCCTGGATGGACATGGCGCGGATAATCTCTGAAGCCGCGCGCGCCCGTTGAAAATCCGGCGCCGTCAATAGATACAACCCCGGACAGGGCAAAAACGTCTGCCGAGGGAATACCGCAAATTTAGATGAGAGGAATTGGTCCGCGCAATTCAGCCTAAAGACGGTCTTGCGGATCGCTTTGGCGGGCGTGCTTCGGTCTTACGGTGTCTGCTGCTGGTCTAGCATCGCTGCCACAATGGCGGGCAGTGCGACACCGGCTCTCTCCCGCAGCGTGAAATCCGCCAACCTGCTGAGCGGCGTGAAGTCGGGGTTGATCTCGACCACCGTGGCGCCGTTGGATCCGGCGATGAAGGGCAACTCGGCAGCCGGGTAAACTATGGTCGAGGTGCCGATGCTGAGAAAGAAGTCGCATTGCGCGGCGGCTTGCTGCGCGCGGGCGAGGGCATCGCCGCGCAGGGGCTCGCCGAACCACACCACGTCGGGGCGCAGCAGGCTGCCGCAATGCACGCAGCGTGGCGGCGGCTCTGCGACGGGCGCCCAGCTTTCCGCCACGTGGCGGTGATCGAAGCAGATGGTGCGGCGAATATTGCCGTGCAGCTCGACCAAGTTGCGGCTGCCGGCGCGGGCGTGCAGACCATCGACGTTCTGCGTCGCGAGCAGGAATCCCGGCCGTGCCGCTTCGATCCGGGCCAGCGCGTGGTGGCCAGGGTTCGGCTCTGCCTCGGCGACGAAGCCGCGCCGCCATTCGTACCACTCCCACACCTTGCGTGGGTTGCGCTGGAAGGCTTGCGGTGTCGCCAGATCTTCTGGCCGGTACTTGGCCCAGAGGCCAGTCTGCGTGTCGCGGAAGGTGGAGAGCCCGCTTTCGGCAGAGATGCCGGCGCCGGTGAAGGCGACGATGCGCCGGGCAGCGCGCAGGCGATCAATCAGCTTTGGCGGCAGATCGATCGCCATCTCGCCTCTACATCCGCTCCGGCACTTCGATGCCGAGCAGCGACAGCGACAGTTCCAGCACGCGCAGGGTGAGCGCGGCCAAGCCGAGGCGTGAGCGGCGCAATGCTTCGTTCTGCTCGCTCAGGATATGGAACTGGTTGTAGTACGTGCTGAAGGTCTGCGCCAAGCCGTAGGCGTAATCGGCGATCTTGTTGGGCGCGCGCTCGTCATACGTCGCGTCGATCGCATCAGGCAAAGCGCCGAGCGCGAGGATCAGATCGCGCTCTCCCGGCTTGGGGGCCAGGATCGTGCCGGGCTTGTCACCCTGCGCCTCCGCCTTGCGCAGGATCGATTTGATGCGGACAGCGGCGTAGAGCAGATAGGGGCCGGTCTTGCCTTCGAACCGCACGAAGCGGTCGGGATCGAACACATAGTTGGCGATGCGGTGGTTGCTGAGGTCGGCGAATTTCAGCGCGGCGAGGCCCACCTTGCGCGCGATCTCCTGCCGCTCGTCTTCGTCGTAGTCGGTGGCGAGGCCCTGCTCCTTCAACCGATCGAGCGCGGCGCCGGTCATCATGCCGATCAGGTCCTGCAGCTTCATGACGCCGCCTTCGCGGGTCTTGAAGGGCTTGCCGTCCGGCCCGTTCATGGTGCCGAAACCGAGATGCTCCATCTTCGCCTTGCCGTTGATGCCGGCCATGATGGCGGTGCGGAACACCTGCTCGAAATGCAAATGCTGGCGCTGGTCGACCACATAGAGGATGAGGTCGGGGTTCTGCTCCTCCACCCGGTCGACGATGGTGGCAAGGTCGGTGGTCGAATACATCGCCGCGCCGTCGCGCTTGACCAGGATGAGAGGCGGAATCTCCTTCTTGTCGTCCGGCCGTTCGACCCGGACGATCAAGGCACCCTGATCTACTTCCGCGATGCCTTGCGCTTTCATCTTCTCGACCATCGGTGCGATCAGCGGGTCGACATGGGCCTCGCCCTTCCACAGGTCGAAATGGACACCGAGCGCGCCGTAATCGCGCTTCAGCACATCGACCGAGACGTCGAAGAAATGCTGCCAGAGAGCGCGGTAGCCGGGGCGGCCCTGCTGCAGCGCCGCCGTCGCGAGGCGCGCGCGCTCCATGCGCGCCGGATCGGCTTTGCAAGCAGCGCTAGCGGTCGGATAGATCTCTTCGAGCTCCGTTACCGAGACCGGGCTGGCATTGGGGTAGGGTCCTTTGAAAGTGGGATCGAAATAGGGCAGGTCGGGCCGGCGGATCTCCAGCTCGGAGATCAGCATGCCCATCTGCAGGCCCCAGTCGCCCATGTGGACATCGCCGACCGTGTGGTCGCCGGCGAAGCCGAAAATGCGCCGCAGCGCGTCACCGATGATCGCGGCGCGCAGATGGCCGACATGCATGGCCTTGGCGATGTTGGCGCCGCCATAGTCCAGCACCACTGTCTCCGGCTGCTTGCGCGTGACGGCAAGGCGCGCATCGGCGGCGATCTTGTTGGCATGCTCACCGAGCGCCGCGTCGGCGAGCGAGAGATTGATGAAGCCCGGCCCAGCGAGTGAAAGATCGCGCAGCTGAGGCAGCGCCTGCAGCTTCGCCATCACCTGCTCGGCGATGGCGCGCGGGTTCTGCTTCGCGGCCTTGGCGGCGGCGAGGGCGCCGTTGCACTGGAACTGCCCGAGGTCAGGTCGGTTGGAGATTGTCACACGGCCATATTCTGTCGGCAGGCCGAGTTCGCTGAACACCCGCGCCACGACATCGGTGAGCGCGCCGCTTAAAGAGGACATCGAAAGACTCTGATTTTGTAGTTCTTGTTGTCAGAAGTTGGGATGGGGGTCCGCCCCGTTCGTGCGCCGCCGGCCACGTCGCCCGCCGGCAGGCTGCTCACGGCCCAAGGTCGCCGCTGCCTTCGACGTCAGGGGGCCAAGACGCGTGACAATGGTCTCAACCGTCGGCGCCTCGCCGGGCTGGTGATCATCGAGGGCGTTGCGCAGCGCGCGCAGATGATCAGCCGAGGTGCCGCAGCATCCGCCGACGATTTTCGCGCCGGCATCGCGCACCACCTTGGCGTATTCCGCCATCAGCTCCGGCGTGCCGTTGTAGCGGATGTGGCCTTCCTCATAGAACGGGATGCCGCAATTGCCCTTGGCGACGATGACATCGCCGGGCAGCGCGGCCGCTGCCAGCTGGGTGATGGTAACCGCAAGGTCCGGCGCGCCGACGCCGCAATTGGCGCCATAGGCGAGCGGCTTTGGATCCAGCTCGTGAACGAAGGCGACGAAATCGGCAGGCGTCAGGCCCATCATGGTTCGGCCATTGGTGTCGAACGAGCAGGTCGTGACGATCGGCAGGCCTGTCGTCGCCGCGCCCTTTACTGCCGCGGTCACTTCCTCCTTGGAGGACATGGTCTCGATCCACAGCACATCGACGCCGCCTTCGGCCAGGGCGCGCGCCTGTTCGGCGAAAGCATCCGCGCCGTCATCGATCGTCAACGGACCCAGCGGCTCATAGAGCTCGCCAGTCGGACCCATCGAGCCGGCGACGATGATCTCGCGCCCCTGGTCCCGCTTCGCGCGGTCGGCGATGCGGCGGGCGATGCGGGCGGCCTCGCGGTTGATCTCGCGCACCTTGTCCTGGGCGTTGTGCAGCTTCAACCGATAGCGCGTGCCGCCGAAGGAATTGGTCAGGAACAAGTCCGCACCGGCATCGACGAAGGATTGATGCAGCGCCTCTATCCGCTCCGGATGCTCGAAATTCCACATCTCGGGCGCATCGCCGGTCATCAGCCCAGCTTCGAACAGATTGGTGCCGGTGGCCCCGTCCGCCATCAGGAAGGGGCGGCTGTTCAGGAGTTGCTGGAAGCGGTCTGACATCGAAAAATCTCTGTGGATATCTGGTGCTGCGTCGCAACCTAGGCCGTTCCGTCCGGTCCGGCAAGCGAGAAGGATTTGTGGCCCATGGACGGGTCCAAGTCCTTGACTTAAAAGGGACAGGAGGCGCCGGAGCGAGCGCCAGGGAGGGCTGAATCGTGGATCTCGGAATTGCCGGCAAGAAGGCCATCATCTGCGGTGCGAGCAAGGGACTGGGCCGGGCCTGCGCCGAAGCCCTGGCGCGCGAGGGCGCGAAGGTTACGATCGCCGCTCGCCATCTGGCGTCACTGGCGGAAACGGCGGAGGAGATCCGCCGGGCGACCGGCAACCGCGTAACCTCGGTGGTGGCCGACGTGACGACGGGGGAGGGGCGGCAGGCTCTGCTCTCCGCCTGCGCGGAACCGGACATCCTCGTCACCAATGCAGGCGGGCCGCCGGCCGGCGATTTCCGCGACTGGGGCGAATATGAATGGCACCAGGCACTGCAGAACAACATGATCACCCACATCCTGCTGATCAAAGCCGTGGTGGACGGCATGATCGAGCGGCGCTGGGGCCGCATCGTCAACATCACCTCGGCTGCGGTGAAGTCGCCTTATCCGACCCTCGGCCTCTCCAACGGCGCGCGCGCCGGCTTAACCGGCTTCGTCGCCGGCCTGTCGCGCGAGGTCGCGAAATACAACGTGACCATCAACAACCTGCTGCCCGGCTCGCACGAGACCGACCGCCTGATCAAGCTGACACAGGCCGACGCCCGTGCCCGCCGCATGTCGCTCGACGCGGCACTGGGGGAGGCGAAGGCTGCGGAGGCGAGCGGCCGGTTCGGCACGCCGGAAGAATTCGGCGCGATCTGCGCGTTCCTCTGCAGCCAGCATGCCGGCTACATCGTCGGGCAGAACCTGCTGGTGGATGGCGGGACCTATCCCGGGACGCTGTGAGCGGTACGCACTGTTCCGTCAGCGGTGGGAGAACAGATGCCGCAGCGTGTGCGGGTTCTCCTTGCGCCACATAGCGTTGTCGATGAAGTAATGGTGGATGTTGATGAACACGATCAGCACGAAAAAGAACAGGAAATTGCCATACTCGGCATGATCATAGGGCACGACCGCGTCCAGCAGCATGGGAAGTAGCCAGAAGCCTGCCGCCCCCATCAGGATTGCCACGAGCAGGAACCAGACAAAGCGCACAGTCGCCTTGGTCGGCGCGACCTTTGCTGTCGCGAGCCAG
The DNA here is from genome assembly GCA_035695765.1 of Dongiaceae bacterium. Lineage (GTDB taxonomy): Bacteria > Pseudomonadota > Alphaproteobacteria > Dongiales > Dongiaceae > Dongia_A. The sequence goes on from DASRRI010000133.1 coordinate 43,869, forward strand.
GAAGGGCGCTCCGCAGAGTCCGCCTTTGCGTGCTCGACGTTGAGCTGATAGCGCCAGACGATCACCAGGTATTGAAGCGAATGCATCGCGGGAATGAGGACACCGAGGATCGGCTCCCATCTCAGGAACAGCCAAGGATAAAGCGCGGCAACATAGGCGGCGATGCCGTTGAGCGGGATTGCACCCAGGTGAGCGCGGCCATGGCGGAAGATGATCCAGGCCGAATAGAGCGTGGTGAGAGCCAGGAACGCGCAGCCCAGCCAGAGCAAGCCCATCGGGACATCGATCATCGCATAGGCGATGCCAGATAGATCCTGCTGCGACACGGTCTTGTTGGCAACGAGCCAGGCAACGATCCAGCAAGCATAGGAATTGATCAGCAGCACCTTCTTGTCGGACGCGGCGAAGAAGCTGCGTCGAAGGGCGGCGTCCACCATGAGCATGCCATAGCCCTGCTTCACATAGTGCCAGCCGACGAAGAAACCCATGGCATTCGCACCGTAGCCGAGCATCCTCGCATCGCCCCACCGGAGCACCGCGGCGAAGAACGCAGCGATCAACATGGGTGCGCCAATACCCGCCCACAAATAGCGCGCGCGCAGCTTCGGATCGGAACTTGGATCGGAGACGATCGTCCGGAAGGTGCGGTAGAAGATCTGATACGAATTGGCGAAATGAGGATTGTTGATGACGTTCGCCAGCAGCACTGCCAACAGCAGGGTCTTGGCGTTCAGTTCGTCCGGGACGATCCACAGCAGGATCGGCATGAAAAGGATCGAGCCGCCACCCAGGCACAGGAAATCGAGGACCGGCGACAGGAAAGCGCGGTTCGCGCGGCTTGGTGTGCTGCTTGCATGTGCGGCATCGACAAGCGCCATGAAGAGTTCCTACCTGCTGCCAGACCCTGGAGAATCGTCTCCCATTCTCCGCGGCGAGAAGTCAAGGTTTCCTTAAGAAATCATGGTATTGTAGCGGTCCCGGCCGCTTAACGCATTGTGCAAAGCCACTTTTTTCGGAATGCCCGTTTCTCAGGGTGGGAGCACAGCTCTCAGCGCAACTTCTCGCAAAGGATGCTGATCTCTTTTTCCGTGTTGAAGTAATGCACGGATGCGCGGACCACCTGTAACAGGCCGCGTCGGCCGAAATCGAGCTGGGCTGAAGATTTGCTGGAGACCGAAACACTGATGTTGGCGGCGCGCAGGCGGGCCTGGATGTCGCATGGTTGCTCGCCATCCTTGGTGAAGGTCACGATGCCGGAGCGGACACAGCCGAGATCCCGGACCTTGACGCCGGGCAGCGCGGCGAGATTGTCGCGCAGGCGGTCGGCCAGCATCGAGACGCGGGCGCGGATCGGATCGAGGCCGAGCGCCAGCGCATAGCGTACCGCCGCGCGCAGTCCGACGCGCCCGGCGACGAAGCTCTCCCAATTCTCGAAGCGCCGTGCGTCGGGCCGCAGCTCGAAGCTGCGCGCATCGGTCCAGGTAGCGGCGTGCAGATCGATGAAAGGCGGATCGAGGCGGTCGAGGATCGCCTTCGACACGTAGAGAAAGCCGGTGCCGCGCGGCCCGCGCAGGAACTTGCGCCCCGTGCCGGACAGCAGGTCGCAGCCGATTTTCTGCACGTCGAGCGGCATCTGTCCCACCGACTGGCAGGCATCGAGCAGATAGGTGATGCCATGACGGCGCGCGATCTTTCCCACGTCCTCCGCCGGATTGACGAGGCCGCCCTGGGTCGGAACATGCGTGATGGCGACCAGCCTGGTCTGCGGCGTGATCATGCGCTCCATGGCATCGAGGTCGAGCTGGCCGCTGGCATCGCTCGGCACCACGTCGACGACGAGGCCGCGGCGCTTGGCCTGATGCAGGAATCCAAGGAAGTTGCTGACATACTCCGCTTCCACCGTGAGGATGCGGTCGCCCTCTTTCAAAGGCAGCGAATAGAATGCCATGTCCCAGGCGCGCGTCGCATTCTCGACATAGGCGATCTCCGACCGGTCGCAATTCAGCAGAGCGGCGAAGGCGTCGTAGAAATCTTCCAGCACGGATGTGGCATCGTCCTCGGCCGCATAGCCGCCAACGCTCTGCTCCAGCGCAAGATGGTCAAGCACAGCGCGATAAACCGGATCCGGCATCAGGGATGCGCCGGCATTGTTGAAGTGAATCAGGGTCTCGCACGCTGGCGTTTCGGCACGCAAGCGGGCGATGTCGAGCGAGGTCATTGTTAATTCCTGTTATCGATTTGAAATCAAGCCACGCGCTTCGCCAATCCCAGCATGCCGCCCATCGCGACCAGCAGGCCGCCGGTAGCTCGGTTCAGGTTCTTGCGGGCACGATAGCTCTTGACGAAGCGGCGCACCTGCACGGCAAGGGTAGCGTAAAGCGCTGAGTTGATGGTGCCCATGGCGATGAAGGTCGCGCCGAAGACGGCGACCTGCAGCAGCAATGGCCGGTCGGCGCTGAGGAACTGCGGGAAGAACGCCACATAGAACACGATGCCGCCGGGATTGAGCGCGGTCGCGATGTAGGTATGCGCCATGATGCGCCAGGGGCTGTGCTCCAGCGGCGCGTTGTCATCGATCGATTCGGGCACCGGCGCGCGCCAGGTCTTGATACCGAGATAGACGAGATAGATCGCGCCGGCGATCTTCAGTGCGTTGAACAACTCGGCCGACGCCATCAGCACGGCGCCGAGACCGAGCAACGACAGGACGAGGGCGGTGGCATCGCCGAGGGTGACACCGGGCACGCTCGCCCAGGCGGAGCGGCGGCCCTGGCTCAGGGCATAGCTGACTACCACCATGTCGGTCGGGCCGGGCATGATCAGTAGCGCCTCAGCCGCGATGACGAACGCGATCCAGGTGTGAAGCTCCGGCATGACGGTGCTCAAGCAGCGCGGCGGGCGAGGCCGAGCAGCCCGCCGGTAATGAGGAGAATGCCGCCGGCGGTTCGGTTGAGGTTCTTGCGCGCGCGATAGGTCTTGAGGAAGCGCGTCACCTGGCTGGCCAGGACGGCATAGAGGGCGGCATTGATGGTTGCCATTACCAGGAAGGTCGCGCCGAAGGTCAGGATCTGCGGCATCAGCGGCCGGTCGGTGCTGAGGAACAGCGGGAAGAAGGCCACGTAGAACACGATGCTTTTGGGATTGAGCGCGGTGACAGCATAGGCATGGGCGGTAATCCGCCAGGGTGCGTGCTCGTGCGGCGCGCTCTCGTCCAGCGTCTCCGGCACCGGCGCGCGCAGCACCTTGATGCCGAGATAGATGATGTAGGCGGCGCCAGCGAGCTTCAGCGCTGTGAACAACTCGGCCGAAGCCGAAAGGACCGCACCAAGGCCGAGCAGCGACAGCGCCATGGCGGTGTAATCACCGGCCGCGACGCCCGGCACCGTCGCCCAGGCGGAACGCCGCCCACGCGCCAGCGCATAGCTGATGACCAGCAGGATGGTGGGGCCGGGAATGATCAGCAGCGCCCCGGCAGCGGCGGCAAAAGCGATCCAGGTATGAAGGTCGGGCACGGCGAGACTCCTGATCTGAATGACGCCAGCCAGCCACGACCGCGGCTTGGGTCGCAAGAGGGAAAATGTAAGGGTACTATTTCCGCGAACAGGGGTGACAAGCGCCAACTCGCAAAGGGATATTGCCAATGCTCCAGAAGGACGAGGGGCGCCGTCTGTAGTATGCCGCTAACACCGATCTTGCCGGGCCGACGATAGAATATGGCCGACTCAAAGTGTCACGGGGACAACGATGCGGCTTTTGTCTAGTGCGGTGACTGTCTGGCTCTTTGCCCTGATACCGGCAGCATCCGCAGATTCTGTTGATCTCGGCGCTGCCGAAGCTCAGTTCAAGAAATCATGCAGCACGTGCCATGTGGCGGCGGCGCAGGCGGAGCCGCGTCAGGGACCGAACCTGTTCGGAGTGGTCGGACGCACGGCGGGAACCTTGCCCGGGTTCACCTATTCCGCTGCTTTTGCGGCGGGTGACAAGGGGATCGTATGGG
>DASRRI010000134.1:0-169085 GCA_035695765.1 Dongiaceae bacterium
CTTCCGATCACCGCGCCGATCAGCTGCCGGTCTGGCTACACCGCTACAACTGGCACCGACCTCATGGTAGCTTGCAAAGCAGAATACCTATCAGCCGTCTCGGTCTGACCGGGAACAACCTGTTGAGCCTCCACAGCTAGGGCGATGCCGGAGCGCAAGAAGATCAGGAATTATCGCGAGACGCTGCACGAGATGGCGAAGCCGCAGAATAAGGAGCAGCGGAAGAGCCTGGAAGGCAAGGCAGCCAAGCTCGGCACCGAAATCTATGGCGAGGAGCGCAAGGGCAAGCCGAAAACCAAGACCGGCAGCAAGCCGCGCCGCTAGAGCATTGGCGGCCGCCCCTTGGTGGTTTATGCTTGCGGTGCAGGTTTCAACCACGCCAGGAGCAAGCGATGCCCAAGGGTCAGCAGCACGGCCGTGAAAAGAAGAAGCCGAAAAAGGACAAAGGCTCGAAGTCTCAATCCACTTACGCGTCCGAATATGGCAAGCATCAGCCGAGCCATATCGTGGAACCCGCCCCCGGCAAGAAGCAGTAGCAGCTCGGCGTCAGGCGGTGCCCGTCAGCACGATGCCATTGACGACGGCGGCAAAATGGACCGATGCCGCCGCCAGGACGAAGGCGTGCCAGATCGCGTTCTGGAATGGCAGCCGCTGCCAGACGTGGAACAAGACTCCGGTCATGTAGAGCAGGCCGCCGAGGAAGATCAGCCCCAGGGTCTGCCAGCCCAGTGACTGGAACAACGGATCGATGGCGATGATACCGATCCAGCCCAGCAACAGATAGGGCGCGGCCGAGGCGTAGCGCAGGTCGCAGCGCCGGCACAGCTTCACCACCACGCCAATGCCGGCGACCGACCAGACCGCACTGGTGAGGCCCCAGCTCCAGGCTCCGTCCAGCCGCAGCACGGTGAATGGGGTATAGCTGCCGGCGATCATCACGAAGATCGCCGCGTGGTCGCAGCGCTGGAGGAAGGCGCGCCAGGGGCTGGTGCGCGCGAGGTTGTAAATGGCGGAACAGCAGAACATGGCGACCATGCCGAAGGCGTAGATCAGCAGGGCGCCTAGTTCGAGCCAGTCGCCGCGCGCCGCGATCAGCGCCACCAGGGTCGCGCCGCCGATCGAACCGCCGGCGATGCCAAGGATGTGGATGATGCAGTCGGCGGCCAGCTCCCGGCGGCTGGGATGATGCGCTGCAATGACGGAAGCGGTCGAAATCATGCCTCGGCCCCTTTCACGCCGGTAGTATGCGCGCAACCTGTCAATAACCGTGCATGCGCGGACGCATGAATAACAATGCGCCACCGTGGCAAAGGTTGCGCCGCAGGCATTTCAGCAGCCTTGCACGCCACGCAATCGTGCAGCGCGCACTCGGCAGATCGGCGCAGGCTGGCGCGTGCGATCGACGGGCGCGGCCAATGCCGCGCCGCAGCGAAGGTGCCGGGCGGCATCTCTGGGGAATCTCTGGGCGGGATACGGCTCCCGCCAAAATGCCCCTGTGCCTCCCGCGCGGGCGCATGATAAATTCGGATCGTTGGCCGCTCGCCTCACCTGCAATCCGGGACAATGTGCAAGCGTGGTCGCGAGGTCCGGGCCTTGCTCACAGGATGCAATAATAGAAAAGCGAGGACATCATGGAGCGCACTTTGAAACGCGTCTGCACCGGCGCCCTCCTGGGCGCGGCCCTCTTGCTGGTTGCGGGTTGCGCAACGCACACCGCGCAATGCAAGGGCGGCTATCCGGATGGTGGCGGGGTCTCGAACATGAGCCCCTATTCGCCGAATGCCGGCAGCCACACGCCCGATTGCGAAGGCAAGTACTAGGAGTTGGCCCCGCGGCGCGTTCGTGGGGATAGTGCATCATGCGGGCTTGCCTTCCCGATCCGACCGGATGGTGGAGGCAAGCCCCAATCTTGTTATGCAGCGCCACCTTGGCTGGGTGGGAGGCGCGCTCCATATGAAACTTGAGACGCCGATATCATGATAGTTCGAAAGGAACGCAGCATGAAACTCGCCAGCGCCGACCATCCCATCACGATCACCCCCACCAAGGGGCGGGTCCAGGTCAAGTTCGGCGGTCAGGTCATCGCCGACACGACTCGAGCCGTGACGCTGCAGGAAGCCACCTATCCCCCGGTGCAATACATTCCGCGCGAAGATGCCAAGATGGCGCTCTTCCGGCCGACCGAACACAAGACGCATTGCCCCTACAAGGGCGATGCCTCCTATTTCAGCTTGCAGGCCGGCGACAAGCGCGCCGAGAATGCGGTGTGGAGCTATGTGGAACCCTATCCGGCGATGAAAGAGATCACCGGCCATCTCGCTTTCTATCCGGACCGGGTGGATTCGATCGAAATAGGGCAGTAGGCTGCCAAAAGTTCCAGCGGAGTCGGGGGCTGCCGCTCCCGCGCCTGATCGCCGCGCGATCCGGCATATTTGTATCCGGACGATTGCCCCAGATCATGCCCGTATTCCGATTCTTCGAAGGCTTGCTGGAACCGACGGCGCTGCCGACGGAGAAAACGCCCCCAGGGGGCCTGGCTGCATTCTACTGGCACTATGCGCGGCAGGCGCGCTGGCTCGTCGGGGCCCTGTTCTGCGCGGGGTTCCTGGTAGCAGTCCTCGATTCCACCATCCCGGTCTTCATCGGCCGCGTGGTCGGCCTGGTCGCCTCCAGCGCGCCGGATCAGCTGTGGCAGAAGGAATGGCCGGTGCTGATCGGTATGGCGGTGGTGCTGCTGATCGGGCGGCCGCTGGCGCTGCTGGCGCAGAACCTCATCACCAACCAGGCGATCGTTCCCGGCCTCACCAATCTCATCCGCTGGCAGAGCCACTGGCACGTGGTGCGGCAGAGCTGGAGCTTCTTCCAGAACGATTTTGCCGGGCGCATCGCCAACCGCGTGATGCAGACCGGCCCGGCACTGCGCGAAAGCGTAGTCGCCGCCACCAATGCGGTCTGGTACATCGTCGTGTATGGCAGCAGCGCTATCGTGCTGACCGCCACCAGCGATCCCAGGCTCTGCATCCCGATCGCGCTGTGGTTCTGCTCCTACATCGTGTTCCTGCGCGTGTTCGTGCCGCGCCTGCGCGAGCGCTCGCGTGAGATGTCGGAGGTGCGCTCGGCTTTGACCGGCCGGGTGGTGGACAGCTACACCAACATCCAGACCGTCAAGCTGTTCGCGCGGCCGCGCGATGAGGATGCAGTCGTGCGCGAGTCGGTCGACGAGCACACTCTATCCTTTCACAAGCAGCAGCGCGTCATCACGCTGTTCGGCCTCAGCCTCGCGACACTCAACGCGATGATGGTGGTGGGAACGGGCGGCATGGCGGTGTGGCTGTGGATGCAGGGCGCGATCGGCGTCGGGACCGTCGCGATGGCGTTGCCGCTTACCTGGCAGATCGCCAACATGGCTGGCTGGATAGCGCAGAACGTGACCAACATCTTCGAGAATGTCGGCGTGGTGCAGGAAGGCATGCGCTCGATCGCCGTGCCACGGCAGATGCCCGACAAGCCCGGCGCCGTTACGCTTCGAATCGACAAGGGCCAGGTCAAGTTCGAGAACGTGCATTTCGGCTACGGGACGGAGCGCGGCGTCCTGCACGGCGTCGACCTCACCATCGCGCCAGGGCAGCGCATCGGCCTCATCGGTCCGTCGGGCGCCGGCAAATCCACGCTCGTCAACCTGCTGCTGCGCTTCTATGAGCTGGAGGCTGGGCGCATCCTGATCGACGGGCAGGACATCGCCGGCGTCACGCAGGAGAGCCTGCGCGCCAGGATCGCGATGGTCACGCAGGATACCTCGCTGCTGCACCGCTCGATCCTCGACAACATCCGCTATGGCCGCCCCGAAGCGAGCGTCGCCGAAGTGCGCGCGGCTGCGGCGCGCGCCCATGCCCTCGACTTCATCGAGGGGCTGGAGGATTGGGTGGGCCGCCGCGGCTTTGATGCGCATGTCGGCGAACGCGGCGTGAAGCTGTCCGGCGGACAGCGTCAGCGCGTCGCGATCGCGCGCGTGATCTTGAAGGACGCGCCGATCCTGGTGCTGGACGAGGCGACGGCCGCGCTCGATTCAGAAGTGGAGGCGGCGATCCAGGAGCAGCTGGAAGGGCTGATGCGCGGGCGCACCGTCATCGCCATTGCGCATCGCCTTTCCACCATCGCTCGGATGGACCGGCTGGTGGTGCTGGACCAGGGCCGCATCGTGGAGACCGGTGCGCATCACGAATTGCTGGCGCGGCGCGGCACCTATTGGCGGCTGTGGCAGCGCCAGTCCGGCGGCTTCCTGCAGGAGGAGATGCGCGAGCTCGACCGCGCGATGGGCGATTGACAGCGGGCGCCGGCTATAGCCAAGTCGCTCGGTGGCAGATCAGGACTTCCTCGCACATCTTGAACCCATAGGCGCGGTTCTCGGGCCGCTGCTGCACGTGCTGCTGGCCGGCAGCGTCACCGTGCACGTGCTGGAGCGCAAGCGCGACGTCGCGGCGTCGATTGCCTGGATCGGCCTGGCCTGGCTCTCGCCCATCATCGGCAGCGCGCTCTATCTGCTGTTCGGCGTCAACCGGGTGCAGCGCCGCGCCTTTCGCGCCGGGCGGCGGCATGGCACGGCCTGGATGGGAGAAGATCCCGCCACCTTCCTCAATCCGCGCCATGACCATTTCGCGCCGCTCGAGCGTGCGATCGGCGTGCTGACCGGTCGTCCGCCCAGGCTCGGCAACAACGTGCAGATGCTGCGCAACGGCGATGAAGCCTATCCGCTGATGCTGGAGGCGATCGCTTCGGCGAAGGTCAGCATCGCGTTCTCCAACTACATCTTCGAGGCCGATGCCGCGGGCGGACAATTCATCGCGGCCCTGACGGCGGCCAAGGCGCGCGGGGTCGAGGTCCGGGTCATCGTCGATGGCATCGGCAGTGGCTATTGGTTCTCCCCCGTCTATCAGAAATTGACCCGCGCGGGCATCCCGGTCGCACGCTTCATGCATACCTGGGTGCCGTGGCGCATGGCATTCCTCAACCTGCGCAGCCACAAGAAGATCCTGGTGGCGGACGGCATGCGCGCTTTCATCGGCGGACTCAATATCAGCAATGCAAACCTGCTGGCGTCGACCCCGCCCGATCCGGTGCGCGACATGCATTTCGCCGTCACCGGCCCGGTGGTGGCGCAGATCACCGAAGCCTTTGCGGCGGATTGGTATTTCTGCACCGGAGAGCGGCTGAAGGGCGAGTCCTGGATGCCGGCGCTGGCGGAAACCGGAACCGCAGCGGCGCGCATCATCACGTCCGGCCCCGACCAGGACATCTATAAGATCGAGTTCGCCATGCTGCAGGCGATTGGCTGCGCGCAGCATTCGATCAAGATCCTGACGCCCTATTTCCTGCCCGATGAAAGGCTGATGACCGCTCTGGTACTGGCGGCGATGGCGGGCGTCGCGGTCGATCTGGTGATTCCCGAATGCTGCGATCATCCGATGATGGACTGGGCAATGCGCGCCCACATCGCGCCGCTGCTACGCGCGGGCGGGCGTGTGTGGCGCGCGCCGCTGCCGTTCGAGCATTCCAAGCTGTTCGTGATCGATGACGGCTGGTCGCTGATCGGCAGCGCCAATTGGGACATGCGCAGCCTGCGCCTCAATTTCGAGCTCAATATGGAAGTGTGCTGCCCGCAATTCGGGGCGCTGGTCGCCGGTGCGATCGAACGGCGGCAGGCGAACCCCCTTACTCTGGCAGAGCTGCGCGCGCGGCCGCTCGCCGAGCAATTGCGTGACAGTGCAGTGAGGTTATTGCTGCCATATCTGTGAGCGATCTGTGACCTCTCGTGATCGGGAACGAGATTATGCCGCAACTGTTTCCGTACCCGGGCCAATCTATGTTAGGCGTGGCGGACAGGAATGGAGTAGTCATGAGTTCGGGCGAGAGGGCCAAACCGCCAGCGGCTTACCAAGAACGCAATCCTTTTGATATTTCCCGCCGGTCGTCGACGGAGGTAGCAACGGAGATTGCGCAGCGCATGGCCGCCTGGAAACAGGCGCGCGGCCGTTCTTATGCCACGCCCTCCGCTGCGCCGGCTGCGGACGCGAAGCGCCCGCCAATCGCTGCTCCCGTCCAGCCGACGCGCCTGCCGAAATCTACGGAACCGCGCGCCGACACACCACAGCCACCAATCGCGCCACAACCGCGCCAGACCGACACATCACCACCGCCACAGCCAGCGGCGGCGGCTGGAGCGGGCGGCACCAGCGGGCGCGCACCACTCTTCGCGGCGGTCCAGCGCGCCATGCCGCCAGCGCCGAGTCCAAGGCGACCGGTGGCGCCTGCCGGATCGCAAGCGGTCGATGCGCCTAAGACGCCAGAGGTCAAAGCGTTCGAGCCAGCATCTCCACAGGATGCGGAACGTCCCCGCGAAGACGTGAAGCCCGCAGCTGCGATCGAAGCGCCGGGCAATGCGACGTCGATTGACGAGGCGCTGGGCACCGGCGCCGCCCTACCGGAAACGCTCGCCGCGGAAGATGACGAAGCTGTCGCCCAAACTATCGACGCATCGCCGGCCGAGTTTCCCAATACCGAGCCCGCAGCACCTGCAGCGGCCTTGCCTGAAGCGATCGACAGCGAACCTGAACCGAACAAGCCATCCGGAATCGACGCGCCGATCGATGCTTCATCGATCGCGGCGCCCGAGCCCGAACGCGTGGCCCCTGGGACATCGGACATTGTGCGACCGGATGACGAAGCTCTTCCGATCGGAACGCATGGAACCGATGAGCTGGTCGTCAGCGCGCCGGCCACGGAGGCGCCGGAGACGGTGCCCGCTGCGCTGATCAGGAAAGCGCGTGAGATCAAGACTCGTTGGATGAAAGCCCACGAAGAGGATGCGCCAGCCATCGACGCGCAGGCCGTGGAAAAGCAAGCGTTGGATCCAGCCATGCCGGCAGGTCCACCGGTCGAATCGAACGAGGTCGAAACGCCGAGCAATGATGCGCCAGGTGCGGAGACCGCTCACGATGAGCGCCTCGTGGCGGAGAGCGCATCGGTTGAGGCGACTCCTGCCGAGGCGGACGCAGGCAACGTGCCGCATCGCGATGCGCCGATTGCGGAGGTAGCTCGAGACACCCCTGCAGCGGCGCCGACGCTCACGGCTCACGATATCGAACTCCACCGGATCGAAGCAGGCGAGATCGACGCGCCCGGGGCCGAACTTGCTGAGCCGGCAAAGCCGGACGTCGATGCCGTTGAACGCAGAGAGCCGACCTTTGATTGGCCGGTTGCGGACAAGCGGGCGACCGAGGCGCCAGCGCCGGCATCGGCAGTCGAGACGCGTGCTCCTGCACGGAAGATCGAGTTGCCGAGCATGCAGACCCGCATCGAAACTCGGCGCATCGATGTCTTGCGCGCGGATCCGCAGATGGCGGTGCGGCGCCCGATCTTCCCCCATATCGAGCCGGACGAATGGGACCAGCCCGTGATTCCCATTCGCACCAGCCGGCAGCAGCGCAGCGGGGCAGGCTGGGCCATCGGCCTTGGCTCCCTGCTGCTGGTCGCCGGCATCACGGCGCCGGCGGCGATCTGGCAGGGCCGCCAGCAAGCGCCGGATGATCAGAACCTCGCGATGCTGAGTCCGGCGCCGGCTCCCAGGCCAGCGGCGCAGCCAGCGGCACAGAGTGGCTCGCCCGGGGCACAGCCGCAGCAGACCGCGCCAGCACCGGCGGCGCCAGCACCGGCGGCGCCAGTCGCCCAAGCGCCAAAGGCACCGGAAGCCGAGGCGCCCGCCGGACAAGAGCCCGCGGCGCAGGAGCCAGCCGCGCAGGACAAGTCCGCGCAACAGCCGACGCTGAGCGCAGTACGGGATGGCGGCGACGTAAATGACGCTCCGGTCACCACACCGCCACCGCCGTCATCGTCGGAGCATGTCCTTGTTGCGCCGAGCAATGCGACGCCGCAGCCGGTCGCTGTGCCGGGCAAGGACCCAGTTTTTCCACCGGTGGCGCGCCCCTTCGTGCCGGATCAGCAGCCGCCGTCGACACATTTCCTTCAACCCCCGCCGGGTGCGGCGGTTGGAAATGGCACTGCATCCGCTTCGATTGCGCTGAAGCCAAGCCTGATCGCTCAGCTGAAGCCGAAAGTCAGCGCCACAAGCGCGAAACCCGTCCGCAACACACAACAAAGAGTGGCCCGCCGCTCCTGGAGCCCGGACCCGCGGAACCTGGATCAGATGTTCCAGACCCTGATCGACACCCTCTCCGACGGCACGCCGAAGCCCGTGCCGCCGTCGAATCGCAAGTGAGCGCGGAATCCGCGCACCATGTTTACTGCACGCCGATCTGCGACTTAGCCTTGCTAACTTCGTTCATGCAGGCCGTTTCGTCGCCGGACTGGTCGAACTGGCGGGCACGTTCCAGCGATTGGAGCGCCTGTGCCGTGCCGGCCGGCGTGCCGAACTGGCCCGCCGCACTGGCCTCTGAATCCGTTGGCGCGCCTTGGTTCTGGCTGAGCACGTCTTCCGACGAGGCCGCCTTGCCTTCGGTCTCCTTGTTCATTGCGCCGGTCGGCGGATGGAGCTTACCCGTTTCAACAATTGTCCCAGTTGATCCTGGTGCACCGGCGGCGGTCGGACCCATGCCGGCGTCGCTGCTGGACAGTTGTTTCTGGAGCGTACCGATCTCAGTGGTGCAGGTTCCGGCGCTGGCTGCGGTCACGGTGAGCACAAGGCCGGCTGCTGTGCTGAGCACGAGCAAAGTTTTGATCATGGCGATCCTCCTTTATCGCGCGCCGTTTTCAGCCGGCAATTCCCACGCCAGCGCGGCGAGCGTAGGTTAGCTCTACTTTCAACAGCCGGCGGCCATGTCCGTTCGGTCAAACTGGGGTAGCTATGATCAAAGGGTCAGATCTGCTGGTGGCGGCGCTGGAGAATGAGGGCGTCGAGCGGATTTTCGGCGTTCCGGGCGAGGAGAATCTCGACGTCGTCGAAGCGCTGCGCAAGTCGCGTATCGAGCTCGTGGTGACGCGGCACGAACAGGCGGCGGCCTTCATGGCGGCGACCCATGGCCGGCTGACCGGGCGTCCGGGCGTGTGCATCAGCACCCTTGGCCCCGGCGCGCTCAACTTCACCACCGGCGCGGCTTATGCCCATCTCGGCGCCATGCCGATGATCATGCTGACAGGCCAGAAGGGCATCCTCTTTAGCCGGCAGGCGCGGTTCCAGATCGTCGACATCATCGCCGCCATGAAGCCGATCACCAAGATGGCGCGCCAGATCGTGAGCGGCGCCAGCATCCCGACCCTGGTGCGCGATGCCTTCCGTGTCGCGATGGAAGAACGGCCAGGCCCCGTCCTGCTGGAGCTGCCCGAAGATATCGCTGGCGAGGAGATCAAGGACGTACCGCTGGTGCCGCCCCATGAAGTTCCGGTGCCGGTTGCGCATCCGGCTGCCCTCGAGCGTGCGACGCAGATGCTGCTGGCGGCCAAGCGGCCGCTGATGATGGCGGGCGCTGCTGCCAACCGCCCGCGCCTGACCGAGGGCCTGTCGGAGTTCGTGCGCCGCACGCGCCTGCCGTTCTTCAATACCCAGATGGGCAAGGGCGCGATCGCCGGCGGTTCCAAGCTCTACATGGGGACGGCGGCCCTCAGCGAGCGCGACTATGTGCACCGCGCCATCGACCGCGCCGACGTGATTCTATCGGTCGGCCACGACACGGTGGAAAAGCCGCCGTTCCTGATGGGGCCGAAGGGCCCGAAGGTCATTCATGTCGGCTTCACCCCGGCACATGTGGAGCAGGTATTCTATCCCCATGCCGAGCTGGTGGGCGACGTGGGGCCGAGTCTCGCGCTGCTCGCCGACCGGATCGAGGGCAGGCTCAACATCGACCCCGCCTTCGCCACATTGCGCGACGAGATCCTGGCGAAGATCCAGGACCGCGCGGAGGAAGCGCGCTTTCCCCTGACGCCGCAACGCATCGTCCACGATGTGCGTGCCGTCATGCCGGAAGATGGCATGGTCTGCCTCGACAATGGCATGTACAAGATCTGGTTCGCGCGCAACTACCGCACGCACGTGGCAAATACTCTGCTGCTCGACAATGCGCTGGCGACCATGGGCGCGGGGCTGCCATCCGCCATGATGGCGGCGATGCTCTATCCGGCGCGGCGCGTGCTCAGCGTCTGCGGCGATGGCGGCTTCATGATGAACAGCCAGGAGATGGAGACAGCCGTGCGGCTGAAGCTCAATCTCGTGGTGCTGATCCTGGAGGACAATGCCTATGGCATGATCCGTTGGAAGCAGGCGGTCGATAAGTTCCCGGATTTCGGCCTCGGCTTCGGCAATCCGGACTTCGTGAAATACGCCGAATCATACGGCGCCAAAGGCCGCCGCGTGGGCGATGCCGACGGACTCGCGCCGGCACTCGAGGCCGCGTTCCGGGAAGGCGGCGTCCAGCTGGTGGTCGCGCCGATCGATTACAGCGAAAATGTCCGCGTGCTGGTGGAAGAGCTGGCGAAGAGCATGGGGTAAGCGGAGAGCATCTTCTCACCACTGATGGCGCACGCGCGTATCCATGACCGAAAAAATGGCCGCGGCGGGGATTGACTTCCCCGGCCGCGGCTCTGCAATCCGTGCCGGATGACGACCTATTGCATGCCCAACGACTGCTTGGCGTTGCCAAGCTCCGCCATGCAGGCGTCTTCCTGGCCCGCATCCGCGTAGCGCTGCGCGCTCTCGAGCGAGGCAAGTGCTGCCGCGCGGCCGCCGGCCGTCGTGTTCATCGTGCCGGCGCGCGACGTTTCGGTGATGGTTGGCGAGATCGTGCTGTCGCCCGACTTGATTGGGTCGGCCGTGCCGGCGGCCATCGGGTTGGTGCCATCTGCAGCATTGCCGGTGCCGACGCCGGGTGTTGTGGTGGTCGGCGTGCCGGAGCTCTGCGCCATGGTGCCGGTCGTTGTCGGCTGCTCCGCGCTTGGGTTGGTTGCGTCGGCAGTTCCCGCGGCCATTGGATTGGTGCCATCCGCAGCATTGCCGGTACCGACGCCGGGTACCGTCGTGGTGGAACTGCTGGGGCCTTCGGCCACGGTGCCGCTGCCGGTCGTGGCGGGCTGGTCGACGCCTGGACTGCCGGAGCTATCGGCGGTGCCGGCAGCCATCGGATTGGTGCCGTCCGCAGCGTTGCCGCCGCCGGCGCTGGGTGCGGTGGGCGGCACCGCGCTGGTGCCGTTTTCGTTGGTGGCCGTCTGGTCATTATCCATGGTCGTGCCGGTGCTGGCGCCCACGTCTGTGCTGGAAGTCGTGCCGAGCTGCTGCTGCAGCGCCTGCACCTCCGTTGCGCATGTGCCCGCGGCGCTGGCCGAGCCGGCAGCCAGCAGGAAACTGGCGCCGATGCCGAACGCGAGTGCTACTTTATGTGTCATGAAATCCTCTCCACTGTTGCCGCCAGCCATGTGCCCGCAAAATGCGTGCGCTCGCCCTGGCGTTATTGGACAAACAGCGAAGCAACTGAAACGTACCGGAATGCGGTTCTTAAATTAATGTGATCGCGGCGCGGCAACCGGCCGCAGCCGCAGATTGGCGTGCTCGAATCGGGATACAACAACGCAGGCACCATCGTGTTGCGACAGCCGGTACCTGCTTAGTTGCGGTTATCGAACTCGATCCGCTGCTGCTGTTCCGAGCCATGCTGGCCGCCCGTCGCGGCATTGTTGTCGACGGTAGAGGCCACGCGCTGTTCCTGGCGCACATAGAGGATGACACAGGGTGTGCCGCTGAGGCCCTGGCAGCCGCGCAGCGCTGGGATCGAGTAGTTCGACGTCATGCAGGCGATGTCGTCGCACCAAGTGTAGAACGAATTGCGCCCGTCCGGCGAGACCGCGAAGGCGCCCGGGCGCGTCACCTTCACTGTGCGCAGGTATTTCGTGACCTCGCCCTGCGTTGCCGGGCTAAGGCCGATGGGCGTGGCCGGCACGGGCGCTTGGGCCTGCGTCGCACAACCGGCGAGCAGGAGGGCGAGCAACGCGGCGGCCGTGAGGATCGTCGAATGCTGTGTCACGATGAAATGTCCCTGATTGCGGAATGACAATGAGCCTTGTTCTCCGCCCAGCCTAGCGGACGCATCACGTTTCCGGGAAGTGACCTGGTTCATTGCCGGCAATTGAAGCCGCCGCGAGCTTGCCATAAAGTGCGGTCCTGCGCGCGACGGGGGGTCGTGTATCATGACAATCTCGACGGAATCAAAGGCCGCGGTCTCGGAAAGCCGGATCGGCGGGCGGCTGCTCATCATGCTGGTCCTGGTGATGCTGGCCGGCCTGCCGGTGGCGGTGTGGCTCGACCTCAGCAGCCTGTCGCAGAACCTGCTGCGGCGGCAGGCGCAGGATCTGAGCTCGCTTATCACCAGTATCCGCTCATATTACGCGACCAACGTGGTGGGGCGCGTGCTGGCTGCCCACGCCAGCGGCGTCACCGATGCGACCCAGGTCACCAACGACTATGCCAACGTGCCGGGGGCGATCCCGATTCCCGCCACCCTGTCGCTGGAGCTGGGCAAGGTGATCAGCGAGCAGCAGGCCAACATCGCCTACCGCTTCGTCTCCGATTTGCCGTTCAAGGGCCGCGCGACCCATCCGATGGATGGGTTCGAAACCGGCGCGCTCGCCAGCCTGCGCGCCAATGCGAAGCAGACCATCACGGACGTTTCGCGCACCGGCTTCACCAACACCTTCCGGCTGGTGACGCCGGTGGTGATGGCGGAGGCCTGCGTCAAGTGCCACAACTCCCATCCGGAGAGCCCGAAGCACGATTGGAAAGTGGGCGACGTGCGCGCGATCCAGGAAGTGACCATCACCCAGCCCTTCGCCGGCAATATCTTTGCCTTCAAATACCTGCTGGCCTATTTCTTTTTCGTCGCCACGCTCGGCATCACCTTCATCGTGATGCAGCGCCGGCAGGCGAGCCTCATCCGCGCCTTCAACCGCGAGCTGGAGGCCGCCAACGAATTCCTCGCCAGCATCTCCATGAAGATCTCGCGCTATCTCTCGCCGCAGATCTACAAGAGCATTTTCAGCGGCCAGAAGGACGTGGTGGTCCATACCGAGCGCAAGCGCCTCACCATCTTCTTCTCCGACATCAAGGATTTCACTGCGACCACCGAGCGCCTGCAGCCGGAGGCGCTGACCGAGATGCTGAACGAATATCTGACCGAGATGTCCACCATTGCGCTCAAGCATGGCGGCACAGTCGACAAGTTCATCGGCGATGCGATCCTCGTCTTCTTCGGCGATCCGGAGACCAAGGGGCCGGTGGAGGATGCAAAGGCGTGCTTGCGCATGGCGATGGACATGCAGCGGCGCCTGGGTGAGCTCAAATCCAAATGGCGCGGCGAGGGGACGGAGGAGCCGTTCGTGGTGCGCATGGGCATCAATACCGGCTATTGCAATGTCGGTAATTTCGGCAGCAACGACCGCCTCGACTACACCATCATCGGTGCCGAGGCGAACCTCGCCGCGCGGCTGCAGAGCATCGCGGAAGGCGGCAAGATCGTGATCAGCTACGAGACCTACGCCCTGGTGCAAGACATCGTGGTGGCATCCGCGATGGCGCCCATCACCATGAAGGGCATCAGGCGCGAGGTGGTGCCGTACGAAGTGGAGGCCCTCATCGAAGGCACCGACCGGAAAGCGCGCATCTTGAGCGAGCATCTCGCGGGCCTCGACCTCCATCTCGATCTCGGCCAGCTCGCCCCCGCTGAACGCACCCGCGTGCGCGAAGCGTTGAAGGAAGCCATGGCGGCTCTAGACGCGACGGGAGAGAAGGCGGGGGCGACCGGCTAAGCTGCTGCGCCACCCCGCCATCAAGCGCGATGTTGCGCCCGCCGCCCAGCTTCATCGCGGCCTCCTATATCGCGAGGCCGCATCCTCTGCCGCGATGGTCCCGCCGCTTTTCGTCAACCCGCGATGCGCCCCGCTTATTGCTGGCCGAGCTGGCTCTTTGCTTGGTTCACTTCTTTCATGCAGCCCTCTTCATCGCCCGCCTGGTCGAACGCCTGCGCCCGCGCCAGCGATTGCGACGCAGCGTCCGGGTCAGGCACGGCAGCGGCGCTGGTGACGGGCCCGGTCTGCGGCATTGTCGAATCCTGTGGCGCGGTCTCGGCCGGCACGCCGCCGGCGCCGCCCTCGGCCACTACGCCGCCGGTGGCATCTGTCCCGTTCGGGGCCGGAATCGGCTCCGACCCTGCATTGGCCGTCGTTCCGCTCTTGGCGGCTGGCATCGGAATCTTGCCCGGCGCCGGGACTGTGCCGCCCGGCGTCCCGCTGCTGGTCGTGCCCTCCGCGTTGGTCGCAGCTTCCTGGTTGGCGTTGAGCTCGTCGGTTGGGCCGCCCGCGACCGTGCCTATGCTGGCGATGGTCTTCTGCAAGGCCTGGATCTCTGCGCTGCAGGTCCCCGCCTGCGCGCCGCCCGCCGCCAGCATCACGCCGGCGCCGAGGCCGAGAAGGAGTGCGCATCTGTTCATGGCTCGCCTCCGATGTTGCGTGCCGGCCGAGGGCCAGCAATCTCTTCGCAAACATCAGGGCAGGCCAAGCGTATCAGGGCGAACGGGATACTTTATCGTGATCGCGTGCGACAGCGGGACGCGTTTCGGGACTTCAGCCGGGCTGCGCCTCAGGCCCGTACGGCTGCACCGGATAGCCCGCCCCGATGATCCCGGAAACCCGGTCCGCCCAGCGCGCGATGGCGGGAAAGCCCGGCAACGGAAATCCGCAATCGCCGGCCAGGTGCGCGTAGGCATAGTTCGCGATGTCCGCGAGGGTGAAGTCATTGCCGCCGAGGAACATGGTCGTGCCGAGGGCACGCTCCAGCGCGCCGAGCGCCCGCATCGCCGCATCGCGCTTGCCCGGCACCAGCGCCGCATTGACTTCCAGCCGCCCGGCCAAGGTCCAGAAGCGCAGCGAGCCGATGACCGGCTCCACGTAATACTGCTCGAAGAACAGCCACTGCATCACCTTGGCGCGCGCGAAGCGCCCCTCGGGCGTAGAGGCGGCGGGCATGAACCGCGTGCCATCCGCCAGATAGCACAGGATCGCATTCGATTCCGCAATCGCGCGCCCATCCTCCAGCTCCAGCACCGGAATGGCGCCCGCGGGATTGAGCTTCATGAACTCCGGCGTGCGGCTCTCGCCGGCGAAGATCGCGACGGGATGCGAGCGATAGGGCGTGCCGAGCAGGCCGAGAAGGACGCGGACTTTCCAGGCGTTCTGGGATGGAGAATATTCGTGCAGCGTCAGCATCTTGATCCCCGGGATGGGCGTGTGGACAATCCTAAGGCGATGCGTCGCACGCGGCCAGCCGCTTCTTGCGAAAATGCATCAATGCCGCGGCTGTGGTTGTCAGCGGTTCACTCTGCGCACGGTCATTGCGTTAATTCTGATGGCGCGCTTGACCGCATCGAATATCTCAGTCGGCAGAAATCCGAAATGGAACCGGTCGGGCCTTTGGCGCGAGGTTGGGCGCAGGTCAAAGCCGGGCCAGATGAACTGATTGAGTTCGTCGGTGATGATCCAGGATGGCGCTTCGTCCAATCCCAGGTGCCGCTTCACGGCAAGCGGAAGTTTGACCGCGTGGCGATCGGCGGCCGGCTGTGTATGCGTGATCGGCACCACCAAGACCGAAGTATCGCCGGCTTCATCCAGTCGCGCGACGACAATGGCGCAGGGCCGATCCTTGCGGCCTTCTTCGACGCCCGCTCTGTGCTCGTCATGCCAGAGATACGAATAGGAGATGACCAGGCCCGGCGCCGGTTCCGGCAGGGCCATAGGTTACTTGGGTTTTCTTAGACTGTAGCGCGCCGCCGGTGGAATTTCTGCGCGCGTGATCGCGGCCAGATCATCATCGCTCAGATCTCCCGCGCTGAGACTCCGGCGTTGCGCCTGCTTCAGGGCGTGGAATTCCTTGGCCGAGAGAATTACAACGGTCTCGCGTCCGTATCGCGTCACGCGCACAGGCTCCGTCAGCGCCTGATCGTGGAAGGCGCCGAAATTCTTTTGGACCTCGGTTGCTGGGACCAAAGCCATTGCCCTCTCCTTATATGATCCGTAATATAGGGATATTGCGGAAAATCCGCAAGATGCAGAAAAGATCGCAACATCAATGTGATACTTACCCCGGCACCCTTGCATCCTTCTTCAATACCTCCACCGCCTCCCCCAGCGGCATCACCTGCTGCCCCTCTGAGCCGAGTCGGCGCACGGCGACCGTGCCCGCTTCCTGGTCGCGCTTGCCGACTGCCAGCAGCAGCGGCACTTTTGCGAGGCTGTGTTCGCGGACCTTGTAGTTGATCTTTTCGTTGCGCAAATCGAGCTCGCTGCGGAGGCCGGCTTTCACCAGCTCCGCGTTCACCTTGCGCGCGTAATCGTCGGCGTCCGACACGATCGTGCAGACGACGGCCTGCTGGGGGCTAAGCCACAGCGGCAGGTGCCCGGCATAGTGCTCGATCAGGATGCCGATGAAGCGCTCCATCGAGCCGAAGATCGCGCGGTGCAGCATCACCGGGCGCTTCTTCTGGCCGTCCTCGGCGACGTAGTGGGCATCGAGCCGTTCGGGCAGCACGAAATCCATCTGCAGCGTGCCGCATTGCCAGGTACGGCCGATCGTGTCGCGCAGATGGAATTCCAGCTTCGGGCCATAGAAGGCGCCTTCGCCGGGCGCCATCTCGTAGGGGTGATTGGCGGCCTCGATCGCGGCCTTCAATTGCGCCTCGGCCTCGTCCCACACCTCGTCGCTGCCGGCGCGCTTGTCCGGCCGGTCGGCGAAGCGGATCTTCACGTCGGTGAAGCCGCAATCGTGGTAGATGCCGAACAGCAGGCGGCAGAACTTGATGCTCTCCTCTTTGACCTGCTCGGGCGTGCAGAAGATGTGCGCGTCGTCCTGCGTGAAGTTGCGCACGCGCATGATGCCGTGCAGCGCGCCGCTCGGCTCGAACCGGTGGCACGAGCCGAACTCTGCAAGGCGCAGCGGCAGGTCGCGATAGCTCTTGAGCCCTTGGTTGAAAATCTGCACGTGGCACGGGCAGTTCATCGGCTTCAGGGCGAAGATGCGCTCGTCGGGGTGGCCGGCGAAATGCTTGATGCCATCCTCGTTCTCGGCGAGATACATATTCTCGCGGAACTTCTCCCAATGGCCGGATGCTTCCCACAGCTTGCGGTCGACCAGCTGCGGCGTCTTCACTTCGGAATAGCCGCCGTCGTCGAGCCGCGCGCGCAGGAAATTCTCCAGCGTGCGATAGAGCGTCCAGCCCTTCGGATGCCAGAACACCATGCCTGCCGCCTCTTCCTGCTGATGGAAGAGGTTCATCTCGCGGCCGAGGCGCCGATGGTCGCGCTTCTCCGCCTCTTCGAGCTGGTGGAGATGGTCCTTCAGCTGCTTCTCGTCGGCGAACACCGTGCCATAGATGCGCTGGAGCTGCGGGTTGTTGGCATCGCCGCGCCAATAGGCGCCGGAGAGCTTCATCAGCTTGAAGGCCTTGCCGAGCTTGCCCGTCGAGGGCAGATGCGGGCCGGTGCACATGTCGAGCCACTGGCCCTGGCGGTAGATCGAGATCTCCTCATCCTTGGGGATGGAGGCAACCCACTCCGCCTTGAACAATTCGCCATGCTGCTTGAAGTAATCGACCGCCTGGTCGCGCTCCCACACCTCGCGCGTGATCGTTTCGTCGCGGTCGACGATCTCCTTCATGCGCTGCTCGATCTTCTCGAAATCCTCCAGCGTGAAATGCTCCGCGCGGTGGAAATCGTAATAGAAGCCCTGCTCCGTCGCCGGGCCGAAGGTGATCTGGGTACCGGGGAACAGCTCCTGGACAGCCTCGGCCAGCACGTGCGCCGCGTCGTGGCGCAGCAGCTCCAGCGCGTCCTTGTGGGTCTTGGTGACGATCTCCAGCTTCGCGTCGGTCGCGATTTTGTGGCTGAGATCCTTGACCTCGCCATTCAGCTTCACGGCAAGTGCGGCCTTGGCAAGGCCGGGCCCGATGGCGGCGGCCACCTCGGCCCCCGTCACGGGCGATGGAAACTGGCGCTGGCTGCCATCCGGCAGCGTGATCGTCGGCATGATTCTTTTACACGCAAAAGGTTGCAAATGACCGCGAAACCTACGGTTGGCGGCACTCTATGGAACAAGGGCGGGGTGTCAAGTTTGGCTCAGAAGCCCGTCCCCTCACTCCACCTGTCATGTATGGACGGCCCTGGTCCGGGGCCCATGCGGCCTCGACGCGCACTCCGCCGCGGCACCATGGGTCCTGGCTCTGCGCCACTGCGTGGCTTGGCCGGGATGACATTTGATTGTAAGGCGGTCGGAGCGGCTTCAGCCTACTCCGCCGCCCGTCTAGTGTGGGTGTGGGGCTTGCGATAGACCCAGACGCTGGCGGGGGGCAGGTTCTGCAGCACGCGGTCGCCGACCTCGCCATGCACACCATGCCGCCGCCGCGGGATGGGCGAGAACAGCGAGTAGGTGAACTGGATCAAGGGCGCGCCCGGCTGCAGCACATTGAAAGCCTGGGAGGTGATGCGGTACTGCGTGCTGCGTTTCATGGTGAGCAGCGGCAGCGAGCTGACGATCGCCTTCACATGGTCGATGCCTTCGCGCTTCAGCAGCGCCTGCAGACGGCCGGCATCGCCCAGCAGCACCTTCACGCCTGGATAGCGCTCCTGCAGCACCTTGTGCAAAGTCGGGTCGCGCTCGACCACGATCAATTTCTCCGGGTGCGTGCCGGCCTTGAGCAGCGCCTTGGTGACGGAGCCTGTCCCGCCGCCAAGCTCCACCACCCAGCCCGGCCCGCGCGGAACCTGGCGCGCCATTGCCGCCGCGAGCTCGGACGAGCTGACCGCCACCGCGCCGATCTTGCGCGGGTTCTTGAGCCACAGTTTGAACAGCAGGCGGGATTCAGCAAACATCAGGCAAATCCGCTTTCGGCGGTTGCGTCACGAGTCTTGAACATGCCCCTTTAGGGAATGTGGCTCAATGGAAAAAACACTGTGAACAGCGGGCATTAGCCGAAAAGCACGCCATCAAAATGTCGCATTCGTCAGCAGCACGACCTTTCCGGTTGATTGGCGGCTTTGAATCAACTCGAGCGCTTGCCGGAACTCCGCCATCGGGAGGCGGTGTGAAACGAGAGGCTTGAACTGCCCGGCCTGGACCAGGCCGTCGAGCGCCTTGAAGCCCCGGGCGACCAGGTCGGGCCGGCGCTGGCGCCAGGAACCGAAATAGAACCCCATCGCCGCGACATTCTTCACCAGCAGGATGTTGGCCGGAATCTGCGGGACCGGACCACCGGCGAAACCGATGATCAGGATCCGGGCATTCCAGTTTACCACCCGGAGCGAGGCGTCGAAGGTGGCGCCGCCGACCGGGTCGTAGACCACGTCGACCCCGCCGACCAGAGCCTTTACCCGCTCGCGAATGTCTTCCGCTTTGTAGTCGATGACGTGATCCGCGCCGTGCGCCTTGGCGACGGCGCATTTGTCGGGGCCGCCCGCTGTCGCGACCACGCGCGCGCCCAGCGCCTTGCCGATCTCCACCGCGGTGAGGCCGACGCCGCCGGCTGCGCCATGGACCAGCAGGGTTTCGCCTGGCTGTAGTTTTGCCTGCTCGACCAGCGCCAGGTATGAGGTGCCGTAGGCGATGGGAAAGCCGGCCGCCGCCGCGGCATCGAGTCCGGTCGGTGCGGGATAGACGCGATCGGCCGGCATGATCGCGACCTCGGTGAAGGCGCCAACCTCGGGGATCGCCATCACGCGGTCGCCGATCTTGAACTCCGTGACCCCAGGGCCGACCGCCTCGATGGTGCCGGCCGCTTCGAAGCCGGGAATGAAAGGCGGCTCCTGTTTCACTTGGTATCTGCCGGTGGTGACCAGCAAGTCGGCGTAATTGAGACCGGCGGCCGCGATCCGGATGCGCACCGCACCAGGCGTTGGCGCGCCTGGATCGGGCCGCTCCTCGAGCGCCAGCCCGTCTATTCCGGTGAGGGAGTTGCAGATGATCGCCCGCATCAGAAAGCGGGACGCACCTGGCCGGTCGGTGTCCCGGCCCAGTTCTTGACGATTGGAGTCAAGGTCGCCGCGAGAGTCTCCGCCATCTCGTCATCGATGACGCCGAGATGGCGCAGCACCTGGCCCATGATGACTTCGGCCGCGCGGCTCGCGCCGTCCGTCACCTTGATGCAGATGCCGAGCCCATGCTGCGGCAGTGCGCCGCAATAGACGCCCTCGGCGCCAACCTTGATGGCGGCCTTGCCGGGAATCGCACTCATCAATTTCGTGCAGAAGCGGTCTGTCCCGGCGACCATGAAAGGATCCGCCATCATCGCTTCCAGGATGCGGTGGCAGGCAGCAGCGCGCTCGTCGGGCAGATGGTGCGGGTCGGCCATCTGCGCCATCGCGAAGGCCGTGTTGGCGATCGGGACCGCAATCACCGGAATGCCGCAGCCATCGATCCCGCGCGGCACGTCTCCCAGCTCGCAGCCCGACATCTGCTCCAGGATGCCGAGCAGGCGCTGCTGCACCGGATGCTCATACTCGATATAGCCCTTGGTCTTCTCGCCCACATGCAAGGCGGTCGACAGGAACCCGGCATGCTTGCCGCTGCAATTGTTGTGGGCGCGGGTCGGCTCAAACCGTGCACGCAGCATCGCCTGCATGGTCGGCTCATGCGACGGGTAATGCGGCCCGCATTCCAGATCCTCGACGCCAAGCCCGATGCGGTTGAGCCAGGCCTTCACCGTCTCAACATGGCGCGGCTCGGCATTGTGCGAGGCGGTGGCGAGGGCGATCTCCGGCGTGCCCAGCTTGTAATGGTCAGCCGCGCCGCTCTCCAGCAGCGGGATCGCCAGCAGGGGCTTGATGGCGGAGCGGCCATAGACGGGCAGCTCAATGTCGCCCCAGGCGCGCACGATTCCGCCATGCGCATCGACCACCGCGACGCTGGCATGGTGGCGGCTTTCCACCATTTGGCCGCGCACCACTTCGGCAAGGACGGGCGCTGAATCCTGCGGCAATTCGGTTCTGACGGAGACGGTCATGAACAGGTTCCTGGAGGTTCGCGCCACCTTGCCGCCGGACGCCGCCGGATGCAAGCCGAGGGCTTGTCATGAGACAAATTCGCGCTGGCGCCGAAGCCCTCCACGGCGATAATCGCGGCGGATTCTTGATGAGAGGTGAGATGCAAATCCTTTCAGAGCTTGCCGCCGCGCCCGATGAAATCGCTGGCCTGATTGATCAGGTTCCACCGGAGAAACTGGCCTGGGTGCCGCCGACCTGGGAGGGCATTCCGGGCGAGCGCTTCACGGCACTGGGCCAAGCCTGCCATCTGCGCGATATCGAGATCGACGGCTATCATGTGCGCTTCGGCCGGACCTTGCGCGAGGATCGGCCGGACCTCGTCTCGATCGACTCTTATGAGCTGGCGCAACAGCGGAACTATGAAGCGGGCGATGCGGTGGCGGCGATTGCCGCGTTCCGCGACGCGCGACGCGAAACGGTCGCCATGCTGCAGAAAGTTCGATCCGGAGAATGGGACCGCAAGGCGACCTTCGCGGAATATGGCGAGGTCACGCTACGCGGCCTGGTGCACATCCTGCGCAGCCACGACCTGCAGCATCTCGCCTGCCTGCACTGGCTGCTGGCGAAGATGGGCTGATCAGGTGCGCTCCCGCCAAGCGGCTTCTTGCCCGGCGTCATAATCCCGAAAGGCTTTAACGAGGCCCTGCAGCACTTCGGCCGAAGTCTCGCACATCGCCTTGAATTGCGGCTCGTCGACCTTCTGCACGTCCTCGCGCAGATGATTGATGGTATCTTCCAAGCGCGCCGCCAGTTGCGATGTGTGATGGCGCGGATTGCGGTCTTCGCGTCCCATGGTCTCCTCCTGGGTGACTGCATTGTCAACCGCTCAGGCCGGCGTGCGCTCCCGGAACCGGCGCACCTTGTCGCGCGTGCCGCAATCATCCATCGCGCACCAGCGGCGCGACAGGTTCTTGCTGTCATCGTGGAACAGCCACAAGCAGTCGTGGGCAGGGCAACGCTTGATGCGGCGCAAATCGCCGGTGAGGAGATCGGCAGCATCGCGCGCGACCGCATGGCGGAAGCGATCGATAGCTGCGGGCGCAGAATCCTCAACAACATAGCCATCCTCCGACGGCACCACCCGCTCGGCCGCGCGCGCTTCGGCCAGCTCGGCATTGAGCGCATTGAGGTCGCTGGCTTGCGGCGTCCGCTCCTCAGCCAGCGCGCGGAAAATGCCGATGAGGGCGGCCCGCAAGCGATGCAGCCGCGCCATCATTTTGGGACTTGGCGCGTCATCGAGTTTCAAGCCACCGCGCCGGGCCCAGTCCAGAAAATCGCCGGGCCTCCGGATGCGGTCTTGCAAGGTCACGCGCCGGGTCGGCGACAGCGAATTGCAGAAATCGAGCGCGATCCGGCCAGCCAGGAACTCGTGCTTGGGCGTCTCGATCGCCGTCATGTTCGGTAGGCTCACACGTGTCACCAATAAAAATCAATTGACCGGTTACACCATCTGGCCCCATATGTCACCTGTCATTTTATTTTAGGTGGTTACATGAGTTTGGCAGCGACCGAACGGGCCGAGCTGACCCGAGTTGACAAAGGCGCCTTGCGCACCGCCATCGGCGGCGTCTTCATCTCCGGCCTCGGGCCCCTGCTGGTGCGCAATTCGCCGGTGGATTCGGCGGCGACGGCATTCTGGCGGCTGATGATCGCGCTACCGGCCGCCCTGTGGCTGGCGCGGCGCGTGGACCCTTTGCCGCCGCGGGCCAAGGCTCTGGCCATCCTCGCCGGCTTGCTGCTGGCGGGCGATCTGGTGCTGTGGAACCGCGCCATCGTGTCCACCACCATCCTCGAAGCGACCTTGCTGGTGATGATCTATCCGCTGCTGGTCGCGCTCGGTGGGTTCCTGATCTGGCGTGAGCGGATTACCAAATGGCTCGGCATCGGCGGCATACTCGCTTTCGCCGGCCTCGTCGTCATGACGTTGGGTCCGGTCAGCGGGCAATCGAGCGTCTCCGGCAACCTCTACGCAGTCGCTGCCGCTGTCTTCTATTCCGGCTGCATGCTGATCACCGGTCGGCTGTGCCGCGCTTATCCGACCATCGCTGTAACGGCCTGGTCTTTTGTCGGCGCGGCGCTGGGATCGCTACCCGCCGCGTTGTTCGAGGATCGCGTCCTCGCGGTCGATCTCTTTGGCTGGGCCTATCTCGCGCTGTATGGCGCGCTCACCCTGGCCGGCTACCTTCTGATCAACCGCAGCCTGGGCAAGCTGCCGACCGCCCTGGTGGCGGTGCTGGGATACGGCCAGCCGGTGGTGGCGACAAGCCTTGCCATCCCGCTGCTGGGCGAGGTGCCGGCGTTGGGCGATCTTGCCGGCGCGATCGTGGTGGTGGCGGGCTTGGTGCTGGCGACCCGGCCCGCGAAACCGGTGGCTGCCGGGTAACAACCCATTGTCTTGCCTTTGGGCAGGACGCTGTCCTAGCTTCCCGGCATGAGCGAAGCGCGGGCCATGCGGGGATACTTCGGGATCGGGGTCGAGGGCATCTCGAAGCCGATGAATCTGGGCGCCATCCTCCGGACGGCGCACGCCTTCCGCGCCAGCTTCGCCTTCGCGATCCAGCCGGCGATCGACGTCAATGAGTTGCTGCAGTCCGACACCTCGATTGCGATCGAGAACATGCCGGTCCAAGTCTATCCCACGCTCGATCGCTTCGATCTGCCGTGGGGATGCCGGCTGATCGGGGTGGAGATTACTGATGACGCCGTTGACCTGCCGAGCTTCAAGCACCCGCTGGCCGCCGCCTACGTGCTGGGGGCGGAGCAGGATTCGCTGTCGCCGGCGCTGACCCGGCGCTGCGACTACGTGGTCAAGATTCCGACCCGGTTCTGCGTCAATGTGTCGGTGGCGGCGGCGATTGTGATGTATGACCGGATGATCAGCCTTGGCCGGTTCGCGGAGCGGCCGGTTCGGGTTGGTGGACCCGTGACGCCGCTTGCGCCGCATCGTCGGGGCATGCCGAAATGGAAGCAGCGGCGCTTGAAAGAGAGTGGTGAGGCCTGACTAAACGCTTCGGGGGGCTGGATTTTCTCTTCCGCCCCTGGTACCAGCACCGGATGATTCGGGACATGAGGGCAAGAATATTTTCCTTGGGGGTTGGTCTGGCAGCGCTGCTCTTTGCAGGAGCGGCTTCCGCCGACGATCTTGGGAATTTCGGGGGCTGGTATGCTTTCACGCAGGGTGAGGGCAAAGAGAAGCTGTGCTACATGATCGCCGCGCCGACCGCGTCGCTGGGCGAGATCCCGAATCGTGGCGAGATTGGCCTGATCATCACCCACCAGATGGGCGGCAAAGTGCGCGATCAGGTGAGCGTGGCCTTGGGATACGAGCCGCACAAGACCAAATACACCAAGGCGAAGGTGGATAAGAGCGGCAATGTGCTGCTGCGCCTGGTGGATGGCGACCGGGCCTGGATCCGCGAGGCGAGCGTCGACCGGCAATTGATCGCCCGGATGAAAAAGGGCGCCACGCTGATCGTCACCGGGATGAGCAGCAAGGGCGTCGCCTCGCAGGATACGTTTTCCTTGGATGGATTCGCCAAGGCCTACGCCGCGATCAGCGAAGCCTGCGGATTGAAGTAGAGAGATGAGCACCGAGAAGCACGCAGAGCAATTCGCCCCGGCGGAAGTGGACGAAACGGGGCGGCGCAACCTTGTGGGGTTGTCGCGCGAGGAGCTGACCCAGGCGATGGCCGAGGTTGGTCAGCCGGCCTTTCGCGCGCGCCAGCTCTGGCACTGGATCTATCACCGCGGCGTCACCGATTTCGCGGCGATGAGCAGCCTGTCCAAGGATTTCCGGGTCGCTCTCGCCGAACAATTTGTCGTGGGGAGGCCGGCCGTGTCGGTCGACCGGCAATCGATCGACGGCACGCGCAAATGGCTGCTGAAATTCCGCGACGGGCAGGAAGTGGAGTCCGTCCACATTCCGGAAGAGGATCGCGGCACTCTGTGCGTTTCTTCGCAGGTCGGCTGCACGCTCACCTGCAAATTCTGCCATACCGGCACGCAGCGGCTGGTCCGCAATCTGTCGGCGCCGGAGATCGTGAGCCAAGTGATGCTGGCGCGCGATGCCCTCGGTGAGTGGCCGAGCCCGAAGGATGGGCGGCTGCTCTCCAATATCGTCATGATGGGGATGGGCGAGCCGCTCTACAACTACGACAATGTCGCCAAGGCGCTGAAGATCGTGATGGACAACGAGGGCATCGCGATCTCGCGGCGCCGTATCACGCTCTCGACAGCCGGCGTGGTGCCGATGATCGAGCGCTGCGGGGCGGAGCTGGGCGTCATGCTCGCGATCTCGCTGCATGCGGTGAACGACGAATTGCGCGACCGCATCGTTCCCGTCAACAAGAAATACCCGATCGCGGAATTGCTGCAGGCCTGCCGCAACTATCCCGGCCTCAACAATGCCCGGCGCATCACCTTCGAATACGTGATGCTGAAGGATGTGAATGACAGCCCGGCTGATGCGCGCGCTTTGGTGCGGCTGCTCAAAGGCATCCCGGCCAAGGTGAATCTCATCCCCTTCAATCCCTGGCCGGGCGCGCCGTTCGAGCGCTCGACGCCGGAGCGGATCGCCGCTTTCAGCGACATCGTGTTCAATGCCGGCTATGCCAGCCCCGTCCGCACCCCGCGCGGCGAAGACATCATGGCCGCCTGCGGCCAGCTCAAGAGCGCCAGCGTCAAGGAACGCCGCTCCGCACGCGACGCAGTCCAGCGCGCGGCGGTTTAGTGCGCCGTCTTCTGCCAAGTGCGCTGCTGCTGATGTTAGCGGCAACGGCGCCAGTCCTCGCCGACACCGCAGAAGGCGAGGTCAAGCAGATGCGCGACGCCTGCGCCAAGTCGGAGGTGCCGCAGGATCAGATCGACGCCTGCAGCAGATTCATCGACACGCAGCGCTTGCAAGGCCGGGAGCTCGCGCAGGCACTCTATCAACGCGGGGTCGGTTTCGCCGCGAAGGCGGATTACAAGAGCGCTGTGCGCGACTTCAGCCAGGCGCTGAAATTCGCGCCGGATTCGACCGACGCGCTCTATAACCGCGGCGGCGCCTACAGCAAGCTCGACCGCTGGGATGATGCGCTGGCGGATTTCAACGCGCTGCTCAAAATCGTGCCCAATGATCCCAACACCTTCTATGCCCGAGCCTGGGTGTATTCGCAGCTCGGCAAGGACGAAGCGGCGATCGACGACCTCGATCGGGTGCTGGAACACGCGCCGGACGATCACGAAGCGCTGCTGGACCGGGGTGGCCTCAACATCCGCGCCGGCCGCTACGATGCGGCGATCGAGGATTTCGGCCATCTGCTGAAGCTGGATCCGAAGGCCGCTGCCGCCGCGTACAATCGCGGGCGCGCTTATTATGCCAAGCAGGATTTCAAGAATGCAGCGGAGGATTTCGCGGCTGCGCTGGAGCTGCGGCCTGAGAATCCCTATGCCGCGTTGCGGCTGTATCTGGCGCAGTCGCACCTGGACAAGGGCGACCCGGCGTTGCTGAAAAAAGAGATCGATGCGCTCCAGCCCACGATCTGGCCGCGTCCCTTGCTGGAGCTGTTCGCCGGCACCGGCAAGGATCCCGAGCTGATCGCGGGCATCGATGAGCTGCCGCCGAAGTTCCGCACCGACGTGCTGTGCGAAGCGCAATATTATCTGGGCGAGCGTGCGCTGCTGAAGGGCGACAAGGCTGCGGCGCGGGAGTATTTCAAAGCCGCAGCCGCAAGCGCCGCCACGACCACAACCGAACGCATCGATGCAAGGGCTGCGCTGGAACGGATGAAGTAAGGACCTGCTCAGCGATTGTATCGCGCGCATCGTTCCCATTCGTCATGGTCGGATTTGGTCCGACCACGAGTTTCAATCGGCGGGACGGAGTGGCAGCAGGCAGACTCGTGGATGGTCGCGCCAAGCGCGACCATGACGAATGAGAGCGATGCCGCAGTACGTTAGGCCCGCGATCTCTTTTTCACCCACACGCGCGCATTGTCCGTGCTTGGCTTGAAGCCGGCCTTGGCGAACAGCGACTGGGTGCCGGTCCAGGTGAAAGCGGCGATCAGGGTCTGGTCCGGCTTTTGCGGTGTCGGGTAGGCCTCCAGAATGCGTGCACCGCGGTCGAAGGCGATCTTCACGGCCTCTTTCAACAACGCGCCGGCAATGCCGCGCCGGCGCCGACCGGCTGTGATGAAAAAACAATTGATGCTCCACGTACTCCGCGGCGCGTCGTGGCTCAGCACGCGCGAATTCTGCAGGCGCGGGAATTCCTCGAGCGGTCCGAAATTGCACCAGCCGACAGGCTGGCTGCCGGCGAAAGCAAGCGTGCCTTGCGCGCGGCCCTCTTTGAGCAGGTTGAAGAAGGTTCGGCGATTGGGCTCGCCCTTGCAGGCCTTCCACATCGCACCGCCCTTTGCCACCCGCCAATGCATGCACCAGCAGCCGCCGGACGCGCCATTAGGCCCGAAGAGTTTGGTGATGACAGGGCGATCGTCCGGCGTCGCGGCGCGGCATGTAACCTGCGCCGCCGCTCTCATTCCGCCGCGCCTCGCTCCGCCTTTGCTGCGTGCCGCTCGGGGCGATGCACGTCATGCGTTACGACGCCAAGGCCGCGCGGCCGCTCCAGCCACTCCGGATGCTTAAGCGTGCGGCGGATGTCCGAAAGGCCTGCCGCCCAATGCTCGCGCATTGTGGGCAGGCTGAATTCGTAGTCCTTGTGCTGAGCCTCGTATTGCTTGTCGCGATAGATGAGGTGGATCACGTTGTAGAGCTTGGAGCAGGAGAGGTCGCGCAAGGCGGCAATCTCCGGATCGCTCGCCAAGTCCGGTGGCAGGCAATCGAGTGCGCGTTTGAGCGCGCGGCGCAAGCATTGCAGCTCCGTCGCCGCGTCGGTCGCCATCCGCGTGCGGCTGGAATAGCGGATGTCCTTTTCGCGCTCCGCGACGTCGAGGATGTTGTGCGGCCGCTGCCCATCGGCACTCCACAGGTCGACCTGAAAGGCGATGGTGTCGCGCCGCGGCGTGTGGGTCAGCACCTCGCTCAAAGGCGTGTTGGAAACGAGACCGCCATCCCAGTAATAGCGCCCTTCGATCTCGATCGCCGGAAAGCCCGGCGGCAGGGCGCCCGACGCCATGATGTGCTCGGGTTCGATCTTGCGCTCGCCGGCATTGTCGAAATAGGCGAAGTTGCCGGTCTCGATATCGACCGCGCCGACCGACAGGCGCGTCTCGCGCGCATTGATGCGGTCAAAATCGACCAGCCGCTCCAGCGTCTGCTTCAGCGGCTGGGTGTCATAGAAGCTGGTCGCTGCGATCCCGCCGAACGGCCAGAGGAACGGCGGCGGCAGGCGCGGAGTGAAGAATCCATCCTGCCCGCCGAGCAAGGCGCGGCCCGCTGCAAAGGCGCTGATGGCGGCACGGCCCGGGCCGTCGCCGGCAAGTGCCGTAATCCGCTCTTCTAGCGTTGCGTCCGGCAGCAAGGCGGACCGGCAGATGGTTTCCCAGAATTCATTGAGGCGCGGCACCCGGTCCTCCGGCGCATTGCCCGCCATGATCGCAGCATTGATCGCGCCGATGGAAATGCCGGCGAACCAGTTGGGCTGGATGCCTGCTTCGTGCAGGCCCTCGTAAACGCCGGCCTGATAGGAGCCGAGCGCACCGCCGCCCTGCAGCACCAGCGCGACGGTCTCGTAAGCCGGCAGCTCGATTGTCTTGATCATGTCGCCAGTCTAGACGACCCGGCGCCTTTGGTCATCGGCCGATCAATGACGGAAATGCCGTGTTCCCGTGAAGACCATGGCGAGGCCGGCTTCGTCGGCCGCCTTGATCACGTCATCGTCCCGCATCGAGCCGCCGGGCTGGATCACGGCGGTGGCGCCGGCTTCGGCGGCTGCCAACAATCCATCGGCGAAGGGAAAGAAGGCATCGGAGGCGACGACCGAACCCTTGGCCCAGCTTTCGGTCGAGCCGGCGGCCTTGGCGGCGTCCGCCGCCTTCAACGCCGCGATGCGCGAGGAATCGACGCGGCTCATCTGCCCAGCGCCGATCCCGACCGTCGCGCCATCCTTGACGTAGACGATGGCGTTGGACTTCACATGCTTGGCGACGGCGAAGGCGAACAGCAGATCGGCGATCTCGCCATGGCTTGGCGCGCGCCGAGTGACGACCTTGAGATCGCCCACGACCGTGCGCTCGCCATCGCGGTCCTGCGCCAGGAACCCGCCGGCGAGGCTCTTGAAGGCGAGTCCTTCCGCGGCGGGATCGGGCAGGCCGCCGGTTTCCAGCAGGCGCAAATTCTTTTTCGTGGACAGCACAGCCAGCGCTTCCGGCGAGAAAGCCGGTGCAATGATGACTTCGGAGAACAGCTTGCCGATCTGATCGGCAGTCCTGCCATCGAGCGGCCGATTGGCGGCGATGATGCCGCCGAACGCGCTGACCGGGTCGCAGGCGAGGGCGCGCTCATAGGCTTCCGTGAGATCGCTGCCGCTGGCGACCCCGCAGGGATTGGCATGCTTGATGATGGCGATGGTCGGCGCTTCGAATTCCGCCACCAGCTCGAATGCCGCGTCCGTATCGTTGAGGTTGTTGTAGCTGAGCTCCTTGCCCTGGAGCTGCTTCGCGGTGGCAAGGCCGACGCGCTTGCGGTCGATGACATAGAAGGCGGCGCGCTGGTGCGGGTTCTCGCCATAGCGCAGCAGCGATCGGCGCTCGCCGGCGAGGATCATGCGCTCCGGGAACGGTTCGCCCAGATCACCCGCCATCCAGGCCGCGATCGCCGCGTCATAGGATGCTGTGCGCGCATAGGCCTTACGCGCCATGCGGCGGCGAAAATCCCGGCACGCCGAACCGTTGTGCGTGGCAAGTTCGGTCTTCAGATCCTCATAATCGGTTGGGTCGACGATCACCGTGACGAAATCATGATTCTTGGCGGCCGCGCGGATCATGGCCGGTCCGCCGACATCGATATTCTCGATGATAGTGTCGCGGTCCGCGCCCTTGGCCACCGTTGCTTCGAACGGATAGAGATTGACCACCAGCAGATCGATGTCCGCGATCCCGTGCGTCTTCTGGGCTGCGACATGCTCAGGCAGATCGCGCCGCGCCAGCAGGCCGCCATGGATCCTGGGATGCAGAGTCTTTACCCGGCCATCCATGATTTCCGGAAATCCCGTGTGTTCCGAAACGTCGGTGACTGTGAGGCCCGCCTGGCGCAAGGCCTGCGCCGAACCGCCGGTGGACAGCAGCTCGATCCCTCGTTCGCTCAAGGAGCGCGCCAGCTCGATCAGGCCATTCTTGTCGGAAACCGAGAGCAAGGCGCGGCGAATTGGACGAAGCGTGGCTGGCATGCTGGACGACTCCCGCGCTATCGAATGGCGCGCCAGTTATCGCTTTGCGCCTTCCTTTTGCAAGGCCCATTTGACCTGGGTGGTGTCGTCCTCAATCGTCCCTTGAACCACGAGCTGCTGGGTGCGCCGGACCGTGCCGGATTGGCCCAGATAGATGCTGTCGGTCAAGGATAGATCGCCGCCTTGGACGCGCAGGCGCCAGCCTCCGCCTTGCGGCAGCTTGAGGATTGCCGACTGGCTGCTCTGGGTCACCGAGACTTGCACGGCGGGATGCAAATGGAAGCGCAGGGCGAAGCTCCTGCCGCCTTGGCCAGTCAATGTCTCTTCGCCGATCAGCTCCATCCCATCGGCACCGAGGAACAGGCGGCGGCGATGGGTTAGGCCGAACGGCTCGTCATAGCCGTTGTGGTGCATATCCAGCCATTGCCCGGCCTCGGTCGCCTCGCGCCGGACCACGACGGAGCGCGGCGTGAGCGCCAGCCCTCCAAATGGCAGCAGCATGCTGGAATTGGTGTCATCGACCACAAGCGCCGAGTGCGCGGCCGTGGCGCGCTGGACCGATCGCCATTCCGGCGCGGTCGGATGAGCGCCGCAATTGACGATCAGCCGCTCCGCGCCATGGCTGAACTCGAAGGAGAGGGTGCCGGCGTGAGCGTGGGCATCGAGGCCGTGGAGCGGCGGCGCGCCGGCATCGGCGATCAGCGCACTTCTGCCCGCCGCCATGCGCTGGAACCCAGTCTGCGGCAGCTGTACCAAGTCGCGCTCGACCGCACCGGTGCCGCCGGCCCGCATCAAGGTCAGCAGCACGGCGTCGGATTCATCCTCGGTCGAATCGTTGAACAAGGCGAGCCCGCCATCGGGATGCGTCATCAGCTTCAGCGCCGAGGCGAGGTTGCCGATGCTGGAGATCAGCTGGTCCGGCAGCTTGCGCTGCGTCAGCATCAGCACGTGATGCAGATCAAGCAGGTGCTGCAGCAGGTCCAGCATGATCGCCGGGCTGCGCTCCACATGGCCGCCGTCGGCGAGGATCTGCGCATGCAGTTCGCGGTCCAGCAGCGCGCCGCCCTTGCGCAGCCATTTCTCGCCCTGAGGCAGGAGGGCGCCCGCCAGCATCAAGGCGATGCTCGCCTTCAGGAGCGCGGAGCCATTGAGGCCATCAGGCAAGGCGCGGGAGAGATGCTCAGCCTGGCGGTTCAGCGACCGGAACAGATGGGCGCGGAACAAGGCATCGCTATTGGTCTCCAGGAACGCGCTGTTGGTGAGGCACCGCCGCAGCCGCGCTCCCAGCAGACCCGCGGACCAAGTGAGCGAATCATAGGCCGCCGTGTCGGTGAACCAGGCGAGGATGACTTGCCGCGCAAACTGCCGCGCGCCCTGGCCGCCCAAGGCGCGCAGGGAATCCAGCCAGGCGAAGCTCGCCATCTGGCGCTGCCAGGGTTCGCTCGCGCCGAGCGGGTTGTGCAGCGGCTTCGGGTTCTTAACCACCTCCGCGCCGAAGCGGAACTCGCCATTGAGGAACGCAAGCGCCGGGCGTGAATCGGCCGGCCAGGTTTCGTTCGGCACGGCGGCAAGCTCGCCGCTCGATCGCTTGCCGAGGGTCGAGCCATAGAGCCTACTGCGATAGAGCGGCTGGAGCAGGCGCCGCAACGCGCGCTGGGTCAGCAGGCGCGGCGGCAGCGCGAACAAGGTCTGCAGGCGCGGCGCCAGCAATCTGGGCCGGCGGTTGCCGCGCCGCGCCTTGTAGGCCGCCGGCTTGCGAAGGGTTTCGGCGAGGGCCGTCATCGGCCTATCCTTCAGTTCCGCAACGCAGCGATGTTGGCGGCATATCTGTCCGGGCCGCCTTGGAAGGTCGCGGTGCCCGCCACCAGCACGTCGGCACCGGCCGCGACCGCCAGCTTCGCGGTGTCGATATTGATGCCGCCATCGACCTCCAGGTCGATCAGCCTGCCGCCTTGCACTGCCGAGATCGCATCGATGCGCCGGCGCAGTTCCTTGATCTTGCCGAGGCTGGATTCGATGAAGCGCTGGCCGCCAAAGCCGGGATTGACGCTCATCACCAGCACCAGGTCGATCTCCGACAACAGCCAATCGATGGCCGAGATCGGCGTGCCGGGATTGAGGGACAGGCCCGCTTTCTTGCCCAGCGACTTGATGAGTTGGACCGTGCGATGCGGGTGCGGGCCGGCTTCCGGATGGAAGGTGATGATGTCGGCCCCGGCCTGCGCGAATTCCGCGATGTAGGCGTCGACCGGCGAGATCATCAGATGCACATCGAACGGCAGCTTGGAAAGCGGCCGCAGCGCCTTCACCACCATCGGACCGATGGTGAGGTTGGGGACAAAATGTCCATCCATCACATCCACATGGACATAATCGGCCCCCGCCGCCGCAATCGCGCCTACCTCCGCGCCCAATTGCGCGAAATCAGCGCTGAGGATGGAGGGGGCGATGCGGGTCTTCTGCTGCATGGCCGACTGCTTACCATCGGCGGAGAGTCGGGGGCAAGGAAAGGACACCTGGCCTTGGGACGACTGCCAATCCCCCCAATGGCCTAGTCCGGATGCACACAGGCCATGGTTGTGGTGGTAAGGACTCGTTACCGGCTATCCGGGAGTATAGGTGTCGAGGTGACGAATGCACGTTTTGCTGATCGATGACGAACCGATGGTCCGCAAGATTGTTCGAAAAATGCTCGAACGACTGGGGCATACGGTCGTGGACGCCGAGAATGGCCGGGTTGGCCTCGCTGAATTGCGTAAAAGTTTATTCGATCTGGTGGTGACCGATATCGTCATGCCGGAGGTCGAAGGGCTGGAGGTGCTGATGACGGTGCGTCAGCACTATCCATCTGTTGCCGTCGTCGCGATCTCTGGATCCGGACACGCGAGTGCCTTCAAGACGTTGGATTTCGCGAATAAGCTTGGCGCCGCCGCAACCTTGCAAAAGCCATTTACCTGCAACGCCCTAGCGCAGGCGATCCATCGCAGCTTCGCTCACGAGATGGTGGCCTAGCCATCCGTATCCGTGCGACCTGCGCGCCGGCTGATCGGTCGTGCAGCTGCTATGTCCTATGCCATAAATACCGTTGCGCAAGGGACATTCCGCCAGATGAAAGATAGTGTTTTCCAGAGCCGAGCGCAGTCAGTTGCCTGCGCAGGCGAGCGGAACTGGAAAGCACGTGATGCAAGTCCTTTTGATTGACGACGATCCCGGCGTGCGCAGCGTCGTCAGCAGGATGCTGCAGCGCGCCGGCCACCATGTCATCGAAGGACAAGACGGCCGGGAGGGCATTGCGCGCCTCCGGACGACACCGATTGACCTCGTCCTGACCGACATCGTCATGCCGGTCATGAACGGCATTGAGTTCATCAAGATGGCTCGCCAGCTTAGCCCGTCCGTGAAAGTGATCGCCATGTCAGGCGGTGGGCGAACCGACAAGGCGAATTGCCTGCAGGTGGCACGTGAACATGGCGCGGACGCGACTCTGCAAAAGCCCTTCACCTCCGCCGATCTTCAGGGCTTGATCGCTCGGTGTTTTGACGCTGCCGCCCAGGAAACACTGGCGTAGGCGCACGCCCTTCACTCGCCTGGAACGGAAGTCGAACGGGCGTGCTTCACCCGGGTGAGCGCATCCGCACCACACAGAACCGGTGGCCTGTCGGGGCTTCCATCACCACCCAGGTCTGGACATGGTTGACGACCTTGGCGCCCAATCCCTCCAGGCGCTTCACCTCGGCGGGAATATCGTCGCTTTCGATGTCCAGATGCACCCGGCTGGGATGATTCACCTGTTGGACCTCGATATTCATGCCGCCGGGTCCCCGGCCCAGTTTGCGGTATTTTGCATCGCCACCCGATTCTTGGGGCAAGCGCAGGGCCTCGGACCAGAACCGGGCCGCGCCGTCCAGGTCATCCGTCTTGCAATCGATGATGAAACCGACCAGCCCACTCTTGTGCATCCTCGCCTCCGTCGTATCTGACTCTGGGGATTAACAACTTCACCGGCCTGGCTGCCCGAAATGGAATTTGAGCCGGCTAAGCCGGCAGCCTAAAGTCCCGGCAAGCCACCTATTCATGAGGTATCGGCCATGCAGGCCGCATTTTACAGCGAACTCGATCGGACCCTGGAACAAATTAAGGCGGACGGGTTCTGGAAGGCCGAGCGGTTGATCGGCACCCCGCAGGGTCCGGCCATTCACCTGGCGGACGGGCCGGAAGTGCTGAATTTCTGCGCCAACAACTATCTCGGCCTGGCTGACGATCCACGTCTGGTGGAGGCCGCGGCCGACGGTTTGCGCAGTCACGGCTTCGGCATGGCGTCGGTCCGCTTCATCTGCGGCACCCAGGACATCCACCGCGAGCTGGAATCCGAGATTGCCCGGTTCCTGCGGATGGAGGACGCGATCCTCTATTCGAGCTGCTTCGATGCCAATGGCGGCTTGTTCGAAACCATCCTCGGCGATGGCGACGCGGTGATCTCCGATGCGCTCAACCACGCCTCGATCATCGACGGCATCCGCCTGTGCAAGGCCAAGCGGTTCCGCTATCGCAACAACGACATGGGCGATCTGGAAGCGCAGCTGAAGGCGGCCGACGAAGCCGGCGCGCGGACCAAGCTGATCGCAACCGATGGCGTCTTTTCGATGGACGGCATCATCGCGAATTTGAAGGCGATCTGCGATCTCGCCGACCGCTATGACGCCCTGGTGATGGTGGATGACAGCCACGCCGTCGGCTTCATCGGCGAGCGCGGCCGCGGGACACCGGAATATTGCGGGGTCGAAGGGCGCATCGACATCCTGACCGGCACGCTTGGCAAGGCGCTGGGCGGGGCCAGCGGCGGCTATGTCGCCGCGCGCAGCCCGGTGGTGGAACTGCTGCGCCAGCGGTCGCGCCCCTATCTCTTCTCCAACGCGCTCGCGCCCAGCATCGTCACCGCGTCCCTGGCGGTCCTGAAACTGCTGCGGACCGAGGATGGGGCGGAACGTCGGCGCAAGGTCATCGCCAACGGCCGTAATTTCCGCAAGAAGATGGTTCTTCTGGGGTTTGAGCTGGTGCCGGGCGATCATCCCATCATTCCGGTGATGCTGGGCGATGCCGCCCTGGCGACCCGCATGGCGAACGCCCTGCTGGAGGAGGGGATCTATGTGATCGGGTTTTCCTTCCCCGTGGTGCCGAAAGGCCAGGCGCGTATAAGGACTCAGATGAGCGCGGCCCACACGGATGAGCATATCAACAAGGCCGCGGAAGCCTTCGCCAAGGTCGGCTTGGCGCTGGGCGCGATCGGCAGCAAGAAGAAAGAGGCGATCTGACATGAGAGCCCTCGCCAAGCTGGAGCGCGCTCCGGGCCTGACCCTGACCGACGTGAAGAAACCGGAGGTCGGCCACAATGACGTGCTGATCAGGATCAAGAAGACCGCGATCTGCGGCACCGATTGCCACATCTGGAAATGGGACGAATGGGCGCAGAAGACGATTCCCGTTCCCATGCAGGTCGGCCACGAATATGTCGGCGAAGTGGTCGACATGGGGATAGAGGTGCGCGGGTTCGAGATTGGCGACCGCGTCTCGGGTGAAGGCCACATCACCTGCGGCCATTGCCGCAATTGCCGCGCCGGGCGCCGGCACCTCTGCCGCAACACGGTCGGAGTCGGCGTCAACCGCGAAGGTGCGTTCGCGGAGTATCTCGCTATTCCCGCAGTGAACGCTTTCAAGATTCCAGATGGGATCAGCGACGAGCTGGCCTCGATTCTCGATCCCTTCGGCAACGCGACGCACACTGCGCTCAGCTTCAACCTGGTGGGCGAGGATGTGCTGATCACCGGGGCGGGGCCGATCGGCATCATGGCCGCCGCGATCTGCCGCCATGTCGGCGCGCGCCACATCGTCATCACCGATGTCAATGACTATCGCCTCGACCTGGCACGCAAGATGGGGGCGAGCCGCGCCGTCAATATCGCCAAGGACACGCTGAAAGACGTTATGAACGATCTCGGCATGGTCGAAGGGTTCGATGTCGGGCTCGAGATGTCGGGTGTCCCGACCGCCTTCTCGCAGATGCTGGAGCACATGAATCACGGCGGCAAGATCGCCCTGCTCGGCATCCCGCCCGCCAATACCGCGATCGACTGGAACCAGGTGATCTTCAAGGGGCTGGAGATCAAGGGCATCTATGGCCGCGAGATGTTCGAGACCTGGTACAAGATGATCGCCATGCTGCAATCCGGCCTCGACCTCTCGCCCATCCTCACGCACCATTTCCCGGTCAGCGATTTCAAGAAAGGCTTCGAGATCATGCTCTCCGGCCAGTCGGGAAAGGTGATCCTGGACTGGGCGTGATTTGTCGAGGCCACACGTCGCGCCTGACGAGGCGGCTGAAACGCGCTACAATGATTGCTCTGCGCCTGACCAGGAGCGGGAGCACGGGATGTCCCAGTCCCCTGAGCCATACGGCTTCCCCGACGACCCGGTGGCCGAGGTGCGCGCATTGTCCACGTATCTCGCGCGCATCAAGGGTGGCCTTCCGTTCCCGCGCCGTTCCGATATCCGCCCCGAGGAATTGCCGCCCAGCGCCTTCCCGCGCCTGTTCCTGGTATCCGTCGAGTCGCAGGATGACGGCGCCGGCGAGACCAGGATGCGTTTCTTCTACCGCCTGGTTGGAGACCGCATCACCCACGCGACCGGAACCAGCTGGACCGGCCGGTATCTCGACGAAGTGGTAGAGCGGAGCCTCGGCGAGATCATCGCGCCCTATTACGAAGAGGCGGTGAAGGCACGCCAGCCGCTCCGGCAGCATTATCTGTTCAGGAGCCTGCGCTACGAGCAGCCGAACCCGAGCCTGCGCTATTTGTTTCCCTTATCGGAGGATGGCGAGTCGATCGACGGATTGCTCGGCCTGTTCCTTATCCTCGAAGGACCATGGGCGCGGGAGAGATGAGCGCGATCTACACCATCGGTCATTCCAACCATTCGGCTTTGCGCTTCATCGATCTGCTGCGAGGTGCGGAGATCGAATGCGTTGCAGACGTTCGCTCGACCCCATTCTCCCGCCGCAACCCGCAATTCAGCCAGAAGGCGCTGGCGGCATCGCTGAAGGATGCCAGTATCGAATACTGGTTTCTGGGGGATGCGCTTGGCGCGCGGCCGAAGGATGCCGATTGCTACGAGGACGGCAAAGTCAGCTATGCGCGCATCGCCGCGACGCCGGCTTTTCAGGAGGCGATCGGCGCCCTGATCGATGAGTCACATGCAAAGCGCATCGCATTGATGTGTGCGGAGAAGGAACCGCTGGACTGCCACCGCACCATCCTGGTCGGGCGCGCGCTGGTCCGGCACGGCACCGAGCTGTGGCACATCCTCGCCGATGGCAGGATCGAATTGCGCGCCGACCTGGAGCAAAGGCTGCTGCGTCTCGCGAAGGAGTCTGTCGACCTCTTCGCCGACCGGGGGCATGCGCTGGCGCGCGCCTATGATAAGCGCGGCCAGCAATTGGCCATGCCTGCACCCGCTACGTCCGATTGATCGAAACGCCGCCATCCACCAGCATGGCGGTACCGGTCGTGAAGCTCGAGGCGTCGGAGGCGAGATAGAGCACGGATTTCGCGATTTCCTCCGGCGTGGCGATGCGCTTCAAAGCATGCATGCCTTCGACGAAGCGGCGGCCTTCCGGTGTGCCGATCATGGCCTGCGCCATCGGCGTATCTGTCCCGCCCGGCAGGATCGCATTGACGCGGATGGCCTTGGGGCCGAACTCGGCGGCCAGGGCTTGCGTCAGGCCGATCAAGCCCGCCTTGCCGGCGGCATAAGAGGCGACCCCGGGCATGCCGGCGGTATGGCCGACAAAAGTCGAGGTGAAGATCAGCGACCCGCCGCCGCGATCCAGCATCGCCGGCAGCTGATATTTGGCGGCGAGGAAGGCGCTGGTGAGGTTGGTTTCGATCGCATCGTTCCAGCCGGCGAGCGAGATCTGCGGCGTCGGTCCCATCTCGCCCAAGGTGCCGGCATTGTTGAAGGCGATATCGAGCCCGCCGAATTCACGGCAAGCGGTTTCGACCATGCGTGCGTGCAACGCTTCGTCCCTCACATCTCCAGCGCAGGCGACAGCCCTGCCACCTGATGCGGCGATCTCAGCCACCAGCCGGTCGAGCTCTTCCTTGCGGCGTGCAGCAACAACGAGCTTGGCGCCTTCAGCCGCGAATAATGTCGCGGCAGCGCGACCGATGCCGGAGCTGGCCCCGGTGACGATGGCAATCTTGTTGCTGAGAGCAGGCATCTCATTCTCCATTCCGTGATGGAGAAAAAATGCGCGCAGCGCGGCGGAGACTCACTCCGCTTCTTGCGCAATCAGCCCTGCTTCACCAGCCGCGCTGCGTAGAAGCCGTCGATACCACCCAGTTGCGCGAGGTGCGAGGGGAGCGAGCGCAGATCGCCTTCCTGCGTCACCAATTCCTTGAAGCCGAACAATTCCTCCGAGCGGATCGGCACCCGGGCAAGCGAAGGGTGGCGCTGCAGCGCGGCGGCAATGCGATCGGGGCCTTCTTCAGGCTGCAGGGAGCAGGTACAATAGAGGATGGTGCCGCCGGCGCGCGCCAAACGCACAGCAGCATCGATCAGCATGTCCTGGCTCGCGGAGAGCTTCGCGACGTCGCCGGGATCCTTCAGCCACGCGACATCGGGATGGCGGCGGATAGTGCCGGTGGCGGTGCAGGGGGCGTCCAGCAGCACCACGTCGTAATCCTTGCCCTTCTGCCAGAGCGCGGCGTCGGCGACCTCGCAATCGACCGCGAAGCGCAATCTCTTCATGTTCTCCGCGACGCGCGCGAGGCGTTTGCGCGAGCGGTCGAGCGCGGTCACTTGCGCGCCGGCGAGCGCCATCTGTGCCGACTTGCCGCCGGGCGCTGCGCACATGTCGAGCGCACGTTGGCCGGTGAGGTTGCCAAGCAGCTTGGCCGGCAGGCGGGCGCCAAAATCCTGCACCCACCACATGCCTTCGGCGAAGCCGGGCAGATC
This sequence comes from Dongiaceae bacterium, assembly GCA_035695765.1. Lineage (GTDB taxonomy): Bacteria > Pseudomonadota > Alphaproteobacteria > Dongiales > Dongiaceae > Dongia_A. Next base: position 39,407 of record DASRRI010000134.1, read on the forward strand.
CTCGATGCGCGGCGAGGGGCGATAATTGTCCGGGGCATGGGCTGCCCGGCGCACGGTGCCGCCGGGCAGGGCCGCACCGCCCAGCATCTTCGCCCAATGGTCGGGATCGCGCCGCACGGTGAAGTCGAGCGGCGGCTCCTCCAGATGCGCGATGGCGATCTGCGTCGCCTTGGCCACGCCATAGGCCTTGACCCAGCTCTGCCATAGCCAGTCGGGTAAGGAGATCGCGCCGGTGAAATTACCGCTGCCCGGCGCGAACTGGCGGAAGAGGTCGGCTTCACGCGCGATGCGGCGCAGAACGGCATTGACCAGGCCCTTATAGCCCGCTTCGCCACCGCGCTTGCCGGCGAGCGTCACCATCGTGTCGACCGCGGCATGGGCCGGCGTTTTCAGGAACAGGGTCTGCGCAGTTCCGAGGCGCAGGATGTTGCGGATGGCACTGGCCCGCGCCGGCAATGGCTTTTCCAGGCATTGCGCCAGCACGTGGTCGATCTGCCCCAGATGCCGCAAGGTGCAGGTGACGAGGGCACGCACGAATTGGCGGTCGCGATTGACCAGCCGATCCAGGTCGGGATGTTCGCTGAGCGCGTCGTCGAGCGGCTTGCGGCGCTTCAGGACCGCTTCCAGGAGCTCGATCGCCACCGCCCGCGCGGACAGCACGATGCTGCCGGATTCGGGTGGCTTGTCGGCGGGTGCGGGCGGTGTGGCCATGCGCCGCCTTATGCCTGATTGCGGCCGACCTGTCCAAGGGGTGTCTTAGAACGTCATCACCGGGCCGATGCGAAGCATCGAGACCCGGTGATCCAAGTTACTTGGATTGCCGGGTCAAGCCCGGCAATGACGGAAAACGGATGGGTAGTGGACCTCCTACATCTTCTTCGCATCTTCCAGGAAGAAGCGGCCGAGGGGGTTCTGGTAGAAGCCCTCGACATTCTTCCGGCAGGCATTGCGATAGGGGCTGTAATAGAGGTCGATCCAGTTCACGTCCTCCTTCGCCGTCTTCTGCAGGTCGATATACATCTGCTCACGCTTTTTGGGGTCGAACTCGATGCGGGCCTTCTCGACCAGCTCCTTCACCGCCTCGTTCTTGTAGCGCGTCATGTAGTTCAGGTTCGGGTCATGGCCGAGGACGAAGGTCGTCTTCTGGTCCGGATCGATGATGTCGTTGGTCCAGTAATTGACCGAAATATCGTAATTGCCCGCGACCAGCTCGTTCCAACTCGAGGCGGGATCGATCTTCTGGATGTTGACGGTAATGCCGGCGGGAGCCACCTGCTGCTGGATGAGGACTGCGGTCTGCTCATCCACCTCGTTGCCGGCTTCAACATTGTATTGCAGAGTCAGATCGCTCGCGCCGGCCGCTGCCAGCATCTCTTTCGCCTTGGCCGGATCATAAGGCCGCTTCAGATTGTCCTTGTAGTAATAGAGCGCGCCAGCCGGGATGTATGAGTTTGCGACGGTGCCCACGCCGAACGTGACGGTGTCGACGATTGCCTGCTTGTCGATCGCCATGTCGAGGGCCTGGCGCACTTCCTTCTTCGCGAGCGCGCCATGCTCGTGGTTGATCAGGAGATGATCCTCGCGGGTCGAGGGATCGAGCAGGACATTAAGGTTCGGATCTTTCTTCAGCTCGGAAATCTGCGAGAACGGAATAAAGATGCCGCAATCCAGCTCACCGGCCTGGATCTTCAGGACGCGGGTATTGTCGTCCGGTACGGAGACCCATTCGATGCCGTCGAGCGCGACGCGATCCGCCTGCCAGAAGTTCGGATTCTTCTCCAACACGACCTTCTCGCCGCGCTTCCATTCCTTCATGATGAAAGCGCCGGAGGAAATGGGATGCTCCGCGAAGCCCGCTTCGTCCGCCGTGACCGCTTTTTCAGGCAGGATCGAAATGCCGGGCATGGCGAGAGTCGCCAGGAACGGCGCGGTCGGCTGATTGAGCGTGACGACCAGGGTCTTGTCATCCTTGGCGACGGCGTCCTTCACCACAGTGTAGGTCGCGCTCCACAGCGACTCCTTGTTGTCGCGGATGCGCTTGATGGTGAAGGCGGCGTCCGCGGCGGTGATCGGTGAGCCGTCAGAGAATTTGGCTTCGCGCATCTTGAAAGTGTAGGTCAGCTGATCGTCGGACATGGTCCAGCTTTCAGCGAGCCCCGGCTCCAACTTCGTGCCGGTCTTGTCGACCCGCACCAGCACGTCATACATGTTGGAAAAGACCCAGAAGTCCACGTTCTGCGCGGTCTTGATCGGGTCCATGGTGGTGCCGTCCTCACGCCGCCCGATGGTCAGCACGCCATCGGCCGATGCGATCGCGATATCGCCCGCCAGAATGGCGAGCGCGCCGGCCAGCATCAGGCCGTATTTCAGTTTCCCTTTCATGGTCCCTCTCCCTGTTGTGCGTTGGGTGGTAGATCGAAATGGCATGCAACCTCGCCGCCCTCGCGCGCGCGCAGCAGCGGCGCCGCGGCTTGCGCGCAAATCTCCTGGGCGTGTGGGCAGCGCGGGTGGAACGGGCAGCCTGCCGGCAGATCCAGCGGGCTGGGCGGCTCGCCGCGCAATTGCGGCGGCGCCAGCACGCGGTCGGGATCGATGTCGGGCACGGCAGCGAGCAGCGCGCGCGTGTAAGGATGCTTGGGCGAGGCGAACACCTGCTCGGTCGGGCCGATTTCGACAATGCGGCCCAGATACATGACGGCAACCCGGCGGCAGAGATGCCGCACGACGCCAAGATCGTGCGAGATGAAGATCAGCGACAAATTCATGCGCCGCTGCAGCTCCATCAGCAGATTGAGGATCTGCGCCTGGATCGAGACGTCGAGGGCAGCCACGCATTCATCGGCGATGATGAGGCTCGGTTCGATCGCCAACGCGCGGGCGATGCCGACGCGCTGGCATTGTCCGCCGCTCAGTTGATGCGGCCTGCGGTCCGCGAGATCGGGCGACAGTCCAACGAGGCGCAGAAGCTCTTTCATCCGGGCGTCGATCTTGTCCGGCGCAGTTTTGCGATGGACGCGCAGCACTTCGCTGATGGCTTCGCCGATCGGATTCCGTGGATTGAGCGAACCGTATGGGTCTTGGAAGATCATCGCCGCCTGGCCGCGGAGCCGTGCGATCGAGCTCTTGTCGCGGGTCGAGATGAGGCTGTCCTCGAACCGCACTTCGCCGCCTTGGGCTTCAACCAGGCTCAGGATTGCGCGGCCGAGCGTGCTCTTGCCGCAGCCCGATTCGCCGACGATGCCGAGAGTCTCACCCGGCGCGACATTCAGGCTGACGCCATTGACCGCATTGATATAGCGCGCGCCCGCGAACGGCAGGCCGGCGGTGCGGAACCGCACCACGAGATCCTTGACCTTGAGGAGAGGGATCGGCGCGTTCATGACACCATCGCGAAATGACAAGCGGCGGCACGTTGATCGCGGATCGGGCGCAGGACAGGGCGCTCCTGTGTGCAGACCGAAGCGGCACGCGGGCAACGCGGATGGAACCGGCAGCCGCTGGGGAATGCGCCGGGGGCAGGCGGCTGGCCGGGAATTGCCGGCAATAGCTCGGCCGGATCGGCCGAGCCCGGCTGGCACTTAAGCAGCGCCTCGGTATAGGGGTGCGCCGGTGCGCGCAGCACCGCGCGTTTTGGTCCGCGCTCCATCACGCGGCCGGCATACATCACTGCGAGGGAATCGCAGGTCTGCGCCACTACGCCCAGATTGTGCGTGACCAACAGGATGGCGAGGCCCAGCCGGTCGCGTAGATCCAGCAGCAGGCGGAGCACCTGCGCCTGAACCGTGACGTCGAGCGCGGTGGTCGGCTCATCCGCGATCAGGATCTTGGGTCGGCAGGCGAGGGCGACGGCAATCATCGCGCGCTGGCGCATGCCGCCGGAGAATTCGTGCGGATAGGCGGAAATGCGGCGCGCGGGATCGGGAATGCCGACCTGCCGCAGCAGCTCGATGGCCCGATCGCGGGCATCCCGGGGGCTGGCCTCTTCGTGATAGCGGACGCTTTCCGCGATCTGGTCGCCGATGCGCATGACCGGGTCAAGGTGCGAATTCGGGTTCTGGAAGATCATGCCGATCTCCACCCCGCGCACCTTGCGCATGTCCGCTTCGCTCGCCTGCGCGAGGTCTCGGCCCCTGAGATCGATCGAGCCGGTCGCGATTTGCAGGTCGCCCGGTGGCAGCAGGCGCATCAAAGCGCGGCAGGTGATGGTCTTGCCCGATCCGCTTTCGCCGACCAGGCCCAGCACCTCGCCTTCAGCGAGGTCGAGGTCGACCTCCTCCACCAGCGTGCGCGCGCCGGCGGCGATGGAGAGGTTGCGGACAGTCAGCAGGCTCATCGCTGGCGCAGCCCGAAACGTTCGGCCAGGCCATCGGCCAGCATCGAGAAGCCGAAAGCCATGAACACGATGGCCAGGCCGGGAAAGGTCGTGATCCACCAGGCGGTGGTGATGAAATTCTGTCCCTCCGCGATCATCACGCCCCACTCCGCCGTCGGCGGCTGGACGCCGAGGCCGAGATAGGAGATCGAGGAGCCGGACAGCACGACCAGCACCACGTCCGACATGGAAAACACGATGGAGCCGGCGATGCAATTTGGCAGGATGTGGCGGAAGAGGATGCGCAGCGGCCCGAAGCCGAGCGAACGCGCCGCCGTCACGAAGTCGCTGGTCTTCAGCACCAGCACCTGCGCCCGCACCAGCCTGGCATAGGACACCCAGCCGACCAGCGCGAGGGCGATATAGAAGCTCACAAGGCCTGGCCCCAGGATGGCGATGATCGCCAGCATCAGCACCAGGAATGGAAAGGCCAGCACGACATCGACCAGGCGCATCAGAGCGATATCGACCCAGCGCCCAGCGTAACCGGCGATCGAACCGAGCGTGGTGCCGATCATGAACGGGAAGAGAACGCCGATAATGCCCATCTGCAGATCGATGCGCGCGCCATGCATGACGCGGGAGAGGACGTCGCGCCCAAAATTATCGGTGCCGAATGGATGCAGCAAGCCGGGCCCTTGCAGCTTCTCCGGCAGATTGTGCGAAATCGGATCATAGGGTGCGATCAAGGGCGCCAGCAGCGCCACCAGCGCCCAGCCCAGCACAATCGCTGCGCCGAGGCAGAGGTTGAGATTGGTGCGGCCGAGGCCCAGCGCGCCGAGCCGACGCTCCAGCCAGTTGCCACGGGAAAGGGCCAGCTCGCTCATAGCTTCACCCGCGGGTCAGCTGCGACAGTCAGCAGGTCCGCGATGAAATTCAGCGCCACGGTGGCGCAGGCGAAGACCAGGGTCACGCCCTGCACAACCATGTAATCGCGGGTGAATATGGCGCGCACCAGCAACTGGCCCATGCCCGGCAGCGAGAACACCGTCTCCACCACAACGCTGCCACCGATCAGCCAGCCGACATTGATGGCAAGCAAATTGATCGTCGGAATGAGCGAGTTAGGCAGGACGTGGCGCCGGAAGATCCAGCTTTCGGAAAGACCCTTGGCGCGCGCCGCCGTTGCGTAGTCGGAGGCCAGTTCCTGGATCATGCTGGCGCGCAGGTTGCGGGTCATGACAGCGGATAGCGCCAGCGCCACGGTCAGACACGGCAGGATCATGTGATGCAGCTTGTCGAGCACGGTCTCGCCATAGCCGGCGACCGGGAACAGTCCGAGCTTCACGCTGAACAGGATGATGAGCATGATGCCCAGCCAGAAGGCGGGAAAGCCAAGCCCGGCGGTAGTGAAGCCGCGGATAGCGTGATCGGCCGCACTGCCGCGCTTCAGCGCTGCAATGCTCGCCAGCGGCACACCGATGGCGAGGGTCAGCAGCACGCTCCCTAGCACCAGGAATAACGTCGGCGCTACGCGGTCCGCGATCAAAGGCAGGACAGGAACCTTGTACAATATGGATTGACCCATCTCGCCGATGCCGAGATTCCTGAGATAATAGAGATATTGCGTGATCAGCGGCTCATCGAGGCCGTACAGCGCACGAATCCGGGCCACCGCCTCCGGTGTCGCCTTGGTGCCGAGCAGCAGCCGGATCGGATCGCCCGGGATCGATTTCACCAGCACGAAGGACAGCACGCTGATTCCGAACAGCACCGGGACGAGCTGCAGCGGCCGATAGAGCACGAAGGAATAGCGATGCATGTTCGTGCTCTGCTGTCCGTCTAACCCCGGTGGCGTTCCAGAAAATCGAGGAGGGCAGGATAGTACGCCTGCGGCTCCTCGTAGAACGGCATATGGGAGGAATTGGGAAAGACCTTCAGCTCGGCGTTGGGCAAATGCTGTTTCATGCGCAGCGCACAGGCCGGCGTCAGTTCGTCATGCTGCCCGCAAGTGATGAGAGTCGGTACCGTGATGCGATGCAGGTCGGGAACGCGGTCCCAATCCTTGAGATTGCCGGTATAGAGAAACTCATTCGGGCCCTGCATGGTCACGTAGGGGCCCATGTTCCAATCGTCGAGCGAGCGCTTGACGGGCGCCGGCCATTCCTCCAGCCGGCAGACGTGGCGGTAATTCAGCAGCGTAATGACGGCCAGATATTCCGGATGATTGATCGTGCCCTGCGCTTCATGCCGCTGCATCATCGCGACGGTTTCGGAGCCGAGCGCGCCGCGCAGGCGCTCCAGCTCGCTCACCAGATGCGGGATGTCGGCGACGGTGTCTTCGAGCAGCAGCGTCTTCAGGTTGTCGCCATGATGGAGCGCATACTCGATCGCCAGCCATCCGCCCCAGGAATGGCCGAGCAGATGCACGCGGCCGAGATCGAGCGCGGTGCGGATGGTCTCAACTTCCTCGACATAGCGCGCGATGGTCCAGAGCGACGCATCATCGGGCCGGTCCGACTTGCCGGTGCCGAGCTGATCGAAGGTGACGACGCGAAAGCCGTGATCGGCGAGGAACGAATGCGCCTCGCGCAGATAATCGCAGGGCAGCCCCGGCCCGCCATTCAACAGCAGCACGACGTCCTTGCCGCTGCCGAAACTATAGGTAGCCACCCGATATTGGCCGATCGCGACCTCGTGGGTCCGATCCGGCGCGCGCTCACCCCACATTCTTGGCCTCCCGCCACGGACCTCGTTGGATCCGTCAAGCCTGACCTTAGATCAGATCACAGGGCGAGGAAACAGCGCAGCGGCGGAACCGGATTGGTCACGCATCGGCGCAAACAGCGGTTTTTGAGACAACCGTCTTATGCGAGCGGTGATGCCAAAGTTGTGAGCACCGCATGCCGCGAGAAGTAGCAGCAATCGCTACGTCAGCTCCACGGCCCCTTGGCGGTGGAACTGGGGATGGTGGAGCGGCGCGCCGGCGCTTGCGGCGCCACGCTCGCGGCCATCGGCGCGCTTTCCTCCATCGCCAGCAGGCGGTCGATCCGCTGCTGTGTATTGGGATGGGTGGAGAAGAGGCTATCCGCGCCGCGGCCGTGCAGCGGGTTGATGATGAAGAGGTGGGCGGTCGCGGGATTGGACTCCGCCGCGTTGTTCGGAATCTGCGCCGCGCCATTGGAGATTTTGGCGAGCGCCGAGGCCAGCGAGCGCGGGCGGCCGCTGATCGCGGCGCCGATACGGTCGGCCTCATATTCGCGCGAGCGGGAAATGGCGAACTGCACCAGCATGGCCGCGATCGGCGCCAGCAGCAGCACCAGCAGCGCGCCGATGCCGCCGAGCGGCGATTCGCGGTCCCGGCTGCCGCCGAAAAAGAACGCGAAGTTGGCGAGCATGCCAATCGCACCGGCAAGGACTGCGGTGATGGTCATGGTCAGGGAATCGCGGTTCCTCACATGCGCCAGCTCGTGCGCCATCACGCCCGCGATCTCGTCGCGGTTCAGCATCTTGAGCAGGCCCGTCGTCGCGGCGACGGCGGCATTCTCCGGATTGCGGCCGGTGGCGAAGGCGTTCGGCTGCGGATTCTCGATCAGGTAGATCTTGGGCTTGGGGAGGCCGGCACGCGCCGCGAGGTCGCTAACCAGGCGGTGGAGCTCCGGGGCGGTCGTCTCGTCGACCGGCTCTGCGCCATACATGCGCAGCACCAGCTTGTCCGCGTTCCAGTAAGCGAACAGGTTCATGGCGCAGGCGATCAGGAAGGCAATCACCATGCCCTGCTGCCCGCCGATCAGGAAGCCTGCTGCCAGGAACAGCCCGGTCATGGCCGCCAGCAGCAAGGCCGTGCGCATATAGCCCATCTTTCCCGGCCCCTCCCGAGGCCACAATTTTAGTCCGGTTATGAGATGGTCCCTTTGCCGGACAAATCAAGGCGGCGGCTTTGCCGGATGAGGCATTGCGTATATCATCGGGCCTATGACCAAGCCAGTTTCTCAGGCCCCGAGAGCACCCGAAGCGGTTGCGAATCCCGATGATCTGAATCCATCGGCAAAGCCCGCGCCCGATGCCGAAAAGGCATCGAAGCGCCCACGCGAGATCGGCGGCCCTAGCGGGCTGGAGCCGACCCGCTATGGCGATTGGGAGCGCAATGGCCGGGTCAGCGATTTCTAGGATATGGTGAACGTGCCTTATCCATCACGCCGCCAAGCCAAATGGGCCAATCGATGGGGCCAATCCAGGCTCTCACCCGTTCGTGATTCGCTCATGGGTGCTGTCAATTCCATTCTCATGACATGAGAATTCTTGCGTCATTGCCGCTGGCGGGTTTCCTGGCCCTGAGCTTTGTGCTTGGCGGGGCTCCGGCGCATGCCCAAAGCTTCGATGGCGATAACACCAACAATGGCCCCAGCCTCGGCCAGTCGTTGGTCCAGCCTTCTTCGCCCGATGCCAATGAAGGCGCCGGCGCTTTGGCGGCGCCAAAGCAGGAGTATGCCCCGATCGTCCTCTCCAGCGTGCCGGCGCCGATGGTGGTGGAGCTGTTCACGTCCGAAGGCTGTTCCTCCTGTCCGCCGGCCGATGCGCTGCTGGGCGAGCTGACGCAGCGGCAATATGTGCTGCCGCTGTCGTTCCACGTCGATTACTGGGACTATATCGGCTGGAAGGACCGTTTCGCCGATCCCGTCTTCACGCGCCGGCAATATGCCTATGCGGAGGCGCAGGGCAGGTCGATGGTCTATACGCCGCAGATGATCGTGGCGGGCGCCATCGATGTCGTCGGCTCCGACCGCGCGGCGGTTGAGCAGGCGCTGAAGACCGCCTACACCCGCAATGCCATGTACCGCATCCACGTGATGCGCGAGCAGGACGGCAAAGTAGTGGCGCAATTCCCCGATGCGCCGATCGGCGTGCCCGCGACGATCTGGCTGGTGACGTACCGGAAGAGCGAGCAGAGCCATGTGAAAGCCGGCGAGAATGCCGGGCGCAGCCTTGCGAGCTACAACGTCGTGCGCTCGCTGCAAAAGGTCGGCATGTGGAATGGCGCCGCAACCGAGATCGAGCTGAACTTGGACGCCGCGGCCAAAGCCAACTCGCCCGATGCCTGCGCAATCATCGCCAACCAGGCGGGCAACGGCCCGATCGTCGCCGCGGCGGCGTTCAATTTCGACAAGGCCTGGTAGCCGTCATCTGGGACATTGATCGGGCGCCGCGCCTTGGGTAAGGTCGGCGCCGTTTCCTGATCGGATCGAGCCGGCCCCAAGCGGGGTACGTCGAAGCCGCGACCTTTTCGGTGACGCAGCTGGTGACGTTGGACTCCATCCGCCTCGATTTGTTTCTCGCCCATCGCAACGCGCTGATCCACAGCCGATCGTCGGCTGCAGGGCGAATGCACCCTGGGCGCCGCACCTTGCCGCAGATCTTTGCCGCGCCGCTGCTGATAGCGGCGCTCAGCGCGACTCGCCCGCTCTCCGCCTTGCTGGGCGACGATGCCTGGGACCTGCTCTCCTAGATGACGCTCGGCGCGCCGGTTGCCGTCATCCTGCGCCATTGGCTTGGGCGACGGTAACAATTCCCTTCCGGCAGCGGCGGCGAAATCGTAAGGTCCGGCGCCATGACAGATGTGCCCTATGTAAGCGCGGCGGAGCTTGAGCGATTGCTCGATTATCCCGCACTGGTCGATGCGCTGGCGGAAGGATTCGCCGCCGACTGGACCGTTCCAGTCCGTCATCATTACTCGATCCCGATTCCCGGCGAGCCGGAACAGACCCTGCTCCTGATGCCGGCCTGGGAAGCGGGCCAGGCGATCGGCATGAAGCTCGCCACCATCACGCCCGGCAACGGGCCGCGCGGCCTTCCCGCCGTGAACGCGGTCTATCTGCTGGTCGATGGACCGACCGGCCAGCCGCGCGCCTTGATCGAGGGCGCGACCTTGACGGTGCGGCGGACAGCCGCGGCATCGGCACTGGCGGCGCGCTACCTCGCGCGCACCGATGCGTCACGCATGCTGATGGTGGGGGCCGGCGCGCTCAGTCGGCCGCTGATCGAGGCCCACTGCTCGCAACGCTCCATCAAGCGCGTCCAGCTCTGGGCGCGCGACCGCAAGAAACGCGATGCCAAGGTGAAAGAGCTGGCTGCCCTTGGTCTGCCAGTCGAGCCCACCCACGATCTCGAGCAGAGCGCACGCGAGGCCGACCTCATTTCCTGCGCGACCTTGAGCAAAGAGCCGCTGATCCGTGGTGCCTGGCTGAAATCGGGTTCGCATCTCGACCTGGTCGGCGCCTTTACGCCGGAGATGCGCGAGAGCGACGATGCCGCCATCGGCCGTGCATCCCTGTTCTGCGACACCCGTGATGGCGCGCTGAAGGAGGGCGGCGATCTTGTGATTCCGCTCAAGGCCGGTCTCATCACCGAGGCCGCGATCAAGGCCGACCTCGCGGATCTCACGCGCGGCAAGCACAAGGGGCGCGTGAGCGCGGATGAAGTCACGCTCTTCAAGTCGGTCGGCACCGCGATCGAGGATTTCGCCGCCGCGCGGCTGGCGATGGAGCGGCGCAAGAGCCGCTAGCGATACAATCCGGCTTGCAATCGATGATCTGTCGGCATTGGCGTCGCCAGGCGCCGGCGCGGCATCGTGCTCGCCTGGCTGCGCGCAATTCAGGAATCCCCGATGTACGACATGGAGAATTTGGCGCGCTTGTCCGATCTCAAGCGCGCAGCACCCGAAGCGATGGACGCTTTCAACGGATTCGCCGATGTGGTCTTTACCGATGGCGCGCTGTCACGCAAGGCCAAGGAGCTGATGGCGGTTGCCGTCGCCCTCACGACGCAATGCCCCTATTGCATCGAACTCCATGCCAAGGATGCGCGCCGCTTCGGTGCCAGCGACGCCGAGCTGGCCGAAGCCGCGATGGTCTCCGCAATCATCCGCGCCGGCGGCGCGGTGACGCATGCTGCGCATCTGTTTTCGCCATTGGAAGAGGTGGCGCGAGCCGCGAAATAGCAGGCTGCGGGCTGGAAAGACCTACGCCGCCTCGCCGACCACGTCGTAGCCGGCATCTTCGATGGCGGTGACGATGGCCTGCTTGGCCGCGGCGCCATCAATGGCGACTTCGCCGGATTTCAGGTCGACGCTGACCTTGGCGCCGGGGACGGCGCCGGCAACGGCCCGTTCGATCGATTTGACGCATCCGCCGCAGGTCATGCCGGCCACTTTCAGCTTGATCATCTATGGGCTCCTTGGGTCCGATGGAGACTATATGGACCTTCCCACCATGGGAAGGTCAAGCTGCGCCGGTGCTGCAATTTGTCTTGACCTTCCAATGATGGGAAGGTCCATCTAAGAACCATGACAGCATTGGAAGCCAGCTCGGCCGAGGGTGATCGGCACATCACAATCGGCGTTACTGGCATGACCTGCGCCGCCTGCGCCAGCCGGATCGAGCGCGTGTTGCGCCGCGTGCCGGGTGTCGCCGCCGCCAACGTCAATCTCGCGACCGAGATTGCGCAGGTGGACGGCGACCGGAGCGTGACGGCTGATGCCGTCGCGGCAGCGATCGCCAGGGCCGGCTATGGCACCCGGCCGGTCGACCACACCGCCGTGCCTCAGGATCAGGGCAGGCTGCAACGCGAGTTGGCTTCGATCCTGCTCGGTGCCATCCTGACCCTGCCGCTGATCGCGCCGATGGTAGGCGCGATCTTTGACCGGCACGTCATGCTGCCGGTCTGGTGGCAATTGGCATTGGCGGTGCCTGTCCAGTTCGGGCTGGGTGCGCCCTTCTATCAGGGGGCATGGAAGGCGCTGCGCGGCGGGGCCGCCAATATGGACGTGCTGGTGGTGCTCGGCACCAGCGCCGCCTTCGGCCTCAGCCTCTATCTGATGGCGGGCGGCACGATCCATCTCTATTTCGAATCGGCGGCGGTGATCATTGTCCTGGTGCGCCTCGGCAAATGGCTCGAGGCGCGCGCCAAGCGCCGCACCCTGAAGGCACTGGAGGCGCTGGAATCCCTGCGCCCCACTGAGGCTCTGGTGCGCCGCGATGGTGCGGACGGGATCGTGCCGGTCGCCGCTTTGCGCCTCGGCGATCTGCTCGTGGTGAAGCCGGGTGGCCGCATCGCGGCGGATGGATTGGTGGTGGAGGGGCGCTCTTCCGTCGATCAGTCTCTGCTAACCGGCGAAAGCAGTCCCCTCGATGTCGAAATCGACGATCATGTGATCGGCGGCGCGGTCAATGGCGATGGGCTGCTGCTGGTGCGTGTCACAGCAATCGGCGCCGAATCCATGCTCAGCCGCATCGTGCGCATGGTGGCCGAGGCGCAGGGCGCGAAGGCGCCGATCCAACGCCTGGTGGATCAGATCAGCGCGGTTTTCGTTCCGATCGTGCTGGTCATCGCCGTCGTGACGGTTGCCGGCTGGCTGATCGCCGGTCATGGCTGGGAGCCGGCGATCCTGCATGCGGTCGCTGTCCTGGTGATCGCCTGCCCATGCGCCTTGGGCCTCGCCACGCCGACCGCCATCATGGTCGGGACAGGCGTTGGCGCGAAGAACGGCATCCTGATCCGTGACGCGGTCGCGCTGGAAACGGCTGGCGCCACCACCATCATGGCGTTCGACAAGACCGGCACGCTCACCATCGGCAAGCCGAAGCTCATAGAAATCGTGGCGGCGCAGGATTTCTCGCGCGATCGGGCCCTGGCGCTGGCCGCGGGCCTGCAACCGGGCGCCAATCATCCGCTGGCGCATGCTGTCGTCGAGGCCGCTGCCGGATCCACTCCGCCGCCGGTATCCGATCTGCGGACGCTGCCGGGGCGTGGCGTCTCTGGCCGCGCGGAGGGACGCGCGCTGCTGCTTGGCAATGGACGGCTGATGCAGGAACAAAGCGTCGATATCTCAGCCGTGAGCAAGGTGGCCGAGGCGCTGCAGGCCAAGGGCAATACCATCTCCTATCTCGCCGATGCGGATGCCAAACGTGCACTGGCAGTCCTGGCCTTCGGTGACGCGCCGAAGCCTACCGTGAAACAGGCACTGGCGGCGTTGCGCGCGCTGGGCGTGCGGACGCTCATGCTCACGGGCGACAATGCCGCGGCGGCGCGACATCTCGCACAAGCAATCGGTCTCGATGACTGGCGTGCGGAATTGCTGCCCGCGGACAAGGTTGGTGCTGTCGCGGAACTCAAGAGCAAGGGCGAGATTGTCGCCATGGTGGGCGATGGCATCAACGATGCACCGGCATTGGCGGCTGCCGATCTCGGCATCGCCATGGCGACCGGCACCGATGTCGCGATCGAGACGGCGGGCATCGCGCTGATGCGCGGCGATCCGCTGCTGGCGCCGGCTGCCATCGCCCTCGCCCGCGCGACCAAGCGCAAGATCGTGCAGAACCTCGTTTGGGCCTTTCTGTTCAACGTGCTGGGAATTCCGCTGGCGGCGATGGGCGGCTTGACGCCGATCGTGGCAGGCGCGGCCATGGCGCTCAGCAGCGTCACGGTCGTGACCAATGCGCTTAGCCTCAATCGCTGGCGGTTCCGGTTTTCGGGAGATGCGCAATGATCATGTCGGTGAATCGCGAGATGACCATCGGCCAGGCGGCGAAATCCTCCGCCGTCTCCGCCAAGATGATCCGCCACTACGAATCGATCGGATTGTTGCACAAGGCGCATCGGACGGAAGCGGGCTACCGGCTCTATGACGAAACCGACGTGCATACCTTACGCTTCATCCAGCGCGCGAGATCTCTCGGCTTTCCCCTGGAGACGATCCGCACCTTGCTTGCCTTGTGGCGCAACCGCCGCCGTTCCTCGGCGCAGGTCAAGGAACTGTCGCTGCGCCACGTCGCCGATCTCGAACGCAAGATTACGGAGATGCAGGCGATGGTGCGCACGCTGAAGCACCTCGCTCACAATTGCCATGGCGACGATCGGCCGGATTGTCCGATTTTGGACGATCTTGCCGGATGAGTCTGGAATTTGCGGGGCTGGGGGCCTGTTCCTCGCCGCCTTCATCGCTTCCACGCTGTTTCCCGCCTCCTCCGAAGCTGTCCTTGCCGGGCTGGCGGCGAGCAGGGGCTATGATCCCTGGCTGCTGATCGCCACCGCAACCCTTGGCAACGTTCTTGGTGCGTCAGTCAATGGGGGCTGGGGCGGTGGGCCGCCGAGACGCACTGGGTGCGGGACAACCGCCACCTGGCGCGCGCAAGCGCGTGGTTTCGGCACTACGGGCCTTGGTCGCTGCTGTTGTCCTGGCTGCCGGTCGTGGGCGATCCGCTGACCCTTGCCGCCGGAATCGCGCGCCTGCGCTTCCCGTTGTTTCTGCTGCCGGTCGCCCTTGGAAAGGTCGGCCGCTATCTGGCGGTGTTCTATCTGGCGGACTGGATGTCCGCGCCTTAAGGTGCCGCGCCATGAGCGCGCGCATCGCAACCGACCTGCCGATCGAGCCTTTGATCCCGGAGATTCTGGGCGCGCTGGCCGCTGCGCCGAACCTGGTGCTGGAGGCGCCGCCGGGTGCGGGCAAGACGACACGCGTGCCGTTGGCCTTGCTCGATGCGGATTGGGCGCGAGGTGGAAAGATCATCGTGCTGGAGCCACGGCGGCTGGCGGCGCGCGGTGCCGCTGCGCGCATGGCCGCGATGCTGGGCGAAGAGGTGGGGGAGAGCGTCGGCTATCGTGTGCGCCTCGACCGCAGGGTGGGGCCGAAGACGCGTATCGAGGTGGTGACGACAGGCCTCTTCCTGCGACAGCTGCAGGGCGATCCTGCCCTCCCGGGCGTCGCCGCGATCCTGTTCGACGAATTCCACGAGCGCACGATCGAAGGCGATATGGCGCTCGCCTTCGCGCTGGAGGCGCAGGCCGGCCTGCGCGAGGAGCTGCGCCTGGTCGTCATGTCGGCGACACTCGATGTCGAGAGCGTTGCCCAGCGCATTCCCGGCGCCCGTCGGCTGCGCAGCGAAGGGCGCGCGTTCCCGGTCGCGACGCACCATCTGGGCGATGACGCCAACACGCGGCTGGAAGACCGCATGGCCGCCGCGATTCGGCGCGCGCTCAGTGAGGAAGTCGGCGACATCCTCGCCTTCCTGCCCGGCACGGCAGAGATCCGCCGCACACAGGGCCGGCTCGCAGACGAAGACCGCGCAATCGTGTTGCCGCTCTATGGTGACCTGCCTTTGCCCGAGCAGGACAAGGCGATCCGCCGCGATCTACAGGCAAGGCGCAAGGTCATCCTCGCGACCTCGATCGCGGAGACATCGCTCACGATCGATGGCGTGCGGGTGGTTGTCGATAGCGGCCTCCGGCGCAGCCCGCGTTTCGATCCGTCGAGCGGCATGTCCCGCCTCGTCACCGTGAAGGCCTCACTGGCGGCGACGGCGCAGCGCCGCGGCCGGGCAGGTCGCACCGCGCCGGGCGTGTGCTATCGCCTCTGGAGCACGGCCAGCGAGCGAGCCTTGCCGGCGTTTGACGCGCCCGAGATCGAAGCAGCCGACTTGGCGCCGCTGGCTCTGGAGCTGGCAGTGTGGGGCATCGCGGATCCTGGGTCCCTGACATTGATGACGCCGCCGCCGTCGGCGGCTTTGTCGCAGGCGCGTGGGCTGCTGCGCCAATTGGAAGCGATCGATGCCAATAATCTGGCGACGCCACATGGCCGCCGGATGGCGGAACTGGGTGTTCATCCGCGCCTCGCCCACATGATGGTGCGAGCGGAAGAGCGCGGGCTCGGTGATCTCGCCTGCGACATAGCCGCGATCTTGAGCGAGCGCGACCTGCTGAAAGGGCGGGAGAGCGACGCCGATCTGCGCCACCGTGTGCAGATGCTGCGCGGCGATTCCAATGATCCGGCACTCGACCGCAACCAGCGTGTGAGGGTGCGGCAATCGGCGCAGGATTGGCGGCGGCAGGTGGGCATCGCGAAAGATGTGCAATCCTCGACGGCTCAATGCGGTCAGGTGCTGGCATTGGCCTATCCCGATCGCTTGGCGCAGCGGCGCGGCGGGCCCGGTCAGTTCCGCCTCAGCAACGGCCGCGGTGCCATGCTGCCGGCCCGCGATCCGCTGGCGGCGGAGGATTTCCTGGCGGTGGGATCGCTGGACGGCGATGCGCGGGAAGCGCGCATTTTCCTTGCCGCGCCAATCGCGCTATCGGAGATCGAGGAGGATTTCGCCCAGGCGATCGAGCAGCGAGACGTGCTGGAATGGAATGCGCGGGCGGAACTGGTGGAGGCGAAGCGCGAACGGCGCCTGTGGTCGCTGGTGCTCGAAGAGAAGCCGCTGAAGAACCCGCCGGCGGAGCAAGTCGCGGCGGCAATGATCGAGGGCATTCGCGCGATGGGCATCTCCGCCTTGCCCTGGACAGAAAGCGCGCGCAACCTGCAGGCGCGCATCGCGTTCCTGCGCCGCGTCGGCGATATGCGGCATGACTGGCCCGATCTGAGCGATGAAGCGCTGCTGGGGAGCCTGGAGGATTGGCTGGCGCCCTATCTCGCCGGCATGACGCGCAGGGCGCATCTCGCAAATCTCGATCTGATGGAGGCGTTGCTGCCGCGGCTGGATTGGAAGCTGCGCCAGGTCTTGGATGAGCTGGCGCCGATTCATCTCACGGTGCCGAGCGGCTCGCGCGTGCCACTCGACTACCAAGCGGGCGAGGTGCCGGTGCTGGCGGTCCGGCTACAGGAGATGTTCGGCGCCACCGACACGCCGACGATCGCCGGTGGCAAAGTGCAGGTGCTGCTGCATCTGCTGTCGCCCGCGCGCCGCCCTGTCCAGGTGACGCGCGATCTCAAGGGTTTCTGGTCCAGCTCCTACCGCGCGGTAAAAGCAGATATGAAAGGCCAGTATCCCAAACACTACTGGCCCGACGATCCGCTCCAAGCGGAGCCGACCGCACGCGCGAAGCCACGGCCGCGTTGACACTTGCTAGGTGAAGATTGCGAGCGCGATCTGGCCGAGACCCAGGACGACTGCTGCCAGCCAGGCAACAGCGGCGACGGATGCGAGGTAACCCAGGATCGCCATCAAGCCATCCAATTCGAGCAGCGCAAGCGCGAGCAGGATGAGCGCCACGCCTTGCGGCAGGTTGCCCATCGGGATGGGAAGGGCGAGGGTCGTGGCGTGAACCAGTGCGATCAGGCCGATGATCCGCTCTCCTGCGCCGACGACCATCGGAGACAGGCGTGGGCGGATCGGCCGTTCCAGCCATCTCAGGAAAGGACCTGCCTTCACGATAAAATAAGAGAACTGATCCCGCGTGAAACTCTTGCGGCGCACCCAGGCCGGCAGCGTCGGCTCGTCCTTGGCCAGGATCAGCTGGATCGCGATGTAGAGGATCGCCATGCCGGTGATGAAGCTGGTGCCCGGCACGCCAGGAAATGGCAGGCAGTTCGGCAGAGCGAAGAGGATGAGCAGGAGGCCGAAGCCGCGCTCGCCCAGCGCGTCCAGCATATCGCCGAACGAGATCTTGTCCTCCGGCTTGCCGATACTGAGGCGGTGCAGAACCTGCGATGCCGTCTCTCGAAACGCAGGCTCTGGAGATGCGCAAGAATCCACGATCTTGTCCCGGGTTTCCCATGAGGGAACATCCGAGAGGGCTCGGAATTGCAATGACGGGCAGGTTTAACCTGCCGCGAGGCGCGTCATCAATCCTTCGAGATCGGCACAGGGTATGGCACCAGTCTGGCGGAGCTCATTTTCGACGTCGACCGGGAGGTTCGAGCCCGCATCGCTCATGATTTCGTTGAGCCGGCCGCCGACATAGATCGCAATCTCGAGCTGGCGCGCCGCGCATTCTGCTTTCAGGCGCTGCACGTAAGAGAGCGCGACGCCGTTATAGGTCGCGAGCACCAGGATCCGAGCGCCGCTCGATTGCAGGATGTCGGCCAGGTCGTCTGGGTCGGTGCTGATGCCGCCATCCACCATGACGAGGCCGGCGCGATGGCCGATCATATCCATCAGGCGCTTGCCATAGAAATGCACGTCTGTCGAGGCAGTGCAGATCTTCAGTTGTTTGCGGCGCAGCTGCTCGCGCGCGTCATCATTCAGCCGCACGAGCACGCGGTCCGCCGTCTCTTCCATTTCGCTGGCGTGCGGGCTCTGCAGCACGCGCGTGCCGCTGCCCGCGATCTGCTCCAGGCGATGGGCGCCGAGGCGCCGAATGGCGAGCAGGACTTGCGCGGGATCGCGGATATCGATGCCGGCGCTGTCCAAAGCATCGAGTGCGCGGTTGCGGAATGCTTCGGCCCCCGCCAATAGCGGCGGCACCAGCGCCATCGCCTTGGTTTCATCGAACAGAGGCAGCAGGCCGGGCAGCTTTTCCGCAAGCCGGCGGCCGGCAAGGTGAGCCGCCACCACTTCCTGCGGCGCGGGAATGCGCTGCGCTTCTGTGACCGGCACCGGATTGACGGCGTGGCCGCTGGCCCTGGTCGCCTGGCCCATCAAATCGACCAGCAGATAGCCGGCAAGCGCGCCGTAATTGGCGGCATCGGACGCGCCATAGGACGTCGTGTTGCCATAGAGCATGGAACCGGGCGCCGGACTCGCGATCGCGAGGGCGCGCTGAAACGCCAGCCGCGTCACCGGATCGCCGAAGGTGTGGCCGAAGCAATGAGTGACCTGCGCGCCGATCAGCTCTTGCACGATGTAACGCTCGATCAGCGCCGCCCCGAGTGCGGAAGCGAGGTCGGAGAACCAGGATGCGAAGCCGTCATCGAGGTTGGAATGGACCAGAACTTCGGTCTTCTGCGCGGCGATGAGGCCGAGGGCACGCACGGTGCCGAGCGTCGTCTCCACATCATCGTCCCAATGCGGCAGGCGGAACGTGAAATATTGCCCGAGATTGCCGATGATGGTAGCGCCGGCTTGCAGGGCCGCAGCGGTGTTCTCCAGCGCGGCCGGTGTGCCCATGACGAAGTCGCCGAAATGGGGCGCCACCGGCGCTTCTTGAGTCAAAGCGCGGAACTCTTCCGGTTTGTCGAGGATGAGGCCGGTGCCGCGCGGCTTGCCGCGGCGCAGATGGGCGGGATAACCCATGCTCCAGTCGAGGCAGATGCCGTAGCGGTCCGGCGCGCAGCCGCCGTGGATCTCCGCCCAGGCGCGGCGGCTTTGCTCAGGATCGCGATAGCCGATCTGGGCATGGAACATCAAGCGGCCGGTTTCCATTGAGCGCCGCTTGAACTCCGCTTCGCTCGCAACGCCGTGCAGATCCAGAAAAGGACAGCGTTGCACGGTGTTGGAAGAAGCAAGCGCACCCCCTTGGGCCAGGGCCGCCCGTCCATCGGGCAATCCGTCCGGAAACAGATCGTCGCGCGTGAGGTGCATGGTGCTAGAAATCGCCGGTCTCGCCCGGCGGGTTGGTGAAGGCAGCGAAGCTGTCGAGGTGCCGGCTTTCCTGGAACTGGTGCAAGGCCCAGCGGACAGAGGGAAAGGCGATGTCATCCCAGGGGATGCGGTCGAACTCGAACAGGCCGACCTCCAGGCTCTCCGGCCCGGCGCTGATCTCGTCGGTCATCAGCCGCGCGCGATACATCAGCTGAACCTGGCTGATGCGCGGAACAGCATAAACCGCGAGCAGGGTCTCGATCTCAATCCTCGCCCGCGCTTCCTCCCAGGCTTCGCGCGCCGCGCCGGCGGTCGTCGTCTCGTGCAGCTCCAGGAACCCCGCGGGCAAGGTCCAATGGCCCTTGCGCGGGTTGATCGCGCGCCGGCACATGAGGACCCGGTCGCCCCAATGGCAGACCGATCCCACCACGATCTTGGGATTCTCGTAATTGATGAATCCACAATCGGCGCAGACCTGGCGCGTGCGATTGTCGCCGTCCGGAATCGCGCTGACGAAGTTCGTGCCGCGGGTCGGCGCGGCTGCTGCGCTGCTCTTCTCGCTCATGCAATCAGTGTGGCGAAGCGGGCCAGACCTGGCAAGTGCGCCGCAGCTCTGTCATTTTTGTGTCAGTGCGGCAACGCCCGGGAGCTCCTTTCCCTCGAGCCATTCCAGGAACGCGCCGCCAGCGGTGGAGACATAGGAGAATTGCTCCTCAACGCCCGCAGCCGCGAGGGCCGCGACGGTATCGCCGCCGCCGGCCACCGACAGCAGGGACTTGGCCTTGGTCAGCGCGGCGGCTTCCTTCGCCACCGCGACGGTCGCCCGTTCGAAGGGCGGGGTCTCGAAGGCGCCGAGCGGACCGTTCCACACCAGGGTCTTGCATGCCTTCATTTCGGCGACGATGGCGTCCACCGTCTTCGGGCCGACGTCGAGGATCATCTTGTCCGCCGGCACTGCGTTAGCGGCGACGGTCTCGACCGGCGGATTGGCCTTGAACTCGGCCGCCACCACGGTGTCGACGGGCAGCAGGATCGTGCACTTCTTCGCCTGCGCTTTTATCACGATCTCGCGCGCGGTCGCGGCCATTTCGCGCTCCGCCAAGGATTTGCCGATCTCCGCCCCTTGCGCATAGATGAAGGTGTTCGCCATGCCGCCGCCGATCACCAGCCTGTCTACCTTGCCCACCAGGTTGCCGAGCAGGTCGAGCTTTGTAGAGACCTTGGCGCCGCCGACAATCGCCATCACCGGGCGCTTGGGATTTTCGAGCGCCGCCTGCAGATGGTCCAGCTCCGCCTGCATCAGGCGGCCGGCTGCCGCGGGCAGCAGATGCGCGACGCCCTCGGTGGAAGCGTGCGCACGGTGGGCTGCCGAGAACGCATCATTCACATAGAGATCGCCGAGTGCGGCGAGCTGCTTGGCGAACGCAGCATCGTTCGCTTCCTCGGCATCATGGAAGCGAAGGTTTTCCAGCAGCACCACGTCGCCGTCTTTCAGCGCCTTCACTGCCTGCTCCGCCGCTGGGCCGATGCAATCCTCGGCGAAGGCGACCTTGCGGCCCAGCGCTTTCGCCAGCGGTTCGACCAAGGGGGCCTGCGAGAATTCCGGCGCGCGCTTGCCTTTCGGCCGGCCGAAATGGGACAGCACGATGACCCGGGCGCCTTTGCTTGACAGCTCCCTCAAGGTCTCAGCCGACCGTTCGATGCGGGTTGCGTCCGTCACCTTGCCGTCTTTCATCGGGACGTTGAGGTCACAGCGCACCAGCACGCGCTTGCCGGCGACTTTCAGGTCATCAAGGGTGCGGAATTTGGGCATGCCGATCCTCCAATGCGAAGCCGCCGATGTGTCACAGGCCGGGTCCGAATGCAATGCGGCGGTTGGCGCGGACTCGAAGCCTGCCCTATCGTGTCGGGGAACGCGAGAGGGATCGAATGACATATCGCTGTGCCTTGATCACCGGCGCTTCCAGCGGGATCGGCGAAGCTTTCGCCCGCGCTTTGCCCAAATCCACCGCCTTGCTGCTGACTGGCAGAGACCGCGTGCGCCTCTCGCATCTGGCGAGTGAGCTGGCGAATGCCGACCGGCCGGTGCGCAGCATCGCCGCGGACCTCGCGACAATGGAGGGACGCCAGGCGGTGATCGCATTTGCAGACGGCCAGCCTCTCGATCTGCTCATCAACAATGCCGGCATCGGGCATCTGGGACGGGTCGTCGACAATCCGCCGGAATGCGAATCCGAAATGGCGCAACTCAATATGGTCGCGCCGGTGGAGCTGACCCGCGCCCTTTTGCCCGGCATGCTGAAGCGTGCCGACGGCGGCCAGCGGGCGGGCTTCATTTTCGTCGCCAGCGCAGCGGCCTTCATGCCGATCCCGCTGTTCGCGACCTATGCCGCCAGCAAGGCGTTCCTGTTGCATTACGCGGAGGCGTTGGCGGAGGAGTTGTCCGACGCCCCGGTCGACGTCCTGGCGCTTTGCCCCGGCGCGACCAAGACGCGCTTTTTCGAGCGCGCCCACATCACCCGCGCCAACCTGCCGCAGATGGACCAGCCCGACAGGGTGGCGCGGGAGGGATTGCAGGCTTTGGGCCACCGGATCGTCCACGTCGTCGGGCCAGCAACCTATCTGGCGACCACGGCGGCCCGCTTCCTGCCCCGGCGCTTCGTCGCCGCCGCGGCTGAAAGGGCCATGAGGCGCTGGCAGTGAAGATCTGATCGCTGACATTTGTTAACCAAACATTTGTCTATTTTTGAACAGGATGCGACGATAGCGGCGCCGTGCCGGCCCATGGTGGGCCAGGAGGCAGAATGACCCTCGTTGCGTCCAAACCGGCAGCGTCGTGGCCCTGGCTGAAATCCTATCCGCCGGGCATCGATTGGCGGACGGAGCTCAAACCACGGCCGCTCTATCGCCTTCTGGATGACGCGGCGGCGCGCTACGGCGACAAGTCCTGCATCGATTTCCTGGACCGGCGCTGGAGCTTTACCGACATCAAGGAACTGTCCGACCGGTTTGCCCGCGGGCTCGTCGATCTTGGGCTCAAGGCCGGCGACCGCGTGGGGCTGTTCCTGCCCAATTGCCCTTATTTCGTGATCGCCTATTTCGGCATCTTGAAGGCCGGCGGCGTTGTGGTGAATTTCAACCCGCTTTATGCCGACCGCGAGATCGAGCATCAGATCCTGGATTCCGGCGCCACGATCATGGTGACCATGGGGCTGGAAGGCCTGGTCGCCAAGCTGCGCCCGCAATTCGAGCGCACGTCCTTGCGGCGCATCATCGTCTGTTCGCTGCCGAAGGCACTGCCGCTCGCCAAGCGCTTGTTCGCGCCGTTCGCCATGTCCAAGCAGCTCGCGAAGACTGCGAAGGACGTCCACTTCATCCCGTTCGAACAATTGACCGACAATGACGGCGACGTGACGCCGCCGGCGATCGATCCCGCCACGACCCTCGCGCTGCTGCAATATACCGGCGGCACGACCGGCGTCGCGAAAGGCGCCGCGCTCAGTCACGCCAATGTCGACATCAATGCGCAGCAGGTGACCTTGTGGTTCAGCGATTGCCCGAGCGCGGCGGTGCGCTCGGTCGGAATCCTGCCCTTGTTCCACGCCTTCGCCATGACCTGCGTCATGAACTGGTCGCTGTCGGCGGGCGCGGAGATGGTGCTGGTGCCGCGCTTCCAGCCGGAATCGCTGCTGAAGCTGATCGAGAAGAAGAAACCGACGGCGTTCTGCGCCGTCCCCACTCTGTTCACGGCCCTCAGCAACACGCCGGGCATCGACAAATACGACTTGAGCTCGATCCAGATGATCATCTCCGGCGGTGCGCCGCTGCCCATGGAGGTGCGCCAGGATTTCGAGCGGCGCACCGGCGCCCGCATCGTCGAGGGCTACGGCCTCTCGGAATCCTCGCCGGTCACCAGCGTCAATCCGCCCTCCAATGGCGGCAAGGTCGGGTCCATCGGCTTGCCGGTGCCGGGCACGATCTGCGAGGTCGTCTCGCTGGAGGACCGCAAGACTGTGCTGCCGCCCGGCGAGGTCGGTGAGCTGACCTTCACCGGGCCGCAAGTGATGACGGGCTATTGGAACCGGCCGGATGCGACGGCGGAGACCATCATCGATGGGCGGCTCCATACCGGCGATGTCGGGCGCATGGATGAGGACGGCTATATCTTCATCACCGACCGGCTGAAGGAAATGATCATCGCGTCGGGTTTCAAGATCTATCCGCGCAATGTGGAAGAGGCGATCTATACGCATCACGCCGTCAAGGAATGCGCGGTCATCGGTGTCGGCGATCCCTATCGCGGCCAGACCGTGAAAGCGGTGATCGCCCTGAAGACCGGCGAGGCCCTCACCACAGAGGCACTGGCACATTTCCTCAAGGACAAGCTCTCGCCCATCGAGATGCCCAAGATCGTCGAGTTCCGCGCCGAGCTGCCCAAGACCGCAGTGGGCAAGATCCAGAAAAAAGCGCTGATCGAAGAAGAACGGGCCAAGGCGGCCCTCCAGATGGAGACAAATCCATGAGCAAGGCCGTGATCGCCGGCTATGTCCGTTCACCCTTTCATTTCGCCGGCAAGGGCGCGTTGACCAAGGTCAGGCCCGACGATCTGTCGGCGACCGTGATCAAGGGGCTGCTCGAGAAGACCGGCGTGAAGCCGGAGGATATCGAGGATCTGGTCCTGGGCTGTGCCTTCCCGGAGGGCGAGCAGGGCCTCAATGTCGCGCGCCTGATCGCCATGATCGCCGGCCTGCCGCAGAGTGTGGCGGGCGCGACCTTGAACCGCTTCTGCGGGTCATCGATGCAGGCGATTCACATGGCAGCGGGCGCCATTGCCATGGGCTCGGGGCAGGCCTTCATCTGCGCCGGCATCGAATCCATGAGCCGCGTGCCGATGATGGGCTTCAACCCGATGCCGAACCCTGCCCTCGCGGACAAGATCAAGGGCGCTTACATGTCCATGGGCGAAACGGCGGAGAATGTCGCCAAGAGATACCAGATCTCGCGCAAGGAGCAGGAGGAGTTTGCCGTCCGCTCCCATCGCTTGGCGACGGCCGCGCGCCAAGCCGGCAAGTTCACCGACGAGATCATTCCGATCGCCGCCGGCAAGGAGAATGTGGTGAGCGACGGCTGCATCCGCGAGGAAACCTCGATGGAAGCGCTCGCCGGATTGAAGCCCGCCTTCGATGAAAAAGGC
Organism: Dongiaceae bacterium; assembly: GCA_035695765.1. GTDB lineage: Bacteria > Pseudomonadota > Alphaproteobacteria > Dongiales > Dongiaceae > Dongia_A. Next base: position 64,206 of record DASRRI010000134.1, read on the forward strand.
AGCGTGACGGCGGGCACTTCCTCGCCGCTTACCGACGGCGCCTCGGCGTGCCTGGTGACGTCGGAAGATTACGCCAAGGCGAACGGCCTCAAGGTTTTGGCGCGCATCAAGTCCAGCGCGGTGGTGGGCTGCGCGCCGGAGATCATGGGCATCGGCCCGGTGGCGGCGACCGAGCGGGCGCTGAAGCGCGCCGGCCTCACCATCAAGGATATCGACATCATTGAGCTCAACGAGGCCTTCTCCTCGCAGGCCATCGCCTGCATGCGCGATCTCAAGATCGACGTTGAACGCACCAACCTCGATGGCGGCGCCATTGCGCTCGGCCATCCGCTTGGCGCCACCGGCGCGCGCATCACCGGCAAGGCGGCCGCGCTCTTGAAGCGCGAAAGCAAGCAGTTCGCGCTGGCAACGCAATGCATCGGCGGCGGGCAGGGCATCGCGACCATACTGGAGGCCGCATGACCATTGCCAAAGCCTGCGTCGTCGGCGCCGGCGTGATGGGCAGCGGCATCGCCGCCCAGATCGCCAATGCCGGCGTACCCGTTCTGCTGCTCGACATCGTGCCGAAGGGCGCGGCGGACCGCAGCGCCATCGCCAAGGGCGCAATCGACAAGTTGCTGAAGGCCGATCCGGCGCCGCTCATGTCCAGGGCCGCGGCCAAGCTGATCACGCCCGGCAATATCGAGGATGACTTGGAGCAGCTCGCCGACGTTGATTGGATCGTCGAGGCGATCATCGAGCGGGTCGATCTCAAGCAGGATCTCTATCGCAAGCTGGACGCAAAGCGAAAAAAAGGCTCGATCGTCTCGTCCAACACGTCGACAATCCTGCTGGCGCAGCTGATTGCGGGGTTGCCGGACAGCCTGGCAGCCGATTTCTGCATCACGCATTTTTTCAACCCGCCGCGCTATATGCGTTTGCTGGAAGTGGTCGGCGGCGCGAAGACGCGCGCGGATGCGGTCAAGGAAATTTCGGCGTTCGGCGACGTGATGCTGGGCAAGGCGATTGTCCATGCCAAGGATACGCCCGGCTTCGTTGCCAACCGCATCGGTGTCTATTGGATGCAGGCGGCGGTGACGGCGGCGCTGGATCTCGGGCTCACTGTCGAGGAAGCGGACGCCATCATGGGCCGCCCGATCGGTGCTCCCAAGACCGGCATCTTCGGCCTGCTTGATCTGGTCGGCCTCGATCTGATGCCGCATGTCGATCAGAGCATGGCAGCCTCGCTGCCGGCCAATGATCTCTACGTGAAGCTGCGCCGCGACTGGCCGCTGCTCAACAAGATGATCGCGGACGGATATACGGGACGCAAAGGAAAGGGCGGATTCTACCGCCTCAACACCGAGGGTGGGAAGCGGGTCAAGGAATCGATCGATCTCAAGACCGGCACTTATGCGCCATCGACCACCGCGCGGCTGGAATCGGCGGACGCGGCGAAAGGCGGGCTGAAGGTCCTGGTCTCGCACAAGGACAAAGGCGGGCAATATGCCTGGTCGGTGCTCTCGCGCCTGCTGACCTATGCGGCGTCCTTAGTGCCGCAGATCGCCGACAACGTGGTCGAAGTCGATCAGGCGATGAAGACCGGCTTCAACTTCAAGCGCGGCCCGTTCGAGATGATCGACCAGATGGGGGCGGCCTGGTTTGCTGATCGCCTGCGTGCGGAAAAGATGCCGGTGCCGGCGTTGCTGGACAGCGCGGCCAAGGCCGGTGGTTTCTACAAGGTGGATGGCGGCAGGCTGAATTATTTCGGCACCGATGGCGCCTATCACCCGGTCGAGCGTGGCGAAGGCGTGCTCCTGCTCTCCGACATCAAGCTGACGGTCAAGCCGATCTTGAAGAACGGTTCGGCGTCGCTCTGGGATATCGGCGATGGCGTCGCCTGCCTCGAGTTCCACAGCAAGATGAACGCGCTCGACCAGGACTCGCTCGGCCTGCTGAAGCAGGCGCTGGATCACGTCGGCAAGAAGATGAAGGCGCTCGTCATCCATAACGAAGCGGAGAATTTCTCGGTCGGCGCCAATGTCGGGCTGGCGCTCTTTGCCGCCAATGTCGCGCTGTGGCCCATGATCGAGGATTTGATTTCGCAGGGTCAGGCGGTGATGAAGGCGATGAAATACGCGCCGTTCCCGGTCGTCGCCGCGCCCAGCGGCATGGCGCTCGGCGGCGGATGCGAAACCGTGCTGCATGCCGGTGCGGTGCAGGCGCATGCGGAAACCTATATCGGCCTGGTCGAGGTCGGCGTCGGCGTGGTGCCGGGCTGGGGCGGCTGCAAGGAAATGCTGGTGCGCAATCAGCCGGGGCCGCGCGATCCAAAGGGTCCGATGCCGCCGGTGGCGCAGGCATTCGAGACCATCTCGCTGGCGAAGGTTGCGAAATCTGCGGCGGAAGCAAAGGAGCTGAAGTTCCTGCGCGCGACCGACAACATCAGCATGAATCGCGATCGCCTGCTGGCCGACGCCAAGGCGCGCGCCCTGAAGATGCTGGCCGACGGCTATCAGCCGCCGAAACCGCCCGAGCTGCGGCTGCCCGGCTCGGCTGGCAAGACGGGATTGAACCTGGCCGTGCATGGCTTCGCCCTTCAGGGCAAGGCGCTGCCGCACGATGTCGTGGTGTCCGACGCACTCGCCGAGGTCCTAAGCGGCGGCAAGACCGATCACACCGAAATGGTGAACGAAGACCATGTGACCAAGCTGGAGCGCGCGGCCTTCATGAAACTGGTGAAGACCGAAGGCACGCTAGCGCGCATGGAGCACATGCTGACGACTGGAAAGCCTTTGAGGAATTAGAGACCGAGCAAGCTGAAGCATACCCCTCACCCTAGGCCCTCTCCCTCAAGGGCAGAGGGGACTCTATGTAGCGATGAAGTAGCCCCTCTCCCCTTGAGGGAGAGGGGTTGGGGTGAGGGGGGAAGCGAAGAAAGAAGACATCGAAAATGCCGAGCTACACCGCACCCTTGGATGACATCCGCTTTGTCTTGTTCGATCTCCTGAAAGCGGAGACGCTGGCGGAGCTGCCGGGCTTTGCCGATGCGACGCAGGACGTCGTCGAAGCGGTGCTCGAAGAAGCGGGAAGGTTCTCAGCCAACGAACTGCAGCCGATCAATCATTCCGGCGACGAGGAAGGCTGCCGCTACGAGAACGGTACCGTGACGACGCCCAAGGGCTTCAAGGAAGCCTACGCCAAGTTCATCGAAGGCGGCTGGACGGGATTGCCCTGCGATCCCGAGTTCGGCGGGCAGGGCCTGCCGAAAGTGATCAATTTCGCGGTCGAGGAGATGATCTGCTCGGCCAACCTCTCCTTCGGCATGTATCCGGGCCTTTCCAACGGCGCCTATAACGCGCTCGCCTTGCACGGCACGCCGGAGCAGAAGCAGCTCTACCTGCCAAAGATCGTTGCCGGCACCTGGTCGGGCACCATGTGCCTGACAGAGCCGCATTGCGGCACCGACCTCGGCCTCATCAAGACCAAGGCCGAGCCTGATGCCGATGGCAGCTACAAGCTGACCGGCACCAAGATATTCATCTCTGCCGGCGAGCATGACCTCACCCAGAACATCGTGCATCTGGTGCTGGCGCGTCTGGCCGATGCGCCAGCGGGTATCCGCGGTATTTCCCTGTTCGTGTGCCCGAAGTTCCTGCCCAACGCACAGGGCGAGCCGGGTCCGCGCAATGCGGCGCGCTGCGGTTCGATCGAGCACAAGATGGGCATCAAGGCATCGGCCACCTGCGTGATGAATTTCGACGGCGCGACCGCCTGGCTGGTCGGCCAGCCCAACAAGGGCATGTCGGCCATGTTCACCATGATGAACGCGGCGCGCCTTGCGGTCGGCATGCAGGGCCTCGGCATCGCGGAAGCGTCCTATCAAGGCGCCGTCGCCTATGCCAAGGATCGGCTGCAGATGCGCTCGCTCAGCGGCGCCAAGTTCCCGGAGAAAGCTGCCGATCCCATCATCGTGCATCCGGACGTGCGGCGCATGCTGCTCACCATGCGCGCCTTGACGGAAGGCTGCCGCGCGCTCGCCTATTGGGTGGGCATGGAGCTCGACATCTCGCATCACCATCCGGACGAGAAGCGGCGGCAGGAGGCGGACGACCTGGTCGCGCTGCTGACGCCGGTGGTGAAATCGTTCCTGACCGATCACGGATTCAACGCCGCCAATCTCGGTGTCCAGGTGTTCGGCGGCCACGGCTATATCCGCGAGTGGGGCATGGAGCAGCTCGTCCGCGACGCGCGCATCACCCAGATCTATGAAGGCACCAACGGCATCCAGGGCCTCGACCTGGTGGGGCGGAAATTGTCGCAAGGCATGGGGCGGCTGCTCCGCCGCTTCTTCCATCCGGTCGGCGCCTACCTCGAGGCGGCGGCGGAAAAGCCGGAGATGGCGGAATTCGCACTCCCCACTATGAAGGCATTCGCCAAATTGCAGCAGGCAACCGGCTGGCTGGCCCAGGCCGGCCTCAAGAATCCGGAAGAGGCAGGGGCGGCGGCCACCGATTACCTGCGCCTGTTCGCGCTGACGGCGCTCGCCTACGTGTGGTGCCGGATGGCGGAGATCGCGCTGGCGAACAAGAGCGGCGAAAAGGCCGCGTTCTACGAAGCGAAGCTCGCCTGCGCCCGCTTCTTCATGACCCGCCTGCTGCCGGAGACCAACACCCTGTTCACGACATTAACCTCCGGCAGCCAGACCCTGATGGCGCTGCCGGCGGAGGCTTTTTAGCGGGCTTTCAGGTTAATTTCTCCAATCGTTTTCAATAGGTTACTGGCGATCACCGCTTTGTCGCGCAGAGCTGTGCGCCGCGTCACAAACATTTTGCCCGCCAATCCCTACATGTTAGGTGCAGCAGAGACGTCCCCTAACGTTTCCGCTGTGGGTTATCCCAAACCCTAAGTTTGCGATTGCTTTGGCGTCCGAATCCCATTCGGGGGACTCCCAAATGGGGCGCTACGACGCCGCGCCGGCGGACCATCCCCGTCCCCAAAGGTCCGCCGGCGTGTTTTTTTGATCAGGGGTGTGGGGACGAACCGGGATGAACATGCACAGCTCCTCGAATAAGCGTAGCCCGCGCGGCGTGCCGCCGGTTCCGGCTGGCACCTTTACGGTTCTGCCGTTGGCCTTGTGGGCGCGTTTATGGTCCCGCCGCTCCTTGCGGCGCGTGGCGACCGGTATCCAGGCTTTGCGCATGCTGCGGGTCTTCGCCAACGACGCCTAGGGTTTCTTCGCTGACCATGATTGCGTAACCTGCCGCAATGACAGATCGCGGCGAGCTTCACATCCACCAGGCCCAGAGCGCCGAAGCTGAGCTTCTGGCGCGGCTCAATTTCCAGCTCGACCAGGACGAGCCGCATCCTTATCCGCTGCCTTTGTCTGCGCTGACGGAGCGCATGAGCCGCTGGATCGACAGCGGCGAATATCAGGTACTGATTTTTCGGCGCAGTGACCGCGTCGTCGGCTATGCGGCCTGGCGGCTGGAAGATCGCGGCGCATACCTCCGGCATTTCTTCATCTGCCGCGACCAGCGGGGCCAGGGCTGGGGCCGCGTTGCCGTGCAGCTGCTGTGCCGCGATGTCTTTCCGAAGGACCGCCCAATCCAGATCGAAGCTGCCATCGGAAACAAGGCCGGCATCGCCTTCTGGCGCGCCATCGGGTTCCAGGAGTTCGGCATCAGCATGGAGTTGAAGGCGGGCGAGACGCCGAAATAGCCGCCGCTCACTCCACCTTCACCTCTTCCAGCGAATAGCCGTCGGGCAGCTTGGCCTGGCTAGGGACCAGGCGGTCGGCGACCAGGGGGATGTCGATGTTGGTCTGGTCATCGAGCTGCAGTCGCAAGGTGATGCCGCTATAGACGTCCTTGGCATCACCGACCTGTTCGAAGAACGCGTGGTCAGTGCCGTCCGGCTCACTCTTGGTAATCCACAGCAGCTTGGCCAGCCACTCCGTAGGCAGATCGCCGTCGCGCCCGTCCGGCGCGCGCAAAGCGATGCGCTGCAACGGCTCCGCTTCGGTCGCGTAGGTGATAACGCCAACGACCGACCGGTCCTCGCCCAGCTCCTCCGCGTCGCGCGCGGTAAAGGCGATGTGCGCCGCCACCACGCGCTGGTCATAGGTTGGGCCTTTCTTGCCCATGGTCAGCCAGTCGCCGAACTCCCCTTCGCCGGTCGCGCTGAACAGCCGCTTGCCGGTATAGAGGCTGAACACCTCGTGGCTGCTTTGCTCGGCGCAGCAGCCCCAGAGCGTCGCCACCACATAGGGGCCGGATACCGAAACTTCGTCGGCGCTGGTTTCCATTTTCATCGTGGCATCGCCGAGGCCCTTGGGCGTCAGCAGCCGCGCCGCGATGCGCAGGATGGAGCTTTGGGTGTCGATCTCCTCATCGTCCGCTTCGCGCGTCAGGCGGTCGATCTCGGTCTCTACCAGGAAGCGCTTCATCTCGCCCGGGCCTGTGCGCTCGTCGAAGAAGGACGCGATGTCGTGGCGGCGATTGATGGTGTGGATGAGGTACGCCTTGTCATTCATGGTGATGCTGGTTTCCGTCGTCGATTTTTCATCGACGATCGGATCGGCCAATGCCGGCAACGCAATCAGCGCCAGCAGGGCGGCCAGTGAGGCAGCGTGTCTCATAAATGCTCCGTCGTTAAACCAAATCGGATTGCGTGACCGCGCCGGACCAGGGCGAGGCAAGATCGGTGGCGCCGAATTTCGTGCCATCGGGTGCGGCCTGGGTGGCGCTGGGATTGGCGAATTGCGCGGGATAAGGGGCGAGGTCGGTGAGCTCGGCCTTCATGCTCTTGCCGATCGCGTCGGCCACATTCTTGCCCAGCCGCCGGTCGATCAGAGCGACTTCGCCGCCGCTGACATCGATGCGCGGACAATGGAACGCGCCGTCAAGGTCCATGCCGAAATCCACCAGGAAGGACAGGATCTGCGCGACCGCCGGCATGATCTTGCGCCCGCCGGAGGCGCCGATGGCAACCGCGCCGAGGCGCGGCGAGAGCGCGACCGTCGGGCACATGTTGCTCAAGGGTCGCGCGCCCGGGCGGATGGAGTTTGGCTTTCCCGGCACCGGATCGAACCACATCATGCCGTTATTCATCAGCACGCCGGTCGATGGCGACAGCACGAAGGAGCCAAAGCGCGACAGCAGCGTCTGGGTCCAGGCGACGACGTTGCCCTCTCTGTCCGCGACGCAGAAATGGCTGGTGCAGCTGGGACGCGTCTCGCTGTCGCTGGCGCCCATGTTGGCGAGACGGTCGCGATAGGCGCGGTCGAGCGCCGTGGCATAGGCGGCGTAATGAGCGGCGTCAGGCGCCGCGCCCTTGGCGATGGCGGGCAGCCTTTCCGCCCACTCGGCCAGCACGCGCTTCAAGGTCGGCCCGGCGGTAAGGCCGGAGGGTGCGTAAACCTTCGCGTCGCGATAGGCGATCTCCACCGGATCGATGAAGCGCGCCTGATAGCGTTCGAGATCGGCGAGGGAGATCTTGCTGCCGGCCGCCCGCAGATCGCGGATCAAGTCTTCGGCAATATCGCCGCGATAAAAGCGCTCCGGCCCGTCGGGCGTGCCGAGTCTTTTCAAGGTGCCGATCAGGCGCCCGAGTTTCAGGAACACCGGCGCGCCTTCCTCGAACGGCTGCGGCACCTTGCGGCCGGGCAGATAGAGATTGCGCGTCGCCTCGAATGCCGCGAGGTCCTTGGCCTCTACCAGCAGCGACAGGGCGCCATACCAATCGAGGCTGAGACCGCGCTCCGCCAGGGCGATCGCCGGCTGCACCAGATCACTCCACGGCAGACGGCCATAGGTGCGGTGGGCGAGCGCCAGGCCGGAAACCAGGCCCGGCACAGCGACGGAATACGGCCCGAGGATGTTGCGGTCTTCCTTGACGCCAGGCCAGCCGAAGAAGCCTTCGGCGGTCGGGCCGCCGGTCAGCGGATAATCGGCGGGATCGATATCCTGGGGCGCGATCATGCCGTAATCGAGGCACCGCACCTCGCGTTTCCCTGCATCCCACAAGGTGGCGAAGCCGCCGCCGCCGAGACCGCTCATCCACGGTTCGACCGCGCCGAGCGCCAGGCTGACCGCGACTGCCGCATCCACCGCATGGCCGCCTGCCTCGAGGATGGAGGCACCGGCCGCCGCGGCATCGCGCGATTGCGCAGATGCGAGGCCGCCCCGGCTGCGCACAGCCGGCTTGGCGTAGAGCACACTGGGTGGGATCAATAGGCCGTTCATGATCTTCGCCGCCCCTGTTTTTGTGGCGAGTCGCGATGCTAGACTTCTCGCTTCTCGAGGGGAAGCAGATGAAACGCGGTTGGGATTTGGCAGTGGGGGCGGCGATCCTCATTGGCGCGCTGGCTTTGCGCGGCGTCGATCCCCTGCCGCTGCAGCAATTGCGCAATCTGACCTTCGATTCCTATCAACGGCTGAAGCCGCGCGCTTATGATCCCGCCAGCCCGGTGGTGATCGCCACCATTGACGAAAAATCGCTGGACAAGTTCGGCCAATGGCCCTGGTCACGCACAACGTTGGCCAGGATCACCGACAGGCTGACCGAACTGGGCGCGGCGGCGGTTGCATTCGATGTGCTGTTCGCCGAACCGGACCGCACGTCGCCGACGGCCATCGTGGCGAATCTTCCCAATGATGCTAAGTATGACACCGCACGTGCCGAGCTGGCGACCCTGCCCGATCCCGACACGGAATTCGCGGCCGCTCTGGTGCGGGCGCCGTCCGTGATCGCCTTCGCCTACTCCGATGATGCTGCGCTGGCCGCTGATCCCTCCATTGCATTTCCATATGGCTTCAGCATCATCGGCGCGCCGGACAGCGAATCTTATGTCGCCGGGAAGGTGCAGGGCGCGCGCTACGCAATCCTGCCGCTGCCGGCGTTGGTCTCGGCCACCCATGGCATGGGAGAAGTTCATGCCGGCGACCCGGATCCTGACGGCGTGATCCGGCACGTTCCGCTGGCGGTCGGAATCGGCAACAAGCTCTATCCGACTCTTGCTGGCGACACGCTGCGCATCGGCATCGGCGGACAGACCGCGCAGGTCAAGCTCACGCGCGACGGTTACATCGACAGGATGCGCATCGGCGAAGCCATCATTCCCGTCAATGATCGCGGCGAGCTGCTGCTGTACGACACGGGGCTGGTGGACAAGCGCTACATTTCGCTCGCCGATCTGTTCAGCGCCGATTTCGATGCGAGCCGGATCACCGGTCACCTCGTCCTGGTCGGATCGACGGTGGAGGGTCTCAAGGATATCCGGTCGACGCCGCTGGCCTCGGTCATGCCCGGCGTCGAGATCCACGCGCAGATCCTGGAGCAGATCCTGAACGGGCAATATCTCACGCGGCCGTACAATGCGGACGAAATCGAGAAATACTATCTTGCCGGCTTTGGCCTGGTGCTCCTGTTCTTCCTCTATCGACGCAGCGCGATCGGCGGCAGTATTGTGCTCGTCGCCGCCATCGCGATGACGTTCGGCGCGTCGTGGTGGCAATTTGCGGCGAAAGGCAATCTCTTCGATCCGATCTATCCCGGTCTCGCCACCATCGCGATGTACAGCAGCGGCACGCTGGTCAACTTTTTGCGGGTGGAGCGCGAAAAGCGCAACGTGCGTACCGCAATGGCGCGCTATCTGTCGCCGGTGCTTGCTGATCAGGTGAGCCAGCACCCCGAGCAGCTCAAACTCGGCGGCGAGCTGCGCGAGCTAACGTTGATGTTCACCGATATCCGCGGCTTCACCCAGATATCCGAATCGCTCGATCCGCAGGCGCTGACAACCCTGATGAACTCGTTCCTCACGCCAATGACGCGAGTGATCCAGGACCGTGAAGGCTTTATCGATAAATATATCGGCGACTGCATCATGGCATTCTGGAACGCGCCGATCGATGTCCCGAGTCACGCGCAGAAGGCAATCCTTGCGGCATACGACATGCGTGCGGAACTGAAGCGCCTGAACGCTGCGCTGAAGGAGAATGCTGCGAAGACCGAAGGGCCGGAGGTGGAGATAAGAGTAGGCACCGGCCTCAATTCCGGCATTTGCTGTGTTGGCAACATGGGATCGGAGCAGCGGCTGGAATATTCAGTCCTGGGCGATACGGTGAACATCGCTTCGCGGCTGGAGGCTTTGTCGCCTGCCTATGGATTGGATCTCGTAATCGGCGAGGAAACGGCGAGCGGCGCGCCCGAGTTCGCCTTGCTGGAGCTGGACCGCGTGCGGGTGAAGGGCAAGGTGCTCCCGATCCGCATCTATACTGGCCTCGGCGACCGGTCTGTGGCCGTGACGCCGGAGTTCCTGAAACTGCGCGACGTCCAGAACCGTCTTCTGGCCCACTATCGTGCCAAGGAATGGGACCAGGCAGAGGCCGCCCTCGTCGAATGCCGGGGATTGGCGCCGGAGTTCCTGCACGGCTTTTATGAGCTCTATGCCCGGCGGATCGCCGAATATCGCATCAGTCCGCCGCCGGCCGATTGGGATGGCGTCTATGAAGCCAAGACCAAGGCAGGGTAGAAGAAGGGCATGATGGCCTTGGTACCCGCCCATGCCGCTGATCCAGCTCCGGCCCTTTCCCCTGTGGGGCGAGGAAGTCCGGCCGTTTTGGCGGTCTGACCTATGACCGATATCGGGTTCATTGTCTTTGGCATCACCGGGCTGCTGGCGCTGACCAGCTTGCTGCCGGCTCTGGCCCAGCGGCTGAAGCTGCCCTATTCGGTGCTGCTGGCCCTGGCGGGCAGCGCGCTCGGCCTGCTGGTGGCCGCGCGCGGCGAGATGCCGGAAGGGTTCATGGGAACCGACTTCCTGAATGCCCTGTCCAGCTTCCACATCTCGTCCGAAGCCTTCCTGGTCATCTTTCTGCCGACCCTGCTGTTCGAGACTGCCCTCGCCATCGATGTGCGGCGCATGTTGAACGATCTGGCGCCGATCCTGGTGATGGCGGTGATCGCGGTGGTGGTGTGCATGCTGGTGGTCGGCTTCACCCTGGCCAGCCTTACCGATTACGGATTGATCGCGTGCCTGATGCTGGGCGCCATCATCGCCACCACGGATCCCGCCGCGGTGGTCGGTATCTTCCGCGAGATCGGCGCGCCACAGCGTTTGACCATGCTGGTCGAGGGTGAAAGCCTGCTGAACGACGCCGCCGCCATCGCCTTGTTCAGCATGCTGGCCGGTATGCTGCTGGCAGGGCAGGAGGCTGCCTGGGGCGGCGTCGCGATCGATTTCCTGGTGAAGTTCGTGGGCGGCGCAGCGATCGGCGGAGCGATGGGCCTCATCGTCTGCTACGTGTTCCCCCTGCTCAAGGGCTTCACGACAGCGGAGATCACGCTCACCGTCGCGCTCGCCTACCTCAGCTTTTTCGTGGGCGAGCATTATTTCCACGTCTCCGGCGTCGTCGCCTGCGTCGCGGCCGGCCTGGTGGTTGGTTCGCTCGGCCGCACACGCATGTCGCCGCGCACCCATGAGCAGATGGAAGGTGCCTGGGGCCAGCTCGGCTTCTGGGCCAACTCGCTGATCTTCCTTCTGGCCGCCATGCTGGTGCCGGAGATCATGCGCCGCACCAGCTGGGCTGAGATCGGCCTCACCATCGCGCTCTATCTGGCGGCCCTGGTCGCGCGCATCATCGTCGTGGGCGGCCTGCTGCCGCTTCTGACCGCGATCGGCATCGCCGAGCACGTCAATAACCGCATGAAGGTGGTCGTGGTGTGGGGCGGGCTGCGCGGCGCGATCTCGCTCGCGCTGGCGCTTGCGGTGGTGGAGCAGCCCAGCGCCACGGATTCCTTCCGCGATTTCATCGCGACCAGCGTCACCGGCTATGTGCTGATGACGCTCTTCATCAACGGCACGACTCTCAGGCTGCTGATCCACTGGCTGAAGCTCGATCGCCTCTCGGTGCTCGACCGCGGCTTGCGCGACCGCGCCTTGTCGCTGGCGATCGAAGAGATCGACCAGGAGGTGCGTGCCATCGGCCGGCGCGAAGGCCTCGCTGCCGCCGCCATCGACATGATCACGACGCGTTACGCGATGCAGCTCAACCATTTCCGCCGCCTGCGCGCCGGCCACGGCGATCTGATGCTGGACGAGCTGCTGTCCGTCGGCCTCGCCATGCTCAGCGCGCAGGAGGAAGTGCGCTATTTCAAGAATTTCAGGGACGGCATCATGCCGCGTCGGATCGCCGCCACCTTGCTCAACGATGCTGGAAGGCTGCGCGAGGCGGCGCGCTTCATGGGCCGTGCCGGCTACGCTGAGGCGGCGCACCAGACCCTGCGCCACGACTGGCGGATGAATCTCGGCATCTGGCTCAATCACCAGCTCGGCTTCGAATGGCTGCTGGCAGATGCGCTGGCGGAACGCTGTGAGACCATGCTCAACCGCCGCCTTGTCATCGGTGAGTTGCTCGCTTTCTGCCGCGACCGCCTGACCGCGCTACTGGGCGAGGAGACCGCGATCGAGATCCGCGGTCTCATCCTCGAGCGCACGCGCGCGATCGATGAGGCGCTGACGGCCCTGCGCCTGCAATATCCCGATTTCGCGCGCGAGCTGCAGAGCCGCTATCTCGGCCGCATCGCGCGCCAGATGGAAACCGCCCGCTACGATGAATGGAAGGAGCGCGCGATCGTCGGCGGCGAGGTGGCCGATGCCCTGGCGCGCGACCGCGACCAGCGCTGGGCCGACCTCGACAAGCAGGGGCGCCTGGACGTGGCGCTGTCCGCGACCGAGCTGGTCGAACGCGTGCCTTTGTTCGCCAAGCTTGAGTCGGACAAGCGCGCCTCGATCGCGCGGCTGCTGAAGCCGCGCATGACCTTGCCGGGGGATCCGATCGTGCGGCGCGGGCAGCGCGGCGATGCGATGTATTTCATCGCCTCCGGCGCAGCCGTCGTCCTCATCCCCGGCAAGCCGGTGGAGCTGGGCAGCGGCGAGTTCTTCGGCGAGCTTGCCTTGCTGACCGGCCAGCCGCGCAACGCCGACGTGGTCTCGCTCGGCTATTGCCGCCTGCTGGAACTGAGCTCCGGTGATTTCCAGGATCTGCTGAAAGGCGATGCCGACCTCAAGCGCGCAATCGAGGCGGTCGCCGCCGAACGCATGCACCCTCACCGCGCCGAAACCCGCAGCGAACGCGCCGACCGGCAGGTTGGCCGCTGATCCAACCAGTAAAGTAGTCCAATTGCACAAAGACAATCATCTGCGGGGCATCCTCTTCCTGCTTGGGTCGGGGATCGTGTTTACGATCCTCGATTCCCTTGCGAAGGAAACCTCGACCTTCATTCCCGTGCTGCAGGTTGCCTGGGGCCGCTATGTGTTCCATGTCGTGTTCCTGCCATTCTATGCGGAACGGCCGGTGGGTGCGCCGGTCTGGTCGGCGACGCGCTGGGCCCGGATGTTCGCGACAAAGCATCCGTGGCTGCAGATCGCGCGCTCACTGTTGCTGCTCGGCGCGACCTTGTTCTTCTTCGGCGCGGTCAGCTATGTGCCGTTGGCGGAAGCGCAGGCGGTCGCTTTCATCGAGCCGCTGCTGATCACCGCGATCGCGCACTTCTTCCTCGGCGAGCGTGTCGGTGTCCGGCGCTGGCTGGCAATCCTGGTCGGCTTCATCGGCGTTCTGGTGGTGATCCGGCCCGGCTTCGGCATGCTGCATTGGGGCATGCTGCTGTCGCTCGGTTCGGCGGGCTGCGGCTCGATCTACGCGACCCTGACCCGCATCGTCTCGCGGAAGGATTCCGCCGGCACGTCGCTGGCTTATGCCGGTCTCGCGGGCTTCGTGGGCTTGAGCCTCGCGATGCCCTTGGTGTGGCAGCCGGCTTCGTCGCATGTGTGGATGCTGTTCTTCGCGCTCGGCATTTCCGGCGGGCTCGGCCATTTCCTGATGATCAAGGCATTCGGCGCCGCACCGGGCGGAACGCTCGCGCCTTTCATCTATGTGCAGATGCTCTGGATGGTGATCGTCGGCTTCGTGTGGTTCGGCGATTGGCCGGCGGTCACGACCTGGATCGGCATTGCCCTCATCGTCGGATCGGGCCTCTATGCGCTGCATCGCGAACGCATCCGGGCGCGCGAACGCGCACGGATTTCTACGCATTCCTAAGACCTTACCAGGCGTGATGAAATGACCCATCAGGGCCAGCGGAGGTGCCCTGGCGCGGGCTCTTTCGCAGGGCTATAAGCATGGCGGGATTGGCGCGCCCTCAACGAATGGCACGCCTCGAAGCAAGGGAGGAAAACATCATGAATCTCGAACAAGCAAAGTCACTGGATGCGAAGGCGCTGCACAAAGCGGCTGCCAAGCTGAAGCCCGAAAGCCGCCACTTCATCGACGGCAAGTTCGTCGCCTCGAAGAAGGGCCGCACCTTCGAAAGCATCAATCCCGCGACCGGTGAGGTGATCGCCGAGGTGACGCGCGGCGATGCGTCCGATATCGACGCGGCTGTCAAGGCCGCGCGCAAGGCGTTCAAATCCGGCGTGTGGTCGCGCATGGCGCCGCGCGATCGGATGGCGGTGATCTACAAGTTCGCGAAGCTGATCGAGGACCACGCGCTGGAATTCGCACTGCTCGACACCACCGACATGGGCAAGCCGATCAGCGAGATGCTGAACATCGACATCCCCGGCGCGGTGATGACCTTCCAGTATTTCGGTGAGACCATCGACAAGATGGAAGGCCAGGTGACGGCGACGGCAGCCAGCGAGTTCCACTACATCCTGCGCCAGCCGCTGGGCGTGGTGGGCTGTATCGTGCCGTGGAACTATCCGCTGATGATGGGTGCATGGAAGACCGCGCCGGCGTTGGCCGCCGGCAACTCCGTTATCCTGAAGCCGGCGGAGCAATCGCCGCTGTCGGCCAACCTGCTTGCCAAGCTGTTCATGGAAGCGGGCGGTCCGGCGGGCGTGTTCAACGTCGTGCACGGCCTCGGCGAAGAGGTCGGCAAGGCGCTGGCGCTGCACATGGATGTCGACAAGATCGGCTTCACCGGCTCGACCGAGGTCGGCAAGCTGATGATGATCTATGCCGGCCAGTCCAACATGAAGCGCGTGACGACCGAGTGCGGCGGCAAGACTCCGCAGATCATCACAGGTGATGTGCCCGACCTCGACACCGCCGTTCAATATGCGGTGAATGGCATCTACGGGAACCAGGGCGAAGTGTGCAATGCCGGCTCGCGCCTGATCGTCGACGCCAAGATCCATGACGAGTTCGTCTCCAAGTTCCTGGAGAAGGCGAAGAAGAGCTTCAGCCCTGGCGATCCGCTCGATCCGTCCACCACGATGGGCCCGCTGGTCACCAAGGAGCAGCAGAAGCGCGTGCTCTCCTATATCGACATCGGCAAGAAGGAAGGCGCGAAGCTCGCCATGGGCGGCGCCACGCCGAAGGGCCTCGACAAAGGCTGCTATGTCGCGCCGACCTTGTTCACCGGCGTCAAGAACGACATGCGCATTGCCAAGGAAGAAATCTTCGGCCCGGTGACCGGTGTCCTCAGCTACAAGAAGCTGGATGACGCGATCGCCATGGCAAACGATTCGATCTACGGCCTTGCCGCCAGCATCTGGACCTCCGACGTCTCGACCGCCCACAAGGCGGCGCGCGACATCGAGGCCGGCATCGTCTGGGTCAATTGCTTCGACCACGGCGACATGACCTCGATCTGGGGCGGCTTCAAGCAGTCCGGCATGGGCCGCGACAAGTGCCTCGAGACGCTGACCACCGTCACGCAGACCAAGTCGGTCTGGATGCATCTGGGCTGAGGCTCAATGCCGCAGTAAATTTCAGGGGCGGGAGGAAACTCCCGCCCTTTTTTCTTAGGGGTGTCTTACGACGAACAGGCGACATGAGCCAGACAGCGGACGAATTGAACGAAGAGAATCGCGAGGTGATCCTCCGTATGGCCAAGAGTGGCGACGACCTCTCAAGGCCAAGGGATATCGATTTTTCGATCGTCTTTCCCGACCGTAGCTCGGCCGAAGAATTCGCCTCAAGGCTTCGCCAACTTGGCTATCGAACGTCGACTAGAGAGTTGAACGTTGCTCCAGACCTTCCCTGGGACGTCACCGTCGTGAAGCACATGTTGCCGGTATGCGAAGCAATCACTGAGTTCGAATTACTCCTTCAGGCGAAGGCATCTTCTCTCGGCGGCAGAAACGACGGATAGGGATGTTTCGAGCAGGAGCCGTCAAACCTACACTAACGAACGGGACCCCGTTTCACATTGGTGGTGACGTCAAGTTCATTCGTGCAGAACTCTTATCTCCGGATCACCGTCCGGTACCGCTTCAAACGCGCTCAGCAATTCCTCGGGCACCCGCTTGGGGCGGCCGCTCCTGATATCGACATAGACCCATTTCGTTTCGGCGCGGGCCAGGATTCGGCAGTCGGTCGCGTTGCGGAACAGGTAGCGGCGTGAGACCTCGCGCAGGGCGAGGCTGGCCGCCCAAGTGAAGATCTCAATCCGGTCGCCGGCGAAGGCCGGGCGCAGATATTCGATGAAGTGCGAGCGCACCACCCAGGCGGCGCCGGTCTCGAGATAGCGCGCCATCGGCCAGCCGTTCGCGGCCGAGTGGGCGGTGGCGACGTCCTGCATCCAGGCAATGTAGCGCTGGTTGTTGACGTGGCCGAACTCGTCGGTCGCGTCCGCGGCGACGGTCAGCTCGTGACGAAAGATGCGTGGCATCGCGCTCCTCGTTCTGTCCGCAAGAGTCGTACAAGCAAACGGCCCGCCGGAACGTTCCGGCGGGCCGTTGCATCACTCTCCGCTCAGGTCAGCGGGCGCGGGCTCTGCGTGGCGCGCGCCGGGATGTCTTTGCGGCGATGGCCGGCAGCCCTGTATGCAGGTGGCGAACCTCCCCCGCGATCCGGCCCAGGACATTGTCCTTCAGCGGGGCCACTTGGAGGCGGTCGGGCTTGGATTCGCCCGGCATGACGAAGCCGTGCGGCGTTGCCGGGACGAATCCGAATCTCTTGTAGTAATCGACGTCACCGACCAGCAGCACGAGGTCGTGGCCAAGCTGCGCGGCAAGATCGAGGGTCTTGAACATGAGGGCGCGACCGATGCCTTTGCCGGCGCGGTCCTGCGCGATCGCGAGCGGACCCAGCAGCAAGGCGGAATGGCCGGTTTCGCCGACCAGGATCGGCCAGTATCGGATGGCGCCCACCAATCGCTCGTCCCTGGGGCGGTCGCCTTCCAGCGCGATCCAGCTCAGTTCTCGAATGGGGTCGACGCCCTCTCGGAACAAATAGGAAGCTTTGTGAAACCGTGCGGGGCCAAACACCTCGTCGTACAGACGTTCGACGGCGCCAGCCAGCACGGCCGGTTCAGGTTTGATCAGGTACTCAGGCTTGATGAGTTTCATGGGTGGCGATCCTTCTCAACAGGTCTTCGAACATTTCGCCGGTTTGCCCGACCGTCCGTCGCCTGGAGGATCACCTCGCTAATGGAGGTGCTCCGATCCTTGCGTACGAACGACCATCCCGCCCGGCAGGGTCTTGGGGATACGTCGTCGGTGACGCAAGGCGTACATCAAAGCACTCGTCGGCAGTTTCGACTGGGGCGCGAAAATACATCAAAGCGCCGTCACGTCAAATAAGAAATTTCAGTGGGGGCGCAAGTGGCTGCTCGCGAAATCGTGTGTAACACTTTCGGGCCAGAGACGAGCCGTGCTCACCGGACCACGGTGACGGGGCAGTGGGCGCGGGTGACGACGTCTTCTGCGACCGAGCCCAGCAGCATGCGCTTGGCGCCCGTCCGCCCTTCCGAGCCGACGATGATGTGGCGATAGCCATTGCGCTCGGCGTAGGAGACGATCGATTCCGCCGGGTCGGAGCCATAGGCGCGCACCAGCCTGATGCTGAGCAATTTGTGCTGCAGCGCGGTTTTCAGCGCCGCCAGCAGTTCCTTGTCGGGCGGCAGATCCTCGGCTTTGACGCGCGCTTCGTCCCACACCGCCGGCGCCGTCTCCAGCGCGCCGTCGGCCACCAGCAGGAACGTGAGAGGACGCCGCAGCTCCTCCGCCAGGCCGACGGTGTAGTGCACCGCCTTGTCGGAAGGCGGCGAGCCGTCGGTGGCGCACAGCAGACGCTCCGAGTTCAAGTCATCCTCCTGCTTCTGCGGTCGAACCTCATGATACCGCGTGTCCGAGTCGCGACGAAAGAGCGCAACCCTTCCGGCTGCGCTAAGATGCGGTGAAGGTGTTAGCAATTCGTTAGGGATACCGATGGGTCTCCAGAGGCGGGCGCCTGCCGCCGCCGCTTACGCCTCGTGCTTCAGCGGGCGGGCGAGCAGGGCGCTGACCGCCTGGTCGATCTTCGCGCGGCCAGAGAGGATGGCGGCGACAGTGCTGGCGATCGGCATATCGACCTGCAGCCGCGCCGCCAGCGCCTCCAGCGCGCCGGCAGTCGGCACGCCTTCGGCGATGCTGCGCCGCTCCGCTAGGATCTCCGCCAGTGCGCGGCCGCGCCCCAGCTCGAAGCCGAGCGAGGCGTTGCGCGACTTCATCGAATTGCAGGTCAGCACCACGTCGCCGACGCCCGCGAGGCCCAGCATGGTGTCCGCCCGCCCGCCCATCGCCTCGGTCAGGCGCGCCAGCTCGGCGAGGCCCCGCGTCACCAAGGCGGCGCGCGCGTTTTCGCCGAGGCCTCGTCCCATCACGATGCCGCAGGCGATGGCGAGCACGTTCTTGGCAGCGCCTGCCAGCTCGACGCCGACCGGATCCAGGCTGCCATAGGGGCGGAAGGCGCCGCGCGACAGCGCCTGCATCAGCGCCTCGTTGAGCGCGGCATCGGGGCTGGCGATCACCACCGCAGTCGGCAGGCCGGCCGCCACTTCGCTGGCAAAGCTCGGGCCGGAGAGGACGGCGACGGGAGCTTGCGGTAGCAATTCCGCCGCCACATCGGTCAGGAGAAGGCCGCTGCCCAATTCGATGCCCTTGGCGCACAGCACCAGCGGCGTGCCGGCGCGCCAACCACCACGCGCGGCGGCACAGAAGGTGCGCAGGTGCTGAGCTGGCTGGACATAGAGCACGGCATCGGCCGCCAGCGCGTCCGCCAGCCGGCCGGTGACGGCAATCTCGGCCGGCAGCTTGATTCCGGGCAGATAGTCCGGGTTCTCCCGGCTCGCCGCGATGGCAGAAGCCGCTTCCGGCCGGCGGGCCCAGAGCGTGGGCGCGAGGCCGGCGCGCGCAGCCTGCAGCGCCAGGGCTGTGCCCCAGGCGCCGGCGCCCGCGATGCCGAGAGAGCGGATTTGCATCAAGTGCCTGCTATCCTGTTGCCTGCCGCCAAGCGTCGATTGCCTGCCGCCGCGCCGCGCCTGTAATCTGCCCCGCAATGAAACGCAAGGCGAGATGGGTCGTGCAGGCGCAGAGTCCGCGAAGATTTTCCAGGCGCGGATTTGCTGCCGCCATTTTCCTCCTTGCCGCCGCCCCGGTCTACGCCCCAGCCGTCGCCGAGGACGTCAAGCTGACGCCGATTGTGGTGGCGCTGCCCGAAGGCCCCTCCGGGCGGACCATCGGCTATCATTTGGCAAAGGCCGGCGGCTGGTTCGCGCGCGAGGGGCTCGATCCCGAGCTGGTGACGGCGGATCAGCGCGGCCCGATGGGCATGGTGGCCGACGGCGATGCCGACCTTGCCATCGACATCATGCCTCATGCGCTGACGGCGCGTGCCGATGGTGCGGACATCGTTCACGTCGCGCAGATCTTCCAGAAATCGGGGCTAGTGCTGGTGTGCCGCCACCCGATCAAGGAGCCGAAGGACCTCAAAGGCATGAATGTCGCACTGTGGTCCGGCGGGCAGGAGAGCCCGTTCTACGCCTGGATGGAAAAGGTCGGGCTCGGCATCTATGGTGAAGCCGACGGCGTCACGATCTTGCGCGAAGGGCTCGATCCCGAATCCTACCGCAACCGGGGCAGCGATTGCTTCAGCAGCGAAAGCTACGCCCTGCCACAGCAGCTGGCGCTGCAGGGGAAGACCAGCTTCGACTACCGCGTGTTCTCCTATGAGGAGGTCGGCACCGCGACCTTGGAAGACGGCGTCTATGCGCGGGCTGAGGATGTGAAGGACCGGGACAAGGTCGCGCGCATCGCGCATTTCCTCGCCGGCGCACGGGCGGGTTGGCAGAACGCGGCGGCGGAGGCGCGCAAGGCCGCGGACTTTCTCGCCGACATCATCAAGCCGCCGGCGCCGGACCTCGCCACCCTGCTGCGCTCGATCTGGGCCGCCAATGATCTGGTGGCGGTGAACGACGTGACCTTCGGCCATCTCGACCCGGCGGCTTATGACCGCACCGTCACCATCCTGCTGACCGCCGCGCCCGACCCGGTCCTCAAGACCGCCCCGCTCAGCGCCGTCAGCGACGCCGCCATCAAGGTGCTGGACGCGCAGGAATAGGGCCGTTTTCCGAGGCCTTACCAGGCCCCGGCGGCTCTGCTATAAGGGCTCCGGCCATCCTGCCTTGTCCCATGCGACCCCGTAGCTCAGCAGGATAGAGCGTCGGTTTCCTAAACCGCAGGTCGGAGGTTCGAATCCTCTCGGGGTCGCCAATTCTCACGCCGCCACCGTTTCACGTCGGCCGAGAGCGAGCACGAGCAGCGCGCCAGCCAACGTTGCGATTCCGCAATAGCCGATCGCGCCCGTCGCGCCGAGATTGTCGACCAGCACGCCGCCGAGGATCGCACCGCCGGCGATCGCGACCTGGAACGCCGCGACAATGAGTCCGCTTGCACCTTCGGGGTGATCGGGGGCAGCGCGGACGATCCAGGTTTGGACGCCCACCGGTATCGCGCCGAAGGCGAAGCCCCAAAACGCCACGCCGGCGGCGGCAAACGGCAGCGATGCTCCGAAGGCGACGAGGGCGAATGCCGTGACCGCGATCAGCAACGAGCCCAGGATGACGGCGGTCTGCGCGCTGCGTTCGACCACGGCAGCGCCTGCCAAATTGCCGAAGAAGCCGCCGATGCCGTACGCCAGCAGAACCAGCGAGATCATCTCGATCGGCAGCGCCGGCACTTGCTCGAGGAACGGGCGCACATAGGTGAATCCGGCGAAATGTCCCGAAATGGAAAGCAGGATGGTGATGAGCACGAGCCGGACGCTCGGCCGGCCGAGCAGCTCGAACAAGGTGCGAATGTTCGGCATGCTTTGCGGTGGAAGCTTCGGAATCGTCAGCATCTGCACCAGCAGCGTGACGATGCCGATTGCCGCTGCGATGGCGAACACGGCGCGCCACCCCAGCAAGCTGCCAAGATAGGCGCCGACCGGCGCCGCACTGACGGTCGCAACCGAGACGCCGGTGAAGACGATCGACAAGGCGCGCGGCACGAGCCGTGACGGCACCAGCCGCATCGTCATCGCCGCCATCATCGACCAGAAGCCGCCAATGCCGATCCCGAGCAGCAACCGGGCGCCAAGCAGCATGGTCAGGCCGGTGGCGGTGGCGGCCAGCAGGCTGGAGACCACGAGCGTCAGGGTCAGGGACCACATGACGATCCGCCGGTCGAAGCGCCGCGTGACGATCGGCATGGCGACACCCGCAACGATGCCGATGAGTGCGGTGGCGGTCACCGTCTGTCCGGCCGCCCCGTTCGTTATGCCAAGATCTGCGGCAATCGGCGTAAGTAGGCTGGCAGGAAGGAACTCGGCCGTGACCAGGCCGAATACGCCCATCGCAAGCGACAGGACGGCAGTCCAGGCCGGGTCACGTGGCGGTTGAGCATCGAACAGGGACTCCGACATGATGGTCTCCAGGAAGGTCAGGGTGCCAAATTGGCCATGACGAGCAGGACTTTCCATGCTAAAAAACCTTTAATGCTTAACAATTCGTCCAATGGTGACACGCGCGCAGGTGATCCCCTGACCGACAT
Source organism: Dongiaceae bacterium (assembly GCA_035695765.1). Classification (GTDB taxonomy): domain Bacteria; phylum Pseudomonadota; class Alphaproteobacteria; order Dongiales; family Dongiaceae; genus Dongia_A. Next base: position 86,047 of record DASRRI010000134.1, read on the forward strand.
GCTGAGGGGCCTGCGGCTTGACGGGGTCGATTACGGGCGCTTCCAGATGACGGAGCCCTGGGGGCTGTTCTTTCCGGCCCAGCAGGCGGCGCGCTTTCACTTCATTGCGGGCCGCGGCTGCTGGCTGCGAACACCTGCGAATGAATGGATACGCGTGGAGCAGGGCGACGCGGTGCTGCTGCCGCGCGGCTCCGAGCATGCGTTGGCCAGCGCGCCGAACGCCTGCACGGCCCTGCGTGGTTGCTGCACCTTTCAGAAGGTCTGCGAGAATATCTTCGAGGCAAGCGGAGGCGGGGATGGCGAACAGACCCTGCTCTTCAGCGGCAGCATGACGTTCAATGTCGACGGCCTGCATCCTCTGCTGCGCATGATGCCGGAGCTGATGCAGGTGTGCGAGCTCGCGGCGAGGGAACCGCGCATTCCAGATCTGCTGGCGACGATGGCGTGCGAGGTGGCGCTGGACCGTGTTGGAGCCGGCGGAATTCTCGCCCGGCTCGCGGATGTCGTGGCGGCCAGCCTCATCCGCTCTTGGGTCGAGCGCGGCTGTGGCGACGCGACCGGCTGGATCGCCGCGGCGCGCGATCCGGATATCGGCCGGGTCCTCGCGGCGATCCATCTAAAGCCGAGCGAGGACTGGACCCTGGCATCCCTTGCCAAGGTCATGCGTGCATCGCGTTCCGCATTTGCGGCGCGCTTCACGAGCGTGGTTGGCGAGACGCCGGCGCGATATGTTGCGCAGGTGCGGATGAACCAAGCGCGGCAATGGCTCGTCCGTGACAAGTTGAGGATCGGAGTGGTGGCCCGCCGCCTCGGCTATGACTCGGAAGCGTCCTTCAGTCGCGCATTCAAGCGTGTCATCGGCGCGGCACCCAGCCACTTCCGCTCCGCCGAACCGGACAATGTCGACGGTGAGGCGCGGTCAGCGACGGCGCCTCCGCAGCAATTCGCCAGTTAATGTCGAAATGAACGCGTGGTGGAGTTCGAAACTCTTACCGCGTCGCGCGACCCAGGCCTCACACGCTTTTCGTTTCGCCCCGCATCACCGTCCATGCGGCCGCAAAGGTTCCGAGCAGGGCGGCCGCCAATGGTACCCAGGCTTGCGGCTCATCCATCGCCCATAACGTGGCACCGCTGGCGAGGCACCAGAGCAGCGGAATCGCGAGCAGCAGGATTGGCAATCCGCCACGCGCGAGGAGCAGGAAGCCCAGCGTCGCGATCGCTGTGGGGTCGGGCGCGATCCCGTAGACTTCAGAAAATTGCCACGGCCGGCCGAAAAGCGGCGCAAGCAGCGGATAGGCAAGCCCGAGCACGATGAGGATCAACCCTGCGATGCGACGGAAGCCCCGCTGATCGGAGGAGAGCCGGCCTATCGCGCCGCCAATGACCAAGAGAATCAGTGCCTCGACTGCAAACACCGGCGCGGCATAGGCAGCGGCCCAGTTGATGGTGGCGTAACGCTGCCACAGGAAGCTCCAGCCGACGAACGCCCACAGGATGGCGAGGAGGATGGCAATCAGCCTGCTGTTGGAGCGCGGTCGCAGCACGGCGAGGACAAGCGCTGCCACACCAGCCGCGAGTGTGAAGACTTGCAATGGCCAGAGTGCTTCATTGTGCAGTTCGAACAGCCGCCAATAGGTGCGGGGAGAGAACAGCAGGAAGTCCGAGAGGCGGTAGCTCCACCAATCAGGCATGGGGCTTTGGCATCACAACGCCTCGACATAGGCAACCATGCGGTTTCTCATGGCGTCGTCTGGCAGCGGACCGGCGGCAGCAGCCAGGTTCTCGCGCACATGATTGACGCGGCTGGTCGCGGGGATCGCGACCGTGACGGCGGGATGCGAGAGAATGAATTTCAGGATGAACTGCGCCCAGCTCGTTGCGCTGATTTCGCTGGCCCAATCCGGCAGCGTCGCGCCCGCGAGCGCGCGCGTCAGCTCCCCCTGCTGGAACGGCCGGTTGACGATGACGGCCATGCCGCGATCGCGGGCCAGCGGCAGCAAGCGCTCCTCCACCTCGCGGTCAATGATGTTGTAGGTGAACTGCACGAAATCGAGCTTCTCCTTGCGCATGACCTCTTCGAACAGATCGTGGCGCCGTCCTTCCGACGTGGTAATGCCGACATAGCGCACCTGGCCCGCTTCCTTCATCGCGTAGAGCGTCTTCAGGTGCTCCTGCCAGGCGAGCAGGTTATGCACCTGCATGAGGTCGAACTTCGGCACGCCCCAATAACGGCGCGATTGTTCGATCTGCTCGGGGCCGTCGGAGCCGGAGGAGATCCAGACCTTGTCAGCGGAAAACGCTGGCGGCGCGCCGAGCTTGGCAAGGCCGTAACCGATCACCGGCTGGGACGAGCCATACATCGGCGAGGAATCGATCATGCGCCCGCCGCCTTCGAAGAAGGCCGCCATCACAGCCGCGCATTCATCACGCAGCACCGGGTCATCACCGACATTGAAGGTGATCCAGGTGCCGAGGCCGATAGACGGAATCGTTTCACCGGTGGATGGAATGGAACGCGTGAGCACCTGGGGCGACTGAGCGCGCAATGGCGACGCCAGAGTCGTCGCCGCAAGTGCGACGCCGCCGGCGAGGACAGTGCGACGCGTCGGATGGGGAAATGTCATTGTCCAATCCTCCAGTGCTCAGCGTCTCAGGAACCAGAGAACAATCGACAGCACGATGCTGATGAGGATGCAGGTCGCGATCGGCGCATAGAACGTGAAGCCCTCGCGCCGGATCACGAAGTCCCCTGGCAGCCGCCCAAGCCCAAGCCGACCCAGCCAAGGCCAGAGCACGCCCAGCGCCACGATCAGCAATCCGATGATGATCAGTGTCCGCGACATCAATCCGAATCCGCAGGGGCACCAGCGAAATATGGGGCCACTTATGCTCAACGCAACTGTGTGCCGATGAAGATGTTGTGCCGGGCCGGCCACAGAAGCGAACGGAAGGTTTCGGCGCCCCGGCCTTGTTCGCCGCCGGACGCACGCGGGGGACTAGCGCAGGGCCTCAGTGGTCCGAAGCGACGGGAGGAGCACAGGCGAGCACAGCATCCGCGTCGCCGAAATACTCCTTGCGCCGGGTCTCATCGAAGGCGTCGCGGCTGATCTCGCAGGCGCGCTCGACGCTGAGGTCGTCCCACACCCTGACGTAGCCATCGTCGCCGGCGGTTGCGAAGCGCACGCCGTCGGGGTGAACCGCGATGCGCCAAGAAGTATCTTGATGGGCCTGCCAGGGCTCGATCAATTGCCGGCCGGTCAGCACGTCCCAGAAATGCAGCCTGCCGGTGCGGTCGACGACCACCAGCGACGCTCCGTCGCCAAGAAAAGCCACATCGGTCGCGCCCCCGGAATGTCCGGTCAGAGTCGCAAACTTCGCCCCCGTTGTGACCTCCCATAGGGTGACGGTCTCGTCGCCGGACGCGGCTGCCAGGAGCCTTCCATCGGGACTGAACGCGACGCTCCACACCACGTCCCGGTCGACGATGATCTCCCGCTCCATCCGGTCGGCCTTCACGTCCCACAACCGGACGCGGGCATCGGCCGATGCGATGGCCAAGTGCCTGCCGTCCGGCGACCATGCCGCGCGCGTGATCCGCGTCGTGTCATGAAAGCTCTGGTTCTGCAGAGCGTGTGTCTTCATGTCCCACAGTTGGACGCCGGATTCGCTCGCAGTGGCGAACCGGGTGCCGTCGGGACTGACTGAGATCGACCAGATCGCAGATGCGTGCCTATCGATCGACCCTTCGAGCGCACCGGTCTCGGTATTCCAGATGCGCACCGCTCCGCCCCTGTCACCGGACAGCACGCGTCTGCCATCGGGGGAGAAGGCGAGCGCCCAGACCTGTTGCTGGTGCCCGGAAAGCATCATCGGAGGCTGCTGAGCTCCGAGTTTCCAAAGCTCGACACTGCCGGCATCGTCCCCGGCCGCCAGCCATCGTCCGTCGGGGCTGAAAGCCAGCCCCTTCGCGGCGTGCCCTGCGACCTGGTATTCGATAGCGAGCGGGACCATGCTTTCCAGCCGCCAGAAGCGGATCAACTGGTCGGTGCCCAAGGTCGCGATCAGGTTGCGTGCACCGCTCAATTCGAGATCGATGATCGCGGCATTGTGGCCGCTCGGTGTCTTCGCCTTGAGCGTGTCGTGCGCGACGTCCCACAGGCGCAGACCGCCGTCTGCACCGCCGCCGAACAGGATCTTGCCGTCGGCGGAGAAAGCGACGCCATTGATCTCGTCGTCAGGCGTAACCGCCGGGCCTATGACTTTGCCGGTTGGGTAGGCGAACAGGATCGACTTGCCGTCGCTGCTGGACGTGGCGAAGACGTGACCGGTCGGATCGAATACCAGCTTCCAGATGTCGCTGGTATGGATTCCGCGGATGGGCTCGAACAGCGGCGTGCCGTCCGGCAAGGTCCAGCCGTGGATGTCGCCTTCGCCGTTGCCGGCGACGAGGCCACGGCCGTCGGGGCTGAAGGCCATGCTCAGGAAATCGCCGGTCCGATGGATCAGCGGTGGCCGTGCGGGCGCGTCGGCGATCGCCTCCCACAGCCGCACGGTGCCGTCTTCGGCAGCAGTCGCGATCATCGATCCGGTCGGATCAAAGCGCACGCCCCAGACGACATCGTGGAAGCGGGCCACGACCTGCGCCTTGCCGATCATGCGGCCATCGATCGGCCACAGCTGAACCAATCCATCATCACCAACGGAAGCAAGCGTCTCGCCACGCGGATCGAAATCGAGGTCTTCGATGCCGCCCTTGTGGCCACGCACGGAGAGACCCAGCGGCTTCCGCGTGGTTGCGTCGATAAGATCGATGCTGCCGTCCCTGCGGCCGACCGCCAGAAGCGTGCCGTCGGCACTCAGCGCCAGCACGCGGGCATCGCCCGCCGAAACAGGACTGCCCAACAGCGCCGGCCCGCTCTTCGACAAAGCATAGCGCGCGGCCAGAAGGCTCGATCTTGCATCGTAGCCCGGGGCGTTATCCGGCGAGCGAGCTGCCGCTTCGCCCGCCAGATACAGAGCAAGCAGCGGATCTTCCTCGACCAGTTCATTGGCGACGGCACCGAGCGCGACGGCGAACCGCTCATTGGCCTCGATCGTTGCCAGGTCGGCCAGTTCCTTGCTCGATTGCGCGTCCCGGAAGGCGAGAAAGGCGATGGCAGACGCCGCAGTCGCACCAGCGGCCAACAAAGCGAGAGCGCTGGTCGCGATCCGACGGATGCGCCGTGCCCGATGTTCCTTGGCTTTCGCCGCCGCCTTCTCCCGATCTCGTGCTTCTGCCGAGGCCTCGATGAAAGACCGCTCCAGATCGCCGAGCTGGTCGGCATTCTTCTCCATCCAATCCAGCGCCGCCAGCAAGGGCGTGCCGCGATAGAGGCGATCCTGGTCGCGATCTTCCGCCAGCCACTCCTCCGCGGCACGCGAAATCCGCTGGCGCGTGCGCAAATTGTCGCGCGATTCCTCGATCCAATTGCGCAGGCGCGGCCAGGTGCGCAGCAGCGCCTCATGGGCGATCTGTACGGTGGCGTCGTTGACGGTGAGAAGCCGCGCTTCCGTCAGGCCCTCGACCACGTTGTGCAAGACCTTGGCGCCGGGATCGTGTTCGATTTCGGACCTTGCCAGGATGCGCCGGGCGTCAGTCGTGCCTTCGCCTGGCGTGACCAGCCGGAGAAACAGCCGCTTGCTGGCGGCCTTCTCGACGTCGTCGAACCGATGTTCGAAGGTCAAGTCGGCGGTCTGGCTGATCGCGCCGGCGACTCCGCCCGCCGCGCGGAAGCCCTCCAACGTCATGGTGCTGCCCTTGCGCCGTATCCAGGTCTCAACCAGCGCATGGGCGACCAGGGGCAGGGCGCCCACTTCCTGGCCGGCTTCGCTGATCACGGCATCGACCAGCCCGCGCTCCAGGTGCAGGCCGGCGCGGCGCGCGGGCTCAGTGATCGCCCGTCGCAGCTCCGCGTCGGTCATCGGACCGACCAGGACCTGATTGTCCGTGATGCGCTCCGCCAACCACGGGATCTGCGCGCAGGCGCCGTAGAAATCCGCACGGACGGCAATCACCAGCCGGACCGAACTGTGAGCCGGGTCTGTCATCGCGGATAGCGCCTCGATGACCTTGGTCTTCTGTGCCATCGGCGCCAGGGTGAACAGTTCCTCGAACTGGTCGATGCAGACGATGATCGGACGGTCCGCTCCCTCCACTTGGCCGAGATGGCGAGCGAGCGAAGGCCGCGCCACCAAATCTTCCGGCGACACCGACGACCTTGTACCCTCGGGCAGCGCCCGTCCGAGCTGGAAATGGAGCTCCGCCATCGGGTCGCGTCCAGGCGTGAAAAGGACGATCCGCCACGCGTCACTGCCCATGATGGCACCCGCCTTGATGGCAGGTATGAGCCCTGCGCGCACGAGCGAGGATTTGCCGCTTCCCGACGGCCCGCCGACGATCAGGACCTTCTGCAATTGGAGCCGACGCACGAGCTCATCGATCAGCACCTCCCGCCCGTAAAAGCGATTGGCATCTTCCGGCTGATACGCCGCTAGACCTTTATAGGGACAGGACTTCGCGGATTGCCGGGACGTGGTTGGCGTATCGCGTTCGGTCTCCGACACCTCCTTCGCGAGAACGTCATGAATGGCAGCACGCCAGCCTTGGATGGAGGAAAACCGCGCCTTCGGATCGAGCGCCATTCCGAATTCCAAGACCTCGCGCCAACCAGCCGGAAGCACCGACAAATTGTCGACCACGGCATTCGCCTGCGGTGGACGCTGGCGCGTGATCATTTGCCAGACGATGGCGGTCGCGGAATAGACGTCGGCTGCCGGCGTTATCTCAGCGCCGGCCTCGCTCTGCTCCGGTGAGCGATAGAACGCGGTCCCGGCCATCATCGTGATGGCGTTGCTGTCTCGCAGCAGGTCCTTGGCGATGCCAAGATCGCCAACCAGGATGCGCTCGTGGGGAGCAATCAGCGTCGCGATCGCTTCGCCGGCGTCGCCCATGGTCGTCTCGTCCGGATCGGGCGCGGCCCGGCGGATAGTCTGGAACAGGATGTTTGCCGGCTTGATGTCGCGATGAACGACGCCGGCTTCGTGGATGGAAGAGAGGCCGTCTGCAAGGGCGTCGACCAGGGCGGCCAGGCTTCGCGCGTCGAAACTGGTCGAGATGGGCGTCTGGCTGAAGCGGTTGGCGAGGGTTCCGCGATCGGCGAAGTCCATCACGAAATAGGGCCGACCGTCGCCAAGGCGCCCGATGTCGTGGATCGTAACGACGTTAAGCGATTTGATTCGCCGCAACAGCCGCGCTTCATCCAGGAATCGTTGCTGGATATCGCTGCCGTCGTGCACGAACTCGGGATGCAGGATCTTGATCGCTACCAGCGAATGAAGATCGTCGTCCCAGGCCTGCACCACCACCGCAAATCCGCCTCGCCCGATCTCGTGACGAACCTCATATCGGCCGAGATAGGCAGGCAGCGACATTCCGGATCACAGATAGCCGCTCACGTCCATGCACTGGAACTTGGTAATGTCGAGAATATCATGATTGCGATCGGCGGCACTGACGCAGAGGGTCTTTGATTTGCCGCGCACCTCGGTCGACGCGGCGCTCTGGGTGACATAGCCCGGGTACTCGTCCGTCGGATGCCACTCACCCTGCTTGACGTGATGCACCGGCTCCGCGTTGTTCGAAACCTGTTCAATCGTGAAATTATCGCCCCACCAGACATGGACGTGGTTCCGGGAGAAATCAGGTGTGAAGTTGGCTTTAAGCGTGAGGCGCAGTTCGTCTCCTTCCTTTTGCACGGCCACGATCTGCACTGCGCACCCATCCACCGGACAGGCGTTGGGAAGGGGATCGTCTGCGCGAGACGTCTGTCCTACGAACAGCAAAGGCAGGATTGAGAGGAGTGCGAGAGCGCTCCAGAGCCGCGAGCTTTGCGAATGATGGGTCTCCAGATTTCCAGCGTTCATGGCCTCACCTCGCTCGGAGAGATTGAAACGGCAAGAAATTCTGCTTAACTAGTATAGTTAACGCCGTGCTTGCGCGTCAAGGATCGCGAAGGCTTACGCAGCATCTGCCGCGACGTAGCGTGTGTCTCATGATTTGAGGAATGTGCGTCAGCGCGCCGATGCTCGGCCGGGAAGCGTGACGCGCGGCCACTCTGCTTGTCATGATGCGGAGGCGGGATGAGCGTGCATCGAAATGACGTCGAGGCTGCTGTTCTTCTGGCGGACGTCGTCGGCAGTACTCCGCTCTATGAATCGCTCGGCGATGCGGCCGCGATGAGCCGCATCGACACCTGGCGCGAAGGCATGCGCGCACTCATTTGCGGAAATGGCGGGGAGTTTATTTCCTCGAAAGGCGATGACGTTCTGTCCATCTTCGAAGAGCCGAGGGGCGCATTCGCCGCGGTTTCGCAGATGCGCGTACCGGGCAGCTTTTCAGTGGCCTTTCACGCCGGCTTGCACTTTGGTCGCGTCGTCCGTGTCGGCGGTGACGTCTACGGCGATGCCGTCAATCTGACGGCGCGCCTGGCAGCGGTCGCGAATCCCGGCGAGGTGCTGATCAGTCAAAGCCTCGTGGACCTGTTATCACCAGCAGACAAGCAAACCCTCGGCTTTCTGGACAGGATGATGTTCAAGGGGAAGTCGGAACCTTGCAATATCTATACCTTTCTTGATGACGATCGAACCCTCAACACCGAGGTGTCGCTCGGCAAGCGGGACCAGAGCGAGGTCCCGGACGCATCGATGCGTTCAATCTGCGTGACGCTTCGGTGCAACGACCAGATGAAGTCGTGCCGCGATGGTGAGAGCCTCACGATCGGACGATCGGATGAATGCGACCTTATCGTCAAACGACAGTGGGTTTCCCGCCATCACGCGACCATAACGCTCGCGAACGGACGCGTCAGACTCGTCGAGCGAAGTTCGTCGGGCACTTTCATATCGATGCAACCCGGTCAGGAGATTCTGGTGCGTCGCGAGGATGTCCTTCTCCTGGGGTCAGGCACCATTTCACCGGGCATGCAAGGTACGAGCAGCGATGCTCAGATTATCCACTTCGAGGTTGTCATCAGTTGATCTGAAATGGGCGAACCGCTTCCCGGCGCTTTGCGGTGTGTGGTCGCTTGCGACACCGTGCTGATGGAGGAGAACCCGCTTCTGCTCTGTCTGAAGGAGCTCAGGAGCCTCGGCCGCGGCGCCCTGCTCAGCAAGCTCGTCCAGCTGAAGGCGAGCGAGAGCGCGTAGCGCCGCGTCGGAAACGGGGTGGCCCTTTTTCGTTTTTCACACATTCAGCCTTTCGTCTTCCTCCCACAAGTTCTCCTCGCCGCCTCCGCCAGATCATCTCGTTCGCGCCGGTTTCGGCTTCACGCTAGCTTTTCCATGCCGCGCCGGAACCGGGAGGCAAGGCCGAGAACCCAGACCTCGGACGCTGTACCCTCCGCTGCCCCGTGATGGCGCGCCGGGTCCGACTCTTCGCTCTTGCCTGATCATGGGAGCGGGGTGCGGTCGCGTCGGCACCGTGGACTCTCTCCCAGACCGACCGCGGTGCCGGCGCTCCCTTTGACTGGAAAAGGATGGCGGAATGCTCGACCGGACCAGGATGCCCATCGACTATCAGAATTGGCTGCAGACCGAGCCCGACGCCGTTTCTCTCCACCTCGCGGAACTCGTTGCCAATGCCAGGGCGGACGCGGCTGCCCGTACATCGCGCGCGATTGCGCGCGTCGGCCTGGACTGGCCGACCTTGGCGCTGGCCATCGGAATTTATGGCGCCTTCGCGCTCGTCACCTGGTTCTATCGCGATCTGCCATGGTCGCTGGTCTTGCCGCTGGGTGCCGCAATCGTCTGCCTGCAATCCTCTCTGCAGCATGAAGCGGTTCACGGCTTTCCGACGCGGTGGGGCTGGCTCAACTATCTGATCGCGGCGCCGTCGCTCTCTCTGTGGCAGCCCTATGGGCTGCAGCGCGCGGATCATCTGAAGCATCATGTCGATGAGACCCTGACGGATCCGGCGCGGGATCCGGAATCAAATTATGTGAGCCCGCAAACCTGGAACGCCATGTCAGCTCCCCATCGTGCACTGCGCAGCTTGATGACGAGCGTGCTGGGCCGCATGGCAGTGGGGCCGTTCTACGCCGCCGCTCAAACCACCAAGCGCTTGTTCCAAGCGATACGCGCGCGCGACCATGTCATGTTGTCTCATTGGGCGCTGCACGGCGTCGCAGCGGCGGGCCTGCTCTGGTGGATCGTCGACGTCTGCGACATCCCGATCGGCGCTTACCTGGCGCTCTTCGCCTGGCCCGGAACAGCCTTGATCTTGCTGCGCAGCTTTGCCGAACACCGTGCGGCTCCGGACGTGCCGGCCCGCACCGCCACGATCGAAGCTGGGCCAATCATGAGCTTCCTCTATCTCCACAACAATCTGCATGCGTTGCACCACGCGGAGCCGACGCTCGCCTGGTACCGGCGGCCGGGCCGTTATCGCCAAACCCGCAAGGAGGTGCTCGCGCGGAGCCGCTATCATCTGATCGGTTCGTATGCGCTGCTGGCAAAGAATTATCTGCTGGAACCGAAGGAGCCACTGCTGCATCCGGCGCTGGCACGAATCCAGCAAGATGCGCGCCCGTCAGGCGGACAGGCCCTCGGCAGCCGATCGGCTTAGGTGCTCCGACCGCAAAGCTTCCGTTTGCGCCGTGCAGGCATTTGCCGCATGATCCTAGGCATATGGTCAGACACGCGTCATAGCGGCTCAGGGCGGCGCGATTCATGGCGTCTGGTGGACAGATCAAATTCGGGCCGGTCGATGTGGCGATCGTCGGGGCGGGGCTCGGTGGCGCGGCCTTTGCGCGGCGCCTTGCCAGCCGCGCGCCACGGCTGCGCGTCCTCTGTTTCGAGCGTGGCGATTGGCTCGACCGCGCGAACCTGCCGACGCAGAAGCCGGAGTGGCAGCGCCTGGCACTCGGGGCCTGGGCGTCGTCGCCCAACCTGCGGCTGAAGGCCGGCGGCAACGCCATCTCCGCCGATTATCCGATCGATGATTCCGCCTCCGCCTTCAAGCCGCTGATGTGGAACGGCGTCGGCGGCTCGACCATCAACTGGGCCGCCCATTTCCCGCGGCTGCATCCCTCGGACTTCAAGACACGTACGCTCGATGGTGTCGGCGACGACTGGCCGTTCTCCTACTTCGATCTCGAGCCCTATTACGATCTGAATGACGAGGCTTTCGGGGTCTCAGGGTTGCCGGGTGATCCTGCTTATCCGCCGAAGGCTGGGCGCCGGATGCCGCCGGTCCCGCTGGGGCGCCTTGGTGCGAAGGCGGCGCGGGCGTTCGATGAACTCGGCTGGCACTGGTGGCCGGTCGATGCGGCCATCAACACAGTGGCCGAAAGCACGCGCGAGGCCTGCAATCATTGCGGACCCTGCCTGCTCGGTTGCGCGAACGGCGCGAAGTCTTCGACCGACCTCACCTATTGGCCGCGCGCGATCGCGAGCGGCGTCGGCCTGCGCACGAATTGCGTCGTGCAGGAGATCGTGATCGAGGGCGGCAAGGCGACAGGGATTCGCTACCGCGATGGATCAGGGCGCGATTGCTGGCAGCCGGCCTCGACCATCGTGGTTGCCGGCAACGGCATCGGCACTGCGCGCTTGCTGCTGGCTTCGGGAATCGACTCACCCGCGCTTGGCCGCAACCTCATGTTCCATCCGGCTGCCTATGTGCGCGGCATGTTCGCGGAAGAGCTGGATGGCCCGGTGGGGCCGGTCGGCTGCTCGGTCTATTCCCACGAATTCTACGAGACCGACGAAGCGCGCGGCTTCAAGCGCGGCGTTCACCTGCAGGTGACGCGCGAGAATGCGTTGCTGACCCAGGCGAGCCGTCTGGAGCCTGCCTGGGGTGCGGAGGCGCAGCGCCTGTTGCGCGAGGAGTTCCGCCATTCCATGGCTGTCCTTGTCACCGCCGAAGATCTGCCGGAAGTACATAATCGCGTGACGCTGACCCAAACGATGGAGGCGGATGGGCTGCCCGGCGTACGCGTCGAATACACCTTGTCGGATCATTCGCGCCGCGCGCTCGATTTCGGCATGGCACGGGCGGAGGAGATGCTGCGCGCCGCGGGCGCCCATCGCATCCAGCGCGTGCCGCTGGCGCCCTACACCGGCTGGCACCTGCTGGGTACGGCGCGCATGGGCGGCGATCCCGCCACCTCCGTCACCGATGCCAAAGGATGCTGCCATGCCGTGCCCAATGTAATCGTCGCCGACGGCAGCCTGTTCCCGACCGTCGGTGCCGCCAATCCCGGCTCGACCATCGGCGCCGTCGCGCTGAAGCTGGCCGATGCCCTGGTGGGGGCAGCACCATGACGCGCGTGATGCTGCTGGCCGTGCTGGATACCTTGCTGCCGGGTGACGATGGCGAGCCGCCGCTGCCGAGCGCCTCGGAAGCCGCACTCGATCTCAAGGCGCTGGAACGGCTGGCGGAGCCGGTCGTAACCGCGCTCGCCGACAGTGATGGCTTCCTGATGGCCTCTCCGGTCGAGCGGGTCGCGCGGCTACGGGCGGTGGAACAGGCGGCGCCGGACGCTTTCAAGGCCCTGCTGGCCGAAGCGCTGGCGACCTATTACGAAGCGCCGCCCGTGCTGGCCGCTCTCGGCTGGCGCGCGGCACCGCCGCAGCCCCATGGACATGAGGTCGCGCCGATCGATGACGCCACGTTGCGCAACCTCGACAAAGTGAAAGGCCGCGGCCAGCTCTGGCGCAGCTGAACGCAATCATCCTTCGGCCGACACCAAAGCTTTCGCGCTGCCACTCGCGGAACTTCCGGAGCGATATCCGGTTCGCTCTCTACGGACCCGAGAGCATGGAGGTGATCATGAATCGCGCCGCCAAGGCTTCCACCAATGTTCCGGCCGAAGCCACACCGGTCGAACAGATCTATTTCGCCTGGGACGACGCGCTCTCGCGCAACGACAAGGACGCGTTGCTGGCGCTCTATGCGCCCGACGCCGTGATCGAGAGCCCGCTCATTCCCCATGTGCTCAAGCTCGAGCGCGGCGTGGTTCACGGCCGCGCCGAAATCCAGCGGCTGCTCGATGAAGTCGCCGCGCGCAAGCCGCCGGCACGGCGGTTCCACCGTACCGGATATTTGACCGACGGCAAGCGCCTGATCTGGGAATATCCGCGGGAGACTCCCGACGGCGATCAGATGGATTTCGTAGAGGCGATGGAACTGAATGACCAGGGACTCATTCAGCGCCACCGCGTCTATTGGGGCTGGTACGGCGTGCGCGTCATCCAGCGCGACGAATACCACCGGTAGGTCAGTCGCTGGCTACTTTCACCAGCAGCTTGCCGAAATTGTGCCCCTCGAGCAGGCCGATCAGGGCCTCGGGCGCTTTCTCGAGGCCATGCACGATGTCCTCGCGGTATTTGAGCTTGCCTTGCTTGAGCCAGCCGCCGACATCGCGCAGGAAATCGCTGGTCTGATCCTCGAAGTCGAGGACGATAAAGCCGCGCAGAGTCAGACGGTTGTTGAGGATGGAGCGCATCAGGCCGGGCACTTGATCGATGACTTCGCGCGGCGCGATATCGTTGTAATGCGCGATCAGGCCGCACACCGGAACGCGCGCGAACTTGTTGAGCAGCGGGAACACCGCTTCCCACACGTGACCGCCGACATTCTCGAAATAGATATCGATGCCGTTCGGGACAGCGGCGCGCAGCCGGTCTGGAAAGTCCGGCGCGCGATGGTCGAGGCCGACATCAAAGCCGAGCTCTTCAGTGATGTAGCGCACCTTGTCAGGGCCGCCCGCGATCCCGATCACGCGGCAGCCTTTCAGCTTTGCGATCTGGCCGACCACCGCGCCGACCGCACCGCTCGCCGCCGCGACCACCAGGGTCTCGCCCGGCTTGGGCTGGCCGATATTGAGCAGGCCCGTGTAGGCGGTCATTCCCGGCATGCCGAGGATGCCGAGCGCCGTGGAGATGGGGGCGAGGGCGGGATCGATCTTGCGCAGGCCGCTGCCGTTGGAGCGGGCATAGTCCTGCCAGCCGGTATAGCCGACGACAATGTCACCGACGGAAAATTCCTTGTTATTGGACTGAATGACCTTGCTGACCGCGCCGCCGGACATCACCTGACCGATTTCCAGCGGATCGGCATAGGATTTCGCGGCGCTCATCCGGCCGCGCATATAGGGATCCAACGATAGCCAGAGGGTCTTCAGCAGGATCTCGCCCGGGCCCGGCTGCTCGATATCCGTTTCGCTGAGGCGGAAATTGTCAGGCTTGGGTTCGCCGACCGGCCGCGAAGCCAGAACGATCTTGCGGTTCCTGGACATGGAATGTTCCCAACTCGACGGCGCTCTCGGCACCGATATGGGACGGCGCAGGTCTTAAAGCCAGTTTTTGGAATCGATTTTTCCCCGCGCCTGTCTTAGGCCGCATGCGCAGGAGGGTCATGCTCCACGAAATTGGAGAGTCGTTGCACCGTCTGCTCCGCCTGGCGCACGCTGGGGAACCGGCTGCCATCCAGCAGGCGATAGCGCTCATCGATCACCACGAACCGCAAGGCTCGTTCATTCTCCGGCACCAGCACGCCGACTTTGACTGAACCCTGGGTCAGTTCGACAGTGGACGGGGTCATGGTTTTGCTCCTTGGCATATGCGTTCTAGAAAAATCGAAAGTCCGGCAAATTTATGGCGTCTGCGACGCTCCGCCACGCCAGCTAACACACCTTAAGCTGGGAGCATTGCACGAAAATGTCAGGCATGGTCATTTTCGAAGTCCATGTGATCGGCGTCATGGCTACGTATGCGCGCAAGCATACGTCCGATCAAATGAGTCTTCCTGTCGGCACACGCAAGGGGCGCTTATGGCGCGGTGTCTAATATGTCGCGCGGCCGCCGCTTAGATCGAAGGTGAAGCCGCTTGTGAAGCTGCAGGCCGGTGAAACGATCCATGCGATCATCTGTGCTGCTTCTTCCAGTTCGCCGCACCGCCGCATGGGGATTTTCGCTGTCATGTAGTCGATCGTCGCTTGTGGCAGCGCTTCCACCATCGGCGTGCGGATGACGGCGGGGGCGAGGGCGTTGATGGTGATGCCGCGCTCGACGTAATCCTTGGCAAGGCTCTTCACCATGCCGATCAATCCTGCCTTGGTCGCGGAATAGGCGGTCATGCCGGCATTCCCTTCCTTGCCGGCGATGGAGGCCACATGGAGAATGCGGCCATAATTGTGCGCCAGCATGTGAGGCAGCACGGCCTTGGAAAGCAGGAACGCCCCGCGCAGATTGACCCGATAGACCAAGTCGAAATCTTCGAGGTCGACCTCGTGCCCGGGAACATTGGTCCGCCCGGTGATACCCGCGCAGTTGACCAGGGCATCGATCCGGCCGAATGCGCGTGCAACCGCATCGATTGCCGGCGGGATCGAGGCGGCTTCGGCGACTTCGACGCCATACGCAACGGCGCGCCCACCGGCCTTTGTAATCTCCGCCGCTGCTGCCTCAGCTGTACCGCCATCGCGGTCCAGGCATGCCACGCGCACGCCGTGCACCGCCAGATGAAGCGCCGCCGCCCGCCCGATGCCGCGGCCCGCGCCGACCACGGCGACGACATAGTCCCGATTGTCGAAATAATTCACGTCCAGCCTCCTGCGAATCCAATCTCATGTTAGCCAATTCCAGCGGTTTGAATAGGCTGGGGCGTGGCAACGGCCGTCCGGCCTTGTAACATGGCCGAGATCGCGACTCGGGAATGTCCCTTCCATGAAGCAGATCGAGGTTCGGCTGGCGGTCGTGCTCTATGGCGGCGTCTCGCTGGCGGTCTATATCCATGGCGTGACGCGCGAGATCCTCAATCTGGTGCGCGCCTCCAAGCTGTTCCATGCCGGCGCCAAGGCGACGCCGCCCGCCGGCGATTCGATCGCGATCTATTACGATCTGTTCCGCAAGCTCTCACCGAACATCGACCTGCGCGTGGTGGTGGATTTGATCTCCGGCGCGTCGGCCGGCGGCATCAACGGCGTGATGCTGGGCAAGGCGCTGGCGCATGACCAACCGCTGGAGCCGCATCGCGATCTGTGGCTGAAGAACGCCGACGTCACCAGCCTGTCGGCGCCTGGCTCCCTGCTCGGGCGCTTCACCAAGGCGGCAATGGCGCCGTTGTTCGATCAGCTCCTGATTCGCCGCTTCGGCCAGCAGGTGGCCAACCCCGAGACCCGGGCCAAGCTGCGCCAGTTCATCCAGGCACAATGGTTCACGCCGCCTTTTTCCGGCGAACGGTTCGCAGGCTGGCTACTCGATGCCTGCGATGCGATGGAGGAGAAGGCCGAGAAGAACGGCACCTTGCTGCCGCCCGGACATCGCCTCGATTTGTTCGTGACCTTGACCGACTATCGCGGCCATAGCCACCGCATCCTGCTGCATGATCCGCCTTCGGTGGACGAGACGGAGCATCGGCGCATCGTTGCCTTCACCTGCCGCCGCGCTCTGTCGGGCGAGATCGTCAGCGAGTTCGGGCCGGGTGATGCGCCGTCGCTGGTATTCTCGGCGCGGGCGACTGCGTCCTTCCCGGGCGCCTTTCCGCCCGCGACCATTGCGGAGATGGATCGCATCCTCGCCGGGCGCAATCGCGACTGGCCGTCGCGCCAGAGCTTCATCGCGGACAAACTCGTAGTCGGCGATCCGCGCATGGCGGCGAATGCCGGCGGCTACTTCATCGACGGCAGCGTGGTGATGAACAAGCCGTTCTCGCCCGTCATCCATGCCCTCGGCAACCGGCCGGCCAGCCGCGAGGTCGTGCGCCGCATCATCTATGTCGATCCCAATCCGCATCGCGAGGCGAACCAGCGCGGCGACCAGGGAACGCCGGGATTTTTCCGCACCATCCTCACCGCGCTCGCGCTGATCCCGCGCAACGAGCCCATCGCCGACGACCTGATGGCGATCCAGGAATGGAACGAGCGCGCGCGCCGGATGGCGGAGATCCTGGCCGCTGCCGATCCCCAGGTCGAGAAGTTGGTGGACGAGATAGTCGATACCGATCCGGAGAATCCGCCCACCATCGCAGACATCAGCCGCTATCGCATGGAAGCCAATGAAAAGGCGCATGCCGGTGCCGGCTTCGCCTATCTCAGCTACCAGACGCTCAAATCGCGGCGGCTGATCGACCGGCTGTCCGCGTTGATCGCTGCGCTCGCTGCCGGCGACGTTGCGTGCGATGCGGCCCAGGTCAGCCTGCTGCTGGACCGGATGGTCGCGCCGAACGGCGATAACGGCATCGGCCGCCTGGTGCCGTTCCTCCGGCTGTTCGACGTCGATTTCCGCGTGCGGCGGATCCGCTTCGTGATCCGCCGTCTGAACGAACTCTACCGGACCATGGAAGAGGCCGGCCTGCGTTTGGAATCCGGCGCACTCGACGAATTGAAGGCCGCGCTCTACGAGCTGATCGACCGTCTGACGCGGCGCTGGGACGCCGCCTGTCATGGGCCGGAGGCTGGCGTGGCGGCGGTGCGGATCGCGCGCGCGGCCGTAGCTTACGAAACGCCGATGCTCGATCTCTTCACGCCGTTGGAACATTCGATGGGCCTCATCGGCATCGACCGCGACCTCGATGAGATCATTTCGCTGATGGGCCTCAACTTCCTGCCGCCGATGGCGCGCCGCGCGGTCACCATGTCCTATGTCGGCTTTGCGTTCTACGACCTCATCACCTTTCCGATCCTGCAATGGACCGACATGGATGAGATCAACGAGGTGCTGGTCGACCGCATCAGCCCGGCGGATGCCCGCGGCCTCGGCTCGGATAAGGTCATCCTCAAAGGGACAGCGCTGATGAGCTTCGGCGCCTTCTTCAATCGCGCCTGGCGCGAGCATGATTATCTGTGGGGCCGGCTCAATGCGGCGGATCGCTGCGTCGACGTGCTGATCTCGGCGATCGGCACACGCCTGGCGCAGCCGATCGATGCCGACCGGCTGCGCGCCGATCTGTTCCGCGCCATCCTCGATGCGGAGGCGCCCCACCTCACTGCGGATGCGAGCCTGGTCGCCAGCTTGCGCGACAGGCTGGCGCGTTCAAGCTAGGCCGCGCCGCGCAGCACCTTCTCAAGGTACGGCAGGGACTTGTCCATGCGGTAATCCACCGCCGTGTGGTTGTCCGGAAACTCCTCATAGGTGTGCGCGATGCCCAGCCGCTCCAGTGCCCGGTGCAGCCGGCGCGCGCCGTACTGCAGCGTGAACTGGTCGTGGTCGCCGCAATCGATATAAAGGCCCTTCAACCGCCGCAGATTCTCGGCATAGGTATCCGCCAACAGGGCCGGGTCCCAGGCCAGCCAGTTGCGCCAGCGCTCCGGGATCAGCTCGGCGGTATAGAGGTCGACCGGCATGCGGATGCCGAGAAAGCAGGAGGGGTCGGGATCGTAGCTGGCCGACATCGCCAGCAGGTTGATGACCGCGATCTCGTCCTCGCTCGGCTTCGGCGCCACTTCGAAATGCGCCATGAATTTCTCGATCGAGCGGCCATGCTTGGCGAGCTCGTTCAGCACCTTCGGCACGTCGTGCAGATAGCACATCTCGAATCCCATATCGCCGGAATGGCAGGCCGCTGCCGCCCACACATCGGCGCGGCGCATGCCATGGGTGATCGCGCCAAAGCCGCCGGAGGATTTGCCGAAGATCGCGCGGTTGCCGGCGCCGCCGCAGGAGAAGCGGCGCTCGACGAACGGCACGATCTCGTCGATCAGATAATCCTCGTAGCGGCCGATGGCTGCTGAATTGATGTATTGATTGCCGCCCAGGCGCGAATAGCAATCGGGGAACGCGACGACGACCGGCCCCATCTTGCCCTCGCCGATCAGCCGGTCGAGCCGCTCCGGCACGTTCTCGGTAAAGGCCTTCCAGTTGGTGTGGCCCATGCCGGAACCGGTGAAGCCCACCACATCCACCAGCAGCGGCAGCTTTGTGCCTTCCTTGTAGCCGTGCGGCGTATAGACATGCAGCTCGCGCTCGTGGGGATCGCCGAGCAGGTTGCCGGCGAGCACCTCGCTGGTGAGGCTGATGCGGTGCACTTGCCCCTGTGGGACAGCTCGGTTTCTGCGCATGTTCCCTCCCTTATTGCGTCGCCGGCCGATAAGTCGGCTGGCCGGGACAAGCCTGATGTTGGCCGAGGATGCGACGAAAGGCGAGGGGCGAGTTGCGCCCCTGGACCGCGATTGCATCGATAAGGTTGCATCCGCCGGCATTTCCGATAGAAGGACAATGCATGAACGGTCCCGACGTTGCATCCCATTGGACGATTCGCCGTGCTCTGGCCTGGGCGGCGATCCCGGCTTTCGGATTCGCACTGGCACTGTGGCTGCGCTATGGCGTGATCCAGCCCGAGGACATTGGCATCCTGTGCGGCCAGACCGATGCGCCGACCTGGTGCACGCCACGGCAATGGCTCCTGGTCATGCAGACTTACTTTGTCTGGGGATGGATCGCGCTGGCGAGCGGAGCGATCGCGCTTGTGATCCCGCTGCCGCCACCGGTCCTGCGCACCGTGCTCGCGATCGCGGCCTTGTTCAGCGCGCTGGCGCTGATCCTCTACAACAGCACGCTGGGCGCGGTCGGCCTGGTGTTGACGCTGCTGGCGCTGTTGCGGCGGCGGTGAAGGCTACCGCTGCCGCCGCCAGCGGCTGACCACGTCCGTCAGGAATTCGGCCGGGATGTTGTCCTGGTCCCACGCATCGCTGAACTTCGCCGTGTTGCTGTGCGGGCGACAATCGTCCGGCAGCGGGTCGAATATGATGCGCAGCGGAACCGGGACACCTTCGCCGATCGCGATCGCTTCGGCCGCGCGCAGGGCGGGCAGCTCCTCCAGCATGCCGCTGCCAGATTCCGGCATGGCCGCCGCCAGGTATTCGCGGTCCTTGCTGTTGGTGATCCGCATGGCGAAGATGGTGTTGCATTGCGACAGGATGTTGGCCGCCAGCTCCGACGGGCGCTGCGTCACGAGGCCGAGCGACACGCCGTATTTACGGCCTTCAAGCGCGATGCGCGCCACCGCGCGCTTGGTCGGCTCGAAGCCCAGCTTCTCGTTGGTCGGCGCGTAGCGGTGCGCTTCTTCGCAGACCAGCAGGATCGGAACCCTGCGGTCGCTCCACAGCGCGAAGTCGAAGGTGATGCGGCACAGCATCGACACCACGACGTTGAGGATTTCCGTCGGGACGCCCGAGGTGTCGAAGATCGTCACCGGTTTGCCGGCCACCGGCACGCGGAAGATGCGCGACAGCAGGCGCGTCATCTCATCGCGCACCATCAATCCGGGGAACATGAAGGCATAGCGGCGGTCGGCCTGCAGGGCGTTAAAGCGATCCTTGATGCGCATATAAGGCGCCAGCTCCAGCGGCCGCTCATACTTGCCCATCAGGTCGTCGATGATCCGGGTGACGTCCGACAGGCGATAGGGGACAGGCGTATCGACGGTGATTGCAAACTCTTGACCGCCCGCCAGCTTCTTCTTCGCTTCCACGATCACGTAGTTGAGGATCGAGGCATCGATTTCCGGCGTGCGGCTGGATTCGCCGATGATCAGCTCCTTCATCTCGTCGAAATTCAGCAGCCAGTACGGCAGCTCGAGATTGGCCGGGCTGATCACTTCCGCCAGCTCGCCGAACGCCGCACCGTATTCGTTGTGCGGATCGAGGATGAGGACGTGGCCGTGAGGATGCTTGGACAGGATGCCGCGCACGATCGCGGCCAGCGCGCAGGACTTGCCCGAGCCGGTGGTGCCGAGCACCGCGAAATGCTTGCCCAGCAGATCGTCGGTGAAGATGTTGGCGGGGATCGACGGGTCCTGGTGCACGCATCCGACGCGCACGCCTTCGCGATCGGTGCGCGTGAAGATCCTGCGCAGATCGTCGCTGCCCGCCGCCGACACGCGGTCGCCGAGGCGCGGAAATTCGGAAACGCCGCGCCGGAACCTTGCATCCGCATCGGTCTCGAGGATCTCGCCGATCAGGTCCAAGTCCATGATCTGGTTGGGCGGGCCGATGATGGCCTGTTCGGCAGCCGGCGTGCGCAGCCCGATGATGATCCCGAACACGCGCGCTTCGCCGACATCGACGCGCACCACCTGTCCGATCTGCGGCGGAACCGGACCGGCGAAACCGGAGCCGTCCTCCGCCATGTCCAGCACGACCCGGGCGCGGGATCCTTCGATTGCTGCCACCGTACCAAAGGTGACGACGTGGGCCGCCGCTCCGTCCATGAATCCGCTCCCGCTTGAATGGCGACGCCTGGAACTAGGCGCGAAAGAGTAGCGCCGATATCCTCTGCGTATCCTTAAGGGGCGCGGTTAACGGGCGGTTAATTGTGAATAGAAGTTGAATCGATTGCCGGCTGGGCCGCTGGCACGCGCCGGCGGATGGCAAACCACGGATAGGCGAAGATCAGCAGCATCAGGCACCAGATCAAGGAGTTGCCGTTGATTTCACCCGTCAAGGCCGGGCGGAATGCGGCCAGGATGGAGATGCGCATCTCCGGCCGCGTAAAGACATTTTCGTTAAGAGCGATGAAAAGCGCGGAGAGCGTCAGCAGCGAAGCGAACGAAATCTCGATCTCAGCCTGCCGCCGCGGCGCCAATCGCGCTACGCCGATGTGGAGCAGGGCGAAGGCGGCTGCAGGAACGGCAAAGGCCCAGATCGGGAAATCCCGGTAGCGCTCATCGAAATCGAGGCCGAGCGCCACCACCGCTGCCCCCGCCATCGCGATCAATTGCAGGGCGCCGAGAGCCAGAGCGGCATCGGGCCGGCGGCTCCATGGCCGGCGCAGCCAAGCCAGGCTGTCGGCGGCCGGCGCAATGCCCGCATCGTCGCGCCCGACGATCCGCGGCAGCGCGAGCAGCGCGACGACAGCGGAGACCAGCGCCAGCGATCCTTCCAGCGCCCACTCGTACCAGTGCCACGCCGCAAATTGCGCATGGTCGACCTGCAACGCGATGGCCAGCGCCGCGCCGCCTGCGAGCATGGGCGCAGCCAACGCAGGGCCGATGCTGTGCGCGGATCGCCGTGCCGGCCACCATAACAGAAGGCCAAGCAACAGCGTGCCGCCGAGCCATGGCCACGGCGATCCCATGCGCGCCACCGGGCCGGTGAGCGGGAACTTCGATGTGCGGCCTTCGCTGAAGACGCCCCAGTAGCCGCCGACGGTTCCTTCCAGCGCGCGCTTCCACGGCTGATCGAACGCCTCGATGGCGTTGTAGTCGAGGCCGTGATCGTTGGCGTAGGTGAGGAACTCGCGGATGAAACTCGCCTGCTCCACCAGGCCGGGGACGGCCCGCGCGCGCTGCTTGCCGGCGGAAGGATAGCCGGTCTCGCCGATATAGATCGTCTTGCCCGGCATCTCCGCCTCGACCATGCGCAGGATCGCGTCGATATGCGTTACGCCGTCGGATGCGGGCACGGGGTCATCTTCCCAATAGGGCAGGATATGAATGGTGACGAAATCGACGTCATCGGCCAGCTCCGGGTGGCGCAGCCAGAACTCCCAGACATCGGCATAGGTGACGGGCAGGCCCGTCTCCGCCTTGACGCGTTTCAGGAACTTCGAGAGCGTCGCCGCCGTCTGTTCCTTGCGCAGCAGCACCTCGTTGCCGACGATGATGGCCTTGATGGCTGCTGGGTGCGCCTTGGCCAGCGCGATGCCGCGCGCCATCTGGATCTCGTTATCCTTGGCTTCGGTCCCTACCCATAGGCCCAGCAGTACCTTGAGCCCCAGCTTCTCCGCGATCGGCACCACCTGGTCCAGCCCCTGATCCACGGCATAAGTGCGCACGCAATCGGTCTCGGTCTTCAGGCGCGCCAGGTCTTCCTCGATCTGCTGCGGCGGGATGACGAGGCTCCGGTCAAAGGGGGTCTGGTTGCCGCGGAACGGCGTGTAGGAGACACAGGAGAAGCGTCCGCTCGGCGCATCCACCAGGAGCACCGGCTCTGCGCGCCAGAGCCAGAACGCGGCGATCGCGACAATCGCGAGAGCGCCGCCCGCCAACGCGGCGAAAGCCCGGTTCGCCGTCATCGATCTTCGACGACCACTAGCGTCCAGTCGTCAGCTCGCCGGCTGCGGGCGTTCCAGGAGCCGGCAGCACGGCGGCCGGCAGATCCGGCAGCGGGATGGTGCGCCGCGACTTGAGGATCGGCAGCACGTTGATCATGGACATCAGCAGCGCGGAGAAGAACGGCAACGCCTGCACCCCCAGCAGCACCGCCCACAGGGTCGAGGTCGGCTCGACCGTGCCGCGCTGCCAGATCACCCCGATCCCGCTCAGGATCAGCATCAGGAAGATCATGGTCTCCTCGCGCGCGGAGACCAGGCCGCGGATGATGGCGGGCTGGTTCTCCAACTTCGGGGTGCGATGGAACGGCAGGTTGCTGGTGAACAGGCCGCGCCACACCGCCTTCGACACGGCGTAGGAGAGCGACAGGCCGGCGAAGGCGGCGCCCAGATTGTCGAGGAAGCTGCACGGCACCTTGCTGGCATAGAGCCACATCGACTTGCCGACCTTGAAGAAGAACATGCCGAGCGTGACGATGAGGTAGAGCGTCAGCGGCGGCTCGATCTTGTCGGGCAGCCACATCATGCCGACGCTCCACGCGATCGCCATGTAGACGAACAGCAGCTGCAGGCCGTCGGCGATCCAGGGCATCCAGCCGGCCAGGAACTGGTAGCGCTGCGCCGGGTTCAGGCGACGGCGCCCGAACGGCAGCAGGTCGCGCGCGTGGCCCTTGAGGATGGTCATCGCGCCATAGGCCCAGCGATAGCGCTGCTTGCGATAGGCCTCGAAGCTGTCGGGCATCAGGCCCTTGCCGTAGCTCTTCTCGGTATAGACCGCACGATAGCCGGCCTCGAACAGCCGCAGGCCGAGCTCTGCATCCTCGGTGATGCACCACTCTGCCCAGCCGCCGACCTCGGCCAGCGCCGACTTGCGGATCAGCGCCATGGTGCCGTGCTGGATGATCGCGTTCTTCTCGTCGCGCGTCTTCATGCCGAGATGGAAGAAGCCGGCGTACTCCCAGAAGCACATGCGCTTGAAGAGGTCCTCGTGGCCGTCGCGGTAATCCTGCGGCGCCTGCATCAGAGCGACCTGCGGATCGGCGAAATACGGCACCAGCTCCTTCAGCCACTCCGGCCGGACCTTGTAGTCGCTGTCGATGGTGGCGACGAGCTCGACGTCGGGATCGGTCTGAGTCAGCGCATAATTGAGCGCGCCCGCCTTGAAGCCCGGCCATTTCGGCAGATGGAAGAACTTGAAGTTCGGCCGGTTCAGCGAGGAGATATAGGCCTCGACCGGCTTCCACACCGCATCGTCCTTGGTGTTGTTGTCGATGATGAGGACTTCGTACTTGGCATAGTCCAGCTTCTCGAGCGCGCGGATGGTCTCGATCATCATCTCCGGCGGCTCGTTGTAGCACGGCACGTGGATCGAAACCTTGGGCAGCTTCCAGGTGCCCTTGACCGGCGGCGGGATGCGCTGGCGGCTGCTCTGGCCCAGCCACAGGTTGACCGCCATCTCCACGCCTTCGATCAGGAAGATGGCGAGCAGCAGCACGGTCGCCGGCGCGATCATGGCGAGCGCCACGATGTCGAACCAGGTGAGATAGCGGCCGCTGTAGGTGGCGTAGACCCAGACCGCGATCATCACGCCGCTCTGGCCCAGCAGCGCCAGGAAGAAGCGGCCGCGTCCGACCAGGCCCAACTCGGCGCGCAGCACCCACAGCACGAACGGCAGGCCGAGCGCTGCGATGGCGGCGCCCAGCCAGCGCCAGTTCTGGTAATTGACCAGGATTCCCTGCAGCGCAGGCTTCAGGTTGCGATGGCCGTCCCATACGCCCCAATAGGCGCCGACGCCGCCCTCGTACTCCGCCTTCCACGGCTGGTCGAAGCCTTCGATGATGAAATACTCGATGTCGTTCTTCTTGGCCTCGCGCACGAAGTTGCGCAGAAAGATGCCCTGGTCGACGGGCGAGGCGATCGCGCCCATGCGCTGCAAGCCCTGGCTCGGCCAGCCGACCTCGGTCAGAACGATCCGCTTGTTCACGCCGCGCTTCTTGAGTTCGTTCGCGACCGCCTGATAGTTGCCCATGGTCCACGGCACCGCGTCCCGCACCGGGATGCCGTTCCAGAACGGCAGGATGTGAACGGCGACGAAATCGACCTCGTCCAGCAGCTCCGGATGCTTGAGCCAGATGTCGAAGGGCTCCGCAGTGCTGACCGGGATGCCCGGCAGGCGCCGCTTGACCTCGCGGATATAGTCGATGAGCTGGGGAACCTTGACCATGTTCTTGAAGATGGCCTCGTTGCCCACCGTGACCCGGCTGACGCTGCCGTTGTTGGTGGCGAGGTCGACCAGGTTGTCGATCTCCTGCCGGTTCTTCTTCAGGTCCTCGCCGATCCAGGCCCCTGCCATCACGCGCAGGCCCATCTTGTCCGCCATGGTCGGGATGCCGTAGTTGGCACCGAGGGTGGAATAGGTGCGGATCTGGCTGGTGAGGCCCGCCATCAGCGAGAGGTCCCGGCGGATTTCCGCCAGGGTCGGCTCACGGCCGTTGATGGGGTTCGCGCTGTCCCGATAGGGCGAATAGGTCAGGCCGGACACGTCTTCGGTCCAGGGGTCCTGCTCGACCGGGCGATTCAGCAACACCCAGGTGCCGGCAAACAACAGGGCCACCACCAGGCCAATCATCCAGTTCGAGAGACGCATAATTTTCGGTTCCGGAACGCGTGTTGCCAGCTGTCAGGCGTCCGCAGACCAACGCGCGGCGAGCTTCAGCCGTTCCATGGGAACCCGAAAAAGGACGCTGGCGATCCGCAGATGGCGGGCAATGTCGGGCGAGTCAGGCGGAAGATCAAGGGCCAAACCCGTAGCCCTTGGGACAATAGTGTGTGATCGCCGCGATCTATCCGTAATCGCGACTGAAGGTCGCAGTTGCCCGGCTCTCAAGCGATCCGGGTGAGGCGCGGATAAGTGAAGATGAGGCCAATGGCCGTCAATATTCCGGCTATGCCGATATGTGGCCGGCGCGGCTCAGCTTGAACAAGAGGAAGCCGATGAAGACGCTGAGCGCGCCTGTGCTGGCGCAGATCGCAGCGCTGAAGGACAGGCTTGGCTGGAAGCCGAATTGCGGGAGTGGCACTGGGGGAGGTCAGCGCCATTGCGATCGAGCTGATGCCGCCGCGAACGAAGAGTACCGCCATCAGGATGGTCAGCCAGCTCTCGCCTTCCTTGATCTCGGCATCCACCTTCCCGCGCGGTTGATGCTGAGGAGCGCGCGGCCCGGCGTATTCACCACGTAACGCAACAACGTCCGGACGACGGCAAAAACCGCTAGCATCGCGGGCAGGTATGCACCGTCAGGGCCCCCGCCCCGATCTGGATCAGCTGCCAGATGCCGCCAAAGATCGCGTAATCGAGATAGGCCGCCAAGCAACGGCGGAGAAACGAAGCAGGCATCAGACCCCCCGGTTAGTGCTCGGAGGAAAATTTACCTTGTGACAGTAAAGCGACTATTAATCGCTGGAGGAGCGGGCTTTCTTCGCTAGTCCGGCAGCGCCATCGGTTTCAGGTCGTCGAACCGGTCGCCGGGGCCGGGATTTTCTTTCGATGTCTCGCCGCCGAGGTGCTTCAGGATGCCCCAGACAGCATTGAGGCCGGTGGTCACCGCGCCCTCGACCCAGCCCGGGGTCCAGGACACATCGTCGCCGGCGATGAAGATGCCCCGTTCCTGCGGCGGCAGCTGGTCCTGGACGAAGTGGCAGTACATCCGGTGGTTATAGCGGTAGTGGCCGGGCAGGGCGCCCTTGAAGGCGCCGAGGAAATTGGGGTCGGACTCCCAGGAGACCGTGATCGGATCGCCGATGATGTGGCTGGCGATATCGACGTTGGGATAGACCTGCTTCAGCGCGTTCAGCATCAGCTTCACCCGCTTTTCCACCGGCAGCGGCAGCAGCTTCAGCGCATCGCCCATCCAGCTATAAGACAGGCAGATGACGCCTGGCTTGTCCGGCCCGTTGTCGAACAGGTAGGTGCCGCGGGTCAGCCGGTCGCTCAAGGTCATGCTCATGACATCGCGGCCGGTCTTCGGGTCTTTGTCCTTCCAGAACGGCCGGTCGACCATCACGAAGGTCTTGGCCGATTGCATGTAGCGCGTGCGGTCCAACGCCATCCAGACCTTCTGAGAGAAGAACTGCTCCGCCATCTCGATATGCGTGGTCAGCAGCCAGGATTGGCAGGTGACCAGCACAGCCGGATATTCGCGCGTCGCTCCCCATCGGTCGGTGATGGCGAAACGGTTTCCGGCAGCAGGTGCGATGCGCGTGACGCTCGGCCGCGGCGCGCCGGCATGCAGCGATTCCAGCGAGGTGCCGCGCGGCCAATGCGCGATCTTGTCCGGCTGCATTTTCCACAGGCGGCGCGGCATCTGCTCCGCGCCGCCTGTCACCAGCCGCTGATCCTCATCGCAGTTGGTGTAGACGACGCGCAGGATCTCCAGCATCGAGTTTGGGAAATCGGTATCCCACCCGCCGGTGCCGAATCCGACTTGGCCGAAAATCTCCAGGTGCCGGAACGACCGCCGCATGAAAGCGTCCGACGTGGCGATGAAGCCGTAGAAGGTGCGGTCGTCCCAGATCGGGATCAGGCGGTTCCAGATCTCCTTGATGCGCCGCACGTCGCGCGCGCGGATCGCGGCCTGCATATCGCTGAATTGCGCGCCATGCTCCAGGGCTTCGCTCCAGGCCGCCGCGACCTCGTGGAAGACCTTCGGCAGGTCTTCGAGCTTCTCCGCATAAAGCGGCTGGCCCGCCAGATCGACGACCGTGCTGCGCGAGGCTGACGTCAACGGATTGGGAAAGGGCGTGGTCTTCAGCCCGACCTGATCCAGGTAATGGAAGAACGCAGTGGAGCAGGTGGGAAAGCGCATGCCGCCCAGTTCCGCGACGATGCCTTCCGCGCCCTCGAACGGAACGGAACGCAGGCGCCCGCCGATCCGTGCTGCTTCATAGACGACGGGCTTAAGTCCGAGTTTCATCAGTTCGAGTGCCGCCACCATGCCCGCTGCGCCGGCACCGACGATCGCGACCTCGGTGCCCAGCTTGTCCGACGGCAGCTTGCCCACGCCCGCCGGATGCTTGATCCAATCATCGAACGCGAATGGAAAATCCGGCCCGAAATAGGTGACAGGCCGCTTGTCCGTGGGTGCGCTGACGGCGGGAACATGGGAAGCGGTCATGGCAATGCCTCTTGCAGACTGAGCGAGAGGCAGCGTGGCTCACGATGATGGTGCGCCGCACCTACTGGACCGGAT
This sequence comes from Dongiaceae bacterium, assembly GCA_035695765.1. Taxonomy (GTDB): domain Bacteria; phylum Pseudomonadota; class Alphaproteobacteria; order Dongiales; family Dongiaceae; genus Dongia_A. Next base: position 114,381 of record DASRRI010000134.1, read on the forward strand.
CGCGGCGCGTTCAGTCTGCGCTTGGCATATCCGGCAATGCCTCCCCTCTGCGTGGAGACTACTTCGCGTCCCACGCCCGAACAAGGCCGCGCGCGGTCTTCAAAGTCCGTGCGCCGAGAAGTTGTGCTGGCTCCCGTTCACCTGCCCAATGCCCATGGCAATCGTGCCTTTGCGGTTCAGCACGACATGACGCCACTTCGGATCCGCCGTCTCCGACCGCAGATAGCTCATGACCAGCAGCTCAAGCTTCTGGCCATCCGCAGTGTTCCGCCACAGGTCCGCATTCTTATGGGCGTCTTGGACGTGGCCGCTGTCGCCGGTCCTCGACTTCAGGAAGTCGCAGATGAAATCGTCCGCCTTGTCGGGCTTGTTCTGCTCCAGGAAATCGGCGACTTCCTCGAAGGTGAGGCCCTTAAGGCCGCCATTCTGGGTCACAATGTCGAAGAACCAGCAGAACGATCGCTTGCTCGGCGCCCCGCCCGGCAGGTGGGCGGCCCATTCGCTCGCCATGTTGAAGGCGATCTCCGCCTTCTTGCCGATACGCTCGTCCTGCTGCGTGCGCATCTCCGTGGTGCCCATGAAGGCGGCCAGCTCAGCCTTCGCCTCCGGCCCGAGCTTTGCGCCGTTCTGCCAGCTGCGGACGATGGTCAATCCGGCGGCGATCGAGCTGTTGCAGGCGGTCCAGAACTGTTCGCCGAATTTCGGCATGGCGGCCGCCGCGACGGGCTTGCCGACGGCCTTCACCATGGGCTGAAGCGAACCCTTGCCAATATTCCACTGCAGCGCGCCACAAGAGATGCCCATATCGTCGAAGTTGCCGGAAACGCCCATATAGGGGTCGCCATTCACCTCGAAGCCGGGCGTGATCGCTACGGCCGCCTTGATCCAGTCGCTCGGTATCTGACTCATTGCCGCCTCCCCGTCGTGCGTTCGGAATGACAACTCACAGCAAGCACTCGATGACGCAGATCACGCTGGCCACCGGCGAGTTCGGATCGTGGTCGCCGATGTGGCCAGCCACGTTGAGCGGCCAGGCCTTTTGCGAGACGCTGTTCCCGACATTGCCGCCGATGGTGATCGCGTTTTTCTTCTGCTGATCGATTTCCACGACGAAATCGCAATGCGCTTCGAATCGGCCGGCTTTGACGAAGTCGATATAGGTGTCGAAATTCGCGTCGGTGTCCTTGCGCCGCTCGCAGGCGATCAGGTCGCCAACCTTCGGGGTATATTCCGCATGCCGGCGCGCGACGAACTTGGCCGTGCTGAATGGCTTCTTCGCTTCCCTGAGCGCGTCGACGATATAGACGGAGTGCGACGAGCCGTAGTGGAAATTGGCGCCGGCACCGGCGGCTGCTGCGATGTAGGAGATGAAGGCGGCCGACCAAGGCTGATTCTTGTTCTCAATGACCTTGCCGCTCGCGTCGAGCTCGCAGTCGGAACGCCCGTTATATCCCTTCCAGACCCTAAAATCGGGCTGCTCGGCCAGCTTGTTCCAATAATCGCCGACCCGCTGGAAAACGGCTAGATCGCTTTCCGTGAGCTGGCCATTCTGGAAAGTTGCAAGTTCCTCGCCGCAGATCCTGACGACGGCGTCCGTGAATTCGCTCATGGGGCCCTCCATTGCGTTCGACAGGCCATGAAACCATGGCCCGACCTTGGCATGCATCTTTCGCTTGAGAGTCCTCATGATAGCGCGAATCTGCTACCAGCGGTAGCAGCTTTCCACGCCAGCGGTACTTACATTAACCGCGCGCGAGCCGGCCTGATGCGAGCGCCGGCCTGGCGGCATAATTCGACGCCATCTGCCGGCCCTGCTCGCATTCGCGCGCATAGGCGATGAGATGGTGCGCCACCAGCGCGATGTGGATCAACTCCTCGATCCGGCCCTTGCGCAGCGCCGGCCAAGCCATCCGCCAGAAGGTTCGGCGATAGTTCCCGAGGATGCCGACATGGAGGAAGATGTTGCCAAGGCAGGTCAGCGCCTTACGGATGTTAGGCAGGTTGAGGCGTGCGCGCGTCACCGGCGGCTTGATGCGGTTCGGAAAGGTATGGTGCGCGTTGTAGGCGAAGCGGGCATAGAGCGCTTCCGGCTCATAGGCGTGGCGAACGCATTGCCGCCAGCTTTCCAGCACGTCCTCGTACGGCCTCGTAAACACGATGTTGGATTCGCGCCCTGCCTCGTCCATCAACCGTCCAGCCGCTTCCAGCCGGTCCCACAGCGGCGTGCGCGGCAGCGCCTGCAGCAGGTTGATGGTGAGCAAGGGAATGTTCGAACGATCGACGAATTCATTGATGCGCGCTGTGGTGTCCGCGGTGTCGGTGTCGAGGCCAAGGATGATGCCGGACACCACCTCCATGCCATGGCGATTGAGAATCTCGATGCCCTCCAGCAGCGGGACGGCGAGATTGTGCTGCTTGGACATGGCGTCCAGGGCCGGCAGCTCCGGCGTCTCGATGCCGCAGAACACGGTGGTGAAATAGGCCTCGTGCATCAGCTCCAGCAGATCGGGCAGCTTGGCGATGTTGAGCGTCGCCTCGCAGGCGAAATGGACCGGATAGCCGCGCTCCTTCTGCCACGTGACCAGGTATGGCACCAGATCGCGCGCGGCCTTGCGGTTGGCGATGAAATTATCGTCGACAAAGTAGACCGCGCCGAACGGGCCGTGCGCCAGCATCGCATCCAGCTCCGCCAGGATCTGCTTCGGCTCCTTGAGGCGCGGCTGCCGGCCATAGAGCGCGGGGATGTCGCAGAACTCGCAGCGATAGGGGCAGCCGCTGGAGAATTGCACGGAGCCCAGCATGTACTGGCCGCGCTCGATCAGATGATAGGCCGGGATCGGGAAGTCCGGCAACGGCAGGCGCTCTGCAGTCTCGAAGCGCTGCTGTGTTGAGGGGCGGCTGACATCGCGGTCCAGCGCAGCGATCAAGGTATCGGTTGCGTCGCCGACCTCGCCGATATGGATGTAGTCGAAATCGGAATAGAGCTGCGGGCTGGCGGAGACCGACGGGCCGCCGAGCACGCAGACCTTGCCGCGTCCATGGGCGCGGCGGGCGATGTCCTGCATTGCCTGACGCTGGATATGCATGCCGCTGACGAAGACTGCATCCGCCCAGTCGAAATCGCCGTCGCCCGCGGCGCGGATGTTCTCATCGATGAAGCGGACGTCCCACGATTCGGGCAGATAGGCCGCGATCAGCAGGATGCCCTGCGGCGGCATGAAGGCTTTGACGCCCATCAGCTTGTAAGCATGCTCGAATGTGCCGAAGGACGGCGTGTAGCGCGGAAAGACGCAAAGGATACGACGCGCATTTAGTGCGAATGCTTGGCTTCTCATGGCCGGCCCTTCGATCGAGTCGCGTTGAGGCATCGCTGCAGCATTTAGTCTTGGCTCTGTTCACACTCGCATGCAAGCGCATGCGCAATTTCTTCCGCGATCAATTCAATCTTAATCGCTTTCCTGTTTTGCTTATCTTCGCATAGTTGGCGCGGAATTGAAGCGCTTAAGCTATTGCGGGAAGTTTTGGGCGCGGCTTTCGCGCGAACAGTACCCGGCCATTCAGCCGGTCAGGAAGGTGAGTCATTACTCCGCTTTATATTTCTCCCACCGGCGCTGGCCGGCGGGACGGTTCATCGCCCGCGAATGCGGGCACGCTCAGCAACCTTAACAGCTTCATCGCAAGGGCCGGCGCAGGGGGAGAGATCCGCCTGCTGGCAGATCAAGGCGTCTACAAGGCGACGACCGAGATCCCGATCACGTCCGGCGGCGGGACCGGAGCGCCGGTCACGATCCGGGGCGTCGACAGCCACGGCAATACCATGGCCGCCGAGATCGTCGGAACCCGGCCGGCAAACTGGAAGCCCGGCCTCAGCGACGGGAAGGAGCTGTTCCGCTTCCTGTCGGGCGCTAACAATCTCAGCTTCCAGGATCTCAACATCAAGAATGTCGGGGACGGCGCCTTCCGGATCGGCGCGGACATCCATGATCTCACGATCAAGAACGTGAACGCGACCAACGTGATGCGGTTCGTGGAAGATTATGCCTCCGGCTCCAACAGATCCGCCAGCGTCGATGGCCTCACGATTCAGAACGTGAACGTCGCCGGCTACTCGCGCGGCGCGATCCGCCTGCAATACGACAGCAGCAACGTGCTGATCGAGAATATGGTTGGCGACAGCCAGCATCAGGATGGCGGGCTCTACATCTTCGGCGTATCGATCGCGGACACCGCGCACGACATCGTGCTGCGCAATGTCGAAATGAAAAACAATCTCGGCCACGGCACGGCGGGCCAATATTGGAATGGCGATGGTTTCGCGACCGAGCGGGACGTCTACAACGTGCTGTTCGAGAATACCAGGGCGTTCGGCAATTCCGATGCCGGATATGATCTGAAGTCAAGCAATACGGTCCTGGTCAATGCGGTGGCGGACGGCAACAACCGCAACTACCGCCTCTGGAGCGACTCGATTTCGCTGATCGACAGCGTCAGCCTCAACCCGACGCACAGCGGCGGGGGCGGATCCCTCGCGCACGTCTGGCTGGCGCAGAATGCCGTCGCTGCGATCCAGAACCTGACCTTCTCCGATTCGGGGAAGCCCCGCACCCTGTTCGATCTTTCGGAAGGCGGATCGACGATCAATCTCAGCGGCACAAGCCTGCCCGATGCCTATGCCAATCTGATCAGTTTTGGTGCCTATTCGACCATCGCGCTGGTCGATCCGGTCGTTCTCGACAACGCGCAGACATCCGTCACGCGCGTGATCAGGACGGGCGGCAAGTCGGATGACTTCCTCGCGGGCGGAGCCGGCAATGATACGCTGCGCGGCCGGGCCGGCAACGACACCTACGTGGTCAACGCGTCGGGCGATCAGATCATCGAGGGGTCGAACGAGGGTGTCGATCTGGCCCAGGTCAGCATTTCAAACTACCGCCTGGCGGCCCATGTCGAGAATCTCATCTTTGTCGGGGCTGGCAATTTCGCGGGCGCCGGCAATTCCGCCAACAATCTCATGACCGCCGGTGCCGGCAACGACGTGCTGAACGGCGGCGAAGGCAATGACAGCTTGTTCGGTGGCGCGGGCTCCGATGCCGTGACCGGCGGCAACGGCAACGACGCAATCTATGGCGGCGCGGGCGCCGACACGGTTCGCGCCGGCGCGGGAACCGACCATGTTTGGGGCGAATCCGGAGACGACCTGCTGTATGGCGAGGACGGCACCGACTTCCTGTTCGGTGGCGAGGGGAACGACCGGCTCGACGGCGGCGGCGGCAACGACCAGATGACCGGCGGCCTCGGCGACGACTCCTATATCGTCAGCGCCTCCGGCGAAGCGCCGGTCGAACTGGCAGGCGAGGGCACGGACCTGGTCATCGGCGCCTTCAACTACACGCTTGGGTCAAACCTCGAGAACCTGACCCTGACAGGGTCGAAGGCCGTGACCGGAACCGGCAACGCACTCGGTAACCGGCTGACCGGCAACAGCGCGGCGAATGGCCTGCTGGGCGGGGCGGGCGATGACATCCTCGATGGCGGGGCCGGCAATGACACGCTGACCGGCCAGGAGGGTGCCGACACCTATCTGTTCGGGCGTGGCAGCGGCCGGGATGCGATCTGGAACCGGGATAGCGACGGCGGCGCAGACCGGCTGCTGTTCGACGCCGGGATCGCGGCTGATCAGCTCTGGTTCACCCGCAGCGCCTCGGACCTCGTCGTCGGCATTCTCGGCGCCTGGGACAAGATGACGGTCAAGAACTGGTATTCCGACCCCGCGAGCCAGCTGGACTATTTCGAGCTCAGCGATGGTGAGGCCCTTGCGGCTGCGCAGGTCAACCAGCTGGTGAGCGCGATGGCAGCGTTCCGGACGCAACCCACCGGCCTCGGCTCGCTGTCGACGCAACAGCAACAGACGATCGAGACGGTGATCGCAGCCAACTGGAAACCGGCCGACTAGGTCTCACTCCTCGATCGTTAGAACGCGGCGGATTTCGTCGGTCTTCAGGCCAATGGCCTGGGGCCGACGAACACCGGGCAGCGCGACCACATCATAGAGCTCGTGCAGGATGCCCTCCAGCTTCAGCCAGTGGACGGTCGCGCCAGTCTTGAGGTCGATCACCATGAGGGCGCAGATCGGATCGGCCCTCTTGCGCGCCAGGGCTTCGTCGAGCGGCAGGCCGGTGAAGGTCTTGCTCTCGCGCGGTTGGGATAGCCCGACGACCGCGAAATTGCCGTGGAAGGAAAGGCCGCGCAGATAGCCGGGGCAGAAGGCGATCTCCTCGAACGCGCCGCTGTGCAGATCGAGGGTGCCGAACCGGCCGGTGCCCGAATCCAGCAGATAGAGCCGTCCATTGTAAACGCGAGGAGAATGCGGCATGGACAGGCCGCGCCCCACGATCTCATCCGACCGCACATCGATGACGATGCCCCCGCCGGTCCGCCGGTCGCGCCAGCCATCGGCAACGTCGCTTTCGCTCACCGCCGTGACATAGGCCGGCGCGCCATCCTGCATCGCCAGGCCGTTGAGGTGGCAGCGGTCCTCCGGAACGAGCCGGGAGACGAAACTGGGCTGCCACAGCGGGCGGAAGCTCTTGGCTTCCGAGCTGGTGGCGAGGCACGAGAACAGCGTGTTCACGAATACCGGACGACCCGCACCGTCGAGGGCGACGTCGTGGATATCGAGATCGCCGGTCGTATAGGCAACCTGCGGCACGAACATGCGGTCATAGCCGTCATGCAGCTCCCCCGGCGGCAGCGCATTCTCGAACCGCCACAGCTGATAGAGCGTGGACATCCACAGGCTCTGGCCGTTCGACCACAGGCCCATGCAGCGGTTGAAGGTGCGCTCGAAGACGGACAGCCTGCCGTTCGGCTGCAGCCCGATGAAAATCATCTTGCCGGCCTGATAGGTGGTGAAGGCCAGCGACAGGGTGCTCTCCGCCAGCCAATCCGGGAACTGCCGCGATGGGAACAGCTCGAATTTTGGCAGGACGGATTCGGCAGTCTTGGTGTCCATCATGCCGGTCAGGCTACAGCCACGGCGATGTCCTGGTCGACAGCTATCTTCACGTTGCCGGCAGCATAGATGGCATAGCCGCTTAAGGTCGCGGTGTCCGGCGCACTCCAGCCATCCGCCGGGTCGAGCAAGAGGGTGTCATTGGTGTCGCCATCGATCTTCAGCGCGTTGTCTAGGCTGGCGGCGCCACCAACGTCGTGATAGTCGGCATCGATATGCAACACGTCCGCCAGGTGCACGGTGATCTGGTTCGCGGATCCGTTGTCGGTGACGATGGTCTCGATGTTCTGGATCTTGGTCTGGTCCGCGGTCGCCGCATTGCCATCGATATTACCGAGGTCGACAAGACCGCCAAAATCGAGATGCATGGTATCGGCACCGTTGCCGCCGTCGACTCTGCGGAAGCTGCCGTCGCTGACATGGATCGCATCGTCGCCGGCGCCGGCATGGAATGAATCGGCGCCACCGCCGCCCGTCAGCGTGTCATTGCCGAGGCCGCCCACAAAGCTGTCGTCTTCGGCGCTTCCGACGAGCGCATCGTCGCCGTCGGTGCCGAGATGTGTGACGGCGCCGGTCAGGTCGTCGCCATAGATGACATAGGCCTTGCCGTTGCCCGGCGTGGCCGGGCCAAACTGGGGTGCTCCAATGACGATATCGGCATAGCCATCGCCATTGATGTCGCCCGCCGCCCTGACCGATATGCCGGTCGCATCGTCTTCGCCGGCACCAGAGATCTTCAGGCCGACATCGGTCGTGAGCGTTGCCAGTTTGATGTCGCCAAGACCGCCCGCCTTGCCGAAGATAAGATAGGCTTCGCCCGCATCTTCGCGTCCACCCGGGTCGGCATCGGGCGCGCCGATCAGCAGGTCGTCGATCCCGTCGCCGTTGACATCGCCGGCCGAGCTGATCGAGCGCCCGCTCGCATCGTACGGACCGACCCCAAAGATGCTGAAGCCCTGATCGAGCGTCAGCGCGCTTAGGTCGATATCGCCGGGACCGCCCGCCTTGCCGTAGATCACGGCCGTGCGCCCGGAATAGGGCCCTTGTTCGGCATCGGCGACCGCCAGGTCTTGGAACCCGTCGCCATTGATGTCGCCGGCATCGCTCACCACCAGGCCGAAGCTCTCGGTAAACATGTCGAAGGGCGCGATCTCGAAGCCGTCCGCATCGCTGAGGCTCCTGAGATCGACCACGGCCGGGATGCCGGCCCGGCCGTATATGACGTACCCATAGCCCGGCGAGCCGGCGCCGGCGCCGACGGCGACATCGTCGAATCCGTCGCCGTTGAGATCTCCAACGCCGCTGACGAAGTGAGTCGTGGAGTCGTTGACCAGGCGAAAGCCCTGCGCCGAGGTCAAGGTGCGAAGGTCGATGTCGCCCAGGCCGCCGATCTTGCCATAGATCACATAAGCTTCGGCCTCCGCCGTCCCGTTCTGATAGAGAGAGGACGGGGCGCTGAGGATGATGTCGTCGATGCCGTCGCCGTTGACATCGCCGGCCGACCGCACGGTGTTGGCGCTGTGGCTGTAGTCGGTGACACCGGCGATGGCGAAGCCCTGCGCCGGGGTCAGCGTGGCGAGGTCGATGTCGCCTGGCCCGCCGATCTTGCCGTAGATCACATAGGTTTCGCCGGCGCCGGGGCGGCCGAGGGGATCGGCGCCGACCGCGCCGACGATAAGATCGGCGATGCCATCACCATTGACGTCGCCGGCATCGCTGACCGAGTTGCCCGCTGCATCGCCGGCCGCTCCGCCGCTGATCTTGAAGCCCTGGGATGCAGTCAGGCTCGCGAGGTCGATGTCGGAAAGGCCGCCGGCCTTGCCGAAGGTGACATAGGACTGTCCCGCGTCGAGGCCGCTGGCGGGATCGGCGCCGCTTGCGCCGACGATGAAATCGTCGATGCCGTCGTCGTTGACATCGCCGACCATACTGACCGCGGTGCCGGCGTGATCGCCTGACGCAACGCCGGTGATGGTAAAGCCCTGCGCCGGCGAAAGGTCGGCAAGATCGATGTCGCCGATTGCGAGAACCGTCACCTCGGTTTCGATCAGCGCGGTGGCTTCGCCATTGATCCAGCGCGTGTAGGTCCCCTTCTGGCCGAACGGGTCGGTCACTTCACCGTCGACAGCCCAGCCGGAATCCGCGAGCGTCACCACGTCGCCTTCAGGAACCCCATCGCCCTTGACCAGGATCGTGTTGGGTCCGAAGGCGCTTCCGTTCGATCCGGACATGTGCGTGACATTGGAGCTGTCGAGCGTCAGCGAGATGGACGCGAATCCCTCGAGGTCCAGGATCTCGATGCTTTGAACGCGGTCCCGCAGGCTGCCGATCAGATCGATCGAATTTCCGAACTCGCTGGCTTTGAGCGTATCGATGCCGCCGCCGCCATCGACGAAAATCGGGTCGCCGAACTGGCCCGTGCCGGCCAGGATCACATCGTCGCCCGCGCCGCCATGAAAGGCATTGCCATCGCCGAATGGGTTGCCGAGCACGTCGTTGCCGAGACCGCCGACAAAAGCCTCGCCGCTGCCTCCGGGGAGCACATCGTCGCCATCGGTGCCGAGATTCGCGACCGACTTGGTGAAGTTGCCGCCGTAGATGACGGCGGACTCGCCGGCATAGGGACGTCCCAACGGATCGGCGCGTCGGGCGCCGACGATCAGATCGTCGAACCCATCGCCATTGATGTCGCCCGCCGCACTGACCGATGTGCCGCTGAAATCGCGGGTGGCGCCGCCGGAAATCTTGAAACCTTGCGATGCCGTCAGTGCCGCGAGGTCGATATCGCCAATTCCCCTGGCCTTGCCATAGACCAGATAGGATTGGCCGGCATAATCGCGACCGGACGGATCCGCATAGGGGGCGCCGACAATGATGTCATCAACACCGTCGCCATTGACGTCTCCCGCCGCACTTACCGAGACTCCGCTCCGATCGTTGACAGCGACGCCGGAGATCTTGAATCCCTCCGCAACCGTCAGCGTGGCCAGATCGATGTCCTCGCGCCCGCCTTTGGTGCCGTAGATCACAAATGATTGTCCGGCAAGGTCGCGGCCATAGGGATCCGCCGTCGATGATCCGACAATCAGATCATTGATGCCATCGCCGTTGAGATCGTCGGCTGAGTTCACCGATCGGCCGATCACGTCGCCAGGCGCGCCGCCGGAGATCTTGAACCCCTCTGCCTGCGTCAATGCAGCCAGATCGATGCTGTCGAGGCCGCTTTTCTGGCCGTAGATCACATAGGCATCGCCGGCGTAGGGAGTCGGGCCGGGCGCGGAAGGCGCGCCAACGATCAGGTCATCGATCCCATCGCCGTTGATGTCGCCGGCAGCGCTCACCGACGCGCCGCTGCGATCGCCGGGCGCCGCGCCCGCGATCTTGAATCCCTGGGACGGTGCCAGCGCATCCAGATCGATGTTCCCAAGCCCCGCCACCGCTCCGTAGATGACGTAAGACCGCCCGGCAAGGACACCGTAATCATCCGCACGGGCGATGCCGACGATCAGATCATCGATCCCATCGCCGTCGATGTCGCCGGCGGAACTCACCGACATGCTGCTCGCCGCCGTGCCGACAATCTCGAAGCCCTGTGCCGCCGTCAACGCGCCGAGGTCGATGTTGCCGGGCCCGCTGTCACTGCCAAAGATCACATGGGACCGGCCGTGATAGCCGCCCACGATCAGGTCGTCGAAGCCGTCGCCATTGATGTCACCTGCCGCGCTGACATCCCACCCGCTGTAGTCGCTGGCGGCGGCACCGGAGATCTTGAAGCCCTCGGATGCCGTCAGCGTAGCCAAGTCGACGTCGCCCGACCCGCCGCTCTTCCCGAAAATCAGATAGGATTCGCCAGCTCGGTCGCGGCCGAGCGCCTTGGCATAGGATGCTCCGACGATCAGGTCATCGATTCCATCCCCGTTGAAGTCGCCCGCGAAGCTCACGGAGTTGCCGCTTTGATCGTAGGCCCGGGCGCCCGGAATCCTGAAGCCATGTTCCGGTGCCAGCGCGAGGAGATCGATGTTGGAGAGTCCATCGCCCGCGACATCCTCGATGGCAATGGTGATGCTCTTCTCGATGAAGGAGCCTGTGTCCTCGACTGTCGCACGCACGGTGATGCTGCGCTCGGCATTGGCCTCGTGATCGAGCGACTGGCCATCGGCCACCGTCACGACGCCCGTAACCTCGTCGATCGCGAACAGCCCGCCGGCGCTGTCGGTCAGGCTGAAGACGATGTCTCCCAACCCATCCTTCACCGCTGCCGTAATGCCAACCGACGTTCCATTCGGCGAGTTCTCGGTAACGGAATCGCCAGCGGCATCCGCGTCGACGATCGTCGCAGCAACAATCGCCGATACCGCCAGCTTGCCATCCTTGAACTGGAGGAACTCTACATTCGCCAGATGGTCGGCGCCGTCGTCGCCATCGGAAAAGTCGATATCGACGACGTGGACGTCGTCGGCGACCTTGGAGATAACATAACCGCCCTTGACGCCGGAGAAGACGGCGGTATCCGTCCAAGTACCACCATCGATCATGTCGTTTCCGGCGCCACCAGTCAGCGTGTCGGCGCCGGTGCCGCCATTGAGGGTGTCGTCTCCGGCGTCGCCCTGCAGCCGGTCGTTGCCGTCGCCGGCGCTGATCAGGTTCTTGCCGACGTTCCCGGTGATGGTGTTGGCATTGTCGTTGCCTGTCCCCTTGATGTCGGCGCTGCCGGTCAGGGTCAGCCGCTCGATGTTGCGCAGGCCGTTGATGCTGAAACTGACCGAGCTTTGCACATCGTCGGCCCAACCGCCATTCTTGGAATTCGGCGTGCCCTCCACCACCACGTCGCTGGTCGAGTCCACGATGTAGGTGTCGTTGCCGGTGCCGCCCTCGAGGCGATCGTTGCCCTTGCCGCCGTCCAGAACGTCGTCGCCTTCGCCGCCACGCAGACTGTCGTTCCCGCCGCTGCCCTTGAGGATGTTGTCGCCTGCATTGCCGGTGATGACGTTCGCACTGGAATTGCCGGTGCCGTCGATATCGTCCTTGCCGGTCAGAGTCAGGTTCTCGATGCGCGCATGGGACGAGAGATCGAAGGAGATGGAGGCGCGCACCTCGTCCGCCGAGCCACCGCCGCCGGCATTGGGCTGGTCTTCCAGGATCGTGTCGCCAAGGGAGTCCACGACATAGATGTCGTTGCCCCTGCCGCCGGCCAGAAAATCGTCGCCTGTGCCGCCATCCAGCAGATCGTCGCCGCGCCCGCCGGCGAGATTGTCATCGCCCTCGCCCCCGAACATGCGGTCGTTGCCCAGGCCGCCGATCAGCGTGTCATGGCCTTCGCCGCCTCGCAGCAGGTCGTTGCCGGCGCGGCCGTTCAGCGTATCGTTGCCAGCCAGACCGTTGATGACATCATTGCCCTCATCGAACCCGCTCACCTTGTTGTCGAGGGCGTTCAGGAAAGTGACGATGCTTGGACGGAAAACCTGGGGGCCGTTCACCGCGGCGCTCCAGACATCGATGCCGTCCGTTATTTTCGACTGGCCGGTAAACAGGAAATTTCCGGCGCCGGCGATGTTGTCGAGTTGCTCGACAGTCGTGTCCTCGAGCGTGACGGCGCCGGTGCGAGCCGGATCATCCGCGACGCTCACCACCACGCTGGTGCCGACCTGTTCCAGCAGCAGGTTAGCCGCAACTATGTCGAGCGCCAGGGTATCGAGCTCGGCCGAATCGGCCGGCGCGGCACCGGTGCCGAAGGCGCCGAAGTTCGAGATGCTGGTGTCGGTGAAGAAATCGAAGGTGAACGTCTTCGCGCCGCCGGCGCCATCCAGATCGGCCATGGTGCACCCATCCCGAGAGACCCATTGGGACGGCCCAATGGTGACTTAGTAGCCAATGCCTCAGAGCGAACCCGCGCAGCCACCAGCCCTTCGCAATGTCCTGCCGGTGGACAGCGCAGCGACGGCAATCGAGCAAATGGATCGCCACCCTAACCTACAGGTGAATTTCCCATGACGCCGGTTTGCGAACCACAAACAAAGTGATGATATCGACCGCGACGAAGCCGCATCGGACTAACTCAATGTTTGCGTCGTGACAGAATCGCTGACGGTCTAGCAGTGGCGGAATGCGGCCGATGACTACGGTCGACAATGCCGTCCGGCAATGGACTTGTGCGGCACCATGGCGACGACAGGATCCTCTCGCCCAACCTACGAATAATTGACCAGCCGTTCGCCCGGCTCGAACGACGCGATCGACTGGCGCCAGGACGAACGCGGCCATCGCAGTTGCACGGAGGAATCCGCTGGCCGGTAGCAGGCGGTGTAGAGCGTGCCCCAATCGCCCTTTTTCACCGGCCGATAGATCGGCGGATGAAGGAAGCGGTCGCTCAAATGCTCCATCGTCTCGTCGGGATTGCCGATGACATTCTCCAGCAGCGCTTCGCGGCGCACGGTATCGACGATGCGGTCATCGTCCGGCCAGATGGTGGAATCCTGGCGGTTGGCGGAATAGGGCTCGCGCCGCACCTCCGGATCGCGGTCGGGCGAGATGAAGACGGTGCGCCAGTCGCCCCTGCGATCGATGATGGCAAGATTGTAGGGCAGGTGGACAGGCACGCGCTCGAGCACTTTCAGAGCCTCCTTGGCGTGGCGGCAGGTCTCGAGGATGTAGCGCAGCACGATCGCGATCCCGAAACCCGCGCCCTTGCTCCGTCGTCCGCCGAAGGCGAGCGAGACGCCGAGCCCCTCTGCATTGATGCCGTCGAGCACGCCCCACAGGCAATCGCTCATGCTGAGCGTTGTCATCGCCGTGAACTGCCCATGCAGCAATACGGCATCGCATAAGGCTGGCGGATAGTCGTAATTGCGGATGAGCGCCGGCCGATCGCGCGTCCAGAGAGCTTGGGTGCAGCCGCTGACAAAGGGCGGCGGCTGCCACAACGTCAGGAACCGCGCGACCAGATCGCTGCCGCCAAAGCGCTCCGCCAGGCGCTCCCAGGCCGGCACCAGTTCCGGCATATGATGCTTGAGACTGCGCGCACAGGCTAGATACGTGGGCCGCGCGCTATCGCCTTCATGCAGATACCAGCGCAGGTAACTGGGCCAGCGCGCTTCGAACAGGGGCGCCAGGCTCGATCCCGATCCGTCATCCCTGACGGCACGGAACGTGAGCCCATTCATCGCGTCCCGATCACGTCAGGCGCCTCATTTGCTGAGGAACGCGTCCGGCGCCGGCGGCTCGCCCGCCGCTGCGTTCTCGCGCAGGAACATGCGGCCAAGCTGCTCCCTGGGGTCAGCGGCGCCCACATTGCCCGGCTGCACCGGTATCGCTTGATCCGGCGCGGCCGGATTCTCGCGCGTGCGATGGCGGCCGGGGCGGACCAGCGCGCCGAGCGAATCCAGGTAGGCGCGGTCGAACTTGCGGTCATAGACCGGGAACTCGATCTGGCGGTCACGGAAGCTTTTCATCGGCTGGCCGAGGTGGCGCATGCCGCGCTGGCGCTGGTGGCGCACCTGATCGAGGTCGATCTCGATCGGGATGAATTCTTCATTGGTCGAGGATTGATGGATCACGCGGCCCGACGGGTCAAACACTGCCGATTGCCCGTTGCCGCCGGCAGCGAGACCATTGATGTCGAAGATGTAGCACTGGAACATCGCAGCCGATGCCTTGGCGACGGCAAGGTCGACGTCGCGGTCGATCGTATGCGTCATCACCGGGTGCAGGATGACTTCCGCGCCCATCGACGTCACGGTGCGCATCGTTTCGGGGAACCAGATGTCATAGCAATTGAGCAGGCCGAAGCGGCCGACCTCCGGCACGTCGAACACACAGAACTGATCGCCCGCAGTCACGCCTTCCTCGAACGGCGTGAAGGGGAACATCTTGGAATAGCGCGCGACGACCTCGCCCTTCGGGTTGATGACCGGTGAGGTGTTATAGATCGCGCCGTCGCGGTTCTCGTTGAGCGAGCCGGGCACGAACCAGATGCCATGCTCGCGGGCCATCTCCTGGAACTCTTCCTCCGCCGGTCCCGGTAGGCGCTGCGCGTAATGCAGGGAGGAGCCGAACGGCGCCAGTTCGGAGAGCAGCACCATCTCCACCCACGGATAATAGTGCATCAGCAGCTTCAGGCGCTGGCGGATGCCGCCGATGTTTCGCTCGGGCAGGACATGCATCTGGATTCCTGCGATGGCGAAGGGGGTCATGCAAAACTCCGACTCGGTTTCGGTTCTTAGCGATAGCAGACCCGATATATGGGGTGCTGACAACGCCGGCGCTGGCGGCACCCTGCCGCAGTGGAGTTAAGATACTGTTGAAGCAAGGAAAATGGGAATAACCTAATCCCTGGAAGGACTTCGGCAGAGACTCTGTTCCCAGCAAACGGCTAAGAGCACGGCCAATAAGGCGGGCGGAGGTTCAGGCGGCATTCATGCCCGCACCCGCATAGTGCAGCCGTTGGGGACCAAATAACTCGAGAGAGCCCGACCGACGGACAAGCAGCTGTGCGTTGAAAAGCAGGCACCCACAAAGGCGCGAAGGGCTAACCCCCGAGGGCCTGAAACGCCGATTAATCCCCTCCCTTCTCGCGAAGGGAGGGGCTTTTCTTTTGCGCCGCGATAGCCATTAGGCCATAAACCTAGGGGGCTGTAGCCAGAGATAGGTGACGATGAAATTCTGGGGGGCGATTCGGTCGCGGCGCCTGCGCGTGCTCATCACGAATTTCGCGATGACAAGCCCCGGCGGGACACAATCCGTTACTCGGGATCTTGCCAGGAAGCTGATGGCGAGCGGCCACAGCGTCGTCGTCTATAGTCCGCTGGTCGGCGCGATGGGCGAGGAATTGCGCCAGATCGGCATTACAGTGGTTGATGATCTGTGTGCCGTGACCGAGGCACCGGACATCATTCATGGCCATCACTCCATCCCGACGGCCGAGGCAATCATCCGCTTTCCAAATGTGCCGGCGATCAGCGTCTGTCATGCTTGGCTTGCTGGTGTCGAAGCGCCTGTCGTGCTGCCGCAAGTGCAGTACTACGTGGGAGTGGATGAGGCTTGCGTCGATCGCATTCGCCAGACTGCGGGAATCGATCCGGAACGCGTCAGGCTGATCCCCAATGGTGTGGTGCTCGACCGAATACAGAAGCGAAATCGATCGCTTCCGGATAGGCCGCAGCGAGCAGTCGCTTTTGGCAAGGCCGCCAAATTGGCGCCGATGCTGGCGAAAGTCTGCACGGACTTGGGAATGGATATACAGATCATCGGCGGGTCGCCCGAACAGCTGACCTCAACTCCTGAGACCATTCTTGTCAATTCGGATCTTGTGTTTGCTAGCGCGCGCGCCGCGCTGGAATCCATTTGCGCGGGTTGCGCTGTCGTCGTCTGTGATGCTCGGGGCGTGGCGGGGATGGCAACCGAGGAAAATTTCGACCGGTGGAGAACGAGAAACTTCGGCCTAAGGACGCTGACTCTACCGCCGACAGCAAAGACAATTCGCGCCGAGATTGAGCGTTATGATGCGGTCGCCGCCACTGCGCTGGCGACAAGAGCCCGAAGGGAAACTGACTTTGAACTTGGATTCACCCGCTATCTGAAATTCTATCGCCGCGCGATCAAACGACTGGCCAAACGTCCCGTTAGCATTGAGCAGCATGCCATTGCAGTTTCAGCCTTCCTGCGCAATGTCCTCCCGCGAAGCCTGTCTCCTGAGCTGTCGATGGAAGCCGTTGGCCGCGACACGGTGGGCAAATTGCTGAGCCTCATGGACGAGAATTTATATCTGAAGAATAGTCTCGCCGCCGCACAGTTGGATTCGGACACATGAGAGGACTGTAATGGCCCGCCGGCTTCCATATCGCTCTGAGGATCAAAACGTCGCTTGCGTAACTGCCACCGAAGCCATCCAGATGGCGAGCTGCCGACTTTCTGATGCGGAAATCGACGCGGCTACGGCCGTCCTCGAATCTGGCCAGCTGGTACAAAGTGAGCTGACAGCCCGCTTCGAACAAGTGTTCGCGGCACGTATGGGTACCAGGCACTCCGTTGCCTGCTCCTCCGGCACTGCCGCGCTGCACCTGGTCTACGACTTGCTGCTCGAACCAGGCAGCGAGGTGCTGGTGCCCGCCATGACCTTCCTGTCCACGGCATCCATGATTCTGGCGGCTGGATGCACGGCCGTGTTCTGCGATGTCGATCCCGACACCTGGTTGATCGACCTCAATGATGCGGCCCGCAAGGTGACGCCGCGGACGCGCGCCATCGTACCAGTGCATCTGTTCGGAAATCCCTGCGACGCCGGCGCGATCGAAAGCTTCGCAGCATCGTGCGGACTGATGATCATCGGTGATGCCGCCCAAGCCCATGGGGCGGCTCATTGCGGACGCAGCGTGGCGACGCTTGGCGTTGCGACGATCTATTCGCTGTATGCCACGAAGAACCTATTTGTCGGTGAAGGGGGAATGATCTGCACCGACGATGCCGGACTCGCCAATGAGCTGCGGTGTCGACGATCGCATGGTTTGGGAGCGGACGGGCTGGTGCGCAGCCTGGGTTTCAACTACCGGCTGACCGAAATCCAGGCCGCCATCGGTTTGGCGCAGCTCGGGCGATTCGATGAAATGTGCCAGCGGCGCCGGCGCAATGCGGAGATCCTGCGCAATGGTCTCAAGGAAACGCCGGGCCTGCGCTTCCAGCGCGTGATGCCGCAGGCGCAACACGCCTTTCATCATTTCTGCGTCGCCGTGGATTCTGGAGAATTCGGCATGGATCGCGATGGGCTTGCCGCCGCGCTCAATGAACGCGGCATCGCCACGGCGGTCTATTACCGCATCCCGCCGCATCGTCAGCCACTATTCGCGGATTGCGTGGACGTAGCGCCGCGAACCGACGATCTCTCCGCCTGCTCGTTGGCGCTGCCCGTTCACCATGATCTGACCGACGCTGATCTCGGCTGCATCGTGACCGCGGTGCGTCATGCGCAGAGATGCGCATGACGGCAGCAAGACAACTGGTCCGCATCGGTCTAGTCGGCTGCGGCAGGTTCGGCGCAAGTCATGCAAGGATTTGGGGCGATGTAGCGGATGCCTCACTGTGCGCGGTCTTTGATCCGATCGAAGACCGCGCCCGCGCGGTTGCGGCCGAAATAGGTGCCGTCAGCGCCAGCAGCCTCGATGACTTGTTGGCCGCCGTCGACGCAGTCGATGTGGTGACGCCGCCTTCTCATCATGCCGAGGTGGTCCGGCGCTGCCTGCAGGCAGGTCGCCATGTGCTTGCCGAAAAGCCGCTGGGCACCCGAGCGTCGGAAGCGCGCGACCTGGCGACGCTGGCAGAGGCAAGGGACCAGATTCTGATGGTCGGCTATCTCGAACGCTTCCATCCAGGGATCGGCGCCGCCCTCGAGGCGTTGCCGAAGCCGCGACGGATCGAGACGCTGCGCATCAACCGCGCGCCGCCCGGCGACGTCGGCATCGGGATCGTTCACGACCTGATGAGTCACGATATCGAGCTGGCGACGCGCTGGATCGGGACTCCAGTCGCGAAGATTACGGCAAACGCCCAGCGGAACGCCGCGGGGTTCATCGACGAGGTCGCTGCGGAGCTTCGCTTTGACGATGGCCGGGTGGCATCATTGATCGCCTCATGGCGCGGCTCGATGCGGCGCCGGGAGATCGCTGCCTTCGCCGATGGCTGCCGGCAGCGCATCGATCTGCTCGATCCGAGCCACCGCGTCGATCTGTTGCGCAACGAGCTCGCCAACTTTATCGCTGCCATCCACGGCCATTCCGCGCCGGCAGTCACCGCGGTCGACGCCGCTCGCACGCTCTCCGTCGCTCAGATGATCGTGGACGCCTTGCACGTGACGGAGGAGGCACAGTGCAACTGACGGATCTCTGCGTCCGGGGCGGCTGGGATCTTCGGCGTGACGCGGAGGTGCGCTCCTTCGGCTTTATCGAAACGGCGGTCGATGGCCGGCTGGTTTTCGTGGGGGACGCGCAGAACCTCGATCGTATCCGGTCGGCGTCGGGAATATCGGCGATCCTGACCACGCCCGCCCTCGCGCAAGCGGCTGAGAAGGCGGTTCCGGCGGCAATCGGGCTGGCGGCCGTTGAAGATGCCAAGCTCGCCTTTGTCCGCCTGCACAACGAGCTGGCCGCGACCGATTTCTACGGGACGCCGATCGAAACGCAGATCGATCCCTGTGCCAGCGTCCATCCGGCGGCCCATGTCGATCCCGCCGGCGTTATCATCGGCCCCAGCTGCCGCATCGGCCCTCGGGCCGTGATTCTATCCGGAACGACGCTGATCGAAGAAGTCTTGGTGATGCCCGGTGCTGTTCTGGGGGGAGAAGGCTTTCAAGTCATCCGCACGCAGACTTTCGTCGACGTCACTCATGTCGGCCGCCTCATCGTCGGCCCGCGGACAGTCATCATGGCGAACGCGGTGCTGGCTCGGGCGGTCTTTCCGACCGCGACCAGCATCGGCGCTGACTGCCGGATCGGGAATTGCGCCTTTGTGTCTCATGGTTGTCAGATCGGTAGCCGATGCCTGATCGGGCATGGGGCGATCATCGCCGGCGGTTGTGTCATCGAGGATGAGTCCGTGCTTGGACCGGGGACGGTGTGCATTGATCGCCTGACGATCGGACGCGGCGCGGCGGTCAGCGCGGGCGCCACCGTCGCTCGCGACGTGCCCGCCGGCATGCGGGTCAGCACGCCGTTCGCGCGGCGGCATCTTGGGTCGGCATTGGACGAGTAACCCTGTGTGGATTAAGCTTGATAGCCAAGCTCCCCAAGTAGCGATCCAGCGATTTTCCAAAAGGCGGCTTGTTCCTCGGGTGTCAGTTCCACTCGCCAGACGCCAATGCGCGACGGGTCGGCTGGAACTGCGGTGCGCCATTGCTGTGCCCGGCGCCGCTCCGCAGTTAGAACGAAAGCGCCGTCATTGAGCACCCGCCCCTGATGTTCCGCCAGCAGGTGCTCGGCGACGTCCTGATGCCGTAACATCGCTGGTTCAAAGGGCAGGTCGAGGAAATCGCAAATGCGTGAAAGCTCGGCCTCGGTGTTGACCACCAGATTTTCGAACCGCACTTCGATATAGTGGCGCACCGACCGGCCGAGACCGCGGCAGGTCGCAACATTGTCGCGCCAATAGGTGGCGAGGGCGTCGATGTTCCGGCCTGGCGCGAACCACAGCTCGCGCAGGGATAGCGAGCAATCGCGGCCGTCGCGGATGATGTGCACGAAGGCGGCCTCCGGGAGCAAGCGCTCGATCGCGTCCATGGCTTGACCATATAGCGGCGTCTTGTCTCCAACGCGCCGCTTGCCATGCCGCTGTGCGTACAGGCGGTAGAAGCAGCGGATGCCGTCGGCGACACTGAATGGCTGCAACTCGGCCAGAGCCGCGCCTAGCGTCGCCTCGTCGAGGCCGAAATCCGGCCAAGTCGGCGCTGCGGGTGGGAAGTGCGTGATCAGGTGCAACAACTCGTCCGCCCGCAAATCTTCCAGGTTTGGATGGGTTGCAAGGTGCGCGACAAATCCCGTTTCGGGCGGGATGGCAAGGAGCGAGCTGCTCGACAGCATCATTCGTAGCAGGGTCGTGCCCGATCTGGGCGACCCGACGATAAACGGCATCAACGGTGATTCAGCTGGCAACGTCCCTCGCGCGCCCGGCAATCAGAACATCTTTCCCCACCACGCCTGCGGCGGCACTGGTGGCGCATCGGGCGCGGGCGCGATGCCGTGAAATTGGGCCTTGAGGCCGGCGTTCCACAGCTTGGCGCGGTCGATCAGCTTGCGGTCGTCGGTCTGGAAGCGGCCATGCGTCACCAGGATGCCGAGATCGGCGCCGTAATAGCGATATTGGCCGGCACCATAGACACGCAGATAGAACGCTTCTTTCTCGTCGCCCACGCTGGTGAATTGCGCGGCGCGGCGCACGAAGCTGACATTGCCGTCCTGATTCATGCGCCAGATGCCCGACGGCGGCGCCTTGGTGATCAGTTCCACCTTGTCCTCTGTCTGCTTGAGGATCAGCTGGCACCACGGCGCATAATCGGTCCAGCGCGCCTGCACCTTCTCGAGATCGACCTCCCAGTCGACATCGAGGAATTCGAGCAGGTGGAACAGGAAGAGCGGACATCCGCCGTAGGTCGTGGTGATGAGATTGGTCGGCGGCGACGCGCCGCTGATACGCGGATTGAGCTCGCCCAGATAGACTTCGTGATCGTCGGTATCGACCAGGAAGTCGCAGCAGAATACGCCCTTATAGCCCTCCTGCCACAGCCGGTCGCCGAGCTTGCGCGCCATCTCCCGCACCTTGTCCTGCACGTGTCTCGGCAGGATGTCTGGCGTGATGTCGTTGCCGCACCAGCCGCCCTTGTAGGGCGTCACTTCGGCAAAGCCGGTGATGTCGGTCATCACGGGACCGACCAAGGTGCCGTGGCGCGTCGCACAGCCTTCGACGGTCCCGGGCAGGTGATTGATGCGCTTCATCACCTTCAAGTCTTCGCCCTTCATCTTGACCGCGAACTTGTCCCAATCCTCGCGCGTCTTGATGAAAAAGGTCGTCCGGCCCGAATCGCCGTATGGCGTCTGCACCACAAGGTCACGGCCGAGCTTCGCCTTCTCGGCCAACGTCATGAGCTCTTCGAACGAGTCCGCGCGGCCCATGCAATTGGGCGCGCTGGCAACGCCCGCCTCGTTGCCGAGGCGCGTGGTGACGATCTTGGAATCGATATGCACGCGCAGCTTCGCTGGCGGCAGCGCCATCTCGAGGCCGAGCTCCGAGACCAGCCTTTCCGATTCCTCGTCGAACATGATGAACATGACCTTGCCGGCCTTGCCACGCTTGCGGATGTGGTCGACCACTTCCTTGTGGCTGAGGAGATAATTGCCGACCTCCTCCATGGAGCGGAACTCGCGCGGCCCGGTCTCCTGCGGCGTGAAGCACCGCGGGTGATAGCCGTCGAACGAGTCGAAATAGGTGATGTATTCCAGCCCGCCGACCCACTGATCGAGGCCGAGCAGGTTGAATGGAACGGGCGTCACGAAATAGATCGGCGTGCGGTTGGCGCTGAGGAATGAGAATATATCCGTCAGGCTGCGCAGCTTCGGCTTGTCGGACGCCATGAAGTCCCCCTATGCCTTGACCCTGTGCAGGTCCCGTCTGGCGCGGAACTCTGAGGCCAAAGCCTAGGCCAGCTTGCGGCCGGGGGACAAGGGATTCCGAGACCTAGTCATTCTTTTGGGCCTTGATGACTTGGCGTGTCAAATCGCGTCGGCCATGAACCACGGTAAGAACGATGACGCGTGAACCCGCTTCGATCTGATAGATAATGCGGTAACCTTGAACGATCAGCTCTCGCACGTTTTCTGAAGGCATCTCCGGCACTTGCCGCCCGCTTTCAGGAAAGTCGACAAGCCGCTCCGCCGCGTCTAACAGACGCTCAATGAATGCTGCCGCGTAATGAGCGGAATCTCTTGATATGTAGGCGTGCAGGCTGCGCAGGTCTTCGACAGCAGGGGCGGACCATTCAAGCTTCATCACCCAACAGCCCGCGTCGGACCTCGGCGTGAGAGACTGTACGGCCTTCAGCGGCCGCCTGCTGGCCGCGCTCGATCTTCTGTTTCACGTACAGCTCATACATGATGTCGTCCCAGCCAGCGTCGTCCGGCAGGCGATCCAGGAGCTGTTGAGCGGACTTCTTTGCGGAAGCCATTGGCGTCCTCAGATGCGAAGCACTAGTCGATGATCCCCCCGATCTGGGTTGGGATCAAGCCCTTTACGCCACGCTCTTGAACGCCTCCATCCCGGCTACCAGCGTGGCTCGCGTGCCCGGTTCCATCGCGGAGTGGCCGGCATCGGGGATGATGGTGTAGCGCGCCTGCGGCCAGGCGCGGGAGAGGTCATCGGCGCTGCGCACCGGGCAGACCAGATCGTAGCGGCCCTGCACGATGAAGGTCGGGATGTTCCGGATGCGGTCGATGTTATCGAGCAGGAAATTCTCCGGCAGGAAGATGCTGTTGCGGAAGTAGTGCGCTTCCATGCGCGCGAGGCCGAGGGCGAGCACGTCGGCGGAGAAGGCGCGCACCGTTTCGGGACTCGGCAGCAAGGTAGAGCAGGCGCCCTCATAGACGCTCCAGGCGCGCGCTGCCGGCTGGTGGACCTTGGGATCTGGATTGGACAGGCGCGACCAGTAGGCTTCCAGGATGTTGCCGCGCTCTGATTCCGGCAGATGGCCGGCAAAGGCGCGCCACGCTTCCGGTGCGAACTCCCTGAGGCCATAGAGGAACCAATCGATCTCCGACTTGCGGCACAGGAAGATGCCGCGCAGCGCGAGGCCGCGCACGCGATCCGGATGATACTCGGCATAAGCCAGCGCAAGGGTCGAGCCCCAGGAGCCGCCGAACACGAACCAGCGATCGATGCCGAGATGCGTGCGCAGCCGTTCCATGTCTTCGATCAGGTGCGGCGTCGTGTTGTCCTTGATCTCGCCCAGCGGGTGGGAGCGGCCGCTGCCGCGCTGATCGAAGATCACGATCCGATAGAAGGCCGGGTCGAAGAACCGCCGGTGGGTCGCATTGGCGCCCGCGCCGGGACCGCCATGCAGGAACACCACAGGCACGCCCTTGGGGTTGCCGCATTGCTCGTAATACATCCGGTGGGGGGCAGATAAGGCCAGGAAGCCGGTGTCGTAGGGCTCGATTTCTGGGAACAGGTCCTTGGCAGCCATTGAGCTCAGGGTCCGATCTGAAAGGTACTCAGAGGGTTGTAAGTGGCTGGTCCGCTTCCCTCAACCCCAAATCCGCCGGCCGACTGATCCTGCGGGGCCGATCTTGCGTCACGACTTTTTGAGGCGCGCGCCGTGCGGAGGCCTTGGTTCGGGAACCGGCGGGACGATAGACTCATTGCTCGAACAGCGTGCTGGGACTTGCAGGGAGTTCATCGTCATGACCAGAACCAGCAATATGCACACATGGCGTCATTTTGCCCTGCTCGCGGCTGCCCTCGGCGCCCTTACCAGCGGCTGTTCGACCGCGACCAGCCCGGCCACGGGGCGCACGTTCTCGACGCCCATCTCCACGCAGCAGGAGACGAGCCTCGGAAGGGAGGAGCATCCCAAGATCCTGGAGGAGTTCGGCGGCGAATATAAGGAGAAGCCGGACCTGACCGCCTATGTGAAGTCGGTCGGGCAGTTCATCGCCGCCACCGCCGAGCGCAAGGATGTCACCTATACCTTCACCGTCCTCAATACGCCCGACGTCAATGCCTTCGCCGTGCCCGGCGGCTACATCTACACCACGCGCGGCCTGCTCGCGCTTGCCAACAACGAGGCGGAGCTCGCCGGAGTCCTTGGCCACGAGGCGGGCCACATCAATGCGCGCCACACGGCGGAGCGGGCGGGCCAGGCACAGCAGACGCAGTTTGGCGTCCTCGGCGCGACCTTGCTGGGCGCGATCCTCGGCGGCCAGACCGGCGGAGAATTGCTCGGCGGGGTCGCGTCGCAATATGGTCAGGTGCGGCTCGCCGGCTATTCCCAGGAGCAGGAGTTCGAGGCTGATTCGCTCGGCGTGCGCTATATGAAGCGCGCGACCTATGATCCGCAGGCGATGGCGAGCTTCCTCGGCGAGCTGCGTGCGCAGACCCAGCTGGAAGCGAAGCTGGCCGGCAAGGATCCCAACGTCGTCGATGACCAGAACATGATGGCTTCGCATCCGCGCACCGTCGACCGCGTGGAGCGCGCGATCCAGGAAGCCGGTGGCTCGGTGCCGAATGCGATGACTGAGCGCGACATCTATCTCAAGAAGATCGATGGCATCGTTTTCGGCGATGATCCGGCGCAGGGCGTGATCGCCGGGACCAAGTTCGTGCATCCGCCGCTGCGCTTCGCCTTCGAAGTGCCGAGCGGCTACAAGCTGGTCAATCTGCCCGACGTCGTGGCGATCAAGGGACCGAAAGGCACGCTCGGCAACCTCACGCTTGCCGATCCACAGCCTTCAGGAAGTCTCACGGCCGCGCTGCAGAACTACGATCCGAAGGGCAATATCGTCTTCGACAATGTCGAGAGCCTCACCATCAACGGCATGGAGGCCGCCACCGGCCTTGCCCGCGTCAACACAAAATCAGGCAAAGCCAATTATCGCAGCGTGTTCATCCGCCACCCCAGCGGCAAGGTCTACGAATTCGTGTTTCTCTCGCTCGCCGACGTTGGCGCGCGCTATGACAGCGACTTCCAGAAGATCGCCAACAGCTTCCGCCAGATCGACGCCAGCGAAGCGGCGCAATACAACAAACCGCAGCGCATCCACATCGTGACGGTCAAGGCCGGCGATACGGTCCAGTCCCTTTCCAGCCGGATGGTGGTGGCCGATGATAAGGAAGGCTGGTTCCGCGTCCTCAACGGCCTCAATGGCGGCCAGCAGGTGCAGCCGGGACAGCTGGTGAAGATCGTCACGTATTAGAGAACGAGCCTGCGTACCTGCGTCTTCTCTCTCGTCGTCCGGCGTCGGGCCGGATGACGAGAGGAGGAGGTTGTCCGCCGACAGAGTATGCTACAAGCAGCTTGAAGGCATTCACGCGCGTGCATTATTGCCCATGACCACCCTCATCACCCAAGACCGCCAGACTGCGAAGCGGCGTATGCGCATTCCGATCTGGCTGGTGCTGGTCCTGGTGCTAGGTGGCATGACCAGCGTCATGGCGGTGGTGATCGGCGTGCGCTTCTATGTGGCGGGGCTGGTTTCGACCAACCAGCTGGTGGATGATCTCGGCCGCGCATCGCTCGCGCAATTGACTGAGACCATCGGATCGCAATTGCAGCCGGCATCGGACCAGGCAACTTTCCTCGCCGATATCCTGAGCAGTGATCAAGTCGATCCCAGGAGCAATCAGCGGCTCCAGGATTTGCTGCTGGGCTCGCTCGCCGCTGTGCGGCAGTTGCGCGCGGTCGCCTATGTCAGCCTGGATCATCGCGTGGTATGGGCTGGCCCGAACGACAATGGCCGGGGCTACACCGCCAAGGTCACACAGATGGCGGACGAGACACAGGTACCGGCGCTGCTCGACGAGGCGCAGCGCCGCCGCAGCCTGTTCTGGTCCAAGCCGATCCTGTTCGACTGGTCGACCGGTCCGCTGCTGATCGCGGTCGCGCCGGTGTTCCGCGATACCGAAGTGATCGGCATCATCGGCGCCGCTGTCTCGAGCCGGACGGCGTCGGACCGGCTGGCGCGCCTTGCGGGTACCAGCGGCCTGGTGCCGTTCGTGCTCACAGCGGAGGGACGCATCCTGATGCATGGCAGCACCGGCACCGACGTGCCGCCGGGACGAAAATGGTCGGACGGCGCGATCTTGCCGAGCCGCGCGGAATTTCCCGATCCGGTGCTGGCCGCCATGCCATGGCCGCTCGACTTCAACAGTTTCAACGACGAGCGCAACCGAGCGCCGGACGACTTCGCCGTCGATGGCGTGGAACTGCCAACCGGCAATCATATCCTGATCTACCGGCTCCTGAATGGCTACGGCCCGGCACCTTGGATCATCGGCTATCATTTGCCGGAAACCTGGTTCGACCGTACCTATGGCACTATTAACCGTGCCATTCCATTCGCGTTGATTGTGCTGGTGATCGCGCTGGGGCTTGCGTTCTGGCTCGGCCGGTCCATCGCGCGGCCGATGATCATCCTGTCGCAATCGGGCCAGCGCCTGGCGAAGCTCGATTTCACGCCGCTCGAGATCAAGTCCAGCCGTATCCGTGAGGTCCAGCGCGCGGTCGAATCGCAACATGCGATGCGCAACGGGCTGCAGTGGCTCAGCAACTACATTCCGCGCTCGCTGACGCCGCTTCTGATGAAGAGCGCCGGCGAGCTGATCTCGCGCGAGCGCGACATCGTCGTGCTGTTCACCGATATCGTGGGCTTCTCGCAGATCGCAGAGGGGCGCGCCGCCGCCAAGGTCGCGGCCCTGCTCAACCGCCACTTCGCCCTGATCGGCACGGTCATCGACCAGGAAGGCGGGACGATCGACAAATATATCGGCGATTCCATCATGGCGTTCTGGGGCGCGCCGCTGGATCAGGAGGACCGCGCCGAGCGCGCCGTCCGCGCCGCCCAGCGCATCGCGCAGAAACTGCACGCCGACAACGAGCGCCGCGCGCGCAAAGGACTGAAGCCGATCCGCATCCGCATCGGCATTCACAAAGGGCCGGCGCTGGTCGGCAACATCGGCGCGCCAGGCCGGGTGAACTATACTTTGGTCGGCGACACCGTGAATGTTGCGCAGCGGCTCGAGCAATTCGGGCGCGATATCGATGACGGCGTAAGCGATGCCGTGATCGCAATCAGCGAAGAACTGGCCCTGGCCTTGCCGCCGGGTGTCGCGCTGATCGATCGCGGAGCGCAGCTTTTCCATGGCCGCAGCACTGCGATGCGGGTGTTTCAGGTCCCGATGGAATAGCGCGCCCTACGCCTCGACCAGGTCGAGGATGTCGCCCTTGGGGTCGAGGCAGGCGACCAGGGCCTTGCCGCCATAGCCGCAGCCGCCATCGAGCGTGATGGCGAACGCGCTCATCGCCGGCCCCGCATGCTGGCGATCGAAGCCGCGCACCACTTTCAGGAATTCGCCATAGGGGTGATTGAGGGTGGCGAAGCCGGCGCTGCCCCACCACAAGGTATCGCCTTGCGCATCGAGTGGGCGGTCGGGATCAATGCCGGCATGGACGAACAGTAGGCCGTAATCGTCGGTGTAGGCGGCGCGGCGCAACTCGGCCATCAGCTGATAATGACCGGGGCGCGCCTGCATCGCGGTGCGCAGGCTGTTGGTCCAGCGCGTGATGGCAAGAGCGCCTTCGCGGCAGCGGATGATGCCTTCCGCCGGATCGCCGCCATAGGCGGTGATGGTGGTGCCAACGCCCTGCTGCAGCATCCAGGGCAGCACTTCCTTGGGGTTGGGCGCGAACTGCAGCTGCAGCAGCTTCTGCCACATCACTTCTTGCTGGCCGCGCAGATAGGCGATGTCGATGGTGAACATGCGCGGCCGCGCCAGGATCTGCCGGCGGAAGCTCACCAGCTCATCCATCACGCCTTCGACGTCGCTGCCGCGGCCCAGCATGCCGCCGAGATAGATCAGGCGGTCGCCGTCCTGGAACTGCTCCGCCACATATCCGTGCAAGGCGCGCAGGCGTGCCATGTCGCCATGTACCGGCGATATCGCCCAGATGCGCCGCGCGGCGCGCAGGGCGGCGAATTTCTCTTGCTCGGACATTGTGCTTGAAGTTTCCCGGAAGCCGGCAGTTCCGAATCGGATTACGGCTGGACTGTAGCAAGCGGCCGGTCGCGGCCATAGCGGGGAGTATTCGAAATCCCCCGACGGATGGCGGGGAGCCATCCGTCCGGCGGTCGAGACCCGAAGGTCCCGCCACTAGGGGGCCTCTCGAGGAGAGAGCTCGGGTAGAGAGAGGCCGTTGTTAGGCGGCCACGGCCTTCAGGACTTGATGCAGGCGCTGATGGGCGGACTGCTCGTCGATGCCGTCGATCGCCGCCAGCTCGCGCACCAGCCGGTCGAGCGCGGCCTGATAGATCTGCCGCTCGCTGTAGGACTGATCGGGCTGGTCCGCATTGCGGTGCAGGTCGCGCACCACCTCGGCGATCGAAACCGGGTCGCCGGAATTGATCTTGGCCTCATATTCCTGGGCCCGGCGCGACCACATGGCACGCTTCACGCGCGAGCGGCCCTTCAGGGTCTGCAGGGCGGCATCCATCACCTTGCGCGACGACAGCTTGCGCAGGCCGGAATTCTTCGCCTTGGCGACCGGCACGCGCAGGGTCATTCGGTCCTTTTCGAAATGAATAATGATCAGTTGCAGCGAATGACCGGACACGTCCTGGGTCTCAACACCCAGAACCTTGCCGACGCCGTGAGTCGGGTAAACGACGAAGTCACCCTTCCGGAAGCCGGAATCCTTATCCTTGATATCCTTCACGATGCTCTTCTTCGCCTTCTCAACCACGATCATCCTACCTCCGAACAGGCCGCGATCCGTCCTGAAAACCTCCACCTGGAGGCCCCGTTGCCCGGAACTCGATGCGATTCCGGCCGAATTGGGCCCGGTTTCACATAGCAGCCAAACATCGCTCCCGGATCCTTGTGGATCCAGACTGGCAACACACTATTTGTAGGCTTGGGCAGGCCAAACAAAGCGCTCGGGAAACACATGTTAACCAATGCGGGCCGCCAACCAGACCTGCTAAATTATATATCAGAAACGCCCCCTTGGTTCAAGGAAGGGCAGATATGCAACAGGCGCAGTTAACCTTTCAACGGAAACCGGGTTGGTCCCGTTGTGGCCCGCCTCTTGATGTCAAATCCCTGAAAAAGTTAGACTTTTCCAGGATTCGGGCTGAAATGTTCGGCGAATTTGTCGGCCACGCCCTTCCACTGGTCGGCGTCGGCCGGCGCTTCGCCCTTGCGCGTGATGTTCGGCCATTCGGCAGCGTATTGCCGGTTGATCTCCAGCCACTTTTCCATGCCGCCCTCGCTGTCCGGCAGGATGGCATCGGCGGGACATTCCGGTTCGCAGACACCACAATCAATGCACTCGTCCGGATGGATCACCAGCATGTTCTCGCCGACATAGAAGCAATCGACCGGGCACACCTCCACGCAATCCATGTACTTGCACTTGATGCAAGCCTCGGTCACGACATATGCCATCGATCTACTCCGTCACTTCGCGGTGTGAAATGCTGCGGACCCGCGTTCAATCCGGCGCGGAGTTAGCACAGCATATACAGCCATGCAACAGCACGTCCGCCGCATCACCCATGCGCGCTGCCGTCAGCGGGGCTCGGTCGATTTCAGCTGCGCAATCCTGCGCCCGTCGCGTTTGGTCGGACGGCCGGCCCCCGGCTCTCGATTCTCAAATGGCGGCGTTGCCGCGGCTTGTGAAGGGGACGCCGGACGCGGCGGGTCAAAATCCTCATAGAGCATTTGCGCTTCCGAGGCGGGGCCGCGGCGGCTGCCGAGAGCGACCACCTTGATGACCCGGATATGCGGGCCGAGCGGAAAGGTCAGCACGTCACCCGGCTTCACCGAATAATGCGCCTTCTGGGTCGGCGCGCCGTTGATGCGCATGCGGCCATCGGTCACCAGCCTGGTCGCGAGCGAGCGCGTCTTCACAAAGCGCGCGAACCACAGCCATTTGTCGAGCCGCAGCGTCTCGCCCGTCACGGCCCCGAGCCTAACGCGACGTCTCGCGCAGCCGCGCGAGGACCGAGAAGGGTGAATCGGGATCGGGCGGCGGCACCGGTGCTTCGCGCATCGGACGCCGGCGCCGGTAGCTTTCTTCCGCGCGCTTGCCGTCTGCGACGAAACCGAGTTCGCCCAGGAGCGGCCGCACCAGCCCCTGCGGCACTTCGAGCGCGGCGGCCAGCGCGGCATCCCATTTCAGCGCGCCCTGCGTCGACAGCCGATGGGCGCGCTCCGACAGCCGCTCAAGCCGTTCAAAACTCAGTGCGTGGCCGTTGATCGCGCGATAACCTGCCGCCGCCAGCAGCCGGTCCGGCACCGGCTCGGGCAGCGTCACCAGATCGCCGGCCAGATCCGGCAAGTGCCGTCCGCTTTGCGCGTGAATGGCCTGCAGTCGCATCAGGAGATGGCGCGAGGCGCGCCCGCCGAGGGTTGGCAGCCAGACCGTCTCCCGCCCCAGGCGCAGGCCGAGAGCGCGCAGGCGGCGGCGGTCCTCTTTGCCCAGCTCGGCGATCTGCTGCGCCACTTGCCGGCGCGGCAGGGCCCCAAGCGCCTCCGCCACCTGGTAGGCAAGGCCGCGCGCATGGGCGGAGAGTTCGGCATTCATCAACGTGAAGAGCGGTCGCAGCCGGCGCTGCAGAATTGCGTCGATCCACGTGCGCAGCCGCTGATCGATCATGCGCCGGAACCCGCCATCCAGCAGATCGTCGACTTTCAAGTCCAGGCGCGGATGCAGCGGTCCATCACCAGGTCGGAGGCTGGCGACGATCGCGCGGCGCCACAAGACGTCGCCGGTTTCGCTGAGGCGGAACTGCCCGTCATCATCCTCGGTCAATTGTGCGGCGCGGTCCGCCAGCGCCGGTCCCAGCGCACGCCGGGCTGCGGCGAACAGGGGTTTCGCTTCTTCCGCATCGATCCCGGGCAAAGCGAAGAACTGAAGTCCGTTCAGTGTCCCGACCACGTGTCCTTCGACGATCACCTCGTCCACGGCGTTCACGGCGGCGAGGACCTCGCTGCCGGATTTCAGACGGCGATGGATGGCCGCGCGGCGGCGATCGACAAAGCGCTGGGTCAGGGCGGTGTGCAAAGCTTCCGACAGGCGATCCTCGATCTCCTGCGCGCGTGCCTGCCAGTGGCCCGGATCATGGACCCAATCGGCGCGGTTCGCGATGAAGGACCAGGTGCGCACATGCGCGATGCGCTGCGTCAGCTGATCGATGTCGCCATCGATGCGGTCCAGGCGTGCGATCTGGTCTGCCACCCAGTCGCTCGCCAGGCGGCCCTTGATCAGGAACCGGTAGAGCTGTGAGAGCAGGCGCACATGCGCGTCGGTCATCAGCTTGCGGAAATCCGGCACTTGGCACACGTCCCACAGCAGGGCGACGCGGTCGCGGCCGTGCGCGAGGTCCGCGATCTCCAGATCGCGCGCCATCTGCTGCAACGACTGATGATCCTCCGCTTCCTGCTGGCGGATGAGGCCGGGATGCGGCGGGCGCGTCTCCAGGCTGCGCAGCAGCTGGTCGACGGAACGGAAATCGAGATCAGCGCGCCGCCACATGAGATGCGTCAGCGGATCGACGCGGTGATTCTCCACCGCATCGACGATCTCGGGGTCCATCGGGCCGACTTCGGCTGTGGTGCCGAAGGTACCATCACTCATGTGCCGGCCGGCGCGCCCGGCGATCTGGCTGATCTCGGCCTTGGTCAGCGGCCGCGCGACGCGCCCGTCGAACTTGCGCAGTGCTGCGAAACAGACGTGATTGACATCCATATTGAGGCCCATGCCAATGGCATCCGTCGCTACCAGGTAGTCGACCTCGCCGGCCTGGTACATCTCCACCTGGGCATTGCGTGTGCGCGGCGACAGCGCGCCCATCACGATCGCGGTTCCACCGCGCTGGCGCCGGATCAGATCGGCGATGGCATAGACCTCGGCCGCGGAGAAAGCGACGACCGCGCTGCGCGCCGGCAGCCGCGTGATCTTTTTCGGCCCGGCATAGGTCAGTGTCGAAAAGCGCGGTCGCTGGATGAACTCGGTCTTCGGCACCAGGGCGCGGATCCAGCGGCTGATGGAGTCGGAGCCCATCACCATGGTCTCGTCGAGGCCGCGCGCATGCAGCAACCGATCGGTGAAGATGTGGCCGCGCTCGGAATCGGCGGCGAGCTGGATCTCGTCGATCGCGACAAAGGCGACCGGCCGGTCGATCGGCATCGATTCCACCGTGCACACGAAATAGCGCGCACCGGGCGGAATGATCTTTTCTTCGCCGGTCACCAGGGCGACCTGGGCGGGCCCTTTTACCTTGACGAGGCGGTCATAATTCTCGCGCGCCAGCAGGCGCAGGGGGAAACCGATCATGCCGGAGCGATGACCGATCAACCGCTCCATGGCTAAATGGGTCTTGCCGGTATTGGTGGGGCCGAGAACCGCGGTCAGCCGCGCTTCCGAGTCGCTCATGATGCTAGAGTCTCGGGTGGCCGCGGCGACAATTCAAGGTGCGTCAAACGGCGCGCCGTGGTCGGTCAAATGCGGATGAAATGCAGGAAGACGGGCTGCCTGCCCTCGCGCAAGGCCTTGGATTCATAGCGGGTTCCCGGCCAGTCAGGGGTGCGGACGCGCCAGTCAGCCGGTCCTCGGGCGGTCCAGGCAAAGGAAGGGTGCCGGGTCAGGTGGGCCAGCGCCCAGGTGACATAGGTCGGATCGTCGCTGGCGACCCGGAACTCCGCTCCCGGTTTCATCAGGCGGGCCAGCAGGTCGAGATTGACCGGCTGGATGAACCTGCGACCGGCATGGCGGCGCTTCGGCCAGGGATCAGGGAACAGCAGGAACATCCGGTCGAGCGATCCATCGGGCAAGGCGTCGAGCAGATCGCGCGCATCCTCGGGATAGATCCGGACATTCGAAAGGCCGAGCGACGAGACCTGGGTCAGCAAAGTTGCGATGCCGTTGAGGAAGACTTCGCAGCCGATCAAGCCGACATCCGGGTTCGCGCGCGCTTGTTCAGCCAGATGCTCGCCGCCACCGAATCCGATCTCCAGCCAGATCCGATCCGGCTTGTGCGGAAACAGCGATCGCGGATCGAGCGTGCCCGCTTCCGGCAGTGCAATCGTCACGCCGGGCAGCAGTGTGTCGATCAGGTGCTGCTGTCCCTTGCGCAAGGGACGACCCTTGCGGCGGCCATAGAAGCGCCGGTCCTCCGGCATCGTCGCGCGATCCGGTTTCATCGGCGCGAATGGAAATCCCGGTTAGTTGAAGGCGGCCTGCAACCCGGCGACCAGATCCAGCCTCTCCCACGAGAAGCCGCCATCGGCCTCCGGCTCGCGGCCGAAATGGCCATAGGCCGCCGTGCGCGCATAGATCGGCCGGTTGAGCTTCAGATGGTTGCGGATGCCGCGTGGGCTGAGATCCATCAGATCGGTAAGGGTCCTGATCAGCTTTTCCTCATCGATCTTGCCGGTGCCATAAGTGTTCACATAGACCGACAGCGGCTTGGAGACGCCGATCGCGTAGGACAGCTGGATGGTGCATTTGTCGGCCAGCTTCGCACCAACCACGTTCTTCGCAAGATAGCGCGCGGCATAGGCGGCCGAACGGTCGACCTTGGTTGGATCCTTGCCGGAGAAGGCGCCGCCGCCATGCGGGGCGGCGCCGCCGTAGGTGTCGACGATGATCTTGCGGCCGGTGAGGCCGGCATCGCCGTCGGGACCGCCGATCACGAACCGGCCGGTCGGGTTCACGTAGAAATCCTGCTCCGGGCACATCCAGCCCTGCGGCAACACCTGCATCACATAGGGCCGCACGATCTCGCGCACCGCATTCTGGTCGAGGCCTTCGGCGTGCTGCGTGGAGACGACGACGGAGGTCGCCTTCACCGGCTTGCCGTTTTCATAAAGCAGAGTGACCTGGCTCTTGGCGTCCGGGCCAAGGCCCTTTTCCTTGCCGGAGCGGCGGGCTTCGGACAGCAGCTTCAGGATGCGATGGGCGTAATAGATCGGCGCCGGCATTAAATGCTCGGTCTCGTTCACCGCGTGGCCGAACATGATGCCCTGGTCGCCGGCGCCCTCATCCTTGTTGCCGGCTGCATCGACGCCCTGCGCGATGTCGGCCGACTGCTGATGCACATAGCAATCGATCTCGGCGTTCTTCCAGTGGAAGCCAGCCTGCTCATAGCCGATGTCCTTGATCGCCTGGCGCGCCGACTCCTTCATCAGCTCGTGCGTCACGCTCAGCGGCCCGCGCACCTCGCCGGCCATCACGACGCGGTTGGTTGTGCATAGCGTCTCGACCGCGACCCGCGATTCCGGGTCAGCTGCCAGGAACGCATCGACAATCGAGTCTGAAATGCGATCGCACACCTTGTCGGGATGACCTTCGGAAACGCTCTCGCTGGTGAACAAATAAGATTTCTTGGACAAGGCTCGATCCTTAGACGCTCGTGAGATATCGCGAAAAAAACGACGCGCCGGACTTGCCCGTATGGCGAGGCCGGCGCGTCGGGTCGCGGGATATTGGTTGAGCAGGCTCGGACGGTCAAGCGTCGGGTGACGAGAACTACTCGCCGGCGGTGTTAATTATTCCTCGTCGCCGCGATAGGATTTCGCAATCGACTTGGTGAGCTCGAAGATGCGCTTCCGGACGGCGGGATCGCCGATCTTGTAATAGGCCCGCACCAGCTCCAGCGTCTCACGCTTGGCCATCGGGTCGGGCTCATAGTCAGGGGCCGGTGGATGGGCGAGGCCCATCAACTTGGAAGGGGTCTTGTCCTGGACGCCGGGGGCCATGTCCTCGAAGAAATAGGCGACGGTCACGTCCAGCACGCGGGCCAGATCGTACAAACGGCTGGAACCGACTCGGTTCGCGCCGCGCTCATACTTCTGCACCTGCTGGAACGTGAGACCGATGGCTTCCGCCAGCCGCTCCTGACTCATCCCGAGCAAGGTACGGCGCAGCCGGATGCGACTGCCTACGTGAACGTCGATCGGGTTGGGGAAGCCCTTGCTGGCCATTCGGCCGGACGATTTGCGTGGTCGCGCCATTTTCCTGGACTCTCTCGACTCATTTCTAAGGGATTGCATCATCTCTATATTCTCGCTTTTTCAGGACTTCACAACCCTACCACAAGTATAGGAGGACGGTTCGATGGGATGGTCGCGCTCGGGTGGCGGTGGCGCAACAGCTTGGTTCAACGAACGAGCGAGCTAAACCCGGCGCGAAATTCCTTGCATAATCGATCCGACCCCGGCCGCCAACGCCAACAGAACCAGTACGACCGGAAGCAACAGACCGGTACGCGCGAACAAGGTTGGAGTGAGCGGTGCGGGGAGCAACACATCGAGCGCCCCTTCGGTTCCCAGCGGCAGGGCCGCAACAACGCGGCCGAATGGATCAACCATGGCGGAGATTCCGGTATTGGCGGCGCGCGCCAGCGGCAATCCTTCTTCGACGGCGCGGAAGCGCGCGCTGGCGAAATGCTGGAATGGTCCCGGTGATCGGCCGAACCATCCATCATTGGTCACGTTCAGCAGCCAGTCAGGCCGATCGTTCGGATCGCTGACTGCGCCTGGGAAGATGACTTCGTAGCAGATGAGGGGACTGAAAGGCGGCAGGCCCGGCGCATGCACCGTGACAGGCCCGGGTCCCGCTGAGAAATCGCCGGCGCCGGCAGTGAGCTTGCCAATGAACGAACCAATGATGTCGCGCATCGGTACATATTCGCCGAGCGGCACCAGATGGAACTTGTCGGCGCCGGCCACGATGCGTCCCGCGGGATCGATCACGGCGAGCGAATTCCAGTAGCGATCGGGGTCCCCCTGCGGCGGATCGCCGCGCAGGGTGCCGGTGATGAGCAGTCCGTCCGGCGGCGCGGCCGCCGCAACATAGGCGCGCCAATCGGGCATGCGATCCAGGAAGATGGTCGCCGCTGTCTCAGGCCAGATCGTGGCGCGCACTTTGTCGAGGCCGGGCGTCACGGTGCTGAGGCGCAGATGCTGCGCGATGTCGCGGTCGCGATGCGCGCCGGTCAGCTTCTCCCACTGGTCGATATTGCCTTGCACCAGGCGCAGCGTGATCGCGGACTGGCTGGACGTCTGTTCCGCTTCGCTTGTCGAGAGTCGCCACGCGCCGAACGCGTAAAGCGCCACCAGCAGCACCATGAAAGTCACGGCTGCACGCAGATCATTGCGACGGTTGCCGCGTCCCATTAGCGATAGCAGTCCGGCTGACAGGATTGTCAGGAAGCTCAGTCCCCAGGCACCCCACAGAGCCGCCGACTGCATCATCGGCGCGGAGAGGCTCCAGACATAGGCAGCGAGATTCCATGGGAACCCGGTGAAGAGATGGCCGCGCAGCCACTCCGCGATGGTCCAGGTCGCGGCCAGCAGCAGCATACGCGCCAGCGGCGATGCGTTCTTGTGCCAGCTCACTGCGACTGCGAGTGCCGGAAAGACTGCCATATAGGCGGCAAGGCCCGCGATCACCGGCGGCACCATCCAGCCGAAGCGCACCGGATCGATCAGGAATGAATTGGCGATCCAGAAGAACCCCGCGAGGCAATGGCCAAAGCCCCACCACCAGCCGGCCCAGAAAGCGGATCGCCTGCGCTCCGTCGTCTCCGCCGCCCAGATCAGGCCGACGAGCCCGACGGCGAACAAGGGCAAGGCGTTGACTGGCGGAAAAGCCAGCGACGCAATCGCGCCGAAGATCATGAGGATCAGGCGCCGCGTCCACCGGGCGCGGCGCAGGAACCAGGCCTGGAATCGGCCCGCGATGCCAGCCGCGCTACCGGCGGCAGTCTCTCTCGTCACGACGATGGACATGGCAGCACTTGGAGGAAGGCTTGGAGCACCGGCACCTGATTTCACTCACGCGCGTTCGGTAGGCGCGACCGGCTTGGCGTTGCGCACACGCAGGCGCTTGATGCGGCGCGGGTCGGCGTCGATCACCTCGAACGCAATGCCGGAGGCATGGGTGACCAGCTCGCCGCGCGACGGCACGCGATCGGTCAATGACATGACGAGGCCACCGAGCGTGTCGATGTCGTGGGCGCGCTCTTCCTCCGTCAACATCGGGCCGACACGCGCTTCGAACTCCTCGATCTTGGTGCGCGCATCAGCGAGCCATGTGCCATCCGGGCGCTGCACCAGGCTCGGGCCGCGCACCACATCGTGCTCGTCCTCGATCTCGCCGATCACCTCTTCGACCAGGTCCTCGATAGTGACGAGGCCGTCGATCCCGCCGAACTCGTCCACCACCAGCGCGATATGGGCGCGCGACAGCCGCATCTGCAGCAGCAGGTCCAGCACGCGGATGGAAGGCGCGACGAACATCGGCGCGCGCATGATCTTGGCGAGTTGGAAGGCGTCGGGCTCGAAGATATAGGGCAGCACGTCCTTGATGTGGACGATGCCGACGATCTCGTCGAGGTCGTCGCGGTAGATCGGCACGCGCGAATGGCCATGCTCGCGCACCAGCTGGATGAGGCCGCGGAAGTCGATGTCCTCTGGCGCGGCGCGGATGTCGACGCGCGGGGTCATCACGTCATAGGCGGTCTTCTCGCCCAGCTTCAGGATGTTGAGCAGCAGCGAGGATTCGCCGGTTGCCGGCTGGTCCGCGTCGGTCGTCTCGCTTTCCTCGATGAATTCCTCGATCGCCTCGCGCAAGGCCGTCTCGCTGTCGCGACGTCTCAGGAACCGGAACAGGCCGCGCAAGCCTTTTTTCTGTCTTTCCTCGGCTGAGAGTTCGCTCATCGGTGCAGCTCATAAGGGTTGGCGATGCCCATTCTGGCGAGCGCAGCGATCTCCAGCGCTTCCATGGTTTCGGCCTCGCGATTGTCTTCGTGGTCATAGCCCAGCAGATGCAGCACGCCATGCACCGCGAGGTGCGTCAGGTGGTGGGCGAGGTCTTTGCGCTGCGCCCTCGCTTCGCGCGCGATCACCCCGGACGCGAGAATGACGTCGCCCAGCAGCCACGGCATGCCTGCCTTTGGCCCCATGGAACCATGCTTGGCAGCGTCGAGAGCCGCAAAGCTGAGGACGTTGGTCGGCTTGTCCTTCCCGCGATAAGCGCGGTTCAGGGCGCGCATGCGCTTGTCGTCGGTGAGGACAAAGGAGATCTCGTGACCGATGCGCGAACCCTTCCAGCCGTCTTTCCCGGCTTGGGCCAGGGCATCGCGCGCGGCGCGGCGCAGCACCCGTGCGGCATCGGGCGCAAGCTTGGCCCAGCTTTCATCCTCGATGGAGATGGCGATGGAGAGGCGCGGTCGATCCGCCATGCGAAGCGCATCGGACGGCGTTCAGCCGTCCGCCTCCTTGGTGGCGGGCTTGTCGCCCGTTGTTCCGATGGCGCTCGCGGGGCGGCGCGACTGCTTGCGGTCGCGCGAATCGTATGCGGTGACGATCTTCTGCACGAGATGATGGCGCACCACGTCGCGGTTGGAAAAGCGGACCGTCCCGATGCCATCGACCTGCTCGATCGCGTCGAGCGCGTCCTGCAGGCCGGATTTCTGCCCGGGCGGCAGATCGATCTGGGTGAGGTCGCCATTGACCGCCATGCGCGAATTCTCGCCAAGGCGGGTCAGAAACATCTTCATCTGCATGGGCGAGGTGTTCTGCGCCTCGTCCAGGATGACGAAGGAATTGGCGAGCGTGCGGCCGCGCATGAAGGCAAGAGGCGCCACTTCGATTTCGCCTGTGGTCAGGCGCTTCATCACCTGGTCGCCGGGCATCATGTCGTGCAGCGCGTCATAGAGCGGGCGCAGATAGGGATCGACCTTTTCCTTGAGGTCGCCGGGCAGGAAGCCGAGCCGCTCACCCGCCTCGACTGCAGGGCGCGACAGGATGATGCGATCGACGGTGCCTTTGGCCAGCATCGCCACCGCGACTGCGACCGCCAGATAGGTCTTGCCTGTGCCGGCGGGCCCGATGCCGAACACCAGCTCCTGGTCATGCAGCATGCGGATGTAGCGCGCCTGCGAGGCGGAGCGCGGCGTGATCAGCCGCTTCTGGGTCTTGATCGAGGTGCCGTCGCCCAGGCTCTTGGAGCCGAACAGGTTGGGTTCCGCGCCGTCGTCGGCTCGCCCGTCATCCTCCTGCCGCGACAGGCGGATGGCGGCATCGACATCGTGCTTGTCGACCTCCTGCCCGCGCTTCAGGCGCTGGTAGAGACCGGTCAGGATCTGGCGCGCTGTGGCGACGCTCTCTTCGGCGCCGGAGATGATGATCTGGTTGCCGCGCGAGACCATGGAGACGCCAAGCTCCCGCTCGAGACGCGCCAGATGCTGATCATGCTGACCGAACAGCAGCGGGAGCAGCCGGTTGTCATCGAATTGCAGATGAACCGGCGGGGCGACGTGACCGAGGGGATGAAAGCTCAAGCAACGGCCTCTTGCAGGGACGCAGGGTTGGAATGGATGACTTTGTGTTCAGGCGCGGCGTGGCTGCCGGACAGGCTGAAATGGCCGATATCCTCGATCCGGAGATCGACCACGCGGCCGATCTCGGAGGCATCCGCCATCACGTGCACGGCCTGCAGATAGGGTGAGCGACCGACCAGCTGGCCCGGGCGCTTGCCGGGCTTCTCGAGCAGCACCGGCAGCACGCGTCCGATCATGGCGCGGTTGAAGTCGACCTGCTGCGCGTTCAGCACAGCCTGCAGGCGTTGCAGCCTTTCGTCCTTCACGGCTTCTGGAACCTGGTTCTCCATGACCGCACCGGGCGTGCCGGGCCGCCTGCTGTATTTGAAGGAATATGCCTGGGCGAAGCGGATGTCTTCGACCAGCTTCATGGTCGCCGCGAAATCGCTGTCGCTCTCGCCCGGGAACCCGACGATGAAATCCGAAGACAGCGCTATATCACCGCGCGCCGCGTGCAGGCGCTCGACAATCTCATAATAGTGCTTGGCCTTGTGCTGGCGGTTCATCGCTTCCAGCACGCGGTCGGATCCCGATTGCACCGGCAAGTGCAGGAACGGCATCAATTGCGGCACCTCTGCATGGGCCGCGATCAGATCGTCATCCATGTCGCGCGGGTGCGAGGTGGTGTAGCGGATACGCAGCAGCCCATCGACGGTGTCTGCCAGGTGCCGCACCAGCCGGCCCAGGCCCCACTCGGACCCATCTGGCGCTTCGCCATGATAGGCGTTGACGTTCTGGCCCAGCAGATTGATCTCGCGCGCGCCGGCCGCGACCAGGGCGCGCGCCTCCTGCACGACTTGAACAACAGGCCGCGAGAATTCCGCGCCTCGGGTATAAGGCACGACACAGAAGGTGCAGAACTTGTCGCACCCTTCCTGGATCGCGAGGAAGGCGCTCACCGCCTGGTCCGCTGCGGGCGCGGGCAAGTGATCGAATTTCGATTCCGCCGGAAAATCGGTGTCGAGCACGCCGGCGCCGCGCCGCGCATTGCCATCCCTGGCGCTGCGGGCCCGCGTTGCGCGCGCCACCATCTCCGGCAGGCGGTGATAGGTCTGCGGCCCCAGCACGATGTCGACGTCCGGCGCGCGGTGGAGGATCTCCGCGCCTTCGGCCTGGGCGACGCAGCCTGCCACCGCAATGATCATGTCGGTGCCGGCCTCGCGCCGTTCGGCGCGTGCCTGGCGCAGGCGGCCAAGCTCGGAGAACACTTTCTCCGACGCCTTCTCGCGGATGTGGCAGGTATTGAGGATGACCATGTCGGCATCGGCGGGCGTATCGGCCGTGCCATAGCCAAGGGGCGCCAGAACATCCGCCATGCGGGCGGAGTCATAGACATTCATCTGGCAGCCATAGGTCTTGATATAAAGCTTCTTCGCCAATGCCGTCTCGACCGGCCGTATCAGGTCCGGCCTCGTCCGCTCCATAGTGGGTGATTGCCCAAGGCTACTCTAGCATGCCCCGTGGCGGTCTCCTGTACTCGATTTACCGGGTTCCGCCAAGCTGGCTTAAAGTGTTGTCAGGATTGAGCCTTTTCGGGCTCAGCCGGCGCTGTCAGCAGGCGCCCGCCAAGCGCCCGGTCGACCCCGCCGGCGACCGCCTCCGAACAATAGCGGGTCAGTTCCTTGCGCGAGAGGAAATCGCCCGCCCGCGCCTCGCCGTGGAACTGCACCACCACCTCGACCCGGCCGAGCCGGCTGAAGCGCCACAGATGGCCGCCCAATTCCATGCCGCCATACCAGGCGACCAGCGGGCGCAGCCCCCAACCCAGGGGTACGCCATTGACGCTGGTATAGGCGATGGAGACCGGCTGGATCACCAGCGGACGCTCAGCCGGCGACGCTTCGGCGACGCTCAGAAGCGCGCTGCGGAACGGCAGGATGCGGTTGCCGTCGTTGGATGTCCCTTCGGGAAACAGCACCAGCGCATCGCCCTCGGCGAGGCGCTGATGCAACGAATCGCGCTGCTGCAAGGTGGTGTTGCGCCGCCGGTCGACGAATACCGTGCGCTGCAGCTTGGCAAGCCAGCCATAGCCCGGCCATTTCGCCACTTCCGTCTTGGCGACGAAGCAGACCGGGACGATCGATCCCAGCACGGGAATATCGAGATAGGAAACGTGATTGCTGACGAGGAGGAGCGGCCGCGCCTTGGCGGGCACGCCGACCACGCGCACCTTGAGCCCCATGATGCGGCAGCACAGCTTGTGATAGGCGAAGGGCAGCGCCCACCACATCCTTGGGACAATCAGGAGGATCAAAATCTGAACGGGCGTCAGGGCCAAGGTGACGAGGCCGTAGGAGCTGAGACGAAAGAAACCGAGATAGCTCGATCCGAACGGCGTCACGCCGGACGGCGAAAGCGGCGGGTCGTCGGTGACTTCCTGGGAGACGCTGCGCGGTGCGGCGAGGGTCATGGGGCAATCAGGCCGCGGAACTGGATTCGTCCGTCTTGCCCGTTTGATGCTCGCGATAATGCTTGAAGTACTTGTCGGTGATGAGGTCGTGCACCACCACGACGCTGACATCGACCGTGCCGAATTGGGGATCGACCACCGCGCCGTCGCCGACGAAACCGCCCAGGCGCAGATAGCCCTTGATCAGCGGCGGCAGTGCCATGAAGGCCCGCTTCTCGTTGATCTCCGAGAACGGCATCATGTTCATCGGAACATAGCGGCCGGGCAGCGCGCGGGCGCGATATTCCGCCGGCGCCAGATGCCGGTGATAAAGATAGGACAAGGCAGCCTTGTGCTCTTCCGGATCGGTGCCGGGGAACGAGGCGCAGCCGAACAGCACGCCGATGTTGTAATGCAGGATATAGTCGGCGATGCCCTTCCACATCAGGTTCATCGCCGCCTTGGTGCGGTAGGCGGGATCGACGCAGGACCGCCCGAGCTCCAGGATCCCGCCGCGGTAATTCACCAGCGGCGAGATGTCGTACTCGTCGATCGAATAGAACTGGCCGCGCCGTCCTGCCTGCTCGCGCCGCATCAGGCGATAGGTCGCGATGATCCCGGCGGCGCCTTCGCCGCGTTCGCGGTCGATGATGATGAGGTGGTCGCAATAGGGGTCGAAGCTGTCGAAGTCGCGGCGCAGCGCCGACATTTCCGGCGTCGGCTGGGCGTTCAGCTCTTCATAGAACACGCGGTAGCGCAGGGCCTGGGCGGCTTCGATCTCCGCCGCCGATTCGGCGACGCGCAGGTCCAGGCTCGCCTGCTGCACGTGGACCGGCCGCTGGACCGACCCCTCTTGACTCGCGCGCGCAGTGTTCATCGCTTCTTGACTCCGGCGCGGCCTGCCAAAGGAACCGCATAAAGCTCCAGCCGGTGTCCGACCAGCTTGTAGCCCAATTGCTCCGCCACTCGGTGCTGCAGCTTCTCGATCTCTTCGTTGCTGAACTCGATGACCTGGCCAGACTGGATGTCGATCAGGTGGTCGTGATGATTCTCCGGCGCTTCCTCATAGCGCGCGCGTCCGTCGCCGAAATCGTGGCGCTCCAGGATGCTCGCCTCCTCGAACAGGCGCACGGTGCGATACACGGTGGCGAGCGAAATGCCCGGATCGATCTTGGAGGCGCGGCGGTAGAGCTGCTCGACATCGGGATGATCGTCGGCGTCCGACAGCACGCGGGCAATCACGCGGCGCTGCTCCGTCATCTTCAGGCCCTTGTCCTGGCACAGTTTCTCAAGTCGCGATACGACGCTCACGATCATGCCCCGCTGTCATGAGCCTGCCGGCTCCTCACGCGCGCGCGGTTGCGTCCGAGCGCCAATCCTTTATCAGTTATTCTGCCCACAGAATGCAGCCGGCGCAAACCTTTTGGCCGGTCATCGTGCCGGCGTCAGCGCTTGCGGCCGCCTGTCCCCAGTCCGATCTGACGCGCAAGCGTGCTGCGCTTCTTCGCGTAATTCGGTGCCACCATCGGATAGTCGGCGGGAAGGCCCCACTTTTCTCGATATTGCTCCGGCGTCAGGCCATAGGCCGTGCGCAGATGGCGCTTCAGCATCTTCAGCTTCTTGCCGTCCTCAAGGCATACGATGTAATCGGCGGTGACCGATTTCTTCACCGCAACCGCCGGCTCCAGACGCTCCGCACTCTTGGCCGGAACCTGCCCCAGCCCGGTCAGGGCGCCATAGACCTCGTGAATGAGCCTTGGAATGTCCCCGACGGGGACAGTGTTATTGGACAGGTGGGCGGAAACGATTTCGGTGACCATGGCCAGCACGCCATTTTTCTTGGCCTCATCTACCATGTCATGTCTCCTGTCCCCATACTTGGAGTTGTTTAATACTACAGTCCGAAATTGGCAATAATTACCATCAGAGTCATGTATTGAGGCGCGGAAAAGTTCCGCAATTCTATTCAGGAAGACGGCCTTCTCACTGAAAACCAGCGGAAAGCTCGCAACGCAAGGTGATCGCATCCTCGCGTCCACCGCCGCGCCGCTCATAATAAGCCCGCCGGCGGCCGATCGGCGCAAAACCGAACCGGCCATAGAGTGCGCCGGCGGCCTGGTTGCCGGCGGCATGCTCCAGAAACAATTTTGCAATGCGGGCTTCGCGTGCCGCATCGAGCGTGATCTGCATCAGCCGCATCGCATGACCGCGCCGCCGCGCCTCGGGCATGATGCCGGTCAGCAGGATCTCGCCTTCATCCAGTGTGAAGCGCGCCAGCGTGAACCCGATCGGTGTGTCGCCCTGCGTCATCAGCCAGCCGTGGGCGCCCGGCATCGCCAGGATCTCTGCGAAACTTTGTGCCGACCACGGCTGATCCCACGGCGCCTTGAAGATCGCCTTGTGCATCTCCGCGAGCAACGCCAGGTCGAACGCGGTGATCCGCCGCACCGTGACTGCATCGGATGGTTCTCGGCTCATGGCTTGCGCGGCTTCGGCTGCGAGATGTCGGGCGGGCGCAGATAGATCGGGTCTGCCGGAAGATGCAAATCGGGCCGGCTTACTGCAAGCTCGGCGACCGCGATCGCATCGGCGGTAGCGCTGAACCCTTTGAGGGCGGCCAGCCGGGTCAGTTCCGCGTCCGCGATAAACGCAACATTTCCGGCGTGGCAGCGCGCCGTGATCTCATCCGCCGTCAAGAGTTCCGGCGCTGAGAGCGGCCGCAGATCCGCGCCAAGCTCGATCGCGAACAGCTCGCTGCGCCGGCTGTCCAGCACCACCAGGTTGCGGTCGGCAAGCTTCCCGCCAGACCGCGCCGCCGTCGCGGCCAGCG
This sequence comes from Dongiaceae bacterium, assembly GCA_035695765.1. GTDB lineage: Bacteria > Pseudomonadota > Alphaproteobacteria > Dongiales > Dongiaceae > Dongia_A. Next base: position 159,242 of record DASRRI010000134.1, read on the forward strand.
CCTGGAACGTGCCAATGCCGACAATCGGACAATTGATGGAGAGCGCCATGGCGCGGGCCGTGGCAAGCCCGACGCGGATGCCGGTGAAGCCGCCCGGCCCGCACGATACCGCGATCGTTTTCACCGCCGTCAGCGCGATGCCTGTCGCCTTGGCGACCCGCACGATCATGGGCGCGAGCGCTGTCGCATGGCCGTGCGACGTCACCATGATCTCATGCGCCGGCGGCTGGCCTTCGGCCGTGCACAGCGCGACCGAACAGGTAGACCCCGACGTCTCGATTGCCAGCAAGGGCAGGAATGTTGGTGTCGCAGTCATGAGATGGCAGGCATGTCACGGACGGGCTTTGCGGCTGGGCGCAGGTTTGCTAGGGATGCCGGCGTTCAAGGGCTGTGTAGCCTTCGCATGCCGGCCTGACAAGCTCACCCAAATAGAGTCTCATGAGCCTCATCGATACCAGCACGCCCGCCTTCGACGTCGAAATCACCCTGGCTTATGCCACTTCGGACAATATCACCGGCAAGGCGTTCTATCGGGCGGATGCCAGGCCTTATCTGCATCCAAAGGCGGTGGAAGGCCTGTGCGTGGCGATCGGCCTCGCGCGGCCGCTCGGCTATCGGCTGAAAATCTTCGATGCCTATCGCCCGGTCGAAGGGCAATGGGCGCTCTGGAACGCCAGCCCTGATCCGGAATTCGTCGCCGATCCCAAGGCGGGCGGGCCGCACAACCGCGGCGTCGCGCTCGACCTGACCTTGATCGATGCAGAGAGGCGGGAGCTCGACATGGGCACCGACTTCGACGCCTTGACGCCGCTGTCGCATCACGGCCGCACCGACGTGCCGCTGGAGGCGCAGCGCAACCGCCTGCTGCTATTGGGGTTGATGACCGCCGCCGGCTTCGAATTCTATACGAACGAGTGGTGGCACTATCAGCTGTTCAGCGCGCGTGACTATCCGGTGGTCGATCAGGCCGGCCTGCCGCATCGCGTGATGGATTAGGGTCGGCCCTATTCGGCCTGCACGCGCGCCTTGACGGGCGCCAAATCGGGCAGCGACCGCGGCTCCGGCGCGGAAACGGCTTGATCGGCCGGCAGGCTAACCGTCACCAGGGTGCCGATGCCTTTCTGGCTGCTGATCGCCATCCGGCCGCCGATCAGGCCGACCAGCCGCTGCGTCAGAGGCAGGCCAAGGCCGGTGCCCTCATGCATGCGCGAGAACGGCGATTCGATCTGACCGAACGGGCTCATGGCGATCTTGATCTCGGCCTCGTTCATGCCGATGCCGGTATCGCGGATCGCGAATTCGACGTTCGGCCCGGCTTTCGTTACCTGAAGCGTCACGCTGCCCTCCCGATCCGTGAACTTGATCGCGTTGGACAGCAGGTTGAGCAGGATCTGCTTCAGCTTCACGGGATCCGTGACGATCGTGTCGAGGCCGGGATCGATATCTTGCGCGAGGGTTGTGCCGCGCTTGCTGGCCTTGTCCTGCATCATGCTGCAGACCAGCAGGATGGTTTCGGGCAGCGCCACGCGTGTTTTTTCCACGGTGACTTTGCCGGCGTCGATCTTGCTGAGATCGAGGATGTTGCCGATGATATCGGTCAGGTGCGATGCTGCCACCCAGATGTGGCGGACATATTCGGCATAGGGCCGCGGCGTGACAGGGCCCAGCAGGCCTTCCTTCATCACCTCGGAGAACCCGACGATGGCATTCAACGGCGTGCGCAGCTCGTGGCTCATATTGGCCAGGAACTCGCTCTTAGCCGTGCTTGCCGCATCGGCGCGGGCTGCGGCGTCGGCCAAACGCAAGCCTTCTTCATGATGGCGCTTTGCGGCTCGTTCGCTGCGCACCACCATCATGACCAGGCAGGCATAGATCAGCAGGAACAGGCTGCCAACGAACAGGATGGTGCGGACCTCCGCATCGCGGAACTGGGCCAGCAATGCGGTGATGTCGTCGTAGATCTCGAAGACCGCCACCACCTTCTTCGGATTGTCCGCATCGAAGATGGGGATGTAGCTGGAGACGGTGTCGCGGTCGCTGATCACCCGGTCGAAAGTATTGATCTCGTCCTCGAACTCGACCTCGCTCTCGACCTCGCCTTTGATCGCCGCCTGAAAGCCGTCATTGTCCTCCTCATTCTCCTCCGCTTCGGTCGGGTCGGTCGAATAGGCAGTGGTGCCGTTGGCGCGATAGACCTTGACCTTCGCGACCGAGGTGTGGCGCACCACCGATGCGATCTCGCGGGTCAGCTTGGTGCGCCATGCGGCCGGCGCCGAGGCGTCGCTGGAATCCCCCCGCGCCAGGACCTCGGATTCGAAATCCGGCCACACGACATTGGAAAGGACGTGGGCGAGGGCGACGTTGTTGCGCTCCGCCGCGCGCTCGATACCCTCGACGTACCAGACGTGATTCATCATCGCCATCAGCAGCCCGGCGCCGATCAGCAATGGGCCGCTGAGGATCGCGAAACGTTTAGACAGCGGCCAGGTACGAAACATGTCGCTGAGGTTCCCAAGCGGCGCAGCCGTATTCCAGCCGCCCCGCATATGGGGAAGCCGACTTTGCAGCCTGAGGTAAATTGATTAATTGGCGGTAAACCTTACCGGGAGCCTTCCTGGGCTATTTCGCGCGCCCGTGGCAGCCTGATTTGCACGCACAAGCCCAGTCGGCGGCATCGGGCGGCCACAAAATGAAAGGGGCGGGATAGCCCCGCCCCTTCAAATTCAAGCCGTGCGCCCTTATGTCAGACCGGTCGCACCTCGACCACCTCCGGCACGTAATGGCGCAGCATGTTCTCAATCCCCATCTTCAAGGTCGCAGTCGAAGACGGGCAGCCGGAGCATGAGCCCTGCATGTGCAAATACACCACACCATCCTCGAACGCGTGGAAAATGATGTCGCCGCCATCCTGGGCGACCGCCGGGCGCACGCGGGTTTCCAGCAGTTCCTTGATCTGCGCGACGATCTCATCGTCTTCGTCGGTGGCCGCCGATGCGCTATCATCGGATAGAATGACCGGCCGATTCGAGGAGAAATGCTCCATGATGAGGCCGAGGATCTGCGGCTTCAGGACCGGCCAGTCCTTCTCGTCGGTCTTGGTGACGGTGATGAAATCGCTGCCGAGGAAGATGCGCGCGGTGCCATCGATGCGGAACAGGCTTTCAGCCAACGGCGAGCGCGCGGCCTTGTCGGCGCTGTCGAAGTCGGCGGTCCCGCGCTCCATCACCACACGCCCGGGAAGGAATTTCAGCGTGGCAGGATTCGGAGTCTCTTCGGTCTGGATGAACATCATCGGCTCCAGGAATAAAGCGGCATCCGGACAGCGGATGTCAGGTCTTAACGGGAACATGGTGGAAGGCTTGACCTGCTTCAACCCCAAACTCATCATGGGCTTATGAATCAGCCATTTGGCACCGGTCCCGCACCCAGCCTGCCGCCCGCGATCGACGGGGAATTGCGGCTGGACAATGCAGCGATCGACCGCGCCTTCCGCTGGCTGCTGCGCGAGGGCCGCATCCAGCCGACCGGGCAGGAGCTGATCCGCGGCCTGGGGGCGGAGCTGAGCGGTGGCGGTTTCCCCTTGATGCGCATGCTGCTGGCGAAACCGACCTTGCATCCGCAGATCGCCTCGATCGCCTATCGCTGGTCGCGCGCCGCGCCGGAGGTGGAGGCTTTTTCGCGCGAGCATGATATCTGGCAGAGCGATCAGTACCTGCGCAGCCCAATGGCGCTCATCTATGCCGGCGAGCCGATGATCCGCCGCCGCCTGTTCGGCCCGGGACTCCGGCTCGATTTTCCGATCCTCGAGGATCTGCTGGCGGAGGGCGGCACCGATTACGCGATCTTCGGCCTGCGGCGCGGCGACGGCCGCCCGATGGCCGTCATCTCCATCGCGACCGATGCGGCGGGTGGATTCAGCGACGAGCAGTTCACTGGCTTCCAGAGCCTGCTGCCGCTGCTCTCTCTCATCGTCGAAGCGATCGAGACGCGCCTGACGGCGAAGTCGCTGCTGGAGATCTATCTTGGCGCCGATGCCGGAAGGCGCGTGATGGGCGGCCTCATCCGGCGTGGCGAAAGCGTCACCATCGCCGCTGCGATCTGGCAATGCGACCTGCGCGACTTCACCGCCATGAGCAACCAGTTGCCGCGCGACGAGGTGCTGGCGATCCTCAACGATTATTTCGACGCGGTGACGCGGCCCGTCATGGCGCGTGGCGGCGAGATACTGAAATTCATCGGCGATGCCGTCCTCGCGATCTTCCCGATGAGGGACGATCTCGACCGCGACGAGAAATGCCTTACGGCCCTGACCGCGGCGGAAGAGGCGCTGGATGCCTTGCGCGATGTCAACGAGCTGCGCGCCAGCGCCGGCAAGCAGCCGCTCAGCATCGGCATCGGGCTCCATGCCGGCTCCGTCAGCTACGGCAATATCGGTTCGCAGACCCGGCTCGATTTCACCGTGATCGGCCCGGCGGTCAACCTCGCTGCCCGCATCACGGGCCTGTGCCGCCCGTTGAACCAGCCGCTGCTGGCATCAAAGGCTTTCGCCTCGCCCTGCGGCAGCAAGCTCGTGCCCCTCGGCCACTATCCGATGCACGGCTTCGACCAGCCACAGGAAGTCCACGGGCTGCCGGAATAGCGGCCGCGAGGATGGTCGGGCAGATCACAATGCCCATTGACGTAGCAATTGCTGTTCGCCATCCTTGCAACTGATGGGGATGGAGTCCCCCGAAAACCGCCGCAGAGGCTGATGACTCCTGCCAGCGTGCTAGCACGCGGCGGGAGCCTAGTTGTAACCCGCCGACAGAGCGGGTTTTTTTGCGGCTCGTTCTGGACTTGAACCGCGACAGCAGGATCGCGGAGGGAGAGGAACGATGCCGATCTACCGCTCAACCACTTCACTGCCCGACGATTGCGTGCACGGATGTTGCGCATGAGCGCGCTGCTGCAGGCCGCACCGTCGGTCCTCGCCGCGTTCCTAGGCTCGCTGGTGGAGTTCGTCGAGGCGCTGACGATTGTGCTCGCTGTCGGCACGGTGCGTGGCTGGCGCCCGGCACTGGTCGGGAGCTTGGCCGGCGCTCTTGTCCTCGTCGCCATCGTCCTTTTGCTGGGTCCACTCCTCAGCGTCATTCCGCTGCAGCCGCTGCAGTTCGCGATCGGCCTTCTGCTGCTGCTGTTCGGCATGCGCTGGCTGCGCAAGGCGATCCTGCGCGCAGCCGGGATCATTCCGCTTCATGACGAAGCGGCGGCCTTCGCCGCGGAAGCCGCGCAGATGCGCGCCGCCGGACCGATCGCGGTCCTGCGCCTCGACCCCCTCGCCGTGATCACGACCTTCAAGGCGGTCGTGCTCGAAGGGATCGAAGTTGCCTTCATCGTCATCGCGGTCGGCGCGGCGGGCAACACGCTGCTGCCTGCCAGCGTCGGCGCTGCAGCCGCCGGAATCCTGGTGATTGGACTCGGCTTCCTCATCAATCGGCCGCTGGCACGCGTGCCGGAGAATGCGCTGAAGTTCGCGGTTGGCGTGCTCATCTCCGCCTTCGGTTGTTTCTGGATTGGCGAAGGGCTGGGCTTCGCTTGGCCCGGGGAAGACCTCTCTGTCATTGCAATGGTTGTGTGCCTGCTGATCGCCGGGCTGGCCGCTGCACAGGTGGCGGGATGGCGCAGGCGACCGGTCGCAATGGGAGAATGATGATGGCGTCGCTGAAAACGATCGTGAAGGAACTTTGGGGCCTGTTCGTAGATGACGGCAGCCTGGCGCTGGCGCTCATCATCTGGGTGGCCGCCTGTGGCATCGGGCTGCCATATCTTCCAATCGCGGCGGCGGCACCGATCCTGTTCCTCGGCTGCCTCGCGATCCTGATCGTCAACGTGGCGCAGACCGCGCGGCGCAAGCGGCGAGGTCCGACCGGCAGCTAAGGAGGCGCGCGATGGGAAATGTCTGGCTCGCCTCTGCGCTCTGGCTCGGCCTAGCGCTGCTTGCCTCTATCATTTCCATCCGGATCGCCATGTCGGTCGCGCTGGTCGAGATCATGGTGGGCGTCGTTGCAGGCAATCTCATCGGCCTCACGCTCACGGACTGGGTCAATTTCCTCGCCGGATTCGGTGCCATCCTGCTGACCTTCCTCGCCGGCACCGAGATCGACAGCCGGGTCATCCGCAAGAATTTCTGGTCCAGCATGTCGATCGGCATCGTCGGTTTCTTCGCACCCTATGGCGGCGTTCTTGCTTATGCGCATTTCGTCATCGGCTGGTCCTGGCCGCAGGCGCAGATCGCCGGCATCTCGCTCTCCACCACGTCGGTTGCCGTCGTCTATGCGGTCATGGTCGAGACCGGCTTCAACAAGACCGAGATCGGCAAGGTCATCCTCGCTGCCTGCTTCATCAATGACCTCGGCACGGTACTGGCGCTCGGCATCGTGTTCGCGAAGTTCGACCTGTGGCTCGCCTTATTCGGTGCCGTCGTGGCGGTTGCGCTCTGGCTACTGCCGCGATTCGCGCCCTGGTTCTTCCGCAAGGTAGGCCACCGGGTCAGCGAGCCGGAGACCAAATTCATTTCGCTCGTCCTGCTGGCGCTGGGCGGCATGGCGAGTGTCGCCGGCAGTGAGGCGGTGCTGCCCGCCTACCTGGTCGGCATGGCGCTGGCGCCGGCCTTTCTGGCGGACCCAGAGCTGCCGCACCGCATGCGCATCATCGCCTTCACCATCCTGACCCCGTTCTATTTCCTGAAAGCCGGATCGCTGGTCGATTATCACGCCGTGATTGCGGCCGCCGGCCTGATCGTGATCTTCCTTGCAATCAAGATGGCGACCAAGTTCGTCGGCATCTTGCCGCTGACCCGCGCCTTCCGCTTCGACAAGCGCGAGGGTATGTATACGACACTGCTCATGTCCACCGGCCTCACCTTCGGCACCATCTCCGCCTTGTTCGGTCTCACCAATCACATCATCAACCAGGAGCAATACACCATCCTGGTGACGGCGGTGATCGGCAGCGCCGTGGTCCCGACCCTGATCGCCCAGAAATGGTTCCAGCCCGCCTTCAAGCCGATTGTGGACGAGCCGCCGCCCGCCGCGAAAGTAGCCGCGGAGGAACGCTGACATGTTCGAGCGGATCGCGATCGCACACGACGGGTCGGACGGCGCCGCCAGGGCCTTCGCGGCCGCCCTGGATCTGGCGAAGCGCCACAAGGCGCGCCTGCTCATGGTCTCGGTCGAGGAGCTGCCGCGCTTTCCGACCACGATGGACGAGTTGGTGGAGGAAAGCGAGGAAGCCGGTCACCGTTTTGCCCAGCTGATCGAAACCTGCCAGGCGCAGGCCCGCATCAAGCGGGTCAAGGTGGAACCCCACGTCGTTCCGGGCCACGCTGTGACCAGTATCGTTGAATTCGTCGAACAGAACCGATGCGACCTGCTGGTCGTCGGTTTCATGGGCCATTCGGCACTCTACAATCGGCTGATCGGCGGCACGACCGACCGCTTGGTGGAACTCGCGCCGTGCGCGATCCTGGTCGTAAAATGACGAATCGCTCCCCGATTCGACGGGTGGGCGCGGACCTGGCAGTCGGAAGAGGAAAGAATGTCACCGGTCATCGCACTCTGGGTGGCACTTGGCAGCGCCTTGGGCGGCGTCGTCCGTTACTGGTGCTCGGGCGTCATCGCACGGCATTTCGGCGAAACCTTCCCGTGGGGTACGCTGACCGTCAATGTGGCCGGATCTTTCCTGATCGGCCTCATCGCCACACTCTCGGGGGTCGACGGTCGTTTCATCATCCCGGCCGAGGCACGCCAGTTCCTGATGGTCGGCATCCTGGGCGGCTTCACCACGTTCTCGTCCTTCAGCCTGCAGACGCTGACCCTGGCGCGCGATGGACAATGGCTCCTGGTCGGCGCGAACATCGTAGGCTCGGTGGTGTTGTGCCTGGTGATGGTCTGGGCTGGGCACGCACTCGCAACCCTCATCAATCGATAGGAGGCAGCCATGCAGGTTCCAAAGGACGCCATGCTGCTGCGCATTTTCCTGGGCGAAAGCGACAAGACCGGCCACCGGCCGCTCTATGAGGAGATCGTGCTGAAAGCGCGCGAGGCGCACCTCGCCGGCGCGACCGTCCTGCGCGGGCCGATGGGGTTCGGCCATTCCAGCACGCTCCACACGGCGAAGATCCTGCGCCTGTCGGAAGACCTGCCGATGGTGATCGAGATCGTCGATGCGGAGGACAAGATCCGCGCCTTCCTGGACCGGATCGAGCCGATCATGGGCGCCGGCCTCATCACGCTGGAGCGCGTGCAGGTCTTACGCTACGGCACCGAGGCGCCCGCCGAATAGAGCGCTGCGTCAGTCGATTGTCACGACGACATTGCCGATAGAGTTGCCGCTCTCCACCGCCTGGTGCGCCTCGGCGATCCGATCCAGCGGATAGGTCTCCGCGATGGCGTGCACCAGCGCGCCTTGCACCAGCGCCTGGTTGATGTCCTGGATCGATTGCCGGCGCGCCGCCTCGGGCAGGATATAGACCAGCACCAGGCGCAACGTGATTCCCTGGAACATCATGGCATAGAAAGGCAGCTTCGGCTCCATCACCGCCGATGAGGCGTAGGTTGCGATCACGCCGTTGATCTTGAGGCAGGCGAGGGTGGTCTGGAGGTTGCCGCCGAACTCGACCTCGATCACGCGGTCGGCTCCTTGGCCTTTGGTGATGTCCTTCACCGCCTGCGCGACTTCCTCGCTCTTGTAGTTCACGATGTAGTCGGCGCCCGCTGCCTTGGCATGCGCTGCCTTGTCCGCGCCGCTGACTGTTGCGATCACCCTGGCGCCGCCCCAGCGCGCAAGCTGGATGGCATAGTGCCCGACCGCGCCCGCGCCGCCCGTCACCAGGATGGTCTGCCCCGCCACCGGCCCGTCCGCGAACACGCAGCGATGGGCCGTCATCGCCGGGATGCCGAGGCACGCGCCCGCTTCGTACGGCACGCCATCCGGCAGATGCGGCGCCTGGAACGAGGGCAGGGCGATATACTCCGCCGCTGTCCCGAACGGCCGCTGCCATTGCCCGTTCCACAGCCACACCCGTTCGCCCACCCGCGCGGGATCGACGCCCGCGCCGATCGCCTCGATCACGCCCGCCCCGTCGCTGTGAGGGATGACGCGCGGATAGCTCATCTTGGCGCGCAACCCGGTGCGCGATTTGACGTCCGACGGATTGACGCCCGAAGCCTTGATGCGCACAAGCACCTCGCCCGGCCCGGGCGTGGGGATCGGCAGCTCCGCGACTTGCAGCACCTCGTCGGCGGATCCGTTGCGGTCGTAGAAGGCGGCTTTCATGCGATCACTAGGCGTTGATGAACCTTTTCAAACCCTACTTATACTATACTGATCCGAGGGGGCCAGATTGCACCAGACCTTTGCAAGCCGCTATCGCGAGCGGTCGTATCAGCGAGCGGCATCTTTCATGATTCCATTGGCGACGTTTCTGCCGCCGATATGGCTTGCAATATCCGCCAGCCATGCAGCGGGTACCCGATACATAGAACAACGCCTGATAGCGGCCGAATCCAAGAATGCAGAACCAGTTGCGGGAGACATTGTCTGGGTCACCGGCAAGGTGGAGGCCAGTCCGATTGCTCTCCCGGACTATCTGAGTGGCCTTCAGAATTCGCTGATGGTGACGAAGAGGTCCGAATATTGGTATCGGAAGCGCAATCTATGGCGCACTAGGGCCTGTGGACATTTATTGGAGGACGAGGAGCGCGCTGCGGAGCTGGATCATGGCGGCGAAGCTGCTGTCGGTTTTTTCGTAGCGCGTGGCGAGACGGCGGAACGCCTTGAGATGACAGAAGAAGTTTTCGACGAG